>CAJXDN010000029.1 GCA_913052485.1 uncultured Flammeovirgaceae bacterium | reverse complement strand
GGGCTTGAAATTTATTTTTAACTGAGCACTATTTGGTTATTTCAATCTTATCACTTAAAATAAGGAAAATAGCAACTAAAGGAAGAATACCAAGTAATAAATGACCATACATAGCGCCCTGAGGAACCTCATCTCCTATAGTAGCATAGTAGGCGCCAAAAAGATTAATTATTGATAAAGCTGAATATATTTTTATAGCAGCTGACTTTGCTAATTTACTCCCATCGTAAGCCAATTTATTTGGAATTGCCAGAGAAGTTTGGATCAGCCATAAAGAAGCAAGAGCAAGATGTATTGATTCGGAATTACTGCTGAATAAAGTTATTTGATCAAAAACAACCATTATTCCAAAAATAAAGTATCCAACGTTAAAAAAGACTCTATTTTTTTTAAATACTCCAAAAAGGGTAGCCAAAATTGCTAATGATGATATAATAATTTTAATTATCATTTTAATTGATTTATGATTAATAATACCTCCAAGATATAGAGAATTGATTACATATCAAATCCCATCCACCTGTTTCAATAGAAAAACCCTCCACTTGGGAGGGAAATATTATCATTTTACAGGTGAATTAAATTGATACCAATTAATAAGCTTTCCATCATTAAATTGATACCATTCTATGGTATTGAATTTTTCAGATGTAAATTCTGCTAGAACCCATTCACCGATATCACCAGCCTTTGGATTATCAGTTGGAGTGTTTTTTACTGAAAATGCATAATCTGTAGTCCAACCCCATTTAATACCATTATTTGTATTTTCCTCATATTCTTTTTTTATAAGATTAATCAAATCTTTTGGTCCAACTCCTTTATCGCCGTTAGCAAAGCGTAATGTAGCTTCTTCAGCTACTAGAGATTTAATTTTTTCATAATCTCTTTCAAACCAAGCTTTATCAATTTCCTTAAAGATATCTACTGCATTATTGGAAGCTAGCATAACTTGTTGTTCTGTGTCTATTATAAATCCATTTGCCTTGATTTTATCATCACAAGGTTGTTGGCTTTGGTTACAAGCAGTCAATAATAGTCCTACTATAAAAAATACTTTTTTCATTTTAATTGATTTATGGTTAATAATTTGCTAATATAAAAAACTCAATCTCTATTAGGTGTTTTTCTGAGTTTAATGAAGAGGATATGGAGTTTACTTAATTATCAACGCAATAAATATCTCCAACATTATATTGATTATATATTTCTTCACTCACAGCACCTGATGGGATAGGCTCAGCTTCTAATCCTACATTGTCGTAATTTTCAATTTGCCAAAAAAATAAAAAATTACTCCCACTTATTTCTTTTCTTGTTATCTCAACACAATCAGTTTCTTTTGTGCAGCTATTTAGAGCAATTATAAATATGAAAACAAGAAGGTTTTTCATTTTAATTGATTTATGATTAGTATTCAAATATAGGGAACTCTACAATATCTCTACTCTGTGTTTTCTTCCTGAAACTTAATTAATAAACAAAGGCAAGTCCTAACTCACTACAGATTTATTTTCATTATAGTGTCGTTGACGACACTTTCAAAAGGCTTTAGGTTTAGAGGTGTTAGGTTATACTATCATATCACACCAATAGCTCTAAAATAAAAGTGGATTAATTATATTTTTTAAGAAGTTGTAAATGGTTATCAATCATTATATCTTTTGGTAATCCGTGTCCTACTTTATCAAGGATAATAATCTTTTTATGTATTTCAGGTGTTCCTATAAGTTCATTCCAGGGTAAAAAAGAATCTTCAAATTCAAAAATACCGTCAAGTTTACCTACAATATGAAGAATAGGTATTTTAATTCTTCTTACATATAAATGAGATTCAATTTCTTTTCTGCTTTTTTGTAACATTAATCCACCTACAAAAAGAGCCGCAGATGTGATTCTGTTTTCAATAGCTAAAAGAATATTCGAAGTGACAGAACCCCAGCTATATCCCATATATGAAAGGCTTTCGATATCAAGATTCTCTCTCGTCTCTAAAAAATCAATTACTCTTTTGAAATCTTTACCAATTTTTATTAATGTATTCTTATATTCTTCAGTTTCATTTGGCCACCAATCTTTAATAGTCTTTTCTCTGTCCCAAGTATTATGATAAACAGGAATTATTATTGAGTAACCTTCATCTAAAAGATATTTTTTTTCTTTAATAATATTATTATCAATATTTAATTCATCTGAAAAAATTGCCCCAGCTGAAGGAAATTCTATAATTGGTTTAGACTTTTTTTCGAATTTTTTTGAAGTAATTATATATCCATATAGTTTTTCATTGCTTTTATAAGGCGTTGGCATTTGAAATTTTTCTATTTGATATTTTTTGTTAGAAGATTCTATTTCATTTACGTTAACTTTAAGTTCACTATTTGGATAATCAAATTGTGATTTATAAACTTCAAAAACTTCATCACTGACATT
>CAJXDN010000028.1 GCA_913052485.1 uncultured Flammeovirgaceae bacterium | reverse complement strand
CCAGGTCACTCAGATTTTGGAGGTGAGGTAGAGAGAGTTCTTAATATGGCTGACGGTGTTTTACTTCTAGTTGATGCCTTTGAAGGCGCCATGCCTCAGACTCGTTTCGTCTTACAAAAAGCTCTAGATTTAAAATTAAAGCCTATAGTTGTAATAAATAAAATAGATAAACAAAACTGTAAACCAGATGAGGTTCATGAGTCCATATTTGACCTAATGTTTGAGCTTGAAGCAGAGGAGTGGCAATTAGATTTCCCCGTAGTGTATGGATCAGCAAAAAATAACTGGATGTCATTAGACTGGAAGGCTCCATCTGAGTCGATATCTCCCCTACTGGATACTGTTATAGAGCAGATACCTGAACCAAAAATTGAATCGGGATCAACGCAGATGTTAATAACATCACTGGATTACTCATCTTTCACTGGACGTATAGCAATTGGAAGACTACAAAGAGGTAAATTATCAGCTAATCAGATGGTGAGTTTAGTCAAGAGAGATGGAGAAATATCAAAATCAAGAATTAAGGAAATTAATACATTTGATGGTCTGGGAAGAAAAAAAGTTGACAAAATAGAGGCAGGTGACATATGTGCAGTGGTTGGGTTAGAAAATTTTGAGATTGGAGATACAATTGCTGATTTTGAGAACCCTGAGGCCCTACCAACTATTGCAATTGATGAGCCCACAATGAGCATGCTATTTACCATTAACAACTCCCCTTTCTTTGGTAAAGAAGGTAAATTTGTGACATCCAGACATATAAAAGATAGGCTAAATAAGGAGCTAGAAAGAAATTTAGCAATGCAGCTAGAGGAGAGAGATGACTCAGGTGATAAGTTTGTTGTATTTGGTAGAGGAGTTTTACATTTATCAGTCCTTATAGAGACTATGAGGAGAGAAGGGTACGAATTACAAATAGGTCAACCTCAAGTAATAATCAAAGAAATTGATGGTAAAAAGTGCGAGCCAATTGAAGAGTTAACAATCGACTTACCAGAAGAAATATCTGGTAAAGCTATTGAAATTGTTGCTATCAGAAAAGGTGAGATGTTATCAATGGAGGCAAAGGGCTCAAGGATGATATGTAAATTTATCATTCCCTCAAGAGGTCTCATTGGCTTAAGGAATACCCTACTAACAACTACAGCTGGAGAGGCAGTTATTAACCATAGATTTATTGAATTCCAACCATTTAAAGGGAACATACCTGGAAGAAATAGTGGGTCATTAATATCAATGGAAAACGGTACTTCAATTCCATATTCTCTTGATAAATTAAAAGATAGAGGTAAATTTTTTATTAATCCTGGTGAAGATATCTACACTGGACAAGTGATTGGAGAAAACTCAAGGAGTGATGACTTAGTTATAAATGTTACCAAAACAAAAAAACTATCAAATGTAAGGTCTGCTGGGACTGATGACAAGGTAAAGCTTGCTCCACCAGTAAAATTTACATTAGAAGAGGCTATTGAATATATCCAAAAAGACGAATACGTAGAAGTGACACCAAATAGTATCAGACTTAGAAAAGTATTACTTGATGAGAATGATAGGAAGAGGTCTGATAAAGAGATTAACTCCCATTCTTAAATTAAAAATATTATTAATAATTTATTTACAGTGGAGTAATCGGGAACACAAATCATACAAAACACTCTCTATTCAATCTCTTTTAAAATACTTTAAATATAAATGACATAATATATTTTAGAAGTCTAAAACTCTAATCAAACTACCTTCTATTGTTTCTATTGTTTGATTTTTTATAACCTCTCTTTTTATTTCTATTATTAAAAAACTCTTGTTTTCTTCTTTGTTTTTCTTTTTCAAATTCCTTTTTTTGTTGGGCATTCATGGGTTTTTCCGTTTGAGGAAAAGGATGGTTTTGAACCTCTTGAATTTTTTGCTTTATTAATTTTTCAATGTCTCTTACGTACTCATTTTCTTCTGGTTCGCATATTGAAATAGAAACTCCTGTCTCTCCCGCCCTACCACATCTTCCTATCCTGTGCACATATGTCTCTGACTCATTGGGGATATCATAATTCAGCACATAACTTAACTTATCAATATCAATACCTCTAGCGGCAATATCAGTAGCAACCAAAACTCTTATTTCTGAATCTTTAAATGACTTTAATGATTTTTGTCTTTGATTCTGTGATTTATCTCCATGAATTGCTGAAGCTCTAATGTTTTTCTTTTTTAAATTACGAGCTATCCTATCGGCACCATGCTTGGTTCTTGAAAACAGCAACAATTGACTAATATTATTATCTTTTAAAATATGCAGTAGCAAATTTTTTTTATCTGCCTTATTCGTATAGTAAATAAATTGCTGAATAGTTTCGGCAGTTGAAGACACAGGATTAACGGATACTTGTTTAGGGAACTTTAATATCTGAGATGAAAGTTCTACAATATTTTTAGGCATAGTAGCCGAAAAGAATAAAGATTGACGCTCTTTTGGTAATTTATCTAATATCTTTTTAATGTCATGGATAAACCCCATATCTAACATTCTATCTGCTTCATCTAAAACAAAATAACCAATATCTTTTAATGAAATATATCCCTGCCCCATTAAATCTAATAATCTTCCAGGAGTTGCTACTAACACATCAACACCATTACTAAGTGTAGTGGTTTGAGTCCCTTGTTTCACTCCTCCAAAAATGACAGTATTTGTAATATTATTATATTTTGAATAAGATGTAAAGCTCTCAGCAATTTGAATGGCAAGTTCTCTTGTAGGAGTTACGACTAAAGTTCTTATTCTTTTTTTACCATCATTATTATTTCTTTCATTTATTAGATGATGTAAAATAGGCAATGCAAAAGCAGCTGTTTTACCAGTACCAGTTTGAGCGCTCCCCAGTACATCATTTTTTTTTAATAATAATGGAATTGCTTGTTCCTGAATAGCAGTTGGATGGGTGTAATTTTCACCTTTAACTGCTTTTAGTAATGTAGGGTGTAAGTTTAAATCTTCAAATTTCATAATTAAACTTTCTCAGTTTGTGAAATAAAATTGTGGGATAAGAGAATAAAAGCATAATCTTACCATTATAAATAGATTAATTTAAAACATATTTAAATAACTATAAACTAAATTAAATAGATAGTTATCATTTAATTAGTATCTCCTTTAAGACATCTAGTAAAGAAAGGAAAGTCATCAGTTACTACGTAATAATAAATTCCATCTGGAAACTCCGGTGTAACTCCATACCTTCCGTTACACTGATCTAGATCACCGAGTCCATCAACATATTCATAATCTTGTGTAAAAGCACCCATTTCAATAGGAATATTTGGATTAGTACTACCTTGGTTAGGTCCCCCTGCTAGAGCAGTTACTGTACTTGGCCTGTTTGCGTCAGGTTCAGTTTTTAATTTATAACTTGATTTTAATTCTTTCACTTCACTATCAGGGTCTGTAGGATTAGAGAAACCATTTCTTGCGTAGACAGGAAAACCGTCTGAAGCCCAACCCACAATTGTCATTCCTTTATTACTTCCTAAAAACTCAATAAGAAGTTCAGGCATACCGTGGTAATG
>CAJXDN010000027.1 GCA_913052485.1 uncultured Flammeovirgaceae bacterium | reverse complement strand
CAAATTGCATTTACTTTTCTTTTCATAGTATTTTATTTTTGTTTAAAATTAATTTATTTCTTTTTCTTTCTAATAAATTGAAATATTATAAGTTCAAGTAGTCCTAACCCAAGGAATAGGTATAAGTATAATTGATTATCATCATAAAAAAAATATAACCCAGCAAAAACTATTGTTGGAAGTAATAGGATAATCTTAATTACATTATCCTTAAATTCACCTGGGTATTCTTCTTTTTCTTTGTCATCCATATTTTAAAGATAAGAAAGGAGTGTTAATTAATTATGAAAAAACTGTTATTACTCATATTACTAGGTTTATTTATTGTTTTTAATTCTTGCACAGATTACAATAAAAAAATCAACGTAATGACATATAATATTAGATTAAATACCGAAACTGACAGTATTAACAAGTGGGATAATAGAAAAGAAGGAATTGTTTCTCTAATCAAAGAAGAGGATATAGATATTTTAGGAATTCAAGAAGCACTTCCTGATCAAATTGAGTATCTATCTCAGGAATTAAAAAATTATGATTATATAGGTGAAGGAAGAGATGGAGGAAGTAACGGGGAATATTCTGCAATCTATTTTAAAAGTGATAATGTGATATTAGAACAAGAAGAAACTTTTTGGTTATCAGAAACACCTGAAATTCCCTCTATTGGTTGGGATGCAGCCATAAAAAGGATTGTGACACTAGGAGTTTTTAAAATAAAAAATTTAGAGAAAAAATTAATAGTGTACAATACTCATTTTGATCATGTTGGTAAAGTTGCTAGAGAAAAATCAGCTAGTATAATTCTAAATCATATAACTAAAAATAATTACCAAGATAAACCAACTGTAGTTATGGGTGATTTTAATGCAAATCCTGACGACTCACCAATAAAATTATTATCAGAGCAACTTCAGGATTCATTTAAGATACTCCCAGTAAAAGATCCTATCGGAACATTCAGTGGTTTTGATCCCTGCAGTAAATTATTAAATAGGATAGACTATATATTCACTAAGAAAATAAATATTATTGATTATAAACACATTGATAAAAAATTACCAAGTGGACTTTGGCCATCTGATCACTTACCTATTTTTATCTCAATATCTTTTTGAAAAATTTCAATAGATTGATTATTTGGTAATACCAAATACTACATATCTATCACCAGATTTAGTTCCAAGTTTACCACCACCTGAAGCAATTGCAATATATGGATTACCTTCTATCTCAAAATAACTTGGGGTAGCAAAGCCTGAAAAAGGGAGTGTTTCTTCCCATAATAACTCTCCATTTTTACTGTTAAAAGCTCTTATCATATTATCAGCAGTAGCTGCAATAATAATTATACCAGATTTAGTTACAATTGGACCACCATAATTTTCTGTGCCAGTTATAATATTATTCTTAATACCGATATCTGTTTGACCCAACGGAATTTTCCAGTCAAGTTTACCTGTATTTAAATTTATAGAATTGAGAGTACCCCATGGTGGATTAATTGCAGGATATCCATCGTTTGTTAGAAACTTATTATATCCTGTTGATGTATAAAAAACTTCTTCATTAACTGAAAGAATATTTGTTTTATCTCCATCTTTTAGATCCATAATATAATCTACTATTTTTTCAATTTTTTGATCATCTAAAAATTTAAATCCAGGCATTAGACCTTTACCATTTATAATTAGTGATCTCATATCACTAAAGCTATACTTTTTACCAAGATCAAGTATTGAAGGATTCTCTCCGGAACCTTTATGGTCAATTCCATGACACATTAAACATTGTTTATTATATATATTCATTCCTTGAGAGCTTGAATTTGAAACCTTTTTCATGGTTAGTATCCAAGGCATTTCATTAGAATTAATATAAAGTTTATTGTTTATAGGGTCAATAGCTGGACCACCCCATTCAGCACCACCATCAAATCCAGGAAAAATTAATGTCCCCTCTTCAGAAGGAGGTGAAAACATGTGATCTTTTGAAATTGAGGAAAAGACTTTAATTAGGCTATCTCTTTCATTTTTTAAAACAAATGGGTTAATATCATCTAATGATAATGATTGCCTTGAGAAAGGTTCAGGAAAACTAGGGATTGGCTGAGTTTTTGATAAAACCTCACCAATTAAGTTTGATTTAGATGGAACTTCTGTTTCAATAATTTTATGTAAAGGTTTCCCGGTTATTCTATTCAATAAATAGATATACCCTGATTTAGTTACTTGAGCTAAAGAAGGAATAACTGAGTCATTTATTGAATAGTCAAAAAGTACAGGTGGAGTCGGGAGGTCTCTATCCCATACATCATGATGAACTGTTTGAAAATGCCAAATTCTTTTTCCATCTTCAGCATTTAAAGCAATAATGGAATTAGCAAAAAGATTATCTCCAACTCTATCCCCGCCATAAAAATCATAACTTACAGAACCAGTTGGTGCATAAAGAATACCTCTTTTTTCATCTAAAGTTAAACCTGCCCATGCATTTGCTCCACCAAGTCTTTTATATGCATCGGGATCATTATAAGATTCATACCCATCTTCACCAATTTCAGGTATAGTATTAAAGGTCCATTTTAAATCACCTGTATTAGCGTCAAATGCTCTAATATTTCCCTTTGCTGCTGGATTTCCCTCACTAACACTTGATCCAACTATAATTAAATCTTTATAGATTACTCCTGGAGAAGTCATAGTGACAAATAAAGAGTTGGAATTGCTACCTAAACCTTCATGTAAGTCAACAAATCCATTATTACCAAAAGATGAATCAGGATTACCATTTTTTAAGTTAACCTTAAACAATTTTGATCCAACCGCATAAAAAATAAAATCTTCTTTATATTTATCTTTAAAATAAGTTATTCCTCTACATACATTTACTCTTGAGCCTTCTTTTTCAAAAAAATTATCATCTGCATTAAAGGGATCAAACACCCATATTTCAATACCTGTCTTAGCTTCTAAAGAAAATAATTTAAGCTTTGGTGATACACCATAAAAATTTCCATTTATAATCAGTGGATTAGTTTGAATCTGAGAAGAATTATCACTATCACCTGAACTATAATCCCAAATCTTATCTAGTCTATAAACATTATCAAGGTTTAACTTATCTGAGTCAACAAACTGTGTCCTTTCATATGAACCACCATATACATTCCAATCAACACCTTTCTCACATGAAATTAAAGGAATTAAAAAAAGTAAAATAAAAATCTTATTATTTTTCATTTAACAACTTATTGATATTGTCAATTGTGATTTTTAATACAATTTTATGAACAGAGTCTTTTGGATTCTGTATTTCTTGATCTAATCTGTCTAATAGTTCAGCAATTGTATTTTCTTTTCTCATATTTCTAATATATAAAAAACCTAATTTATTTTTACGAGTATTTTAATTTTACAATATGAAAAATGAAAAAGACATATTAGATCATTTCTTAAATAATTGTCCTGTCGAAGCTAAAAATTATTTTGAAAATATTTTGACTAGACTTGAGAGAATTGAAAACTAAAATAGTATCACTATAATTATTCAGTTATACCCTCCAACATGAATA
>CAJXDN010000026.1 GCA_913052485.1 uncultured Flammeovirgaceae bacterium | reverse complement strand
GGAGGTGGTTCTGGTGGTGGGATCGCAAATGACAAAACTCAACCTTCTAATAATAACGAAGATATGTCTCAAATATCAAATGATATGGATGACGAAATTCCATTTTAATATCTATGCAAAAAACTGAAGTTTCTGAGGATAAAAATATAAAGTTAATTTCTATTCATGATGAGATGAGTTCATCTTATCTTTCTTACGCTATGAGTGTTATCGTAAGTAGAGCACTCCCAGATGTAAGAGATGGATTAAAACCAGTACATCGTAGAATTTTATATGCAATGTATAAAGGAGGTTATGACTGGTCTAAGCAATTTAGAAAATCAGCAAGAATTGTTGGAGATGTTATAGGTAAATATCATCCTCATGGGGATCAATCTGTTTATGATGCACTTGTTCGTATGGTTCAAGATTTTTCTATGAGTCTTCCATTAGTTGATGGTCAAGGAAATTTTGGCTCTATAGATGGGGATCCGGCGGCAGCAATGAGATATACTGAAACTAGACTTTCAAAAGTATCGCAATTTTTGATTGATGATATAGAAAAAAACACTATTGCATTTAAAAGTAATTACGATGAGACTGAAAAAGAACCATCTGTTTTACCAGCTCAATTTCCTAATTTATTAGTAAATGGCGCTGGAGGTATAGCTGTTGGTATGGCAACTAGTATACCACCTCACAATCTTGGTGAAGTCATCAATGGAACTTTAGCTTTAATTGAAAACAAGGATATAAAAATAAAAGAATTAATGAAACATATACCTGGGCCTGATTTTCCTACTGGTGGGATAATAATTGGCAAGGACATCATTAAGCAAGGTTATAATAATGGAAGAGGATCTTTTAAAATAAGGGGAGAAATTTCTATAGAAAGTTTAAAAAATGGCAGAGAAAGACTAGTTATTAACTCTATACCTTACCAAGTTAACAAATCGGTTTTAAATGAGAGGATTGCCCAGTTAGTAAGAGAGAAAAAAATTGAAGGCATTAAAGATATTAGAGACGAATCTAATCGAGAAGGTATTAGAGTTTCTATAGATTTAAGGAATGGGGTTGAGCCAGAAACAGTAAAAAGACAATTATACAAAAATACGCAAATAGAAAGTTCTTTTGGTTTTAATACCTTAGCTATTGTTGAAGGTAAACCAGAGACCTGTAATTTAAAAGATTTTTTGACAAACTTTCTCTCTTTTAGAGAAGATGTTGTTGTTAAAAAAACAAAGTTTGATTTAAAAAAAGCCGAAGAAAGAGCTCACATACTAATTGGTTTATCTGTTTCTGTAGAAAACTTAGATAAGATTATTAAAATAATTAGAGCATCTAAAAATCCTGAGGATGCAAAAAAAACAATTATAAAGTTGAAATGGAAAATTAATAAATCGCAAAAAGTAATTTCTTTAATTGAGATTAAAAAACCTAAAGGCTTTTATTCTCTATCTGAAGAACAAATAAATGCTATATTAGAACTAAGATTACAAAAACTTACTGCTTTAGGAATAAATGAAATAGAAATTGAAATTAAAAAATTAGCTGAATTAATTATTAGTTTTAAAAAAATTATATCATCAAAAAAAGAATTACAAAAAGTCATTAGTAATGAACTTAAACAAATTAAAGAAAAATACTCATTACCAAGAAGAACAAAAATCATCGATGCAGTTCTTAACTACGATATTGAAGAAACAATTCAAAAACAATCTGTTCTAATTACTATTACTTTACAGGGCTATATCAAAAGGGGCTCCCTAAAAAGCGTTAAGATACAGAAAAGAGGTGGTAAAGGAAAAACAGGTATAACTACTAGAAATGAAGACTCTGTTGTTCAAACTTTATCAGTAAATACACATACATCTGTTTTATTTTTTTCTACAGAAGGCCTTGTTTATAGAATAAAAGCTTGGAAAATACCTGAGGGTTCCTCCACTTCAAAAGGTAAATCTTTATTTAATATTTTACCCCTAAAAAATCATCAATCTATTAGTTCAATAATGCCTTTTCCAGATGATGAGTCAGAGTTAAAAAATTACCAAATAGTTTTTGCCACTGCACAAGGCAAGATAAGAAAAAACAGCCTTGAGGATTTTTCTTCAATAAATGCATCTGGTAAAATAGCTATGAAACTAGACACTAACGATAAGATTATTGGAGTGAAGATATGCAAAGAAGATCAAGATATAATTTTAAGTACGAAATTAGGTAAATGTATTAGATTTGAGTCAAAAAAATTAAGGATATTTAAGGGAAGATCTTCTAAAGGAATTAAGGGTATAGTTTTAGCTCCAACAGATGAGATTGTTTCTTTGTCTATAATTGATAATGATAAAAATTTTAAGAACTCTAAAAAGTCTAAAGATGAAAAATCAGAATTAAAAGCAAAAGAAAAGTTTATTCTGTCTATTACAGAAAAAGGTTATGGCAAAAAAACACCTCATATTGATTATCGTGCGACAAATAGAGGAGGAAAAGGAATTATAGGTATAATTAATTCTCCTAGAAATGGTAACATTTCTTCATCATTTCCAGTTTATGATGGTGATGAAGTTCTAATTTCAACAAACAAAGGACGAGTTATTAGGGTTGCAGTTAAAGAAATAAGAACAGCGGGAAGAAATACTCAAGGAGTGAGAATAATTAAATTAACTGGAGAAGAAAAAGTAGTTTCAGCAGATAAAATTAATGATAATTTAGTTTGATGAATAAGGTTGCTATATATCCAGGAACATTTGATCCCATTACATATGGCCATATAGATGTAATAAAAAAAGGATTAAAAATATTTGACAAAATTGTTGTAGCAGTTTCTGATGTTTATAATAAGAATTATTTATTTAACTCTGAAGAGAGAATTGAAATTGTGAAAAAAGCCTTATTTTCAGATCTCAAATTAAATAAAAAAAAGATATTAGTTGTTTCATTTACATCTTTAACAACCGATTTGTGTAAAAAGTATAAATCAAATATAATTTTACGAGGATTGAGAGCTGTTTCAGATTTTGAATACGAATTTCAATTAGCAGGAATGAATAGAAAACTTAATAATGATATAGAAACTATTTTTTTGATGTCTGATGTTGAAAATCAAATTATTTCATCTAAATTTGTTAAAGAAATAGTAAAGTTAAAAGGTAATATCAAAAAATTTACTACTAAAAGCACTATTAAATTATTAAAGAAAAAATATGAATAAATTCTTTATTAATTTTTTGGTTTTATTTTATCTAATAACCAACCAAGCAATGTCAGAGGAGAATATAATGATATTAAAATTAAAAGATGGAGATGTAAAAATTGAGTTATTTGAGGATATAGCTCCAAACCATGTAAAAAGAATTAAAGAATTAGCTAATGCAGGAAAGTATGACAATGTTGTGTTTCACAGAGTTATTGATGGCTTTATGGCTCAAACAGGTGATGTTAAATTTGGCAAATCTGATTCAAACGATTTTGATTTAAGAAGAGCAGGCATGGGTGGTTCTGATTTACCGAATCTTAAACAGGAATTTAGTAATACACCTCACGACAGAGGAACTTTATCAATGGCAAGATCTTCAGATCCAGATAGTGCCAATAGTCAATTCTTTATTTGTTTTAAACCTGCGCCATTCCTCGATAAGCAATATACTGTCTTTGGAAAAGTGGTAGAAGGAATGGAAATAATTGACAAAATAAAAAGAGGAGATGAAAATAATAATGGATCTGTTGATGATCCTGATAAAATAATCAGTTTTAAATCCTTATAATTTTAAATGGCATTAAAAAAGTTTGCCTTTAAACTTCTTACAAATGATAGATATGCTAGATGTGGTTTAATTGAAACTCATAGAGGTAATATCCAAACGCCCGCTTTTATGCCCGTAGGAACACAAGCTACTGTTAAAGCTTGTAGAATTGAGGATATAAAAAAAACAGGTTCAGATATAATATTAGCAAATACATATCACTTAATGATAAGACCTGGTGTAGAAAGAATTCAAAATATTGGTGGATTACATAAGTTTATGAATTGCGAACTGCCTATTTTAACTGACTCAGGCGGATTTCAAGTAATGTCACTATCAAAATTAAATAAAATAGACAGAGAAAAAGGTGCAATTTTTAATTCTCATGTAGACGGTAAAAAATTCTATTTGAGTCCCGAGGAAAGCATAAGGATACAACTAGGTTTAGACTCAGATATTTTAATGATCATGGATGAGTGTCCTAAAAAATCTGATGATTATAATCTCATAAAAGATTCGATGAATTTATCGCTTTATTGGGCTTATCGATCAAAAAAAGCTTTTGGAATAAAACCTGATAAAGCGTTGTTTGGTATAGTGCAGGGTGGATTGTTTAAAGACCTTAGGATTGAATCCTTAAACGAATTAATCAAAATTGGTTTTGATGGTTATGCTATGGGTGGTTTAGCTGTAGGAGAAACCCAAAAAGAAATGTTTACGGTGTTGGATTACTTAAAAGATCATCTTCCTGAAGACAAGCCTCATTATTTAATGGGTGTTGGCAACCCCTCAGATATTTTGGGAGCAGTTAAAAGGGGGATTGATATGTTTGACTGTGTAATGCCTACTAGATCTGGAAGGACTGGACTTGCTTTTACGTGGTCAGGCAGAATAAATATTAAAAATAATAAATATCAAAATGATAATACTCCACTTGATAAAAATTGTAAGAACTTTAATTTGAATAAATATTCAAAAAATTATTTAAATCATTTATTCAACACCAATGAAATCTTAGGGTCAATGATTCTAACACTTCATAATATTAATTTTTATCAAGAACTGATGACTTCAATAAGAAATAATATCATGAAAGGTACTTTTGATGAATTTCACGATAAATATATAGATAAATTATAAAAGAGAAACTATTTGTCTCAGAAATTCTTATTTGAATTATTTGAATAATTCTGTATACACATTTGAATTCTTGTAATTAATATGGGCCGTTAGCTCAGTTGGTAGAGCAATTCCCTTTTAAGGAATGGGTCGA
>CAJXDN010000025.1 GCA_913052485.1 uncultured Flammeovirgaceae bacterium | reverse complement strand
TTATGGCTGGAAGTTTAAATAAAGTACTTTTAATTGGTCGTTTGGGCGCAGATCCTGAAATAAAACAAATGGTTAATGGAAAAAGTGTTGCCAGACTAAGTCTTGCTACAAGTCAATCTTGGAAAGACAAGAATACAGGTGAAAAAAAAGAGAAAACTGAATGGCACCGTGTGGTTGTATTTAATGAAGGCTTGGTGAATGTAGTTCAACAGTATTTAAAAAAAGGAGCGCAAATTTATATCGAGGGACAATTGACTACAAGAAAGTGGAAAGATGAACAATCTGGGCAAGATAAGTACTCTACTGAAATAGTTATCCAAGGTTATAATTCTTCTTTAACTATGCTTGGTGGTAGTAATTCCGGTGGAGGAATTGCAAATGATAATTCACAAATATCGAATAATACTGAGGATCTATCCCAAGTACAAAATGATATGGATGACGATATTCCATTTTAATTTCTATGGATAAAATCGAAGTACCCAAAAATCAAAATATAAAATTAATTTCGATGCACGATGAGATGAGCTCGTCTTATCTGTCTTATGCAATGAGCGTGATAGTAAGCAGGGCTCTTCCTGATATAAGAGATGGATTAAAACCAGTTCATAGAAGAATATTGTATGCAATGTATAAAGGTGGGTATGATTGGGCAAAACAGTTTAGAAAATCTGCACGAATTGTTGGTGATGTAATTGGTAAATACCATCCCCATGGTGATCAATCAGTGTACGATGCACTTGTGCGTATGGTTCAAGATTTTTCAATGAGCTTACCCTTAGTAGAAGGTCAAGGAAATTTTGGTTCTATAGACGGAGATCCTGCTGCGGCTATGAGATATACAGAAACAAGATTATCAAAAGTTTCTCAATTTTTAATCGATGATATTGAAAAAAATACAATTGAATTTAAAAGTAATTACGATGAAACAGAAAAAGAACCCACTGTTTTACCTGCACAATTTCCAAATCTACTTGTAAATGGAGCAGGTGGTATTGCTGTTGGTATGGCAACAAGTATTCCACCTCATAATTTAGGAGAAATTATTAATGGTACATTAGCTTTAATTGACAATAAAGACATAAAGATAAAAGATTTGATGAAACATATACCCGGACCTGATTTTCCTACTGGTGGAGTTATTATAGGAAAAGATATCATTAAACAAGGATACAACAAGGGAAGAGGTTCTTTCAAAATTAGAGGTGAAATATCAAATGAAACACAAAAAAACGGAAGAGACAGATTAATTATTAGCTCTATACCATATCAGGTTAACAAATCTGTACTTAATGAAAGAATAGCCCAATTGGTCAGAGAAAAAAAAATTGAGGGCATTAAAGATATACGTGATGAATCAAATAGGGAAGGTATAAGAGTTTCAATCGATTTAAGAACTGGGGTTGAACCTGAAACAGTTAAAAGACAATTGTATAAAAATACTCAAATAGAGAGTTCATTTGGTTTTAATACTTTAGCTATTGTAGATGGTAAACCAAAAACTTGTAGTCTTAAGGAATTTTTAGAAAACTTTTTAATATTTAGAGAGGATGTTGTATTAAGAAAAACAAAATTTGATTTAAATAAAGCTGAAGACAGAGCAAATATTTTAATCGGTCTTTCAGTATCAGTTGAAAATTTAGATAAAGTTATTAAAATTATAAGATCTTCCAAAACTCCAGATGAAGCAAAGAAATCTCTATTAAGCATGAAATGGAAAATTAATAAATCTCAAAAAATCATATCTTTAATTGAAAATAAAAAACAAAAAAATTTGTACATTTTATCATCATCACAAGTTGATGCTATTTTAGAATTAAGATTACAGAAATTAACAGCGCTTGGTATAAATGAAATTGAAATTGAAATTAAAAAACTTTCTGAACTAATTCTGAAGTTGAAGAAAATTATATCATCTAAAAAAGAACTATTAAAAGTTATAAGCAATGAATTAAAAGATATTAAAGAAAAATATTCAGTACCAAGAAGAACCAAGATAATTGATGCTGTTTTGAATTATGATATTGAGGAAACAATTCAAAAAGAAACAGTTCTCATTACAGTTACTTTACAAGGCTATATTAAAAGAGGGTCACTTAAAACTGTAAAAATACAAAAAAGAGGTGGAAAAGGAAAAACAGGTATTACTACACGAAATGAAGATTCCGTAGTTCAAACTCTTTCAGTTAATACACACACATCAGTTCTTTTTTTTTCAACAGAGGGTCTTGTATATAAGATTAAAGCATGGAAAATTCCTGAGGGTTCTGCATCCTCAAAAGGAAAATCTTTATTCAACATTTTACCATTAAAAAATCATCAATCTATAAGTTCAATAATGCCGTATCCAGAAAAAGATGAAGATTCTAGCAAATATCAAATAGTCTTTGCAACCTCACTAGGAAAAGTAAGAAAGAATAGCCTTGAAGATTTCTCGTCTATTAACACATCGGGTAAAATTGCAATGAAATTAGATAATAATGATAAAATAATTGGTGTTAAAATTTGCAAAGAAGATCAGGATATAATTTTAAGTACTAAATTTGGAAAATGTATAAGATTTGAGTCTAAAAAACTTAGAATTTTTAAAGGCAGATCTTCCAAAGGCATAAAGGGGATTGAATTAGCAAAAGATGACGAAATTGTCTCTTTATCAATCATCGATAATAATAAGATAAAGAATAATGGCAAAAATACCAAAGATGAACTATCAGAATTAAAAGCTAAACAAAAATTTATTTTATCAATCAGTGAAAATGGATATGGGAAGAAAACTTCACATTATGACTACAGAACAACTAATAGAGGTGGAAAGGGAATTATTGGAATAATTAATTCTCCACGAAATGGAAATATAGCGTCATCATTCCCCGTTAATGAAGGTGATGAAATGATGATTTCAACTAATAAAGGAAGAGTAATAAGACTATCTGTTAAAGAAATTAGAACAGCTGGAAGAAATACTCAAGGTGTGAGAATTATCAAGCTATCGGGAGATGAAAAAGTAGTTTCAGCAATTAAAATTGATGATAATTTATTGTAATGTCTAAAACAGCAATTTATCCTGGTACATTTGATCCTATTACTTATGGACATATAGATGTGATTAAGAAATCATTAAAGTTATTTGATAAAATTGTCGTTGGTATATCAGATGGAGAAAACAAAGATTATCTTTTTGATGTTGATGAAAGAATAGAAATTGTTAAAAATGCTCTTTTTAGAGATCTTAAAATGAATAAAAGAAATATAGTTGTTATCTCTTTTAAATCATTAACCACAACTCTATGTAAAAAATATAAATCTAGTATTATATTACGAGGTTTAAGAGCAGTTTCAGACTTTGAATATGAATTTCAACTTGCAGGTATGAACAGAAAACTAAACAACAATATAGAGACTTTATTTCTAATGTCAGATGTTGAAAATCAAATTATATCTTCAAAATTTGTTAAAGAAATTATTAAACTTGATGGAGACATTAGAAAATTTACAACAAGAAGTACAATTAAAGCTTTAAAAGATAAATATGAGTAAGTTTATAATTAGAATAATAATTTTATTCTTGCTTTTAACAAACCAATCATTAACAGAGGAGAATATAATGATCTTAAAATTAAAAAATGGAGATGTAAAAATCGAGCTTTTTACTGATACAGCACCAAATCATGTAAAAAGAATAAAGGAATTAGCAGATGATGGAAAATACGATGATGTTGTATTTCACAGAGTAATTGATGGATTTATGGCTCAAACAGGTGATGTTAAATTTGGAAAGTCTAATTCAGATGATTTTGATTTAAAAAGAGCCGGTATGGGTGGATCAGATTTACCAGATCTTAATCAGGAATTTAGTAATTTACCTCATGACAGAGGTACTTTATCGATGGCTAGATCATCAGATCCTAATAGTGCAAATAGCCAATTTTTTATTTGTTTTAAACCAGCACCATTTCTTGACAAACAATATACTGTTTTCGGTAAAGTTATTGAAGGTATGGAGTTTGTAGATAAAATAAAAAGAGGTGATGAAAATAATAATGGATCAGTTACAGACCCTGATAAAATAATAAGTTTTAAATCTAAATAATATCTTAGTTTAAATTGAAAAAATTTAAATTTGAAATTTTAAAAAAAGATAAATTTGCTAGACTTGGTAGAATAATAACTCATAGAGGTGATATTGATACCCCTACTTTTATGCCAGTTGGAACACAGGCTACAGTAAAAGCCTGTACTATTGGTGATATTAAAAAGACAGGTTCTCAAATTATTCTTTCAAATACCTATCATTTAATGATAAGGCCAGGTGTGGAGAGAGTCCGTGACGCTGGTGGTCTTCATGAATTTATGAATTGTGATCTTCCTATACTTACTGATTCAGGAGGATTTCAAGTTATGTCTTTATCTAAAATTAATAAAATTGATAAAGAAAAAGGAGCAATTTTTAACTCTCACGTAGATGGTAAAAAGTTTTATTTAAGTCCTGAAGAAAGTATAAGAATTCAACTAGGTCTTAATTCAGATATTGTGATGATAATGGATGAATGTCCAAAAAAAACCAACGATTATGAAATCATAAATAAATCAACTAATCTCTCGTTACACTGGGCTGAGAGATCAAAAAAGGCTTTTGGTCATAATCCCCACAAAGCGTTGTTTGGAATTATTCAAGGTGGATTATTTAAAGACTTAAGACTCAAATCCCTAGAAGGATTATTGAAAATTGGATTTGATGGTTATGCCCTAGGAGGCTTAGCTGTGGGAGAAACTCAAGACGAAATGTTTAATGTTTTGGATGATATAAAAGAATATATGCCTGAAAAAAAACCTCACTATTTAATGGGAGTAGGAACACCAACTGATATTCTGGGCGCTGTTAAGAGAGGGGTTGACATGTTTGATTGTGTTTTACCAACAAGATCTGGTCGAACAGGTTTAGCCTTTACATGGAATGGTAGAGTTAATATTAAAAATAATAAATATCAAAATGATAATAGTCCTTTAGATCCAAATTGCAAAATTCTTAATCTAAACAAATACTCCAAAAACTACCTAAATCATCTATTTAATACTAATGAAATCTTAGGATCTATGTTGCTAACTTTACACAACATTAATTTTTATCAAGAGTTAATGAAGGCTATTAGGTTGAATATCAAAAATGACACATTTGATGAATTTTATAATAAATATATGGATAAACTGTAAATACAGAAGTTTTTTTTACAAATTCTTATTTGAAATATTTTGATAATTCTGTATACACATTTTTATTCTAGTAAATTGATTTTGTGGGCCCTTAGCTCAGTTGGTAGAGCAATTCCCTTTTAAGGAATGGGTCGA
>CAJXDN010000024.1 GCA_913052485.1 uncultured Flammeovirgaceae bacterium | reverse complement strand
TATATCATATAAATATGGATCACATGATTTACACGACATAAGTGCTAATATTTTCTTTTCAAAAAATAATATCAAGGCAGGAGGAAATTTAAATTATATAAGTTCAAGTGGATACGATCTTATAGACACTGATGATACGCAAACCGTTCAGCCTTTTAATAGAATCACTAACTCGGTTTTTATTAAAACTAGTCAAAAAAAATTGGGAAATATCGAGGTGAAAGCGAGAAATTATATAGAAAATAAAGATGAGACAGTTTTTATAACTCAGTCAGGCTCTAGAGCTAAAAGCAAAATAAATGAATATAATATTTATTTTAAATACAAGAACAAGTTGCACAAAGAGACATCCCTTTTTTTTGAATATTATAATACCCTCTATGGCAATGAAGAGTCACTCTTAGTAAATGATATTTTCCAGTACTATGAATTTAATCAGTCTGTTAAGAGATATGAATTACGACTCAATAATAATGATATAAGAAATTTAAATATTGACATAGGAATTGGTATAAATAAAGAGTTTGTTGATAGAACTAATTTTGAAGAAAAGGAAAATTTAAAGTCAGAATATTTATATATTCAGAATGATTGGAAATTAAATAATAATATAAATATTGTATCTGGTTTAAGATATGATAGACACAGAGAATATAAGTCACAAATAAGTCCAAAGTTTTCTATCAACAAAAAATTTAGTGATAAAATAACTTTTAAGGCATCGATTGGAACAGGTTTTAAGACACCAGATTTTAGGCATCTTTATTTAAACTTCTCAAATACCAGCTCAGGGTATATAGTCCTAGGTTCTAACATATTAGAGAAAACAATAAAAAATTTACGTGAATCCATGCAATTATTAGACTACTCTGGTCCAGATAACTCTATATTAAGCCCTGAAAAATCCATAAGTTTAAATATTGGAATTAACTCATATCTGATGCCAACTATCCCATTCGAAATCAATTTTTTTAGGAATGGTATTGATAATTTAATTGATACAAGGGTTGTGGGCCAAAAAACAAACGGTCAAACCATTTTCTCATACTTCAATATTAAGAAAGCACATACTTATGGTATTGAATTTTCTTCTACTATTCTAGTATCTGATTTCTTTAAAATAAAGCTCAGTAATTATCACTTATACGCTAAAGATATTTCCGCACTAAAAGATTTTAAAAATGGAATTGTTTTTTCAAGAGATAAGAATACTATGCAGTCTTTTATGCTTTCACATAAAGATTATTTTGGACTGTTTAATAGAGCTAGAAATCAATTAAATTTTCGCACAAATTATGAGATAAAAAATTTGAGGACGAACTTAATTTTTAATTTAATTCATAAAACTAAAATTGGTTTTAGAGATACTAATGGAAATACTTATTTGGATAAATATGATAATTTTTCTAAGGGTCATGTTATAGCCAATATAACTATTGATAAGAAAATATTAAAAATGTTACGTGCCCAACTTATAATTAAAAATATCTTAAACTATATTGATCCAATCAATTATATTAATAATCCAGGCAGATCATTTTATACCAGAATAATTTTTGGTAGATAACTCTTGGATTTTAAAAGATCGGATTATAATTTGTTATTATGAAAAAATTTATAATTCCAATATTTCTAACTTTAGCTTTTAGCTGCACTGATGAGACATTAGATCTCTTGCCTTCTGTAACTAAAAAAGTAATTGACTTACACGCCCCTACAACTTCTTCACCAGGATCCCTTCCATCAGGAAATTTTATTGGTTTTAATCTTATGGATGAAAGGCCAGTTACTGATAATACTTGGGATATAGCATTGAGAGGTACAACAATCTTAATAAATGGAGGAAGTAAAGGGGGAGATGATGAGCCAGATAGAACCGGCGAAGGTGGTGCATATGTTGCCGTAAGTACCTACCAGGATTTAATGAATGTAAATGTCGACGAGATAAAACAAGATGGTGTTTCTTCAAAAGCAATTCCAAACGGCAGTGGTAATGGATGGTATAGTTATGATTTTCAAAATCATGTAATATCAGCAATTCCAGGAAGAACTTTAGTAATAAAAACTCATGATGGCAGATATGCTAAATTAGAGATTCTTTGTTATTATAGAGGTTGTCCCGAAGTCCCTTCAATGGACAGTGAATCCCAGTACTACACCTTTAACTACACCATTCAACCAAATTATGGTGTGACTAATTTCGATTAATTTTTTTACTGATAAACTCTGACTTACTAATACAATCACTAACTGAAATTCCTCTATAAAAATTTGAATTTATATAAAAATTTGTGTTTTTATCTAAAAATGATTTTATATGATCTTCAATATAATCGTATTTTAGATTATACTGAGGTATTCCCTTTTTCCATCTGTAATGGTTAGACATATAGACGGGACCTGAATGATTGATTAATTGATTTAATTCATTAAGTATTATTTCTTGCAATAATTTTGGTTCTAGTTTGCAAAGATTTCTATTTCTCTGCCCACCAACAAGTACTGTAAATAATTCAAACCCCTTAGGAGCAAGCTGATTAAAAATGCTAGAATTAAATAATATTCCTAAAAAACTCTTCTTATCATTTTTCTTGGTTAATAAACCAAAACCATTAACCTTATCTCTAATATTTTTTTTCTTAAGACCAAAATGAAAAACATCAATAGGACTGTAATCAATATTTTTAAGTTCTAAACTTAGCTTTCTGTCAAATAAAATTTTTGAGAGAGTGAAAGCAGGCACGGTTGATATTACATTTTTGCAAGTATATGTTCTATTATCATTTGTTTTAATCTTATATAGATCACCATGCTTAGAAATTTTTATGACAGATGTATTTAATCTGATTTCCTCTTTGAGGTTCACAGATAATGTTGTTATTAACTCGCCTAATCCATTAGGAAAATTAAATGAGCTTGGTTTTTTAAATTTTTCTTTAAATAGTCCCATTGTAACACTTCCGTAATTTTGCTCAAGAGACCATAATAATTTCAAACAATGTCTGGCACTCATTTTTGATGTATCGCCTGCATATATACCGGTTAAAAAAGGTTCAATAATATTATCATGAAACTCATTACCAAATCTTTTTTTTATAAAATCCGCAACAGTCACATTTTTAGTATGACGAGATGCGAATGATTCAAATAACAGAGATATTTTAGATTTTAATGATAAGATTTTTGAAAACAAGAATTCATAGAAGCTTGTTGGTATTTTAGTCAAATTATTATTTACAAGTACGTATCTATTTTTATTTTTTTTCTCATCAGGATATAATACCTTATTTAGAAGACCATTTTCCTTTATAATTTTTTTTACAGAATCATTGTTCATCAAGACGGTATTTGGACCAATCTCACAAATAAAATTCTTTATTTTTTTTGACTTAATTGTGCCCCCTAAATATTTACTGGACTCAAAAATCAAAAAATCTTTATTTTTCTTGGATAAAAAATAAGCAGAGCTTAATCCAGATATGCCTGCACCGATTATTATAGTATTAAAATGTGAACCCAAAATATTAAAATTATACCTTTTCTTTTACCCAGTTACTAATGACATCAGCCCATTTACTATCATCATTTAAGCATGGTATATAATGATATGATTTCCCTCCAGCCTCTAAAAATTCTTCTTTCCCCTCCATGGCTATTTCCTCAAGTGTTTCTAAACAGTCTGTAACAAATGCAGGTGTAATTATTATGAGTCTTTTCTTTCCAGATTCAGCTAATCTTTTAAGCTCGTAATCGGTATACGGTTTTAACCAAGGTTGTAGAGGTAATCTTGACTGAAAAGCGTTACTATACTTATCTTTTTTTATCCCAAGCTTTTTAACAATTAGTTCGGTTGTTGTAAATACTTGATGTCTGTAGCATTTTGAGTGTGCTGGTGAGTCTGTATTACAGCAGTCTGCAACTTTAAGGCAATGGTTATTTGTAATGTCAGAAATTTTAATATGGCTTTCAGGAATACCGTGATATGAGAATAGAATGTGATCATATTTTATTCCTTTTATATTTTTTTTAATATTTTGGGCCATTAAGTCAATGTACTCATTGTTATCATAGAATGGTGGGATAACTGTTTTTTTTAAATTAGGGAAAAGAGCTTTACACTCAGATTTCACTTTTTCGACTACAGTCTCATATGATGACATAGCATAATGTGGGTATAATGGTAAAACTATAATTTCATTAACACCCTTTTCAACCAACTCACTAATTCCATTTCTAATAGAAATTGAGCCATATCTCATTGCTAGAGATACTGGTATTTCGATTTTTTTTTGGACTTTGTTAAAAAGCTTTTTTGACAAGACGATCAATGGGGAACCCTCCTTCCACCAAATTTTTTTATAAGCTGCTGCAGATTTTTTAGGTCTAGTATTAAGAATAATTCCTTTAACAAGAAGCCATCTCAAAAAGTAATTATACTCAATTACTCTCCCGTCCATTAGGAACTCATCTAAATAAGTTTTAACATCTTTCACAGATGTACTGTCAGGAGACCCAAGATTAATCATTAGCAATCCTTTCATAAATTTAGAGCTAAATTGTTTTGGAATAGGTACCTATTTTTTTCTTAATAAGTGGATCAAATCTCATAGAAATATTTCTTGTAAATAATCTGCCTTTATGCTTGACCACAATAATATTACCTTCTAAAGTTATTAAATCGTCAATAATAAAATCATTAAATTTTGATTCAGAGTATTGAACAATTTCAAATATATCATTTACAGAAATATTAAAAAATCTAGAGACTTCGTCAAAATCAACGTAATAATTACACATGATTGAATTAATTATATGTCTGATAATTTTTTCATTGTTATTTAAGGTATACCCTCTTAAAACTGCCACTCCTTTTTTGTCAATATTTTTAATATAATCTGAGGTAGACTTAATATTTTGAGAGTATGCAGAATCAAGTTGAGAAATTGAAGAAGCACCAAAACCATAGACTTGACCGGTAGTCTCTCTTGTACAATATCCTTGAAAATTTCTATGCAACTTCTTCTCTTTTAAGGCTATTGCGAATTCGTCATCAGGTTTCGAGTAATGGTCCATACCTATAGAAACATATCCTGAACTTGTCAGTATTTGGCTGGACTGCTCATACATTTGAGCTTTCTCTTTAGATGAAGGGAATCCAATATCGTCTAATATCTTCTGTCTAGGAATAACAGAAGGAACATGTGCATAAGAAAATGTAACCAATCTATCAGTATCTAATTTTACAGCTCTCTCTACTGTATTTCTAAAACTCTCAATCGTCTGTAAAGGAAGTCCATATACTAAGTCAATGTTTGTTCCTCTAAAACCCTCATCATGAATTTTTTTTACAATATCTTCAATTGGTCTTTTAGATGGTCTTCTATTAATTGCATCTAGCACGTCTTTCCTAAAGTCTTGAATTCCAATAGATATTCTATTAAATCCAAAACTTTTTAAGAGTTCAATGTGTCTAAACTCTAAGTGAGCTGGATTACATTCAATTGCCATCTCATAATTTTCAGCAAAATCAAATGTTTCTTTTAACTTATTAGTTATCCTCTCAATATATTTATAAGAAATTGAATTTGGAGTTCCTCCACCCCAATGAACTTGGGTAAGTTTTCTTTTTTTATCTATTTTCTGTGACACATATTCAATCTCTTTAATTACAGCATCAATATATCTCTCCAGAAATGGCCTAGAAAATCCAGTCTCCGTTGTACATCCACAAAAGTGACAAATCTGGGGACAAAAGGGAACATGTACGTATATTGAAATATTCTGAGGTCTCTCAAAATTTGATTTTTCTACTGATAATAGATAGTCATTGTTTCCAAAATACTCATTGAAAAATGTAGCAGGTGGATAAGATGTGTACCTAGGTCCAGCTTCATTATATTTCTCAACTAAATTTTTATCTGTCAACATAATATTTATCTTTTCCAGTTAGCCTCTTTTATCCAGGAGACAACATGTCTAGCCTTTAGGTAATCTATATCTGGCCTAAAACCATGGCCTAAATTAAATACCCAATCCTTATTTTTGGAGCCGAAGTCAATAAGCCCTTCCATGTATTTATTAATCTCTTTAATATCAGAATAAAAAATACTTGGATCCATATTACCTTGGATTCCAACACTAGAATCTAATAATTTTCTAGCATAATCAAGCGAAATATCATAATCAATACTAACATAATCACAAATCTCTTTATTTATATACTTCAAACCTTCATTAAAGTTTTTTGGAAAAAAAATTGT
>CAJXDN010000023.1 GCA_913052485.1 uncultured Flammeovirgaceae bacterium | reverse complement strand
AAAAAAGGAGTTAATTTAAGAGATGAGTTAACAAAGATTAATTCTAATCTTGAAACATTATCATGAAACTATTAATACTTATATTTCTAACAAATTTTATTTATGCCCAATCATCAAAAGAATCAGTGATAACTGTCTATAAAGATGGTACAGCCTTAGTAAAGCAGCAGATAGTTTGGAATACGGTATCGAAAGGAAAAAGTACTTTAGATTATGATGATATCCCAAAAAGCATACATAAGGATACTCCTTTTATTAGTATCGAAAATGCTCAGGTTTTAAGTCAAAAATTTGTAGAGAAGGTTTTTTCTTCTGACGAATATTTTTCTTCAAAAAAGGGGACACCCATAACAGTAAAATTAAAAAATGAAAAAGCTGTTAGTGGGAGTTTGTTAGAAATTTCAAGTAAACGAATTACCATCCAATCTAAATACAGTGTCCGAAGTTTTAATAGAGATAACATTGAGTATATTGAAACAAAAGATAACTTGAGCAATCCAAATTTTTCTCCTTATCTTAGTTGGGAAGTCAAAAACAATAGAGCTGGTAAGCTAAAAGCAAATTTAGTTTATAAGCTTAGTAATATTTCTTGGGACGCGATATATAGGCTGACAACAAATGGGCAGACAAAAGGAGAGCTTGTTGTCGAAGCCGTTATCTCAAATAATTCAAATAAAGATTATCTGGATACCCGCATTAATCTTGTAGAAGGGGAAATAAATAATATTAAAACTGAACAAGTGAATAATTATAGTAAATTATCAATGTCACGTAGCGTAGCGCCACAAAGCGCCTCCACTGAGTTAGGAGATTATCATATCTACTCAGCAGGGGGAGTAAAGAATTTTACTTCAAAGGAGAATATTACTGTAGGAATTTATGGCCCATTAAATGTCAATTATGAAAAGATGTATGTGTTTGAAAATTTCGAAAGACAACAAAAAGATGAGCCTCTAAAAGTTGAATATACACTTTCAAATACTGAAAAAGATGGATTAGGAATAGTTCTTCCAGCCGGTAAAGTTGATATATATACCAGTTCAAATAAAGGTGGGTTTGAGTTTATAGGGTCGGATAAAATGGGTCAAATTCCAAAAGGTGAATCCTCTGAAATTCAAGCTGGGTATGCATTTGATATAATTGGTAAAAGAAAAGTATTGAACTATGATAGGCAGAGAAAAAGTGAAGAGGCTGTAATTGAAATAGTTATAAATAATACAAAATCAGAACCCTCTTCTATAAAAGTAGTTGAGCATATAAACGGAGATTGGGTAATTAAAGAACAATCTCATGACTATATCAAAGAAGATGCCTCCACAATACATTTTATAATTGATGTCGAGCCGGGTAAAAAAGAATACATAACATATACCTATAGAAAAGAGTGGAAATAACGCAGCTTTTTTAAAAAGTTGTAAACTTAGATTAGAGTTATGAAAAGCTTTGATATTGAAGACACAATAACAAAGTTAAATCAAGTTAGTACCAAACGTGCTGAAGTCTTTATTGATCATCAAATTAGTTCGCTTAATGATTTATTATATTATTTCCCTAGAAAACATTTAGATCGATCAAATATTACAAAAATAAAAGATGTTCAGCCCGGCAACAAATACAATATTGTCGGTAAAGTAGAAACGTGTGGCGAAAAAAAGACAAGGTTTAAAAAAATTTTTCAAGTTATTATCGCAGATGGGACAGGAATTTTAACTTTAACTTGGTTTAACTCATCTAGATTTATAAAAAGTTTAGTAAAGAAAAAAGATCAAATTGCTGTTCACGGTAAAGTAGAATGGTACAATGGTTTTTCAATGAGTCATCCTGAATTTGATGTTCTTGACCAAAATGTAAATTCTCTTAATACTGGCGCTATAATCCCAATTTATCCATTGACAAATGAATTTAAAAAAGTTGGAATTGAACAGCGTTTAATTAGAAAATGCATGAAAGAAATAATTGAAAAAGTAAGTTCATTTGATGAAATATTAGATGATAAAGTTATATCATCTTATAATTTATTGAATATCAAAGATGCTTTAAGTCAATTGCATTTTCCAGAAAATCTAGATCTATTAAGTAATGCTTATTATCGATTAAAGTTCGATGAGCACTTGATACTCCAGATTTTTTTAGCTTTGATTAAATTAAATATTAAGAACTCCAGATCTAAGCCTTTTAAAGATATAGGCCCTTATTTCTCAATCATTAGAGACAGTTTAAAATTTGAGTTAACCAATGCACAAAAAAGAGTTATTGCTGAGATTCATGGAGATATGAAAAAAAAATACTCAATGAATAGACTCCTTCAGGGTGACGTAGGGTCAGGTAAGACTATAGTTGCCATATTATCTGCTTCTTTAGCTGTAGGTAATAATTCACAAGTTGCAATAATGGCACCAACTGAAATTTTAGCTAGTCAGCATTTTAAATCTTTTAAAGATGAATTAACTCAAGCAAGAATAACTTGTTGTTTACTTGTTGGTAAAATGAAAAAAAAAGACAGGTTAGATGTGTTATCTAATATTGAGAATGGAAATATTTCAGTTGTTATAGGTACTCATGCGCTAATTCAAGAGGATGTAGTTTTTAAGGAGTTAGGCCTAGTAATTATTGATGAACAACATAGGTTTGGGGTGGAGCAGCGAAATAAGCTTACAAGTAAAGGCTCTAATCCTCATTTGTTATCAATGACTGCTACACCTATACCCAGAACACTTTCAATAACTTATATGGGAGATATGGATTTATCAATAATTGATGAGTTACCTAAAAATAGGATTCCGGTAACAACAAAAATAATTGAAAAAAGCAGACTCCCAAAAGTTTACTCTTTTATGAAGAAACAGATTGATCTAGGTTTGCAATGTATGATAGTGTATCCTCTAGTTGAAGAATCTGAAAAAAGTGACTTAGCCGCCGCTGTCGAGATGTACGAAAAACTTAAAACTAGTACTTTTTCTAAGCATCAAATTGGCTTAGTTCATGGGAAAATGACTCCTGAAGAAAAAAAAGAAGTCATGCAGAAATTTCAAAAAAATAAAGTCAAAATTATTGTTTCTACAACTGTGATTGAAGTAGGTATTGACGTGCCTAATGCAACGGTGATGTTAATAGAGCATGCAGAAAGATTTGGGTTAACACAGTTACATCAGTTAAGAGGAAGAGTTGGTAGAGGCAAAGAAAAAAGTTATTGCATACTAGTTAACAGAGGTTCTAATGATTTATCACTATCAAGGTTAGAAATAATGGAAAAAACTAATGATGGGTTTAAGATTGCGGACGAGGATTTAATATTAAGAGGACCTGGAGATTATGTTGGCTACCAGCAAAGTGGATTTGTTAAGTATAAAATAGCCAATATGATTTCGGATGGTGCTATAATCAGAAAAGCAAGAGTTTTAGCTGCTGAATTAATAAAAAAAGATCCTTTATTAGATAATCATCATAAACTGAAAGAAAGGGTTTTGAATGATTATAAAAATAATTTGAATCTTGTGAATTTAAATTAAGTTTTTAATTCATTTTTTGTATTAATAGTATCATATAAATTCGCGTTTTAAAATTCATCAAAAATAGTATCTGTGAAAAAAGACATTTTATCAAAAAAGGAACAATTATTTCTCTATCTCGTTGGAACTTTTCATTCTAGTGCCAGGATTGCACTTGGAAAAACTGAAAACCCAATGACAAAGTCAACTGATATCAATATAGAGCAGGCAACATTTTATGTTGACCTTCTTGATTTAATTCAAGAGAAAACAAAAGAAAACCTTAGTGATTATGAAGAACAAATGCTCATTAACACGATTAGTGAGTTAAAGTTAGATTTAATTAATGAGAAAAATAGTGAATACAAAAATGGGCAGTCGAAAGCTGAAAAACCAAATGAGAAAGATTAAGTAGTGCTAAAAAATAATTATATAAATATTAATAGATTGATTGCGTTCTTTATTTTTCTAATAACCTTTATTGTTTACTTTGATACAATGGCTCCAACAGTTTCCTACTGGGATTGCGGGGAGTTTATTGCGGTTTCTCACACGCTAGGAGTCCCTCATCCTCCTGGGAGTCCATTTTTTCTTCTTTTGGGACGTATTTTCTCTATGCTACCCTTTAGTGAGGATATAGCGTTTAGAGTCAATATTATTTCTCCTTTGGTCAGTGCTCTGGCAGTAATGCTTTTATATCTTTCGATAGTTAAGGTAGTTACTCATTGGCGTGGTCAAGTAAAAAATATTTCAGATAGCTTAATAGTTTTTGGAGGAGGAGTCTCGGGGGCACTTGCTTTCGCATTCACCGATAGTCATTGGTTTAATGCAGTTGAGGCGGAGGTTTATGCTTTTAGTACTTTTTTTACTGCAATTGTGGTCTGGCTTATTCTTTTATGGAATGAAAAAGCTGATCAAAAAGGGCACGAAAGATACTTGTTAATCATTGCTTATATGATTGGTTTAGCGACAGGGCTTCATTTATTAAACCTTTTAGCAATTCCTTTTATTACCCTGATTATTTATTTTAGAAAATATAAGGTTGAGTGGAAAACTTTTGGGATTAATGTTTTGCTCACTGCTGTAATATTTTTTGTTATCCATAATGGCATCATCAAAGGCTTACCCAAAATGGCAGCCGGGTTCTTAGGTGTTGGGGGTACAGCATTTCTAATTCTTTCTATTTTTGGTCTAATGGTATGGGCTATTTTAAATAAACAACATCTTATTAGTTTTGTAGCAACATCAGTGGTTTTAGTTCTATTGGGCTACTCTACCTATACTATGATATTCATACGTTCAAATCAAGACCCAACAATCGATGAGAATGATCCTGAAACTGTCGAGGCAATGATTTCTTATCTTGAAAGAGAGCAATACGGTAGTGTTGGACAACTTCCCAGAAGGTTTAAAGGTCTTCGACAAATGTATGAGGTAGTAGGGCCTCCAGCAAGTAATGGAGAATATTCTTCAAGACAAAAATCTCAGTACAGAAAAATCGATATGAGCAAGCAATGGGATTTTTTCTGGAATTACCAGATTAAGAAAATGTATAATCGATACTTTTTATGGCAATTTGCTGGGCGAGGTCCATCAACAGAAAGTGGCGTTACAGCTATGGGTGCAAATAGTAGAGAGGATGGAGTGCATTGGTCTCAATTTGGGATTCCATTAGCTTTAATTATTGGTTTAATTGGTATGTTTTACCACGGTAGTAAAGATCAGAGGATGTCATTTTCTGTTATGTCTTTATTTTTATTAACTGGATATGCGATAATTATATATTTAAATCAAGATGACCCTCAACCTAGAGAAAGAGATTATTCTTATGTAGGGAGCTTTTTTGCCTTCGCTATTTGGATAGGTGCAGGTGTTTCTGCTATCGGTGAATTCATTGAGAAAAAAATAGTTGAGACTAATCTTAGGAATAGGTTATTATCTATTATGTTGGCTTTAGTAATTGCCTTTATGCCTGGCGTTATGATGAGCGTAAACTACCATTCTCATGATCGGTCAGGTAATTATGTCGCATGGGATTATAGCTATAATATCTTGCAGTCTGTTGGCCCAAATGGAATATTATTTACGAATGGAGATAATGATACTTTCCCTTTATGGTATCTTCAGGAAGTAGAAAATGTAAGAAAAGATGTAGCAGTAGTAAACCTTAGTTTATTAAATACACCATGGTACATTAAGCAATGGAAAGAGGCGAGGCCTGAAAAAACAAAGTTTATTAATCTTTCCGATAATCAAGTAGATGCTATTACTTCTAGGCTCCAACGGTGGGAAGAAAAGAAAGTACAAGTACCTGTTAAAAATGATCCAAAAAATGACCAGGGGTATATTGAGTGGAATTTAAAACCTACTTTTGCCGGGCAAGCTCTGAGAGTCCAGGATATAATGATTCTTAGAATTATCAAAGATGCAAATTGGAAAGTACCAATATATTTTGCTGTTACAGTTTCTCAGTCAAATAGAATTGGCTTAGACTCTTATTTAGATATGCAGGGTTTAACTTTTCAGCTCAAGAGTCATAAGACGGAGCCTGTGGACCAAGATATGATGTACAAGAATTTGATGACCCAAATAGGTCCTGATAATTGGTCAACTGGGTTTGATATTTCAGAATTTAGATCCGATGTAAATGAAGAAAGTATTGATTGGTCTAGAGATTATCAACCAGGGTATATGTATCGTAATCTAGGGAATGAAAAAATATATTATAATGATCAAATTATTCGACTTCTTCAGAATTATCGTAGCGCCTATATGCAACTAGCAGTCACGTATTATATGGATTATCAAAAAGAAAAAAGAAAAAAGAACCCTGATGATTATATTCTCGCAGATCTTAGTTCAAAATCTGTTGCTGTGTTAGACCAAATGCGTTTCAATATTCCTGAAGAAACTATACCAATTACCTCTGAGGATTTGCATTACCAGGTTGCTAGGTTATATGGAGATTTAGATCGAAAAGAATCTATGGAAAATATTATAGAAGATCTCATCGCGATGGAAGGTGTGTCTCCAAGTAATAAGGTAGAGTATGCTAATGTTTATTACCGTGAGCTTGATGACCCTGAAACCGCTGTGAGCATACTTTCTGATTTACAAAACGAGTATTCTAAAATTGAAAATATGGTAAAAATCAAAGGCCTTTCTTCTATCTCAAATAATAGCTGGGAAAAATGGCAAAAAGCCTTCCCCGATATAGTTTCATCTTTGGTCTATATATACAAATCAACAAATCAAAATAATGAGGCTGAGGGAGTATTGGTTGACTGGATTTCTCGATTCCCTAACGATTCAAATGCTAAAAAATTATTAGAAGAAGTTCGCAATCCTGATTAGTAAACAATAAAATTTATATTGTCTGACTCTATACCAAAAGTTAGTATTGTCATACCACATTGGAATAATGTAGATATTCTATCTGAATGTTTAAAATCGATTGGATCTACAATCTATACTGATTTCGAAGTAATTGTAGTTGATAATGCATCAACAGATAATAGTGTTCAATATGTCAAGTCTAATTTTCCTGATGTTAAGCTAATTGAAAACGATACAAATGATGGATATGCTGGCGGTTGTAATATTGGTGCAGATTTAGCTCAAGGAAAATATTTAGTATTTTTGAACAATGATACAATCCAGAATCCAAATTGGATCTCCTCACTGCTTTCTACAATTAAATCAAATCCCCAAATTGCTGCGGTGCAGCCAAAAATTTTAAATTATTTCGATAGAAAGATCTTTGATTATGCTGGT
>CAJXDN010000022.1 GCA_913052485.1 uncultured Flammeovirgaceae bacterium | reverse complement strand
TAGTAGCCCATAAAACTTTGCAAGTTTAAGAGATGGTTATGTAAAATAAAAATTATTCTACTGTTACTGATTTAGCAAGATTTCTTGGTTTGTCTACATCACAACCTCTAAATATAGCGCAATGGTATGCTAATAATTGGAGAGGAATCTGATTTATTATTGGAGTAAAATCTTTTGAAGTCGATGGGACTAGGATTGAAAAATCTAAGTAATCTTTGACGTGTTCATTTTCTTTATCAATAACTCCTATAACAATTGCATTTCTAGATCCAACTTCTCTGATATTACTTATCATTTTGTCATACTCGTCGCTTTTTGTACATATTGCAACTACAGGCATCTCTGAGTCAATAAGTGCAATTGGACCGTGTTTCATTTCAGCTGCAGGATATCCTTCTGCATGAATATATGATATTTCTTTAAGTTTAAGAGCACCCTCAAGTGCTACTGGAAAGTTATTTCCTCTACCTAGAAAAAGAGCATGATTTTTTTTATAAATTTTCTTAGATATTTTTTTAATATCATTATTTAGCTCTAGAACCTCCTCAATTTTTGATGGTATTCTTTTTAGTTCAGATATCATTTTCTCATACTTCTTTATACTTATATTTTTTTTAAGGTAAGCTGTCTTAGCACCTATCATTAGAAGTAGCATTAGTTGGGATGTGAAAGCTTTTGTACTTGCGACTCCAATTTCTGGACCAGCGTGGAGGTAACAACCTTCATCCGTAATTCTTGCTATTGAAGAACCAACTGTGTTAACAATTCCTAGTAAAATACCACCTTTCTTTTTTGCAATTCTTGTAGCTTCAAGTGTGTCTGCAGTCTCCCCTGACTGAGAAATTACGAAAACAATATCACCCTTATTAATAATGGGAAATCTGTATCTGAACTCGGATGCATATTCGACTTCTACTGGTACCCTGAGATATTTTTCTAGGAAATATTCAGCCACTAATCCAGCATGCCAGGATGTACCACACCCTATAATTATAACCCTTTTTGTATTTATAAGGTCCTTTGAGTATTTATGAATTCCACCTAATGTAATTTTATTATTTTTTATTCTTCCTAACATTGTCTGATTAAGCGATTCAGGCTGTTCCATTATCTCTTTTAGCATATATGAATCAAAATCTCCGAGTTCAACTTTTTGTAACTCTACATCAACTTCTTGAAATTTATTGGGTACTTTATTTAGTTCAAAGTCCAATACTTCAAAATTTGTTTTATCAATTTTGAGAAGTTGACCATTATCCAGATATATTATTTTTTTTGTGTATTCGATTATTGGAGTTGCATCTGATGCTATGAAAAAATTTTCTCCTTTTCTCCCAAATGCTAAAGGGCTTCCTTTCCTAGCAGCATACATAATATCAGTGTTTGACCTCTGAATTAAGACTATTCCGAAAGCTCCCTCAAGTTTACTTAGTGCGTATGATATCCCCTTATCAATATTTTTAGCATTAGAAACACATAGCTCTATGAAGTTAACTAAAACTTCAGTATCAGTTTCTGTATAAAACTCATAACCTTTTTCTAAGAGAATCTTTTTGAGTTCTCTGTAGTTCTCAATAATTCCATTATGTACAATTGCAAACTTTTTATTGTATGATGTTATAGGGTGAGAATTCACGTCATTAGGTTCTCCGTGTGTTGCCCATCTTGTATGACCTATTGCAATGGGTGATTTAATTTTAGATTCAATAAATCTTTTTTCAGTCTTTCGGACCCTTCCCTTCCACTTGAATGATTTAATTTCATTGTTATCAATTACACCGATTCCACAGCTATCATATCCTCTGTACTCTAAGAGTTTTAAACCCTCAAAAATTACTTCTGAAGTTTTCTCTTTGTTTCCTTTAAAAGCTACAATGCCACACATTCTGCAATATTAAGTTTTTAATAAACTAACTTCAAGTAGATATGAGAGAAAGCTAATTTAAAAATTCTTTGTCTCGGTAATTAATTTTCTTCTCATCGAGGAAATATTTAAAAAATTTTAATCTTTTCCTAAATTCATAATAATCTCTTTTTTTCCTTTTGGACCATACTACTTCAGAGAGTGCGGTCATCCTAGGGATTGACATGTACTCTACCATTTCTGGAGTTTTAATATATTCTGTCCATACATTTCCCTGAGCCCCGAGTATTTTAGTAGCTTGATTCAGGTCTAACTCCTTAGGAATTGGTTCATATGAGTAAACCTTGTCAAGAGGAATTAGCCCACCGATTGCAAGAGGTTCCCCACTTTTGGCTTGGTAATAATCAAAATATAGATGTGAGGTTGGAGACATGATGGCATTATTACCCGACCTTGCTGCAAATATTCCGCCTTCTTCCCCCCTCCAAGACATTACTGTTGCATCTTTCACTAAACCTCCTTCAATAATCTCGTCCCAACCTATAATCTTTCTATCAAATTTTGAGATTATTTTCTGAACTCTTGAAATAAAATATGTCTGTAAACTGTCCTCGTCATGAATTTCTAGATCTCTCATTATTTTCTGAACTTCCTCCGACTGAATCCATTGTTTTTTTCTAGCTTCGTCACCACCAATGTGTATATATTCTGAGGGGAATAGAGTAACTACCTCACTAATAATATTTTCTAAGAAATTAAATGTGTTTTCTGTTGGAATAAGGATGTCATCTTGTACACCCCAAATTTTTTTTACATTAATTTTTTCCTTTGATGTACCTAGTTCTGGATATGAAGCAATCAAGGATGCTGTGTGACCTGGCATATCAATTTCAGGAATTATTTCAACAAATTTCTCCTCAGCATATTTTATTATTTCTTTTATTTCCTCTTGTGTGTAGTGGCCCTCGTGAGGTATACCATCAAATTTGGGATTTTTCCCTGCAAAACGTGCATGTCCTGTGAGTGTTTCGTCTCTCTTTGAACCAATTTCTATCAATTTTGGATATTTTTTTATTTCGATTCTCCACCCGTGATCATCTGTAAGGTGCCAATGGAATCTATTCATTTTATGCATTGCCATGACATCTATAAATTTTTTTATAAAATTTTTGGGCATAAAGTGTCTTGAGACGTCTAGCATCATTCCCCTATATTTAAATCTAGGAAAATCTTCGATTATCATTGGGGAGATATTGTATACGTCAAGTGTTTTTGTATCTACTTCAGCTAACCCTTGTAAATAAGCTGTCTCATTAATGTTTTTATAACCAGATGTTGTGAGATTTGCAGCATTGAAATTTTGTTCTGTTTTCTTACTTGCTATTTCATCCACCTTAGTGTTTGATTCGAACGTTATAAAGCTTTCGTCATCTCTCTTCCTTTTTGTAAAATATATAATTTGTTTTAGGCTCTCCAACCCGTAAAACAGACCTCTTGTTGTATTTGCTTCTACGATTAAATTTTCTTTAGGGATTATAGAGATCCTATATCCCTCATCTCCAAGGCTTAAACTATTCTCTTTTACAATTAATAAAATATTAGATTTCTTGTTGATTTTTGATCTTAATTCAAACCCAGTTTCATTATTTACAAATGAAATAAAATCTTTTATAAAGGTTTGTGAGTTATTAAGCCCATCGAACTGGATAGAAGTCTTTTTAGACAATCTAAAGCCAGTCTTAGAATTATCTAAAAATGTGATTTTATGAGGCTCGGGGATTATGTAGTTCTTCTGACAAAAAACTTTTATTGTACTAATAACCAATAAAAATAATATTATAGAGACTCTCATTATTAATTTTTACTTCTAAAATAATTACTTTTGTGGGAAATCGATTTGATTTAAATTTAATTTATCATGAAAAAAATTTTAATAATTAGTAGTGCATTGATAATTTTCTCGTGCACTAACGAGGTAAAAGAGGAGTTAAACGCTGTTAATAACGAGGCTTTATTCCAAAAAAATGTTGAAAATTTTATGGAGTTTACTAAGAGGTTTGGAGAGGAAGATATTGACGGTGTCATGGATATGTTTGCGGACTCAGCCTTATGGAGTCCTCCAGAGTATAATTCCTATGAGTGGATGTCAAAAGATAATTTAAGGTCTGCCTTATCTGATTACATGAGTAATTTTGATAACCTCAACTTCACCCCAGGAATAAACCTCCCTGGCGGAAATATAGTTGATGGTTTTTGGGGAGGTTCAAGGTACAGGTCAGATGGAGCAGAAAATTCGTCATCATTATCGAGTGCTAGTCCTAATAACATAAGAGCATATGGTACTTGGAGTTCAGTCCATACTGAGACAGGGAAAGAGACGTTCAGCAAGTGGTATGCGATCATAAATTTTAATGAAGACGGAAAAATTGTTAGATTTAATGACTGGTTTAATGTTGATGGGTTACAGACCCAGGTTAACCAGTAATAATTATAATTAAAAATTAAGACATGAAATATATAGTAAACCTTACACTTTTTCTTTTCATATTAGTTAGTTGCAACCAGAATGTGTCTGACACAAGTGCATTTGATGAGGGACTAGCAAAGTTTGAGAAGAATAAAACTCTGGCCGATAAAACTTTTGATGCATTTATTGCAAAAGATTTAGACGCTATGATGGACATGTATGCAGACGATGCCATATGGTCACCGGCAAATACTCTTGACTCTTTAACAAAAGATGCATTAAGAGAGGGTATGACAGGTTGGATGACAGAATTTGAAGTTTTTTCATTTAATGACAGGCAGTATTATCCAGGAGTAGATGATAATTTCATTCCTGATGGATCTGTAAGAACTTATGGAACTTGGGTTGGAACTCACAATTCAGGAGCTACAACAGTCAGTAAATATTATTCAGTTACTCAATATAATGATGACGGAAAGATAGTTACTGCTTTAGAGTGGTTTGATGTTGGAGGTGTTTTTGATCAAGTTGAAAGTCAACTCCAGAATTAATAATTCTAGACCAATAATTAAAAAGACAGGATTTATATTCTGTCTTTTTTTTTAAATTTAAGATGGATAGCTCGAAAATAATAATAGAATCACCTGGAAGAATTAATTTAATTGGTGAACATATAGATTATAATGGGGGGTATGTACTTCCTGGGGCTACAGACTTAATTATTCAATTCACCTTTTCAAATTCTAAAAAAAATTATTCAGAAGTTTACTCAAGTGTAATAGATAAGAAATGTAAAATCTATTTTGACAATTTATCAAAAAGAGTAACTCGGTGGGAAAATTATCTTGTAGGTACTTTAATTTCAATATTAAAAAAAAGGAAAGTTGAACTTAAAAATTTTAATTGTTTAATAGAAGGAAATCTACCTCTTGGTAGCGGTATAAGTTCATCTTCATCCCTAATTTGTGGTTTTACAAAAGGTGTTGATAAATTAAATAATTTAAATCTTGATAACGACGAAATACTCTCTATTTCCCGTGAGGTAGAATATAATTTTATTGGATTAAAAGGTGGTATAATGGATCAGTTCACAATTATTAACTCCAAAAAAAATAATCTTATACTCTTGAATACAAAAGACAATTCTTCGGATTTTATTGAATCTGATCTTGGTGATTATAAGTTATTACTTCTAAATACAAATAAAAAGCATAATTTATCTGATAGTGCATATAATAAAAGGGTGGAAGAGTGTCAAGAAGCACTGAGAATTATTAATGACTCTGGCCATAACATTAAGTTTCTAACTCAGATAGAGGTTGAAGAGTTAAGAAAAATTCAAAACCTAATGCCAAATAATATTTTCAATAGAGCATTGTATGTTAATCAAGAAAATAATAGGACTATTAAATCTGTCCAATATCTAAAGAATTTAGATTTAAAATCTTTAGGTGAGCTAATGTACTCTTCCCATGAGGGCTTAAGGGATTTATATGAAGTTAGCTGTGATGAGTTAGATTATTTGGTGGATAAGACAAGAGTTTATGATCAAATTTTAGGAGCCAGAATGATGGGTGGTGGATTTGGAGGTTGTACAATAAATTTAATTCATAAAGATTTTATTGGTATTTTTGTGGATGATGTTAGTGAGTCTTACTCAAGTATGTTCTCACTAAAATTATCACCAATTATTACGTCTTTAGGCGAGGGATTAAGATATAAAGTATGAAAGTTTTAGTTACCGGTGGTCTTGGTTATATTGGTTCACACACTGTGGTTGAATTGATTGCTAACAACTATGAAGTTGTAATAATCGATAATTTATCTAATTCTGAAATATTTATATTAGATAATATTGAGAAAATAACTGGTGTAAGACCAATATTTTATAATATCAACCTCCTTGATTCTCAGGGACTTGAAGAAGTATTTAATAGTCATAAAATAGATGGAATAATTCATTTTGCAGCATTTAAATCAGTTTCTGAGTCAGTTAAGAATCCATTTAAGTATTATAATAATAACCTCAACTCTTTGATGAATGTTCTAAATTTTATGAACAATAAAAATATTAAAAATATTGTATTTTCTTCATCCTGTACTGTCTATGGGCAACCTGACAAGTTACCTGTTTCAGAGGCTGAACCATTTAAAAAGGCTACAAATCCATATGCTAAGACTAAGCAGATTTCAGAGGGTATGTTAGAAGATTTTATTAATTTTAATGATAGGGTGAGGGGTATATCACTCAGATATTTTAATCCTGTTGGAGCTCACGATTCTGCCCTGATTGGAGAGCTTCCAAAGGGGATTCCTGATAATCTTGTTCCCTATATAACTCAAACTGCTGTTGGTATAAGAGAAGAATTATCAGTTTTCGGAAAAGATTATAATACTCATGATGGTACAGCAATTAGAGATTATATTCATGTTGAAGATTTAGCTAAGGCTCATCTGAAAGCTTTCAACTTTCTAAATGATTCTGAAGATAAAAACAATTATGAATTTTTTAATGTTGGAACGGGCATAGGTTATTCAGTTTTGGACGTAATTAATTCATTTGAAAATATAAATAATCTAAAACTAAATTTCTTTTTTAAGGATAGGAGAGATGGTGATATTGAAGAAATATATTCTGATGTTAAAAAATCAAAAAAAGTTTTGAAATGGAAGTCCGAAAGAAGTCTGGATGATATGATGTCTTCTGCTTGGAGATGGCAGAAAAACCTTGCTAATTTTTAATTAGAGACAATTCAAAATTTAAGGATTTATTTTGGTAATTAAATACCATTGATAAACACCTAAATTTTTATAAAAATCTTTTCAATTTCTAGTTTTTTTATTGCATTTTTGAGCTTTTAACTAATTAAAATGTTGTCGATAATCAAACTACTATTCTTGTTTCCGCATTTCGTGGATTTTATTCAATAATATCGTGTTTGTTTGTCATAAACTTTAATTAACTATTTAAGTTAAATTTTAAACTAAACTATAAAGCGTAATATGAGAAAGCTTTTACTATTAGTCCTGGTATTTATGTCAGGTATGAGCTTTGCAATAGCTCAAAGTGCTGTAACTGGTACAGTTACAGATGAAAATGGTGAGGGTATCCCTGGTGCTAACATTGTTGTTAAAGGCACATCGCAAGGAACAATTACTGACATGAATGGTGATTTTGCATTAAATGCTTCATCTTCTGATGTTCTTGTTATTACTTTCGTTGGGTATTCTACTGTTGAAGTTCCTGTCGGATCTCAATCTAATCTCAGTATATCCCTAAATGAGGATATTGCTGCTCTTGATGAGATCGTTGTTACCGGATACGGTACGCAGGTAAGAAAAGAGATAACCAGTGCGGTTACCAGTTTAAATGAGGAAGACTTTAATCAGGGGTTAGTTAGTAACCCTATGGGACTCCTTGAAGGTAAAGTTGCTGGTCTATCTATAACTAAGTCAGGCGGAGATCCGAACGGTGGTTTCACACTAAGGCTTAGAGGTATATCAACTGTTGGTGCTAATGCATCTCCTCTCGTTGTTATTGATGGGGTTATTGGTGGTAATCTTGATTTGGTTGATCCAAATGATATCGAGTCTATCGATGTAATAAAAGATGGTGCTGCCGCTGCTATCTA
>CAJXDN010000021.1 GCA_913052485.1 uncultured Flammeovirgaceae bacterium | reverse complement strand
ACTATTTCTTGAGGTATTGATTCAATGGATATTCCAGCGTCAATTAGAGGCGAACCTTCTAGAGGCATCAGGGTTATACTATCAATCAAAGTATAGATTGTATTGTCAATGCTTAGTTCATCATTATAATTGGTATTTACTGAATCCCATCCATTCCAATTATTTGAATTATTTCCCGGAATGGGGAAGTCAGCATTTCCGTCTCTGTCTTTATCCTCATAGATACTAAGACTTCTGTGACCGCTAAGCTTATCTACAAGATTATTTTGCGTGAAAGTATTTAAATTAGAATTTTCCTCATCTAAAATGATCATTCCATTCTTATTACTTCCAATTACAGTATTATTTGAGATGTAATGATAATCGCCCTTTACCATAATTCCACTTGTATTAATAGCAACATTATTGTACATTTTTCCTCTCTGACCTGCTGCAGTTGGGTCATCTCCAGGCGCATCATATCTAAGTGCTAGCTTTGGTGTATTATATACATAGTTATGGTGTACTTCTGAATCCGCAACAAAATTTCGTGTCCCTTGAAAAACAGAACCATCTGACTGCAGAGCTCCTGTTTTTGTAACTTTATTATATGAGAAAATACTTCTCTCTCCAGGTGTTACTGTAGCCGAGGCCTGAACATTCTCAATTGTATTTTTTGTTATTGTGTTTTTATCACCATTAATAAACATAGTTACCATTAGTCCCGGTAGCTCAGCTACTGAGTGATCAATATACTGAAAGAAATTATTCTCGATTAGGTTATTGTCTCCATAAACTCTTAAAGCATCTCCATCAGTATACTCAAATAAATTTCTTCTAATAATACTATTATTTACTTTATTGGATGACCCACTAATTCCAATAGTTGTTGCCATAGGTGTCCTAAGATCACCTACCATTCTTTTTGATGTTGATGGATAAGCAAAATTGCAGTCTTGCAGGATAAAGTTTTCAGTTGATCGAACTTTAACAGTAGATGAAAAAAATGATAAATTCTCAATAGTGATATTCTCAGAGTTTTTTATTTCGAATGAATATGTTGATACTTTTCCTCTAATATCCATATCACTGGGGTTTATTCCATTGGTCATTACCCATAATTCTCCTGTTGTAGGGTTATGATACCATTCGTTTAAGGTATCTAGTAGATTGAGATCACCTTCAATATAGAAATAGTGATGTTTGTCTTTGTACTGGCCACTAGGTACTACATCGTAAGTAAAATAATCAGCTCCTGCTGAGAAATCAATTTTTCTATTCCATGTCCTAAATGAACCAACATTTAGTATGGAGTGGGCGGTATCAAGGTCACCATCTAATGCAGAGTAAAAAGATTTATTATTATCAAAAGTCATTGTACCATTAGCGCTATTACCCTCATCACCTTCTGCCCATGTGTCCCATGAGTAAATTGATTTATCTGAAAACTGTGCATTTGGCCATCTAGCCATTACCATTTCGTTCCCGTCAGTAAAAAGTTGCCATATGGCTGTGTCTATTGATGTATAAAAGGTATTATTTCCTGAATTAGTCCATGAATATTCTTGTAGGCTTACTGTTCCATCAATCAATGCATTGCCTGATTCAGATCCCTTGATTGTTATATTTTTCTTTCCATCTATTAAAATCTCCTCTTTATATACTCCATCTAGAAGAATGATATTGCCATTAGTAATTTGATTAAGGGCCTTTGTAATTGTCTTTAAGGGAAGATCCTCAGATCCATTATTATTATCATTTCCACTGGGAGATACATAAATTGTATTTTCTGATTGTGAGTATATATGTGAAATCGAGAGAATTAAATAAAATAATACGAAGAAATATCTCATTCAATAAAAATTTATCAAAAGTAATACTTATTTCTTTCTTGCCTGTATGAAGCTTCTTATAAAGAATACCATCGCATATACAGACGATGAAAGCATTATGATAATTCTTAGTACTGCTTCTGACCTGCCATCTTCAAGGGCTCCACGTAATGGCATAATATTTGCAAAAGACAATAATGTAACTAAAACAGCAATATGGGCAATAACTTTATTACTATTTCTTAACCCCTTATTTAAAACTAAAATTAATGCTCCTATTCCAACCGGAATTAGAGATGTTGGAGAACCGGATTCAAGGTAGCCCCAAAATCCAATTATAACTAAAATAATACCATTAACTAGACTTGCTGTGTATGCGTTCATTTTTTATCTCTCTTATCAATTATATCATTTAATTCCTTAGCTGTTAATAAAATCCAAATTATAAAGGACACTGAGACAATACCTGCCCATATGAAAATAAATTCCTTAGATAATAGTTCTGACATAGTTTAGTTTATTACTATAAATCTTTTTTCTTTTGATTAAATATCAAAATAAAAAGAAGAATAGTTGGTGCCCATAGACCTAAAAACACTGCTTTGAGCGGTTCTTCATTGAAAAAAAACAACTCTGAAACCACTATCGTGATGAGCACTAATATCAGTAGTACTAACTCAAAAGGCCTAAAAAGCTTTATAAACTTAAACATTTATATATTAATTTATACTATAGATTTAAAATCTATATAATATTACTTATACTCTAAAACTCTATATTTTGTTGCCCAATTTTTTTATTGAGCCAAATTTCACGGTAATTACCTGATTTATCATACATATCTGACTGTCTAACAGGATTGAATACCCAATTTTTTACATTGTTTCCAACTCCTGATATATACATCCAATTGCACCAGTTACTTGCTACATCATAATCAATTAAATGTTTTTCAAAGTAAGATGCTCCCCAGGTCCAGTTTAAATCAAGATCGTTCACTAAATAACTTGCCACGTTTTGTCTACCCCTGTTACTCATAAATCCTGTTTTATTGAGTTCAATCATATTTGCATCAATAAAATCTTGACCTGTATGTCCATCTTTCCATTTATTGAAGAGGTCTAAATCGTTCTTAAAATTTTTATTGAATATGTTACCGTTAATGCCATCTTTTAGAAAAATATTTTTGCCTCCTTTCAGATAAACATATCTGAAGAATTCTCTCCAAAGTATCTCAAATATTAACCAGTATGTTGATGAATTTTTAATGATCTTCTTTTCATATCTTTTGATTTCATGATAAATAGTTACTGGAGATATGCAGCCAAGAGAAAGAAACGACGAAAATTTAGAAGAATATTCAGTTCCAATTAATCCATTCCTTGTCTCTTTATATTTTTTAATTCTATTATCTCTCCACAGGTAACTATCTAGTCTTTTAAGTGCTGATGTTTCTCCCCCTACAAATGGAAAATTTGAATTTTTATTTATCTCTATTCCCCCAGATTCATTGCTCGTTTCATATTCAAAATTATAATTTTTTATCTCAAATTTTTTATTCGATATCTTAACTTCATCTCTAATTTGTACTAATTTTTCTACCTTTTTTCTGAAGTGAGTAAAGACTAGTGGTAGATCTCCTATCGTGTATGGTAATTTATCTGTTTCTATTAAAAATTGATCGTCATAAAGGATAAGGTCAAATTTATTCGAGGCTAATCTCTTTTCCTCATCTTGTTCATACCATCCCACCTCTTTAGAACCATAAACTTTATCTGAGTTAAATTTTGATCTAACTTCTTCAAAGATTTTAACTATATCACCCTCAAATATATTAAGCTTTAGTCCAAAACTTTTTAAGTTTTCTTGAAGGTTAGAAATAGATTCATCTAAAAACTTTCTTCTAAATATTCCCATTTCACCTATATCTAACCCATTGGGACTATAAGTTGAGTAATCTCTAACATAGATACAGATAACCTCATCATTCTGCTCAATTGCGTCTTTTAATGATGGGTTGTCACTAACTCTAAGATTCTTTCTGAACCAATAAATTGCTTTTTTCATAATCAAAATTTTGATATAAATTCTTCAGCAGTAAGCTGATAGTTTTCTTTTTTTGTTTGATCCATCTTATCATAGGTATTGATCAGCATTCTCATTCTTGGGTTTTTAATAAAAAAATCTCTTTGTTTATTTAAAAACCTCCAGAACAAAGAGTCCCAAATAATGCACCACTCTCCTTTCTTGTAATCACTCATTTTCAAGATATAACTGCTCCCGCTTATATAAGGTTTGGTAGACATAAGACCTCCGTCTGCAAACTGACTCATGCCATATACATTTGGTACCATAACCCAGTCATAGGAATCAATGAATAACTCCATAAACCATCGATAAACTTCGTCAGGATCAAATTCACATAAAAGCATAAAATTACCCATTACCATTAATCTTTCGATATGGTGGCAATATCCTGTACTTATAACTTTTCTTATTGTGTCGTCAACGGGTTCAATCCCTGTAGTTCCATCGTAAAACGATCTTGGTATTTTCCTTTCAAAGCCCCAAAAGTTTCTTGTTCTCTCATAGCTTCCTTTTACAACATAGATCCCCCTAATAAATTCTCTCCATCCTATTACCTGTCTAATAAACCCTTCGGTTGAGTTTATTGGAATGTCATTGTCTTTATGAAATTTAATTATTTCATTTATTACATATTTTGGTGTTAACAACCCACAATTAATTAGAGGAGATAATAGACTATGATTTAATATAGTTTCCTCCTTAACAATAGCATCCTCATACGGGCCAAAATCCTGGAATCTAATTGTTAAAAAACTACTTAACCATTCTTTAGCCTCAGAAAATGAAGTGGGGTATAACCAATTAGTATTGACAGACCCAATATTATTTTTAAAAAATTTTTCGGTATAAGTTTTCGCATCTTCATGAAAATTTTCTCTATCTGGAAATCTAACTTCAGGAGGTATTTTATCCTTAGGATATTTCTTTCTATTCTCATCATCATATGTCCATCTCCCCCCTTCAGGAGAATCTTTATCCATTAAAATATTATATTTTTTTCTTTCTTCTTTATAGAAGCTTGTTTGAAAAAATTTGACTTTTTCTTCTCTGAAAAAACCTGTAAGATCTTCCCTTGTATTTATGAATGAGCTATTATCAAAAACATGTAGAGAAATATTATTTTCATTACAAGACTTTTTAATTCTTTTCTCCAGTAGATAGTCATTTGGATCGATGATATAAATTTCTTTTACATCAGGTGAAAGATTTTTTATCAATTCTCTCACGTCAGCGAGTTTACTTGAGCTTTCAATGTAATTGACCTTATGTAGCTCAGTGGTGAGATAATCCTCATATTTTTTCATTGATGTTCTATGAAAAAATATTTTCTGTTTATGGAAACTGTATTGTTTGAAGAAAAGATTCTCTTCAATTAGATAAATAGGAATATTTTTATCTAGGATTTGACTTTCTTCATGAAGTTGATTCGGAAATATTAATGCTGCTTCTTTCATCTGTTACCTCTACAACGTTTAGAGCAATACTTTACCTCGTCCCAACAATTTCTCCATTTTTTTCTATATGAAAATGGTCTATTACAAACTATACAGATTTTATCTTCTACACTTATCTTAACCATTTCGAAGGAATTTTATTTTTTTTAGCATAAGGATACTTTGCAATTTTTTTTGTGTTGTAATAAGTATCTAAACCTGAGATACATACAGTCTTATTTTTCTCAAAATCTATTGAGCCATCCTCAAGAAGATGACCTTCTTCTACCATCACTACCATCACCTCACCAACTAGTAGGATTGTATTATTACATTTTATTTTTATCTCTTCAACAAGCTTCATTCCAATTTTTACTTCACTATCCTTCACAAACGGAGCCTGAAAATTTTTTAAGTAAATGCTTTGAATATCACATTCTTCAAATTCAGATTCATCGGGATTAAATTTTGCGGAAGTCATATGTGATCTCTCGATCATATCATCTTTTATATGATTGATTGTGTAGAATTTCGATGAGATAATATTTGAGTACGTGTCTCTAGGAACTGAATTTGGTCTTGTTACAATACCGAGGAGTGGTGGTTTAGACCCAAGATGTACAAGTGAGCTGAAAATGGCTAAATTTTCTTTATCGTCTCCAGATATTGTCCCAATTAGATTAGCTGGTTTATATCCGGTTATACTATTAATAAAATTTAATCTTGAAATTTTATCTAGATTGTCTATATCATCTCTAGTAAAACAATTCACGGTATTAAATTTTCAGTGTTGACATGCCACTGTCGACATGAATAATTTGCCCAGTTATTTTATTAGATTTCGTCGATATTAAAAAATTTGCCATGTTAGAAATATCTTCTGCCTCGCAGATCTGTTTGAGAGGATGTTTGCTTGCGATATTTTCCTCAATTCTTTCGTTTCTTAAGATCTTCTGTGCCATATCTGTCCTTGTAATTGTTGGCGCAATACAATTCACTCTTACGTTAGGTGCAAGTTCTGCAGCAAGTGATTTTGTCAATCCTTCAACCCCAGCTTTGGCAACTGAAACGGATGCGTGAAATGGCATACCTTGGGTTACTGCTACTGTACTAAAAAATAAGATGGATGGGTTATCTCCTTTTTTGAGATTATTCAAGTAATGTTTTACTGTCTTAACTGCGCCTAGAACGTTGATGTTAAAGTCGCTAATAAAATCTTCCTCCCTTAACTGGAGTATGGGTTTGAGGACTATCGATCCCGGACAATAGATAACTGAATCTATTGTATCGATTGAGGGGAGTTCGTTTTTAGTTATATCAACATTATAGTGTATTAAGTTAGAGTCTTTAACTTGACATTCTGTCCTAGATAAGTTATGACACTTGTTACCCTGTTCAAGTTGATATTTTAGAATTTCATTACCAATTCCTCTGCTGCCTCCGATAATTAATATGTTTCTCATTTTTTAAAAATTTTTTGTAATTGCAATTTTCTATATTCAAAAATTTTTTTAAGTTGATATTTTACCAACCAGCCTCCAAAAATTCTACCCAGACCTCCAAGAGGAAGTTTGAATTTCACAATGTCATATGCTATAACTTCATTTTTTGACTTTTCAAAAATATGTTCATGTTCCCAGATACTAAATGGTCCGCTTATCTGTTTGTCGATGAAAGAAAATGGTTCTTCCACAAACGTGATCTTAGTTGTCCATCCAACTCTAAAGAGTGGAAATGGAGATACCCTGTATTTAATAATCTGCCCTTCATACATCTTATTAAAATCAGTTAATATTTTAAAATTCATATGAGACGGTGTTATTTTATACAAATTCTTTGGGCTAGAAAAAAATGACCAGCTCTCTTTCACTGTTATTGGAAGCTTTTGTATGGCTCTCAACTCATAAACTCCATTCTCTATGTATTTGATCATTTTATATAGTATATGTGAAGGTTATTGAAATTTTTTTTATAAAAATTTTTTATAATAATGATTTCATCCTTTGTGATAAAATCAAGTCTCTTTAGATTGGCACTATACTCAGAACATGAATTTTTTAAGAATCCGTATCCCTCGATTGTACCATTATCAACGGAAACAAAAGGATAAGGTTTTTTGTAATTTTTATCAATAATTAAGAATTTTTTCTTTGGGAGAGTTATTGAATTTTTCATTTCAATAAATCTTTGGTTATATGATTTTAAACTTTCTTTTTCACAGCAGATAGTACTATTCTCAGATGATGATATTGCGTAACAGCAGTAGTTTTCTTTGTTGATAGAGTTAATTTTTTTACATAAGTTAAATTTGTCAGATATGTAGCTAATGAAAGATTTAGCTTTTCTGGTCGACTGAAAACTAGTGATAGTATCTTTATTTTTTTTTGAAATTCTTAGACCATAATATCCACTCGAGTCAGTATAAAAATTGACATGGGCATTAGTCCTTTTCTTTCTTAATTTTCTATTTAGAATTGGTTTATTTCTTTTAATTTCTTGAGATTCAATTAGCAGGGCAAGCATTTCACTTTTAGTTTCTAGGTATCTTATGTGATTATACTTAGACCTAATTTTTTCAGATTTGTTAGATTTATCTTTGAGGTGTTGGTTTATCCTCTTATTTATATCTAAACTTTTACCGATATATATTGGTGTATTATTATTATCTATAAAAAAATAAATTCCAGTTTTTTTAGGGATTTGTTTTACATCGTAGATTTTTTTAGATAATATTAAACTCATATTTTTAAAGAACGAAAACTAAATTTTTAAGTTAGATGGTAGCAAAGCAAGCATTATTTCTCATATTGACTCTGTGTACGTTAGTATATATCACCTTCGGTACAGACGTTTTTGATACATCTTTTACAGATCAGCAATATGCTGCACTCATCACGATGACAAAATTATATCTTGGATCTGCGATATATTGTTTTGTGGTCAGCGAACTTGCGAAAAATTATAGTCAGGTAGATAAGTTCTGGAGTTTAATCCCAATTGCTTATGTCTGTTATTTTGCCTACGCATCCGGATTTAATGATAGATTAGTATTAATGGCATTTCTTGTCACTTGTTGGGGTGTAAGGCTTACTTACAATTTTGCCAGAAGAGGAGGATTTAGTATATACTTTTGGAAGGGTGAGGAAGATTACAGGTGGGTTGAAGTTAAGAAGGCTATACCGTTCCTATCATCGAGAATTACTTGGGGATTATTTAACCTTTTCTTTATTTGTCTATACCAGATGGGATTAATATTTCTTTTTTCTCTGCCAATATTAGCTGCTTGGCAAGGGTCTGAGCCTCTGGGTATTTTGGATTATTTAATCGGTGGATTTATGTTTTTACTTATTGTAATTCAATATATTTCTGACCAGCAGCAGTATGATTTCCAGACAGAAAAGTACAGAAGAATTGATAACAAAGAAAAGTTAGACGGAGATTACAAACGTGGTTTTGTTACAACTGGTTTATGGTCATTTTCCCGTCACCCTAACTTTGCTTGTGAACAACTTATCTGGATAACATTTTATTTTTTAAGTGCTTCAGCAAACGGGCAATTATTGAACTGGTCTGTTGTGGGGTGTATTCTTCTTGTCGTATTATTCTTTAATAGTGCTGTATTTAGTGAGGGAATCAGCTCAAGAAAATATCCTGATTACAAAAAGTATCAAGAAAATGTCCCTATGTTTTTAGGCCCATTCAATAGTAATTGGAAATAAATTTAGTTAGAAGTCGTACCACTCAACTTCAACACCAGCTTCTTTAAACATTTGCATACTCCTTTCCGCAGACTCATCCCATTTCTTTGATTTTGCTCCAGCATCTTTTTTTGCAAAAATTTTTATTATTCCAGCATTAATTATTCCCCTTGCACAGTCTGCACATGGGATATCACATGTCAGATAAATAGTGCATCCTTTTGTAGAAACACCAATTCTTGCTGCATTATAAATTGCGTTACGTTCTGCATGTTCAAACCAAAAATATTTTTCAGGTTTTTCTTGCCTTTCGATTTTATTATCAACAATTCCCCTAGGAAATGAATTATATCCTGTAGATACAATTTCTTTATCTTGGCCTACAATTACAGCTCCAATTTGAGTATTCTTATCTTTTGATTTTTTCTTTACCTCTTCTGCTATATTAAAAAAATATCTATTCCATTCCATGTTATAGGTACTTACTAATCAATTTTCTAGTTGCCTCAACACCTTCATGTGTGTCAAGATAATTTCCTTTGCTTCCAAACATGTTCATGACTGCTCCTTCATACTCAATTGTTATAAATCCCTCGTAAGTCGAGTTCGAAATTATTTGCATCATCTTTTTGAAATCAGTTGATTTTTCTTCGCCATTTAATTTAAATTCATGAGACTTTGCGCTTACACCTTTTGCGTATGGTAAAAGTTTTTGAACTCCCATATATTTATCATATTGATTTTCACAATCACCCTCTATATCTTCTAAATTTAAATCTCCTCTCTTTATACAGAA
>CAJXDN010000020.1 GCA_913052485.1 uncultured Flammeovirgaceae bacterium | reverse complement strand
TGGAATTATATACAACAGGACTGAATTACTACAGGGAACACGTCAGGCCAACAGCCAGGATACATTATGATATAGAGAAGGCAGGTGATGTAGTAAATGTGGTGCCTGAATATGCTCAGATATGGACAAGATTAAGGGAGAATGATAAAAAATATGTGAATTTAATGTATGATAGAGTAAAGAAAATTGCTGAAGCTGCATCAATGATGGCTAATGTTGATTATGAGATGCAACTTATATCAGGAATATATGAGATAATACCAAACAGATTTGGTGCGGCGATAATACAAGATAATTTTAAGATATTGGGAGAAATAAAATATACTGAATCCGAAGTTAACTACGCCAACACTATTCTAAGAGAGACTGGAAAAGAGTTAAAGGGATTAGACGGTAAAATTAAACCAATTAAACCTACTTTACCTGCCCAGGGAGGGTCAACAGACGTAGGTGATGTGAGTCAGGTAGTACCGGTGGTAAGGTTAAGTACAACTTCCGCTGCTAAAGATGGTCCGTGGCACTCATGGGCAGTTGTTGCTTGCACGGGGATGTCTATTGGCCATAAAGGTATGATCTACGCTACAAAAGCTCTTGCTATGACAATGCTTGACCTATATAAAAATCCAAAGATGATTGATGGTGTTAAAGAAGAATTTGTAGAGAGAAAGGGTGACAGGGTATATGTCCCTCAGATACCACCCGGACCACCAAGTCTTATTGACTAGTTAGTCATTCTTGATATCGTACTCTTTCGGAGCAAATAAAAATCCGAATGCTTTCCCACCATTTTTTGAATGAACTTTGTGGTGAACGTAGTGGGCATTCATTATCCTTTTAAGGTATGGACTTGTTGCCCTAAATTTGATTTTTATTCTTCTGTGGACAATTATATCGTGAAAGATGACGTAGGCAACACCATATAGAAATATTCCAATTCCAAAGTATTTTAATAATGATAAAGACTCGTAACTGTAACCGAAATATATAAGTGCGATTGAAGGAATTGAAAAGACGACTGCAAATAGATCATTGAGTTCTAGGAAGTGGTCATGTTTCTTATGGTGTGATTTATGCCAGCTCCAAAGGAATCCATGCATTATATATTTGTGAGCAAACCAGGCAACTCCCTCCATAAAAATAAAAGTACCAATTACTATCCCTATATTTAAAATCATATTTTAAAATTCTAAAATTTTATCCTTAACTTCTTCCATTAGCCACATCGGAGTAGAGGTAGCACCACACACTCCAACACTCTCGTCTCTCCTAAACCAAGCCTTATCAATTTCGTCAGATGATGAAACGAAATACGAGTTTGAATTGTTTTGTTTACACACATTAAATAATGCATTTCCATTTGATGACTTTGTACCTGAAACAAAGACAATTTTATCAAAGTTATTAGAGAAGTCTTGGAGTTGATTATCTCTGTTACTTACCTGTCTACATAGAGTGTCATTGACATTAACATCAACACCGGTTTTTGTAAGTTTTGATACTATCTCATAAAACTTTTCTTTACTCTTAGTTGTTTGGGTGTATAATGTTAAAGACTCAGGGAGGTTATTTAGGTCTAGCTCTTTTATGTCCTGAAATACAACTGCATCTTTTCCTGTCTGACCCATTAGACCTTTTACTTCCGGGTGACCGTGTTTCCCGTAAATATAAATTTTTTCATCTTTGTCATGTGATTTTTTTATTCTATTCTGTAGCTTAAGAACAACTGGACATGAGGCATCCATCAAGGTTATATTATTCTTGATTGCTAGGTCATATGTAGATGGCGGTTCTCCGTGAGCTCTGATAAGAACCTTGACATCTTGCATATTCTCTAGTTCTTTATGGTCGATTATTTTTAGTCCCATCTCCTCAAGTCTTTTTACTTCCATATCATTATGTACTATGTCTCCTAGGCAATACAGCTCTCCCTCCTCCCTTAGAACTTCCTCTGCAATTTCAATTGCAAACTCAACTCCAAAGCAAAAACCAGACTTGGTATCGATAGTAACATCTAGACCTAACATGACACAAATTTAATTATTTAAATTTTGATATTTTCTTAGACTTAAATTTTTCATAAAATGTTACGTTCATGAGAAGAAGTAGAAGATTATAGAAAATATCTTCAAATGGAATTGTAATCATCCTAATAGATAAATTTTCCTCGTTGTTATACCATACAACTGGGTCGGTTGTGAAGTCAAAATCGAAATTTCCATCGGTGAGAATACCATTTATGAGAAAGAAGGGAATCTGCACATAAAGGAAGCTGACAAGAAAATTTGCTTGGTATTCCCTCTCTTTCATACCGCTGTAGAGTAAGAATATCCCGCAAAAAATAAAGTTCCAGAAGGTATAGTCTCTATGATTATTTATTGATCCGACTACAATTAGAATCACACCAGTCACAAGGAATACATAACGAGCAACTGAGTTATATTTTTTGACATCATGAAAATACTTTACACTTTCATAAATAAATAAACATGAGAAGGGTATGATAATAAAGAAAAGCCATTCCTCTAAAGGCAAGTAAAATAAATTAATATTGGAAGTATGGACTTTACTGAAACCCCAAACACCATTTTTTGTGAAGATTATATCCCAGATAATAAAAAATGTTCCTGTAATTAGAAGTGATGGAAATAAGTATCTAAAATTTGAGGCATAATTAAACCTTTTATCCCATGAGGCTAGCAAGGGAAATGAGATAGTGAATAGAAGTAACTGAAAGTAAAGAGTCATCTACAAAGATTTGATATGAGTTGATAAAAATATTATAAATTTTTTAAAATTTGAGACTCTAATTCTCTCGGACTTGAGCTCATTTACATCTAAAAGTTTTATTTTTTTTAAAAGTTCTCGGTAGTAATTGTAGGAAAGATATACGCCTTTTCTAGCATTACTTGGAAGTTTTTTGATTCCTAGAAGAGCCTTGTTAAAATCTTTCTCGATATCATTTTCTATATCGACCTTCTCTTCGTTTCTAAAGGTTTCAAAGTTTACATTAGGGAAATAAACTCTCCCTCTCTCCTTGTAATCACTTTTTATATCTCTCAGGAAATTTATTTTTTGAAAGGCTGAACCAAGGCTGACAGCGTATGGCTCTAATTTTTTATAAATTTCCTCGTTATTACAAAAGACCTTTAAGCACATTAACCCAACTACCTCCGCGGAGCCGTAGATATAATTTTTATACTCAGTATTGCTAAATGTTTTTTTTGTTAAATCCATCCTCATACTTTCAAGGAAAGCTCTAATATGTTTGTGATCTATATTAAAATTATTTACAACAATTTGGAATGAGTGTAGTACGGGATTTGTTGAAAAATTATTTTTAATTGATTCAAAAGTATCCTCCTCAAATTTATTTAAAACCTTTTCTTTGTCTAGCTCATGGAAGGTGTCAACTATTTCATCAGCAAAACGAACAAAACCATAGATGCTGTAAATATGTTTATGAATACTTTTATGAAGTGTAGTAATTCCTAGTGAAAATGATGTGCTATATTTTTTAGTTATTAACTCACTGCAGTAAATACTTACCTCGTTGTATAACTTAATTTCTCTATTCATACTAACCTCTACACTTACTTATGATATTTAATTTAAATTCATTATCAGACTTGATGATGTTGTAGAATGACTGTATATATTGAGTGAGTCTGGTAAATTCCTTAGCGTTTAAATTATTTTTATATTTATTTAAAGTGCTTAACATATCTTCTTCCTTCGATATGTATAAGTTCCTTACTTCGTTAAATATTTTTGGATCTCTTCTGCATAGACCTCTATAAACTCTTTCCGTAACACTGGATATTTTAAGCATGGGATTTGGCTTTGCGTAATATGCATTAACTAACCCACTGTGGTCAAAGTCATAAGGAACTGCTATTAATTTTTTTCCGTTGTAAAACATCTCTATATTATGTTGATATGCCAATGACCAGTCGGTATTACCAATCATATATGAGAATAACGCAAAATTTATTGCTGATGAGTCAGATACGTTAAGTGGGCTGACTCTCCTTTTTGGAAACTTTTTTATTTCGTGTCTTTTTGCAACTTTTGAGTCGTCTTCAACTAGAAAGGCAAACATCTCATGTTCAATTTCTTTACTGTTCTTATATTCAATAATTTTCAAAGAAATGGGTTGTGTCCTTAGGTGCACATCAGAGACATTTTCAAAAAGTTTATAAGCTAACATCTCTTTATATATTAACTCGTCTTTGCCTTTCTCATTTTGACACGGAACAACTAATTTTAATTTCCTATTTTCCTCAAATATTGTGTTTTCTGCCTGTTTCTTTCTAATCTCTAGACGCATTGGTTTGAAGTAGCATATCTTCTTTCTAAAATTTCCTCTTACACGAATTCTGACAGTAATGGTATCCTCTTCAATCCCCGTGCCTGAAAATATCATCTTTGATTTTATGAAAGTCGAGTCGTTTGTATTCTTATATAGCTCTTTAAAATCGAAGGCAAGTTGGGCTTTTATCTCAGTACCTTTTGTGAAGAGTTTAGTTTCCTGTGAGAGTATAATATTGTTAAAGTTTAAAAAATATAAAACTGATATTAATAGAATTTTTTTAGTTTGTTTATTAATTTTCATTTCGATTATGTTAAAAAAATATACAAGCGCTCTAAATTTTAGAACTCTAATTTCTGTAATTATTTCTTTGATTGCAACATGGATAGCATATAAGTATAACCTATCATTTAATCTTGACCTGACCCTGATTTCGATAGCTGTTGTATTTCCTCTAGTTTTTACTTTAGGCAGTGCTTTTCAGAGGAGGGAGAAAGCTTTAGAACACCTTGGTAGGGCTAAGGGTTCTTTGGCTGCTATAAAGTATATATTTTCAGTATCAAAGGTAACTGATGCAGAGAAAAAGAAAATTGATAATAAAGTTATAGCGGTTAAATCTGAGCTTATTAAATATTTATATTCAGACTCTAATGAAAAAGAAACTCTAAACAAATCAATCAATGAAATTAAAATTTTTATAGATAAAAACAGAGAATTATTAGGTAGAAGTATTTCTGTGAGAGTCTATAGGTTGATGCGCGATGTTATCATGGGTGTCGAGAATTCGATATCTATTAAACTCCATAGGACACCTCAGACGATAAGAGCCTACTGTGAACTATTTATTTACATATTCCCATTCTACTACGCACCAACCCTAATCTTTAATTTAGGAAATGCTGCTTTAGGATTTGAGATTGGGTCAACTTACGGTGGTTCTGAAGTTCTTGATACGACGTTTATAGTGTATGCACTGAATGTCATTATATCATTTATCTTAATCTCACTCTTTAATGTCCAGGAGCAGATAGAGAATCCTTTTGATGGTGACGGTATGGATGATATACAGCTCGATAATTACGAGCTAGAGTACTAATTTATTTTATTCAATAATTCTTTCGCGACTACATTCCCTGAAATTAATGATGGGGGCACTCCGGGGCCAGGAACTGTAAGCTGTCCACAGAAATATAGATTATCTAATTTTTTATTTTTAATAGATGGTTTAAGTATCGCTGTCTGGAATAGAGTGTTAGCGAGGCCGTAAGCATTGCCCTTAAATGAATGATAATCTTTCTTAAAATCTCTAATTCCATAGCTTTTCTTATATATTATATGATCCCTAATGTTTTGTTTTGTCAGTTTCTCGAGTCTTGATATTATTAGGTCGAAATATCTTTCCCTAATAATCCTGTTATCCTCTAAGTCAGGTGCTATAGGAATTAATAAAAACATATTCTCATGATTTTTTGGTGCTACAGTCTTATCAGTATTAGAGGTGAACGAAGCATAAAATAGGGGTTCGGATGGCCACCTAGGAGTTGAATAGATTTCTTCTGCGTGTTTCTCGAAGTCCTTATCAAAGAATAGACAGTGATGAGATATATTTTTTAATTTTTTATCTAGTCCTATGTAGAATAGAAGTGAGGATGGTGCCAGTGTTCTCTTATCCCAGTAAGAGGCACTGTAATTTCTATATTTTTGGTCTAAAACATTCTGATCAAAATGTTGGTAGTCTCCGGAACAAACCACATAATCTGCATCGTATGTCTTCTTTGTAGTAATGACATGCGAAATCTTCTTGTCAACATAAGAAAACTTTTTGACTTCCTCACTGGTATAAAATTTTACACCTTTCTCTTTAGCTAATTCTACCATAGCCTCTACTATTTTATACATTCCGCCCTTTGGAAACCATGTCCCGAGTTTGATATCTGCAAAGTTCATTAAACTATAAAGTGCTGGTGTATTCTTTGGTGTAGCTCCTAGAAATAAAATTGGAAACTCAAGAAGTTTGATAATTTTTTCATTTTTAAAATATTTTCTTATGTGACTGTGCATCGATTTAAAGATGTCAAGTTGAAAGACTCCAGTAATTGTGTCTTTGTCAATAAATTCTTTTATTGAGAGCCCAGGTTTGTATACTAAATTTTGAATGCCAACTTTATATTTTTTCTCTGCCTGAGATATAAATAAGTCAAGGTTGTTACCACTACCTTCTTCCATACTCTCAAATAGATCTTTTAGTTCTTGGTAACTTGCAGGGACATCAATATGCCCGTCTTCGAAGAAGACCTTATATGAAGGATCTAGTCTTTTAAGTTTAAGATAATCTTCAATATTTTTATCAAAGTCATTAAAATATTTTTCGAAAACATCAGGCATCCAGTACCAGGATGGACCCATATCGAAAGTGAATCCTTTTGATGAAAATTGACGAGCTCTACCTCCTAACTTTGAATTTTTTTCAAGTACATAGACGTTATGTCCTTGGTTAGCAAGGTATGTGGCAGATGATAATCCTGAGAATCCACTCCCAATTACGCAGATATTTTTTTTATTTTTCATCAATACTCATATAACAGTTTATCCATTCATCATCAAATTCCATATTGAGCTTTTTATAAAAATTTATTCCAGTTTTATTCCAGTCTAGAACCTGGAGAGCAATCCCTACACAAGATGATAAATAAGCAAATTTTTTTATTTCATTAAAAATTTTTAGACCTATTCCATTTCTTCTGTAGTTTTCATTAACTATTAAATCTTCAATATATAAATTCTTTCCTTTCCACGTAGAATACCTAAAAAAAGTTATTGCCATCCCAACTATTTTGTTATCTACTTCCGCAATAAATAGATCGTAAACAGGAGATTCTCCAAATCCATCTTCCTCAAGTCTCTCTACTGAGTTTGATACCTGATCTAAAGCCTTTTCATATTCTGCTAATTCCTTGATTAGTTCCAACACCTGGGGTATATCTTTTTTGACTCCCTTCCTTACGATCATAAATTAATTTTATTAAATCCTGTATACTTATGTAAAACCTCCGGTATTTTGATCTCATTATCGCCTTGATGTGTTTCAAGAATTGCAGCCACAATTCTTGGTAAAGCTAGTGCAGAGCCATTTAGGGTGTGAGCCAAGGCTTTACTTTTTTCATTTTTAATTTTTAGATTCATCCTATTTGATTGATAGGTTTTAAAGTTACTAACTGAACTACATTCTAGCCACCTTTTTTGACCAGGAGCATATACTTCAAAATCATATGTTATGCTAGATGAGAAACCAAGATCACCGGCACATAGTAAAAGTTTTCTGTATGAAATTTCAAGAGATTTGATGAGGCCCTCCACATAGTTACACATTTCCTCAAGTGCTTTATCTGACCTTGCTTCATCTTCAATTTGAACGATTTCAACTTTATCGAACTGGTGTAGTCTGTTCAGACCTCTAACATGTGCGCCCCAAGAACCTGCTTCTTTTCTGAAGCAAGGTGTATACGCTACATTTTTTATTGGGAGTTTTTCTTTTTCTATTATAGTCTTTCGATAAATATTTGTAATTGGAACCTCTGCTGTAGGTATTAAAAATAAATTTTCATCTTCAATTTTATACATCATGCCTTCCTTATCTGGGAGTTGGCCAGTCCCAAAACCAGAATCGTTGTTAACGAGTACTGGTGGCTGTATTTCTACATATCCATTTTTTGATGCCTCATCTAAAAAATAATTAATTAATGCCCTTTGTAATTTTGCCCCATTATTTGTGTAGACAGGGAATCCGGCTCCTGCTATTTTATTACCATTATCAAAATCAATTAATTTAAATTTCTTTATAATTTCCCAGTGTGGCTTTAAATTTTCTTTTGTGTTAATATTTACATCATTCTTTAAAATTTTAATATTATCATTTTCTGAGTTGCCTTCAGGTACACGCTTGTCTGGTATGTTTGGGATATTTACTAATATTTTTTTTATATCTATCTCTCTATTTTTTAATTCTTCAGAAATTTTTTTTGTCTCTTCTTTCAGCTGTGTTGATTTTGTTTTTAAATCAGAAATCTTGTTATCATCTCCCGACTTTATAATTTGACCTATCTCTTTAGCAATCCTATTTGAATCAGTTAGTAGTTTATCAAGTTCTGTCTTGAGTGATTTTCTATCGTCATCAAGATTTATTAGTTCCTCTAGTTTTTTTTCTATTTTTTCTATTCCTCTTTTCTCCAGAGATTTAATGTAACTATTTCTGTTACTTCTTAGCTTAATAATCTCAATCATAGTTTATATTTTACTTGATTTTTAACGATACCCCTAACAAGACTCAATCTAATAAAAATTAATTTTTTTTTTGACAATATATATAATAATGGTATCATTGCGGAGTCAATTGATGTTAGGCACACCCTAATACACTATTCAATCAAGCAAATAATCTAATTAAATAATACGCATATGTACACAATGGACGAGCTAAATGATAAGTTATTATCTGAGTTAAAAAATATTACGGAAGAGTTGGGAATTAAGGGAGCATCTAAACTCTCAAAGCAAGATCTCATATATAAAATTTTGGATGAGCAGGCCATCTCTAAGCCTAAGAAAAGTTCTGATAAAAAGTCACCAAAGGAGACTAAACCTTCTGATAAACCAAGAAACACCAACTCTGGAAGAAGGACCTCAAGGCCTACTAAGGAAAGCGGCCCAAGGAAACCCTCTGAGTATGAAAATAACGTAAAGGAATTCGAGGGTGTTATTGAGAGTGAGGGAGTTCTTGAGATGATGCAGGATGGCTATGGATTTTTGAGAAGTAGTGATTACAATTACCTAGCTAGTCCGGACGATATCTATGTCTCACCTTCTCAAATTAAATTATTTGGTCTTAAGACAGGTGATACAGTTCTAGGTAAAATTAGACCTCCAAAGGAGAATGAAAAATATTTTGCTCTTATTGAAGTATCAAAAATTAACGGGAAAACACCAGATGAGGTTAGAGACAGAATTCCATTTAAGTACCTCACACCACTATTTCCCGAAGAGAAATTAAACCTGAGTGCTAACCAAGATAACTACTCCACAAGAATTCTAGATTTATTCTCTCCAATTGGGAAAGGGCAGAGGGGCATGATCGTATCTCAGCCTAAGACGGGGAAAACAGTATTACTAAAGCAGATTGCTAATGCAATTGCTGAGAATCACCCTGAGGTGTATCTCATGATACTGTTAATTGATGAGAGGCCAGAGGAAGTTACTGATATGGCAAGGAGTGTAAAAGCTGAGGTTGTCTCTTCAACTTTTGATGAGCAAGCTGAGAGACATGTAAAAGTTGCCAATATAATTCTTGAGAAAGCTAAGAGAATGGTTGAGTGTGGACATGATGTAGTGATATTACTAGACTCGATAACAAGATTAGCTAGAGCACACAATACTGTCATACCGTCATCAGGCAAGATATTATCAGGTGGTGTTGATGCCAATGCCCTACACAAGCCTAAAAGGTTTTTTGGAGCTGCTAGAAATGTTGAGAAAGGTGGTTCATTGACAATAATAGCTACCGCATTAATTGAGACAGGTTCTAAAATGGATGAGGTAATTTTTGAAGAATTTAAAGGTACAGGTAATATGGAACTTCAGCTTGATAGAAAGTTATCAAACAGAAGAATATATCCTGCAATTGATGTTACCGCATCTGGTACAAGGAGAGAAGATCTTCTCATGGGAAAAGATGAATTATCTAGATTATGGATACTCAGAAAATATTTAGCAGATATGAATTCTGTTGAGGCCATGGAATTTCTTTTATCTAAAATTAAAGGCACAAGAAACAACGAGGAGTTTCTTGTCTCCATGAATGGTTAATTGTAAATTTTTCTTACTTTTTCCTATTAAATAATAAATTTAATTTCTAGATTTATTTCCATGTTTTTTAAAACTAAAAACCTGGATAATAAGAAAGTTTTTGACGTCGTTTCTGACGACTTCAGATACGCAAAGGCGTTAAATTCCTTCGGCATAGATTTCTACAAGAGTTACGATCATACGATCGAGGAAATTTGCAGCAAGAAAGGTCTTTCCTCTGACTCAATTCATGGCTACAGGATTGCCATGGATGAATCTTTCGACTTAGACTTAACCACTCTGAAATCTTCTCCAATCAATTTGCTTATTGAATATCTGAAACATAACCACAGTTATTTTATTAAAAATAAATTACCCTATATCCAAAGTCTGATATCAAACCTTTCTCTAGACGATAAAAACTATAACTTTTTCCAAGATTTGAAATTTATATTCCCTCACTTTTATGAGGACTTTGTTGATCATATCTTAGAGGAGGAAAAATATATTTTCACATATATCCAAAAACTTTATCATCTAGACGGTAATCCAAAAAATCATGCAAAACTATTTTTTGAAATGAAAAAAATATCTCTTAAAGAGATCGCTAAAGAACATTTAGATGAAGATTCCGAGATGGAAGGTATAAGAGGGCTTACTAAAAATTATTCCCTAGATAATATTGAGAACTTACACTTGAAGGTAATTTTTCAAGAGCTTAAAGCTTTTGATATGGAATTAGACATCCACTCTAAAATTGAGAATGATATTTTATTTCCAAGTGCAATAGATCTCCAAGATAAAGTCTCTGATCAGATTCGAAATATTTCCTTTCTTAATTAATGGGAAGAATCCTGTGTCTTGACTACGGCTCTAAAAGAGTTGGTGTAGCTATGACCGATGAGTTAAAAATCATTGCCTCTCCGTACGAAACCATAAGTCCTAATGAGGTTATACCCTTTATAAAATTATTTAAAGAAAAAAATAAAGTTGAGAAAATAGTTATTGGATTACCTTATGACCTAAAGGGTAATGCAACCGATGCAACTGATCTCACATTAAAATTTATTAAAACTTTAAGTTCTAAATTTCATGATATCCCTATCGATACTTACGACGAGAGATACACATCAAAAATTGCGAAGGATGCTATCCTGACAATGGGCAAAAATAAAACGTATAGACAAAATAAAAGTAATGTTGATAAAATTAGTGCTTCACTGATTTTACAATCATATTTGGAAAGAAAAAGATTATGATTTATCCTATTACTCTTTATGGTAATCAAGTTTTAAGAGAATTATGTCTTGATATTGTCGAGGGAGATATTGACGTTAAAACTTTGTCAGAAGATATGTTTAAGACGATGCATCAGGCAGACGGCATTGGTTTAGCTGCTCCACAGATAGGACTTTCTAAGAGAATTTTTGTAGTTGACGGATCTTTATTAGAAGATGAGGATATGATAACTTTTAAGAAAATTTTCATAAACCCTGTAATACTTCAAGAATCTGGTGACTTTTGGGAATTTGAGGAAGGGTGCTTAAGCATTCCCGGTATCAGAGGAGGTGTGAAGAGGAGAAGTGATATAGAGATATCATATTTTGATGAGAACTGGACAAAAAAAACAGAAACTTTTTCTGGTATGCGTGCAAGAGTCATACAACATGAATATGATCATATTGAGGGTAAGCTATTTATTGATTATTTACCATCTATTAAGAAAAAACTTATAAAAAGTAAACTGACAGAAATATCAAAAGGTAACTCTGAAGTTAACTACAAAATAAAGACTTGAAGTGGATTTAAAAGTAATTAAAGATCTATACTCACTATTTCAGTCATCTAGTGGGGTTTCCACTGACAGTAGAAATATCAGTAAGAATTCTATTTACTTTTCTCTTAAAGGTATGAACTTTAATGGAAATGATTTTGCGCTGGAGGCATTAGATAATGGAGCTATGGTATCAGTCGTTGATGACAATAGTCTATCAAATAAATCTGATAATATTTATTATGTCGATGATGTACTGAAAGCATTGCAAGATCTTGCAACTTATCACAGAGATAATTTAAGAATCCCTGTAATTGGTATAACTGGCTCTAATGGAAAGACAACTACAAAAAATTTAGTTAAAGAAGTCTTGAGCCTAAAATATAACGTGATAGCAACTGAGGGAAATCTAAATAATCATATCGGTGTTCCACTAAGTATTTTGAGTATTGCTGATCGCCATGAGATTGCTATAATAGAGATGGGTGCCAGTGCAGTTGGGGAGATTAAACTTTTATGTAGTATATCAAAACCATCTATTGGTCTAATAACTAATATATCTAACGCCCATTTGGAAGGCTTTAAAAGTTTAGAAGGAGTCATTAGAGGTAAGTCTGAATTATTTGATTATTTATTAAAAAATAATGGCGAAGTAATCATCAACAATTTAGATCAAATTATCAAAAACTTTTCGAAGAGGTTTCCTGATCCTACATATATCGGGGGAGATGGTTCAATAGTTGATGTAGAGCTTTTAGAGTCTGAGCCCGAGATTAAATTTAAAATTAAAGGACAGGTTTTTAGTTCTCAATTATTTGGTATATATAATTTTCAAAATATTTTATTTGCCATGACCCTAGGAAAAAAATTTGATATAGATGAGAAGTTATCAGCCAGATCTATAGAAAACTTTAAAGTAGATTCAAATAGATCAGAAAAAAAATATTTTGGTTCTAATTGTCTGATATTGGATGCTTATAATGCTAATCCAATATCAATGCAAAACGCTATTTATTCTTTCATAAAATTTGAGAGAGATAATAAGATCTTGATACTAAGTGATATGAATGAGCTCGGTAAAGATTCAGTGTCGGAGCATATTAAAGTTGCTAAATTTATAGATACATTAAATATAAATGTTTGTTATCTGGTGGGAGATAAAATGAAGTCGGCTCATAAAATCTTAAGTAACTCACTCTGGTTTAAAG
>CAJXDN010000019.1 GCA_913052485.1 uncultured Flammeovirgaceae bacterium | reverse complement strand
GGAGCAGGATTCGAACCTGCGAAGACATAAGTCAACAGATTTACAGTCTGCCCCATTTGACCGCTTTGGTATCCCCCCCAAAATCAAAATTTACAATATATTGCCTCTGTAGCTCAAAGGTCAGCAAAATTATATTCTTTTTTATTTATAACAAATTTTTAATTATAAATTAAATCTCATAAAAATTACTGATAAACAGAGAAAGAAATAATTATATAATATTTAGATTTATATAATACAAACATGAAATATAAAAGAATACTATTAAAGTTAAGTGGAGAGGCGTTGATGGGACAAAAAAAGTATGGTATTGACCCTTTATTATTAGAAAAATATTCACAACAAATCAAAAATATTCATAATAAAGGAATAGAAGTTGCAATAGTTATCGGAGGAGGAAATATATACAGAGGTATTGAAGCTGAAAAATCTGGAATTAATAGAGTTCAAGGTGATTACATGGGTATGATGGCTACTCTTATTAATAGCATGGCACTCCAAAGTCACTTAGAGAAATTAGGTTGTGATACTAGGTTAATGTCTGGCTTTAATGTCCATCAGGTTTGTGAACCTTTTATCAGAAGGAAAGCAATTAGACACTTGGAGAAAAGAAGGATAGTAATTTTTGGTGCAGGTCTAGGTAAACCCTACTTTACAACTGACTCAACAGCAAGTTTGAGAGCAATTGAAATCGAAGCAAATATAGTTTTGAAAGGTACAAGAGTAGACGGAGTTTATGATAATGATCCTGAGAAAGTAAAAGACGCTAAAAAATTTAAAGAGATATCTTTTAATGAAGTTTACGAAAAAAATTTAAATATTATGGACATGACAGCATTTACGTTATGTAAAGAAAATAACTTACCAATAATTGTGTTTGATATGAATAAACCAGGTAATTTGATGAAACTTATTGAAGGGGAGAATGTTGGCACTTTAATTTACTAAATATGGAAGAAATAGATTTAATATTAGATGATACAAAAGAAAGAATGGATAAGTCCATTCAATTTTTAATTTCCGAATTAAAAAAAATTAGAGCTGGCAAGGCAATGCCAAGTATGCTTGACGGTGTAATGGTAGAATATTATGGAACCCCAACCCCTATACTTCAAGTTGCCTCAATAACAACTCCTGATAGTAGAACAATATTTGTGAAGCCATGGGAAAAAACCATTATTCAAGATATTGAGAAAGCTATAATAGATAATGACCTCGGGCTTAATCCACAAAATGACGGAGAAAACATTATAATTAACATACCCGCATTAACTGAGGAGAGAAGACTAGTTCTAGTTAAACAAATCAAAGGTGAAGGCGAGAAGGGGAAAATAAGTATAAGATCAGTTAGAAAAGAGTCAAACGAACTAATGAAAAAGCTTTCAAACGAGGGATTATCAGAGGATGCAATAAAAGATGGAGAATCTGAAATTCAGAAAATCACAGATTCAAAAATCAGTAGAATTGATGAGATTATTAAAACTAAGGAAACTGAAATAACTACTATTTAAGATATAATTGAGTAGAAATTATTTTTTTTTCAATAGTATCTGGGACTAGACCCTTAATACTTTTTCCTGACATGACTAGATTTCTGATCTGAGAGGATGATACATTAAATAGCTTTGTTGTAAAACTATTTCCTAGATCTTTTTTTGAACGAGGATAAACAATTATTTCGTAGTTATCTAAAATAAATTTAGACTCTTTCCATTTGTGTATATTCTTATAATTATCTCCTCCAATTATAAGTTTAAAATTTTGTGAAGGATTATCTTTTGATATTCTTTTTAATGTTTTAAATGTATAATTAGGTAATGGCATATCGAACTCAATTCTAGAAATAGAAACATTTTCTAAATTTCTGGTTGCTAAGTCTAAGAGTTGATACCTCATCTCTTTTTCTATCAATATTTCCTTTTCTGGATTCTGAGGAGAAAGAATCATCCATATGTTATCTATATCAGTTTTATTAATAACTTCTTTAACGATATTAATATGACCATTATGAACAGGGTTAAAAGACCCAAAAAACAAACCAACATTCATTCTGACAAGAATTTATTAACATCTCTAAGAATTATATTTTTCGATTTTAAAATATTATCATTCATTATTATTAAATCAAAATTATTTTTAAGAGATATTTCTTTTTCAGCTTTTCTCAACCTCTCTTGAATATTTTTTTTTGAATCAGTCCCTCTTCTCAGTAGCCTATTTTCTAAATCCTCTACAGATGGTACATCGATGAAAATTGATAATGAATCTTTACCGAAGTATTTTTTTAGATTTAATCCACCAACAACATCGACATCGAATATGATATTTTTTTTTTCGTCAACTAACCTTTTAATCTCACTTTTTAAGGTTCCTTTAAAGTCATTATTGTAAACTTGTTCCCACTCTATAAAATTACCTTCATTAATATTTTTCTTAAACTCATCATATGTTATAAAATAATAATCAATCCCATTTTTCTCATTTTTCCTCATCTCTCTTGTAGTCGATGATATTGAAAATGATAAAGAACCGATTTCAGATAACAGGTATGTAGCTAAAGTTGATTTTCCAGATCCGGAAGGTGCTGATAAAATAATGTATTTTGACATAATTATAAAATTAGCTTATTTAAACTATTTGAAAAACATTAGATAAATGATATCGATCCAAAATTAAATTTTTCTTTATTACCGTTAGAAAATATTACTAATGATCCATCTAAATTTATATCTACTATCCTTCCTGATAAAATATTTTTTTCATAAGTGAATTTTATCTCTTTATTTAGCTTATATAGGTTATTTATATATATTTTTTTTAAAGTTTCGATATCTTCGTTGACCCTTAAATATTCCTCATCGAAAAAAGCACAAAATATCTCTAATGTATTTTTTATATCAATATTTATATTAAGTTCATTAAACGTTGAAGTCGCATTAAATCTATTAAATTGAGTTTGATTGATATTCAGACCTATTCCAATTACAGATTGAGTAATTTTTTTTCTGGATACTTGACTCTCAATCAAAATCCCAGAAACCTTTTTATCTCTTATGTAAATATCATTTGGCCATTTGATTTTCGCATCATGTATACCAACCTTAGAAAGAGTCCTAATAATTGAGATTGAGGTTATAATATGTAATTTAAATTGATCATTAACAGATAACTCTGGTTTAATAAGAAAAGAAAATAGTAAATTTTTACCTCTATCAGACTGCCAGGTATTAGTTCTCTGTCCCTTCCCTCTGGACTGGAAATCAGATATTATGATTATTCCCTCATCTTGAGGATTTTTTTTTACATATTTAGTCAAAAAATCATTTGTTGAAAGACATTCTGACACATAAATATTAGTTTTGTCTTTAAATATAGAGCTGGCAGTTTTTTTGCACATAAAACTTATAATAGTAGTAATATATATTGAAATTAAAAAGAAATATTAATTCAGATAAACTTTGCTCGTTCATAGCACACTGTATGGACGATAAAAAAGCTTTGGATATAAGAATAATAAATTTAAAAAATATAAAAAACTCCGTTACTGATTATTTCGTTTTAGCAACAGGTAATTCTAATGTACACATTGACGCAATCGCTGAAGGTATACAAGAAGATGTCTATAAGAAGTATCATGAGAGGCCTTGGAGTAAGGAGGGTATTGAAAATAGTGAATGGATCTTAATTGACTTTGTTAACGTGGTAGCGCATGTTTTTGATGAAGATAAAAGGAGTTTATATAATTTAGAAAATTTATGGGGAGACGGTATAATAAAAGAATTTAACAATAAATAATGAAAAAGAAATCTGACAAAAATTTAATGGGTAATAACTTTAACAATCAAATATGGATTATTTTTCTCGTTTCAATATTCATATACCTATCCTTTGGTTTTTTCTCAACAAAACCTATTAATATAGATTATAATCGTTTTCAGAAAATGATAAAAAGCCATGACATTTCGAAAATAGTTGTAATAAAGAATCAAGAAATTATTGAGATATCTTTGAAAGAAGAAGCTCTTTTAAACACAACCTACAAAGATGAGCTAGAATCCTCAAATTTATTAAGTAATACCTATGGACCTCATTATAAACTAGAAGTATCTTCAATAGAATCATTTGAGAAAAGATATGATGATTTAATTAGTTCGCTAGGCAGAGAGAATTCAAATGAGATTGAGTATTTGACAGAGAGTAGAACTGACATCTACTCCTTCTTACAGACTTGGGGATTCACCATATTAATATTAATTGGTTTCTGGTTCTTACTAAGGAGAATGTCAACTGGTGGTGGACCTGGTGGACAAATATTTAACATTGGAAAATCTAAAGCATCCTTATTTGACAAAGAAAGTAAGATTAAATTATCTTTTAAAGATGTTGCAGGACTAGAGGAGGCAAAAGAAGAAGTCAAAGAAATTGTAGAGTTTCTCAAGAACCCAAAGAAGTTTACAAGACTGGGTGGAAAGATTCCGAAAGGTGCACTACTTGTTGGATCACCTGGTACCGGAAAAACTCTTTTGGCTAAAGCTGTAGCAGGAGAAGCCAATGTCCCTTTCTATTCACTTTCTGGATCAGATTTCGTTGAAATGTTTGTTGGTGTTGGTGCAGCCAGAGTAAGAGATCTATTTAAAAAGGCAAAAGAAAAAGCACCTTGTATAGTATTTATTGATGAGATTGACGCTATTGGAAGGAGTAGAGGAAGAGGTCAGATGCCTGGGTCAAATGATGAGAGAGAAAATACCCTAAACTCACTTTTAGTTGAAATGGATGGTTTTTCTACCGATTCCGGAGTAATCATATTAGCTGCAACTAACAGACCTGATGTGTTAGATTCAGCCCTACTCAGACCAGGAAGATTTGATAGACAGATATCCATAGACAAGCCTGACCTAAAGGGAAGAGCAGAAATTTTTAAAGTTCATGTGAGAAGTTTAAAGTTAAGTGATGATGTAAATATCAAAAATTTAGCTGCTCAGACACCTGGATTTGCTGGTGCTGAGATTGCAAATGTATGTAATGAATCTGCGCTAATAGCCGCAAGAAAAAATAAGAACTCAATTGAGATGGTTGACTTTCAAGATGCAATTGATAGGGTAATAGGTGGTCTCGAGAAGAAAAATAAAATTATCTCTCCTGAAGAGAAAAAGATAGTTGCATTTCATGAGGCTGGCCACGCTGTTGCAGGCTGGTACTTAGAACATGCTGACCCACTTGTTAAAGTAAGTATTGTCCCAAGAGGGATAGCGGCACTAGGTTATGCACAGTATCTACCAAAAGAACAATACCTCTACCAAACTGATCAACTTCTGGATGAGATGTGTATGGCACTTGGTGGTAGAGCAGCTGAGGAAATAATATTTGGAAAAATATCTACTGGTGCGCTAAGTGATTTGGAGAGAATAACAAAGATGGCTTACAGCATTGTATCAGTGTATGGAATGAATAAAAACATAGGAAATATTTCGTTCTATGACTCAAAACAATCTGACTATAACTTTACGAAACCATACTCTGACTCAACTGCTGAGAAAATAGATTCAGAAGTAAAAAGAATCGTAGACAATGCGTACAATAGAACTAAAAAATTACTTACCGAGAAAAGAAAACAATTAGAAAAAATTGCTAATAAACTTTTAGAGAAAGAAATTCTATTTCAAACAGACCTAGAAGAGTTGATAGGTAAAAGACCATTCGAATCTAAAGAAACCGAGTTAGTTGAAACCACAAAAAAAGATGATAAAACTGACGAAAAAGAATATTCGCCTTCAGATAAAGAAGAATAAAAAAATATATTTTGCTGGTGACTTTCATTTTGGGAGGCCAAACAAAAACAATTCTCAATTAAGAGAGAAAAAAGTTATTAATTGGTTGAACTTGATAAGTAGTGATGCTCAAGATGTATTTCTTTTGGGAGATTTATTTGATTTTTGGTTTGAATATAAGAATGCTATTCCAAAGGAAAACCTCAGATTTTTAATAAAAATATCTGATATGATTAATAAGGGAATAAATTTCCATTACTTCCTTGGTAATCATGACATGTGGGTACTAAACTATTTCAGTGAGTTAGGTATACAGGTTTATAAGGATCCCGAAGAATTTATAATTGGTGACAAAACTATTCTAGTTGGACATGGTGATGGAATCGGAGAAGGTGATTTTGGATATAAAGTATTAAAAAAAGTTTTTTTTAGAAATAGGATATTTGAAAATCTATACAGATGGATTCATCCAGATATTGGCATTCCATTAGGAAGGTTCTTCTCCGGTACTAAGAAAGCGATGGATGTAAATGAAAATGCAGAAACTAATGATAAAAGAATTGTTAACTACTGTAAAAACTATTATAACTACAGAAAGATAAATGTTTTCATATTTGGACACAGCCATTTTAAAAATAAATGTACTATTGCTGAAGATAGTTTCTACTATAACTGTGGAGAGTGGATCAACGGATCCTCATACCTAGAGTATGACTCTAAAAAATTTCAACTTTTAAATTTTAAAAATTGAAATAAAATCCAATAAATCCAGATAGAAAAATTATGAAGATTGGATGGACTTTAGTTTTGATAAAAATTAGGAATGATAAAAGACAAATTGTCAAAGTTATAAAATTAAAATCCTCAACCTGTTTTAACATTATAATACACCCTGAATAGAAAATTAATCCAATTATACCAATTTTAAAGCCTTGTATTATTAATTTGACTGTATTATTTTTTTTAATAAAATAATATATCCTAGAGAAGAAAATTATAACAACTGAGGATGGTAAAAAAATTGACAGGGTCGATAAAAAAGCACCCCAAAAACCATTTATCTTATATCCAATAAATGTAGCTGTAATCAATATTGGACCAGGAGTAATTTGCCCCATAGCTATTGAGTCAACAAACTCCCTCTTAGTAAGCCAACCTAATTGCTCAACAATAATCTTATCAAGGTAGGGAATAAAGACATATCCCCCACCAAATAGAGTAAGGGAAATATTCGCAAATACCTTAGATAGAATAAAATTAGGCGCTGAGATTGGTGCTATATTTAAAAAAACTAATAATAAGGTCAGAATTAAAAAAGCAATTATAATTCCCTTGACTCTTATAAATGCCTTTTTAGGATTTGATATTTTTTTAATTTTATCACCGTTATATAAGAGGTTTAAGGCACCACATACAATTAAAGGTAAAATAATTGAGATATATCCCTTTATCAGTGAGGTAATAGTCAAACTCAGAATAAATAATAAAAATCCAAATTTTCTATCTTTTGTCTCTTTATAAAATCCGTACGCGACTGAAAAGATCACAGCTGCCACAACAGGCATAACACCATTGAAGAAAGAAGAGAAACCAGGAATATTTTTTGAGTTGATATATAAATGGGTAAATAGTATCATTAATAAAAAAGAAGGTAATAATACTCCGATAAATGATACAACAGCACCTTTCCATCCCCTTAAGAGAAATCCTATATACGAAGCAACGTTGATTGCCATGGGACCCGGGAGGAAACTAGCCATAGTAATAGCGTCAAGAATTTTTTTTTTTTTTATTAATTTATTGTTTACTGAAAACTCCCTCTGAATCATAGCAATTAACATCATATATCCACCAAATGATATAGTCCCAGTTTTCAAAAAAGAAAGAAACAGTTTAAAAAATGATATTTTTTTTTTCATATATTGTGGAAATGTAAAAATAAAATATGAGAAAACAGTTATTTATTTTTTTAATATTTACATGTATCTCCTGTAAAGAAAATATCAATGATAAATTGAGGGGAGACTGGAAGCTTATCGAATTTATGAGAGATAATGAGGTACTAGAAGAACTTCCAAATTTTCCATTAACTTATTTTAAGGATGATAACTTAATAATATACTTTGAAAGTCTAATGAATTATGAAATTGAGGGTGACAGCATCCTTTTCTCAGAGATATCTGATAAAAATAATATATTATTAAAGATGCAGATTGAAATATTAGACGAGAACACATTTATATTTTACTATAAAAGAAGAGTGACAAATAAGCTAATAGACTCAACTTATATTATTCCACTATACAGCAAGTGGGAAAAAATTAAATAAAAAAAGGGGATAAAAATTATCCCCCTTTAATATGATTTTTATATCAAAAGATATAAAAATAATTGACTAGTTAGTTGTACAAGTCCGGCCAAGTAGATCCATCGTCATAAGTCAAAGTAGCAGTACCACCCTCACCTAAGTCACTACTCCACGTGTAAGTAAATGCTTTACCATCAGAACTTACAGACGCGGTACCAGGCAACATAGTAAATGTATATCCAAAATCACCAACCCCAGAAATATCAACAACATTACAGTTATCAATAAAAACTGGTCCGACTGTTGCGTAAGGTCCTCCAGAGAAAATTATATTTCTAGAACCAATACTCCAGTCACTTAATTGATACTGGTTATCCTTACTAGATACTTTTGTAATTTCTAGTGGGACATTTGAATCATAAGCACCTCTAGTGTTTAATACACCGTCATCAGTACCAACACCAGTTAATGTACCTAATGTCCAATTTGAAGGACATACAATACCAACATTGAGGTAAAATAACGCAGCAAATGCGCTAGATGACTTCATACTTGGTCCAGTATTAGCTGCATCAAACTTTGTACCGTCTGTCTTAGTTATTGTAAAATGATAGATAATAGAGTTACCTCCAGTTATATCATTAGCAGTTACACCAAGTGCTGTTAATGCCTCCTGGAAACCAAGAGTAATATCAGAACTTAAATAACCGTCAGAATTAACGACAAACTCTGAGGAACTAATTGTCTTCAAATTAGTTCTCGCTACACTATTTGCACCACCACCAGTGATGTCTTTATATTCGACATCAATGTCATACTCTGCAACATTTGCACCATCAGCTTCATCATAATACTCGACATGAATGTCAAGCTTTGATCCAGCTATATCGAAATAATCGAATTTACCAGTCTGTGACATTTTCCTAGCATATGCACCGTATTGCATTTCCGGCTGAAGTTCTACAGGTAATTCTGGATCACCACAAGAAACCGCAGTTAACATCGCTATGAATGCAACAAATAATTGTTTTAAATTTTTCATAATATATATATAATTTAAAAATTAGTTTAATGCACCAGCTCTATCCCAGAAAATCGTCTCACCTAAGTCAGTTCTAACAGGAGCATTACCGTTCAAGTTAGAAAAATCAGATGGATATGGGAATAGTCTAGGAAAAGTTCCGGCATTAGGAGTCTTCATCGGACCCTGCATCTCAGTAGGATGACCAGTTCTTCTCATAGCATTGTAAATCTCGATACCATTAGAGAATGAAGCGAGCCTATGCTCTTTAACGATGATATTCATCTTTGCTTCATTATCAGCAGCAGCATTGAATGCACCCATTACATAAGTTACATATCTTTCGATCTGTAAAGCAACTGGCACAGTACCAACACCATCACCATCGACATCACCGACATCACCCCAACCAGCAGAATAATCCATTACAGAAGCAATAGAAGTTCTAAGGCCAGTTTCTAACATGTCAGCAGCATTCTCAGATGACAATCCGTCAAGTGCAGCTTCAGCTCTCATAAAGTATACATTCGCAGACATTAATAAAGGAGCGTGACCGTCTCCTCCACCGCCGTCAACACCACCGTTTTGTGTGTGTACAACTTCTTTATTACCAGCTTCTACAGCACCGTCTGTGCCTGTAGCGGCATTACCATCATCATACTCACCAGCTGCAGGATAAGCACCTCTATGGGTCCTTTTCTCTCCATCTGGAGGTGTACCATCATCGTTCAAGTGATCTCTACCCCAGTATCCTTTAGCAGCAAGTGCATCATTCTGGGTTAAACTACTTCCTCCACAGAAAGGCCATGTTACCTGAACACCGTAAGCATTGTTGTACGCATTATTGTACCACTCAGGTCTTACATCAGGAACAACACAATCAAGTGTGAAGTTGTCTTCGTCACTCATATCGAGATCTTGTCTCTTGTAATAATATCTAAGTCTTGGATCAGGAAAACCTTTTTCTTCCATCATCTCCCACATAAAGTAGTTAGACTGATAAGGACCACCACTTGCTTCATAAGAACCTCCATACCATGGATGTCTTGAATCAGGGTTTTGTCTGTTGGCTCCATACTGGAATACCCAATCTTCAGATTTATCATCAATAACACCAGCTGATAAAGCAGCCGCAACACCAGCAGCATCACCTTTATTTAGAGCTAATCTAAACTTCAGAGTATTTGCAAGTGTAATCCACTTAGCTTTATCACTTCCGTAGTAAATATCTACAGCAGGTGCACCGATAGCAGTCTTTCCAAGGTCAACAATTGCCTCGTCATACATTGCATCAACTGCAGCATATATTGATGCAGCATCGTCAACTTTTGGACTAAGATTTGCAGTACCTTGCCATGCCTCAGAATAAGGAATATCACCATGCTTATCTACAAGCATCTGTATAGCATATGCCTTTAAAATCTTACCAGCACCAACATGAATCCAAGATTCTGCAGCTGTTCCAGAGGCAATCATGGCATCTATATCTGGAACTAATCCAGAATATACGCCACTCCATGAACCATTGAAAGATTGCGGTAAGTAAGCATTATCATAAGTCTGACCCCAATCACTTGCTAACATTCTTCCGAGATGTAACATTGGTGTTTGGTTACCATACCACCAGCCAGCAAAGCTAACTTGGACAGCATTCCAGTATAAATCAAGACCAGCATTCTCTACAGTAACGGCATTCGGGTTGTCTAACTGATCTAGATCAGTAAGCTCACACGAATAACCTACAAACATGAATGCAACGATTAAATATAATTTGTTTAATTTTTTCATAATATAAATTATTTAATAATTAGAAAGTAACACTTAAGGTTGCACCCCACTTCTTAGCAGTAGGACCAGTCATTGAGTCCCAACCTCTAGAGTTGTTACCCGCACCAAAACTCATAACCTCAGGATCAAAATTAGCACCACCTGGGAAATTCCAAGCCATATGCCATATATTCTGAGCTGATAAAGTTAAGCTCGCACTTCCAAATGGAGTTCCATTTAAAAATGTTTTTGGAGCAACAAATGAAAGAGAAACTTCTCTTAACCTCATAACTGAAGCATCATACGTTGAGTTCTCATCATGATAAACCCCTGTATTTGTCCAGTAGTGATTATTTGCTGTAGTTTGAGTTGTATTTGGAGTGTCATCATTAGATAGACCTCTAGTTACAACTGGGATAAACCTATTAAAACCAGTTTCCTCAAGAATACCTCTACCAAGTAGAGTTGAACTTGTTGTAGAGAAAACATCTCCACCAACAGAAGCATCAAATTGTACTCTCGCAGTTACCCACTTATATGTAAGTACATTAGTTACACCGTAAACAAAGTCAGGATTTGGATCACCGATAATACCAAAACCAAGTTGTTGGTAGTTACCGTTAGCATCTACATAAGGTATAGAATTTTCTCTATCATCCCAATGTACTTGAGTGTGATCTGTACCATCTAAACCACCGTAGTCTCTTTTGATAATATCACCTTCCATTACACCAAACGGTAAACCTGGAATAGCAATGTTACCTTGACCTACTTTACCACCAATATAAATTTGGTCTACACCATCAGAAATTGTTAGCACCTCACTTCTCAATAATGAGAACTGACCAGCTATCTCCCATGTAAAATCTCTCGACTGAACAGGGATAAAATTAACTATAGCCTCAATACCTTTATTATTGATAGAAGCTGAGTTAACTGTTGATGAGGTATATCCAGTAGATGCATCAAGATCTAGTGAAATAATTAAATCTTCAGAGTCTTTAGTAAACATCGAGATATCAACTCCAACTTTATTCTTAAAGAATTTACCCTCAAGACCGAGTTCTAATTCTTTGTGAATCTCAGGAGTTAAACCTGGATTAGCATAAAAGTTACTAACCGCATTATAATTTAACAATGTTCCTCCAGCAGTCTGGAAAAGTTTTGTACCTGTATTTAATGATCCTCTTGTTGAATATCCAGGAGGATAACCAGCTGATGTACCGAAACCAAATCTAACTTTCAAGAAGTTAAGATTTTGATTACTTATTGATAAAGCATCAAACGGTAGTACAGATAAAGAAATTGATGGATATAGGAATGATCTGTTCTCTGGCTCTAGAGTCGAAGTCCAGTCATTTCTAGCTGATGCAGTTAAGAAACCCCAGTCTTTATAATCAAGGGTCACAGATGCAAGAGCTCCATATGTATTTTCTCTATATACATAACTATTTGCGTTTGTTACTGTAAAGTTAGTATGATCGAAGAAATCAAAAATAAACATGTCAGAACTGAAAATCTGAGATAGTTCATAATTTCTAGATTGTAAGTTTCCACCTACAACAAAATCTAAACCAAGATCTTCAGATAATTCTACTGAACCGTTTAAGTTAATAAGTTGATCATAATTAACATTATTTCTATTAGATGTATGGTAAGCACCAAGTATATTATAACTGTGTACTCCATTTTTATTCATCATGTAGTTGTTAAGTAAATTTGTTCTATCAATACCTATTCTATAGGATAAGTTTAAGAAATCAGCGATCTCGTAGCTAAGAGTTACGTTACCAATAAATCTGTTAACATCATCTCTATCTCTAGTATTATTAAGGGTCCATAACGGATGTTGCATACCGTTGTCTCCTCTATAATAAACACTACCACGAGTATCAGGTCTTTCATAGTCTAAGCCAAATAAATTCCAACTTCTTGGAGTATACATAACATTACCAAATATAGATGTAGCATCTGCGTTAGAGTTCCTACTACCAGCGACAGGTGGCTTATTAGCTTGAGATTCAATGTAATTGAAAGTACCACTAATTTTTAAACCGTTCGCAAGCTGAGTATTAGCTCCTAACGAGAAGTTATGCTTTCTGTAGTCGTTAAATGGAATATATCCATTGTCCTTAGTCCAACCATAATTAGCTTTTATTGATGAAGAACCAACTTGAGCGTTGATACCAATAGAAGTATTTTGTTGAGAACCGTCTACGAAGAAATTCTGTAAGTTGTCATAAGCTTGGTATTTCCATCTAGCACCAACGTACTGAGGGAAAACACCATTCCATATTGCTCTATCATAAGGGTGTGCAACTGTTCCATCAACAAGATTGTTTCTGTTAGGTTGGTCAAAAGGAGCACCCCAGTTACTGAAAGCAGATGAGGCTCTGTTTTGCCATCCATTACCATACTGATCTTGGTCATCAGGTACACTAGCTACCCGATTTACATAGTACGATTGACTAAATGAAACTTCTAATCCTTTGTTTGACGTAGATCCAATTTGACCTGTTTTCGTCGTTACAAGGATTACACCATTTCTACCAGCTTCACCGTAAAGTACGGTTGCAGCTAATCCCTTAAGCACACTAATTTCTGCTACGTTGTTTGGATCAAGATCTAAGAACCTACTAGAAGCGGTAGCACCACCACTAGTAACACCTCTATCAGAATAAGTTGATGCGTCAATTGGCACACCATCTAATACAAATAAAGGTTGGTTAGAACCTGAAATTGAGGTATATCCCCTAATAATGATATTAGTACCAGTTCCAGAGACACCACTTTGTGAAGTGATATCAACACCAGGAACTTTACCTCTCAACAACCTAGCTATGTCTGCTTCGGGTCTAGCTTCAAGCTGTGAACCACCAACAGAAGTAACTGCGTAACCAAGTGCAGCTTTTTCTTTGGTGATACCCAATGCAGTTACAACAACTTCCTGAAGTTCTTCAACATCAGAGCTCATAACTACATCCACCACTGATCTTGCACCAA
>CAJXDN010000018.1 GCA_913052485.1 uncultured Flammeovirgaceae bacterium | reverse complement strand
AACACGTCTGGTTTTGGTCCAGAAGAGTCTAGGTTCGAGCCCTAGTGAGCCAACATATTCTAAATAATGAGTACAGTTAAAATTTTTTCAGGAAGTGGATCAATTGAATTAGCAAAAAAAATTGCTTCAGAATTTGGTAAACCTCTTGGGAAGGGAAAATTAGGTAAATTTAGTGATGGTGAACTTAGCTTTAGGTATACCGAGACAGTTAGAGGTTCAGATGTCTATATTGTTCAGTCAACCGTAGATAGCTCAGATAATATTATGGAGCTATTCCTTATGATAGATGCAGCTAAAAGAGCAAGTGCTAAGTTTGTGAATGTAGTAATACCATATTACGGGTATGCAAGACAAGATCGAAAAGATAAGCCAAGGATAGCAGTATCAGCTAAACTTCTAGCAAACCTATTGACAGCTTCTGGTGCATCAAGAATTGTATCATGTGATCTACATGCAGGCCAAATTCAAGGTTTTTTTGATATTCCTCTCGACCACCTAAATGGTAGTTCAGTCTTTGTTCCATACGTAAAAAGTCTTAAACTTAATGACGCGATATTTGCTTCTCCTGATGCAGGAGGTGCTGAAAGAGTCAGAGAATACGCAAAATATTTTAATACTGATTTTGTTATTTGTGATAAAAATAGAGAGAAAGCAAATGAAGTAAAATCTGTTCAAGTTATTGGAGACGTTGAGGGGAAAGATGTAATCATTATTGATGATTTAATTGATACAGGCGGGACAATTTCAATGGCCTCAAAAGTGATTATGGAAAAAGGAGCAAACTCAGTAAGAGCACTTATATCTCATCCAGTATTAAGTGGAAATGCAGAAGAAAATTTAGAAAATTCAGTTTTAGAGGAATTAGTTGTCACAGATAGTATTCCCTTAAAGTTTAGGAATAAAAAAATAAAAGTGTTATCAATTGCAGGATTAATTGCAAAAGCTATTAGGAAAATTCATGAAAATGAATCAACTAGTTCACTTTTTATTAACAGATAAATTAAAATTATATGGAAACGATTGAGATTATAGGGTATAGAAGAGCAAATCTTGGCAAAAAGAATTCCAATAAATTAAGAGAGGAAGGTAACGTTCCTTGTGTGGTTTACGGTGGTGATGAACAAATACATTTTCACGCACCGATGATTCTTTTCAGAGATCTTGTTTATACACCAGGTGCAAATTTTGTGAAATTAAATATAGAAGGAATCGAAAAAGATGTGATACTTCAGGATATTCAATTCCACCCAGTAAGTGAGGTAATCCTTCATGCTGACTTTCTGGAATTACAAGATAACAAGAAGGTAAAAATGGATATCCCAGTCAAAATTATTGGGGATTCACCAGGTGTTCAGCAAGGTGGCAAAATACTCATTAGAATAAGAAAACTCTCTGTAATGGCTTACCCTAAAAATATGCCAGAATTCGTTGAGGTCGATATAAGTGAGCTTCAACTTGGGAAAAGTATTAAAGTTGAAGATATTCTTAAAGAACAGTATGAGATATTAAATAGCCCCCTAGTTAGTATTGTATCTGTCAATATCCCAAGGGTTAAAATTGAAATTGAAGAAGATGAGGAGGAAGGTACTGAAGGAGAAGGTGCTGAAGGAGAAGGTGCAAAAACAGAAGGAGATGCTGCCAAAGAGGAATCAAAAACGGATGAAGGTAAAAATGAATCTTCTGATAATAAAGAAGGTTAATATAAATTTCTCTAATTATTTTAAATCGAAAGTTTAGTATAAATTTAAATACTAAATTTTCGATTTATGAAATTCCTAATAATTGGTCTTGGAAATATTGGTAAAGAGTATGATTACACTAGACATAATATAGGTTTTCAGATAGCTGATAGAATTTCTGAAAAAATTTCTTCAAATTTTAAATTAGACAGATACGCGTTCCACACTGAAGGAAAATATAAAGGAAAATATATCCATATTATAAAACCTTCAGACTATGTAAATAATAGTGGGAAAGCCGTCAATTACTGGATGGAGAAACTAAAAATTAATTTAAAAAATATTTTAGTAATATCTGATGATATCTCATTACCATACGGAAAAATAAGGGTAAAGAAAAAAGGATCAGATGGTGGACACAACGGACTTAAAAGCATAAATAACTACCTAAAGTCATCAGATTATCCGAGGTTAAGGTTTGGAGTTGATAATAACTTTAGACCTGGATATCAATCTGAGTATGTTTTAGGAAACTTTAATAAAATAGAGCTAAAAGACTTGGATATTAATATCGAAACAAGTTCAGATATAGCATTAGATTTTTGTCATATTGGAATTGATAGGATAATGAATAAATATAACTAGGCTACTACTGATCCGTCAGATATATCTGAATCTGGTTGCATTAAACTTAAATTACCATCAGGATCCTCAGCAAGAAGTAACATGCCCTGACTTTCATATCCCATCATTCTTCTTGGCTTGAGATTGATAAGAACCATGACTTTCTTATTTAATATATTTTCAGGAGCATAGAATTTAGAAATCCCGCTAAGAACTGTTCTTTTATCAATTCCAGTGTCAATAATTAACTTCAATAATTTATCCGATTTAGGAACATTTTCTGCTTCTATCACTGTACCAACTCTTATATCAATTTTGGAGAAATCATTAAAGTCTATTGTGTTTTTTTGAGGCATATGATTATTTTTTTTATCATTTAATTTAAGTTTTTTTATCTGATCTTCAATTGTTTTATCCTCTATTTTTGAAAAAATATGAGATTTACCAGAAATTTTTTTACCAGATGAAATGATATTTTTTTCAGAATCATCCCAGTATAAATTTTTCATGTTCAATAATTTTTGAATTTTTTGTGATGTGAAAGGAAGAAAAGGCTCACACAAAATTGAAATATTAGCTACTATCTGAATTGAATTATATAATATATCTCTAACCCTATCTTTATCATGAGTAAAAATTTTCCATGGTTCTGTGTCAGTAAGATATTTATTTCCTAACCTAACAATATCAATTACATAACCCATTCCTTCTCGGAATTTGTAGGATCTTATTGAAGTTTCCACCTTCTCTTTTAGAGAAAATACTTTCTTGAAAATCTGATCATTATCATTATTATTAGCACTTGATTCTGGAACTTTATTATCAAAATATTTTTCACAGAGCACAAAAACCCGATTGATATAATTTCCAAGTATTGCTACAAGCTCATTATTATTTTTTTTTTGGAAATCATTCCATGAAAAGTCGCTGTCTTTATTTTCTGGAAGATTAGTTATTAAACAATATCTTAATTCGTCCTGCATATTTGGGAAATCCTCAAGGTATTCATGTAACCAAACTGCCCAGTTTTTAGATGTTGAAATTTTTTCACCCTCTAGGTTCATAAATTCATTTGCTGGAACATTTTGAGGAAGAACATAATCTCCGTGTTCCATCAACATCATTGGAAAAATAATTGTGTGGAAAACAATATTATCCTTGCCAATAAAATGTACGAGATTTGTTTTTTCATCCTTCCAATATTTTTCCCAATTTTTTGGCTCTAATTCTTTGGTTGCAGTGATATAACCTATCGGAGCATCAAACCATACATATAATACCTTACCCTCAGCGTCTTCAACAGGGACATCCACTCCCCAATCTAAATCTCTAGTCATTGCTCTAGGTTTTAAGCCATCGTTCAACCAGGATTTACACTGACCAATTACATTTGGTTTCCAATTATTTTTAGAGTCTATATAATTTTCAATTTTGTCCTGTAATTTGTCCATTGGCAGATACCAATTTTTTGTTTCTTTTAGTATTGGAGAATTTCCTGAAAGAGTTGACTTAGGGTTTTTTAGATCTAGTGGACTCAAAGTCTTGCCACACGACTCACACTGATCTCCGTACGCATCTTCATAACCACATGTTGGGCAGGTACCACTAATATATCTATCTGAGAGAAATTGATTTTCTTTCTCGTCAAAATATTGAGATGATATAATTTCTTTGAATGTATTTTTTTTATAAAGATTCAAAAAAAAATCTGAGCTAGTTTTATGATGAATTTCCCTTGATGTCCTGGAAAATATATCAAAACTTATCCCAAAATTTTTGAACGAAGTTTTAATTAAATCATAATAATAATCAACAACTTGTTGTGGTGATTTATTTTCATCCCTAGCTTTAATTGTTATAGGAACACCATGTTCATCTGTACCACTAATAAATTTTACATCTTCCCCCTTAGATCTAAGAAATCGAACATATATGTCGGATGGAATATAACAACCTGCTAAATGACCAATATGTATTGGTCCGTTGGCATAAATAAGAGCCGCTGTAACGAGATTTCTTTTTTTTGTCATTATTTTTTCTTTCTCATCATCTCAAACATATCCCACATCTGATCAGAAACCATCTCTAAATGATTAAACTGCCCAGCACCTTTTAGCCATTCAGCACCGTCAATGGTTATAACTTCTCCGTTGATATATGATGAGTAATCAGAAACAAGATATGCTGCAAGATTTGATAATTCCTGGTGCTCTCCCACTCTTCCAACTGGAACTTTTTTAGAAGGGTCAAATTTATCTTTAAGATCTCCGGGTAATAACCTTTCCCACGCACCTTTGGTTGGAAAAGGACCGGGAGCAATTGCGTTAAATCTTATCTTATATTTTGCCCACTCCACAGCTAAAGATCTTGTTAAACTTAAAACTCCAGCCTTTGCACATGCTGAAGGAACAACGTATCCTGAACCTGTCCATGAGTAAGTTGTAACAATGTTTAAGACATTACCATTTATTTTCTCCTCTATCCACTTCTTACCTAATGTAAGGGTAAAATTTATAGTTCCTTTTAAGACGATATCAATTATTGCATCAAATGCCCTTGTCGATAACCTCTCAGTTGGACTTATAAAATTTCCAGCGGCATTATTAATCAGGCAGTCTACCTTTCCAAATTTTTTATAGGCCTCATCAAGAACTTTTTCTACCTCATTAATATTTCTAACATCACAAGGAACTGGAAAAACTTCGGACTCATTTTCAGCATTAATTTTTTTAGCTACTTCATCAAGAAGATCCTTTCTCCTACTTGTTATAATGACATTAGCACCAAGTTCTACAAAATATTCAACCATCGACTTTCCAAGACCCGAACCCCCACCTGTAACTAATATTACTTTATTTCTTAGACTATTTTCTTTTAACATACCCTTCATAATATAAATTTATAATGATGAAACTTCTGAATCCCTATTTATTTTTTTTACTAAGCCTTGTAAAACTCTTCCGGGACCGCACTCAATGAAACTTTTGATATCGTTAGAAATCATGTTATTTATTGACTGGGTCCATCTGACAGGAGAAGTTAATTGACTAACTAAGTTTAATCTTATTGTGTCAATCTCGAGGTGACCCTCTGAATCGTAGTTCTGATAAATTGGAGCACTTGGCTTATTAATATTTGCACGATTAACCGCATCCTCCAGCTCTAATTTAGCAGATTCCATGTAAGGTGAGTGAAACCCACCACCAACTGGTAATAGAATTGCTTTACCACCCTCTTCTTTCAATTTTTCACAGGCTAACTTTACTCCTTCATTAGATCCTGAAATGACTATTTGTCCAGGGCAGTTATAATTTGCGGGGACAACATTATCAAATGTAGCACATACCTCACTAACTAAATTATCTGCTAATCCTAAAATTGCTGCCATTGTTGAATCATTATTTTTACATGCATTTTGCATGGCCCTTGCTCTTATTAAAACTAATTCTAGGCCCTCCTCAAATGATAGGGAGCCAGAACAAGTTAAAGCTGAAAACTCACCCAGTGAATGACCAGCAAAAGCAGAAATGTTTTTTACATTACTAATAAAAAAGGTTATATATGAATGTATGAAGATAGCTGGCTGGGTAATATCGGTCTTTTTCAAGTCATCAACAGTTCCATTAAACATCACATCTGTTATATCAAAATCGAGAATCTTATTTGCTAAAAGAAATTTTTTTTTAGCTTCTTCATTACTCTCGAATAGTTCTTTGCCCATTCCTACAAATTGAGAGCCTTGTCCTGGAAAAATCAGTGCATTCATAATTTATGATTTGAATCAAAATTATAGAATAAACTAGTCATAAATAAACCTATCAGCTATTTCTTTAGGGGGGAGATGACATTGGTCTAATTTACCAAACCATTTGTAACGGTTACCTGCAAAAAAATCATAAAATGTATTTCTTAGCTGAGATGGAAATATTTTTAAAATTCCAAAAAGTTTATAGAATCCGCCTAATTCAGTGAAGACTTGAATTACTGCATCAGATTTAGAGTAGATTTTATCATTAGATGTATAGACAATAAACTTACCTACATCATCTGAATCTAACCTTTTACCCAAATATTTTTTAGCAAATTTAGATTGGACACTAGTAAATCTATTTTTCTTTCTTTTATCAGCTTTTATAAGCAGATTGATGAATCTACTACAAACAACACAGAGGCCGTCATAAAAAATTATTTTATCTACCTTAATACCTGTACCCATCCTTTTATCTCTTTGACACTCTCTTCTAAATTTAAAACATCGAATGTAACTGTTGCAATATAGTAATATGTATCAGAAGGTAGTTCCTTACCACTAGAGTTTTTCCCATCCCAGTTAATATATATACCGTTAATAGTATCCTCCTCAGAATCGTGAGAAAATACTTGCTTGCCAGTTCTATCAACGATAGATATGTTGACAGACCTTACAAATCTAGGACAATTTCCATAGTTGAAGTTTGTTATTGATCCGTCAGAATAAAATGGTGTGAAGAAATCATTTTTTCCGTCGCCATTAGGTGTGAAGACATTAGGTAAAAGATATTTAGGGCAGTTATCTCTTTTTATAGTATCTGATGGAATACTTTCATTGCCAGATCTATCAAGAGCAGTTATGAAATACGCACCCTTCAAATTAGTTAAATTTTTATGTATAAAATAATTATTTAAAGTTGTGGCAATGTTCTCAAAGTTATTGTATCCATTATCTGAAAAGTATATATTAAAAAACCTTGTATCTAAGAAACACTCCTCATCTTCTGAACTCCACTCTATCCTATTCTCAAAATCTTTTTCATCACAAGATTTATCAAAGAAATAATAATCACATGAGTACTGATCAGATATTTTAAAATTAACTGGAGGACAAGGCGGAGTTAAATCATTTGTTTGAGTACAAATTTTTTGAGAGCTATTTAATATTAGGTCATTACTTTCTAGATTGTTAGGTAACCTTTCATTTTCATATGTTCCAGATGTTGTGATGAAGTAACAGTAAATTTTGTTTTCATCAAGACTTATACCCTCAAATTGTCCTGAGTCAATGTATAAAAAACTGTTCTCTAATACATTTACAGAATCAATTAAAATAAAGTTATTTTCATCGTATCCAGAAACGTGATTTCTAAAAATATAATGCATCGGATAAAAAGAGGAACTATTGGACCATGGGACATCAAAACTCCATTGAAGCTCAATGCTATTTTGCATCCCTAGAAGCTCAAGTCTCACACTAGAGGCGTGATACGAAGTGTCAAAAGGAACTGAATCATTTTCTAGAAGAACATCTACTTCATAATTATATACTTTCTCAAGAGTGTTGATATTATTATCAACATAAAAAGTATCAGAAATTATATTAGACTGAAATAATTTATTATCTGAATTAAAACTTTCTAATCTAGAAACTCTATACCTGTAAGGTGGTGGAAAAATAGATGAATCTAAATCAAAAGGAGGAATCCACCGTATGTCAATCTCTCCAGTAGTTTGGCTCGTTGAGTTAACATTAACATTCGTTATTATTGGAGCGTCAGCTTCAATTAATATACATTTTTCTTCAGATACGTAACTTGTCCCACCCTCTGGAAGTGGATATAATGCTAAAATTCTGTAACAATACTTTGAACCAGGAGCTAGGCCTTTCCCATTATTATCATCAACTATTGCAGTCTCATCTGCACTGATTTCATCAATAAGTTTATATCCTGATCCCTCGGGGATACCAACTTCACACTCGTCAGGTATAAAATTGAAGCTACCTACCCTCCTCCAAACTTGAATTTTTTCTGAGTTTTCACATGAATACTGATCCCAGTATAATGAGTTTGATCTATTTGAGTTTGAAGTAACTGTAAGACCCTCTGGTGCTGGTCCAACAACTTTTATTTGCCAATTTGTAAATTCAACAAGATTTGGACCATAATTCGATTTATCTGTAGCTTTAAATTGAATATCATATTCCCTTTCCCTAACATGTGAACAATTTGTCTGCCACTCAAAAAATAATGATGCTGGAGTTCTTTGAAACTGAGGTGGTGAAGGATAATAATTAGCTGGAGATGATATAAACTCAAATGGGCCACCAAAAGCTTCAAGCTTTATGTCATTATAATCTGGATCTTCTGATGTAACAGTATCTAAAATCAAAGTACCTGCTTCCACGCAAATGGGATCAAGGGCTTCTAATAAGGGTCTTTCATTATCTGAACTTTCTATAATTACTTGCATGTCTCTAGTAACATAGCCTAGGTTAAACCACTGATCTTCAACTTTTCTCCACTCAACGACTCTGAAAGCAAAGTTATATTCCCCCTCAGAACCCGGAGCATCCCAGATTAAATCTCCAGTTATTGAATCTAAAGAAAATATTGGAGGGCCAGATAAATCTTCTTTACCCTCATTATAATTAGTGTAGAATTCTTCAAAATTTGGAAACCTATAATTTACTACCTGGTTATTATCATCCTGAGCTGGTATTTGTAATTCGTAGGATAAACTATCCCCATCAGGATCAAAAGCTCCAGGATTATGGATATATCTAATTCCAACAACTCCGTTATCGATCGGAGGAATTAAAAGAACTGGGGAATTATTCAACCCGAAAAAAGGATCAATCAGAATTTCGGTTTCAATGAAAAATGGGGTATCGACAGAATTTTCCATATTTACAATCTGAGCATTTCTATTCTGCTCAAAATAACTTACAACATATCTACCAGGAGCCTGAAATGTATGAATTACCTTGTAGAGGTTAAGAGCTACCTGATTTTCTAATAATATTTTCTGAGACGATAGAGCAGACTCATCTAAAACTTCAATAATATTGCCGTCACCAAAATCAAATTTACCCCCACCAAATTCAACCTCAGAACCGGTGTCAGTATAACCAATAATAGTAAATTCATATGTTAGACTTGTAGTCGATATTCTTTTTGCGATAATTTCACCAGCCCTGATATGTGTAGAATATAACTCTTGCTTGAAAAAAAAGCTGAAACCTAAAACTAAACTAAAAATTAAACGCATATTCAAAGTTAGATATAATACGGATTTATTTAAAAAATAAACGAAATTGATAGAGTTTATTATCTAAAAAATTACAATTCTTTTATCAAAAGAACATATACTGGTAAGTGATCGCTAAAACCATCTAAGTAGCTGCCTCCTCCAAAACTTCTGAATGGATAACCTTTAAATCTCCCAGATTGATTAAATAAATATTTTTTGTTGTAGATAAGGGATTTATAAAATGAAAAATCTTTAAATGATTGATCTAAAAATGTTCCAGAAAGTATAATTTGATCAAATAAATTCCAGTTATCCCTATATGCTAGTGTTCCTACGCCTTTACTGTGCATTCTCTCATAAGGATTATAAAGTTCTTCATCTTTCACATTCTCCCTATTTTTTTTAGCACTAAGTATTTTTTTAATACTCTCATTTTTAGGGTCATCATTAAAATCTCCCATCGTCATAATTTTTGGGTTTTTATGTACTGATCTAAGTGAGTCAATTATACTCATGTTTAGTTCAGCAGCTTTATTTCTAGAAGGTCTTGATCTCATCTCTCCTCCCGATCGTGATGGCCAATGATTGACTATAAAAAACATTCTCTCTCCCTCCAATAGTCCATCAACAACCAGTTGATCCCTAGTATAATATCTATCTCCTGAGTTAAAACTATATAGTTCTAGATAATGACTATTTTCATTTAAGACTTCAAAAAAATCTTTTCTGTAAATAAGGGCGACATCAATTCCTCGTCTGTCAGGAGAATCAAAATGTGATATCCCATAGTTTCCATTTTTAAGTTTTCCCGTTGCAATTAAATCTTCTATAACTTTTTTATTTTCTACCTCTGATAAACCTACAATTGTTGGCAGTGACTTAGTCTCACTAAATCCAATCTCAGAAATAACCCTTGATAAATTAACGAGCTTCTTTTCATATATTTCAGATCTTCCATTTTGAATTTCCATGATTGGGCTTGCTTCATCATTCTTGTTGACATCATTTATTGTATCGAATAAATTTTCAACATTGTAAAAAGATATGGTGTGAATCTTATATTTTTTATCTTGTGCGCAACATAAATTGATAATGAAAATCGATAAAATGAACGACTTAAAAATTATTTTTTTCATATACAAATCTTATTACTCTAAAATAATATTTATTTAATTAATTGTTATTAATTTCGAGCTAATTGTGATTAATAAATATTTTTTCTTTTTTCTTTTTATTCCCAGCATAATTTTTGCGCAAGAAACTAAAGTTTTAGTTGTTGATGCCAATACTTCCGACCCTATTGAGAATGTTAAAATTGAAACTAATACAAAAGAAGATCTCTACACTAATAACAATGGTGAAATATTAATTTCTGATGACATAAGCGAGATAACTGTTATAAAAGACGGGTATGTTAGTGTCACAAAACTATTAAATGAAAACAGTCAAATTGTAATAAAATTAGAGACTGAAATATTTAGTTCTGACGTCGAATCTAGTATAATTTCCTTGAGTGATTTTGATTTGAGTGATGATAGCAACACAAGTGATTTCGCATCTGGTCTCCTGAGCTCATATAATGATGTTTTCCAGAGTATAGCAGCATACCAATTTGGACCAGCAAGATTCAGACAACGTGGGTACGATTCAAGAAATAACAAAGTACTTATGAATGGAGTTGAAGTTAATAAAATATATGACGGTAGACCTCAGTGGAGTAACTGGGGTGGATTAAATGATGTCCTAAGAAACAGAGAGTACAGCATAGGGCTAGAGAAATCAAGAAGTAACTTCGGTGGAATAAATGGATCGACAAATTTTATTTTAAGGACATCACTATATCAAAAGGGGTTACGTGTATCTTACTCCTCAACAAATACAAGCTATACTAATAGAGTCCTTGCGACCTACTCTACTAATTATAATAATTGGGATTTCACTTTTTCAGTGAGTAGAAGGTGGGCTGAGCAGGGTCACTTTGAAGGTACATTCTACGACGCGAACTCTTTCTTTGTAGGTATTGAAAATAAGATTAACGACTCACACAGTATAAACTTTACTGGCATCTACGCATCAAACAGAAGAGGGAAGTCTTCACCAAACACTCAGGAGGTGTATGATCTGCAAAGCAAAAATTATAATTCCTACTGGGGATGGCAAAATGGATCCAGAAGAAATTCTAGAGTAAAAAAACTTGATGAACCAATATTTCTTCTTACTCATTACTGGGATATAAGCCCAAAATCTAACCTGGAGACTAGCTTATTTTATCAGATTGGTAGCATAGGTAATAGCAGATTAAATTATTCTAATGGTCCAAACCCAGACCCATCTTACTACAGAAAATTACCGAGCTATTATTTAAGAAATTTTGGGGACAGACCCGAGTTATATACTCTTAGTGGAGAAAACTTTAAAAATAATTCAGATTACTATCAGGTTGATTGGGAGAGAATGTATGAGGTTAATCTCAACAACAAAAAAAATAAAAGTATATATATGTTGTATGAAGATAGAGTCGATGACAACTTATTTCAGTTCAACTCTGTACTCAACACAAATGTCAGTGAGAACTTAGATATTGATCTTGGTATAAATTATAAAAATTTGACTTCTCTCAACTTTGCAAATTCTATCGATCTACTTGGTGGCTCTTACTATGTTGATGTGGATAGTTACAGGAGGGGCGATGAAGCTCAAAATGACTTAAATCAACCTGACAGAGTGATTACTGAGGACGAGGCATTTAAGTATAATTTTGAAATTAATTCTGAGTCATTAAATTTATTTTCAAATATTGAGTTTAATTATAAAAAACTTAGCCTTAATATAACGCCCAAGATAAGTTACTACACGATTCAGAGAGATGGAAAATTTCGTAATGGTGTCTATCCAGAAAATTCATATGGAAAGGGTGAGAAGAAAGAATTCCTTAATGGAAGTGTAAAATCTAACTTAGAATATAAAATTACTGGTAGGCACATACTAAGATTTAGTGGGGCATATATTTCAAGGCCACCAACCATAAGAAACTCATTCTCTAACTCCAGAGAAAATAATAACTTCGTAGAGGGCATTGGAGATGAAAATATTTACTCGTCTGAGGCGACATACTTCATGAACCTGGAACCTATCAAGTTAAAATTAACTGGATACTACTCTAGATTTCAAAATATGAATGAGATATCTTTCTTCTTTGCACAGGGACTATCCGGTCTGGAGGAATCTTCCGACTTTGTCTCAGAGATTATGACTGGTTCTAGTAGAGATCACTACGGTATTGAGTTTGGATTAGAATCTAAAATATCAAGTACGCTGAAAGCATCTGCAGGAGTTGCACTTGGAGAGTATGTCTACACTAATAACCCTAATTTATATTTGACTTCCGATGATATCAGGGGAACAGCAGACTATGGTACTACTTACATTGAAAATTATAAGGTACCAGGTACTCCGCAGAGAGGTTACTCCCTAGGTCTTGAATACAGAAATCCTAATTACTGGTTCATAAGTGCTAATGGGAATTACCTTTCAAATAATTACATTGACATATCACCTATTATTAGAACGGAAAAGTTTTATGTTAATCCCGAAGATCCTGATGGTTTTCCTTTCGCTGACGCTAGTGAAAATGAGGCGAGGAGATTACTCAGGCAAGAAAAGTTTGATGATCTTTTCTTACTAAATTTCTTCAGTGGTAAGTCTTGGAAGATTGATAACTACTATATAGGTGTTATACTAAGTGTAAATAATATCCTCGATAACAGATACAAGTCCGGAGGATACGAGCAATCTAGGAACGCTAATTATAACCTCTTAAAACAAGATGTAGACAGTTCCTCTAGAATTTTTGGCCCAAGATATTGGTACGGATATGGGAGAACTTATTACTTAAATATTTATTTTAGATTTTAAATTTAATTTATGCAAAAATTACTCAATGTTTTCTTTTTTCTATTTCTAGTTAGTTGCGTTCAGGATGAAGATTTCAGTGTGCCTCCACTAGAATGTAACGATCCTAATCTCACACAAACCATATCAGCTGAGGATTTATTTAAATGGTCTAACACCTCACCAAAAAAATATGAGAATGATGACGTCATGGTCGGATATGTTGTGTCATCAGATGAGGGAGGGAATATATACAAGAATATATCCTTTGTAGATAGTAATGGCAAAGGTTTTAATATGGCAGTGGATAAGTATGATACATACACTTACTACGAGCCAGGAAGAAAAGTATACATCAACCTTCAAAATCTATACGCTCAAATTGATTTCGGTGGATTAGAAATTGGTGAATTATATAATAATACACAGATAGGAAGAGTTCCAGAGCTGTTAATTGAAGATTATATTAGCAGAAGCTGTGAAGTAGTTGATGAGGAGACAATCGTAAAAAAAATAAGTCTTGCAGATATCTCAGATGACCTACTCTTCTCTCTTATTGAATTAGAAAATGTTCAGTTCAAAGACAGTGAAGTTGGTGAGAACTTCTACAACTCATCTAATGAGCTAGGAGGGGCAACTAACAGATACATAGTAGATGACAAAGGGTATGAAATTATCGTCAGGACTAGCAGCTTCGCTGACTTTGCTAATAACCCCCTACCAGAGGGAAATGGAACAATTAGAGGAATTCTAACAAGATTTAATGACGATTACCAGTTATTTATGAGATCAGAGGACGACGTGAATATGAGTTCAGCAAGATCTACTGTCAATATAATAGGACTTGATGCATTAAAAAGCAGACCGGAAGGTGAAATCTCAGAAAATGCTTACGTTGAGGGAGTAGTTACCTTATCTCCAAAGAACGGAAATATTACCGACAGAAATATTGTCATGCAAGATGAGACAGGTGGTATAGTTGTCAGATTTGATGAGAACGTCGGAACTCAAGTAAGTGAGGGTGATGTATTAAGGATTGCACTAAATGGAGCGAGTGTCGGTGCTTTCGCAGATGTGAAACAACTTTCCGAAGTATCCTTTAATGGTGAGATAGGCGGAGAGAGAATTGTAACTAAGGTTTCAGAAAATACTGATCTCCCTGACCCATTAAAAGTATCTCTTGAAGACTTAAAGAGCGGAAATTATCAGTCGGTGCTTGTAGAGGTTGAAAATGTTCAGTTTGTTACCGACGACGTTAACAAATCCATATCCGGAACTAAGACAATTACAGATTGTACAACAAAATTCTCTGTTTATACAAGATCAAATGCTACTTTCTCAAGTTCAAAAGTACCTGAGGGATCAGGAAATATTGTGGGGATAGCATCAAACTATTACGATGATAAGCAGTTAATACTCAGGAATAGTGACGGATTATCCTCAATGAATAAGTCGAGATGCTCAGAACCAGAACCTTTATTTTACGAAAATTTTGAGAACATCTCAAATACTGGGTATGACGTCTGGGTAAGCCTAAATAACTGGGAAAATATCAGTCAGTCTGGGGGTACTGAGAAGTGGGAAGCAAGAGAGTACTCAGACAATAAATATGCGCAAATATCTGCATACAACACTGGAGAGACGACAATGACAGTCTGGTTGGTCACACCTGAGATTGATCTAGAGGGATCAACCAACGAAATTTTAACTTTCCAGACAAAGGACGCCTACAGTAATGGCAACGGATTAGAGGTACTTATATCAACAAATTTTTCTGGAAATTTAGCATCTGCTAACTGGACTAAACTAGATGCTACCCTGGCAAGTGGTTCATCTACTGGGTATGCAAGCGCGTTCACCGACTCTGGAGATATTGATTTAAGCACCTACAGTGGGAAGGTAAGGATTGCTTTCAAATATTCTGGTGGCGACCCGTCTCTAACTACAACATATCAAGTTGATGAGATTAAAATTCTAGGAAATTAAATAAATACGATATATTATTTCATAATCTATAGTACAAATAAAAAATTTTTTTTTAAATTAAATTTTAAAATTTACTATAGTATGAAAAATATAAACTCACTTAAAAACTTATTACTAATTCTATTAGTCTCTTTCGCAATAATTTCCTGCGGTGAGGATGGTGACGACGGAGATACTCCGACCCCCACTCCTACTGACCCTCTAGATGCTCAGGCAGCATTATTAAATGGAAATTGGAAAGTGAAAGACGCTAACTCTGTAACCAAAGACGGAACTATTGTCGACGTCTTCACAA
>CAJXDN010000017.1 GCA_913052485.1 uncultured Flammeovirgaceae bacterium | reverse complement strand
TTCTATCTCTCCACTCTGAAAGGTTTTCAGCTTGAATTGTTCCCATCCTCCTTCCTTCTTTGTCCTCAAACCTTACATACTCATTACTATTGTTAAGAGAATTATTAACATTTTCAACAATTATTCTAATATCTGGAACATCCGGCAATCCTGGAATATTAATTTGTGGTATGTCAGGTGGAACATCTCCTCCCTCAAATAATGTTTCTCCTGGATATATGGTTTGAGGACCTATTATCCTAAAACCATTGGTGACTGTAAATGTTCCTAAATCACCAACCTTAACTCTCAATCCTGGTAAATTTACTTCTGGCGATTGAATTTTTGGCACCTCAATTTTTGGGATATTAACTTTTGGCATAACCTTATTTATCTCAGACGTTATCCTATTTGTTATATCTTGAGCAGCAGCAACAATCAAAGCATCAGGTGAAGCTTTTACAATATCCAAAGGGGTAATTTCTGTTGGTTTTTTCTTTCCATCAATTAGATCTCTTAACAGTTGAAGAAGTTCTTTATATGGCTCAGTTGTTGGCATTGGAGCACTCACGAAACCACTTCCATTCCAGGCACTATGCGTTCGTCCTAACTTAATTAATATTCCATCTCCTTCGTCCCCGTCTTTATTGTTTATTGTTGCAAGAAATTTATCATTAAAGCCCTCGATAGATAATGTATTCTTAAGCTTAAGATCTCCATCTAAATTAAGATCCCCTTTAAATGAGGCGTCTCCGCTAACGTCCAGAGAACCTGTTAAAGTTGTGCTACTACTATCAAGAACCGATAAGGGTTTATTTAATGTTGTTATACCATCTACCTTAAGGTCACCACTTAATTCTGAAAGAGATTGATTAGCTACTGTTAATTTTGAGTTGAGTAATGTATTGTCATCAATAGTTAACTCACCTGATATTTTAGTATTTCCTCCAACATTTAGGTCATTATTAATATCGAGGTTTCCTTTTAAAAGAGAATTTCCATCAACTGTAAGGTCTCCAGATGCTATGATATCTCTATGGTATGCGTATGGTATAAAAAGTAATTCCTGATCACTAAGGTCTGAATAAGTTCTATCCAAATTTATTTCAACCTTTAAATTTTTGGTAGAACCGTCCCAGTTAATTTCCGTGAATCTTCCAGCAACAGAATTTCCTTTTCCAATGACCAAATTTATCATTCCATACTCATCAGTTTTGGTTGCATGGATTTCCTGATACTCCGTATTACCAGAATTACCATAAATGGTAAATCTTACATTAATTTCCTTATTTGGCAATATGTTACCTGTAACATCTATCCCAGGAATTTCTTCTGGGTCAGGGTCGATTATGACTGCCTGATAATTTAAACCATCAGTCTGAGCAAAGACTTGGAGATTAATTAATAAATTAAAAGAAAGTAGAGTTATTAAATTTTTCATTTTCTATTGAGTATCGATATTTTTCTATTTAAATCCTTTTATGTCAACCAAAACTCCTGCCCCAATTGAATGATTTCTAATACTCAACTGCTCAAGACTACTTGGAAAGTCGTCCTTCATCACATTACTAGTAGAATATAAATATTGCACATAGACTCTTGCCTTTTCTGAAATTGGATACGTTATACCAGCACCTCCTTTAAAGAAGAAGGAGAATGGATCAAATTCTTCGACATTTTCTAATGAATACAATTTATTATTTATCATCTGAGTGCCTCTAAGATTATAGTCTGAAGACGCACCTCCAGTAATGTAAAGAGTAAAATCACGCATTTTTATCAAGTCATAATTAATTGCTATATTAAGTCCTAAGTAGTCCAGATCCCACTCGTATATATTATACAGTATGTCATTGCTACCCTGAGCACCATAATTATTATAGTCGAGAGAGACTGAAAAACTAAACCTGTTTGGTTGGAGAACACTTTTATTACTGAAATACCAGTCGTGATTATAGCCTAATCTAAAATAATTTTTTGACATAGGCTGAAGGTTATCAGGGTTAACCCCAGAGCTATTGGTATAGTCAAAACTTGAAATAGATTTTCCATATTCAACAAATATGGCATCCTGTAAAATTTTAATCTTTTGTCCGTTTACTTGATAGATGGAAATTAAAAGAAATATTAGTGTAATTCTCTTCATTACTTTCTCTTAATAATTTTTGTTTGAAAGTACTTCTCTTTACTCTCCAGCCTTAGGATAAATTGAGATTCTGGAATTGAATTCAGGTAGATTTTATGTTGAGCTTTTGTAGGAAGTTCATCTTCAAAAACTAACTTTCCCATCAGATCATAAATCTTAACTTTTATCTTGTTTTTAACTTCCTCAGAGAAGACTACATCTAAAACTTCTGTAAATGGATTTGGGGAGATTTTAACCTTTAAGAGCTTATCAAGAATTGAATTTGTTTCAATAAATTTAGGAGGCTGTATAAAGCCTTGCCTAACATTTACCATCATAGTATTTATTTTTCCAATTGGCCCTTGTTGACCAATTGAGTACTGAACTCTGTAAGATTTGTCTAATGTTTTAAGAGTTTTTGATCCTCCAGAAATATTTAAAACGGCCCTATAATTTCTTGAATTTGAATGAAAAGAAATAAAAATTAGAATTATAAAAAAAATCCTAGACATTAATTAAAATTTTATAACTAATACCTAATATAGATATGAAAATTTAAAAATCAAATTTTATACCTTGAGCTAATGGCAATTCGTCTGAGTAATTTATTGTATTTGTCTGTCTCCTCATGTAGGCTTTCCAAGAATCTGAACCTGACTCACGTCCTCCCCCTGTCTCTTTTTCACCTCCAAAAGCACCTCCAATTTCAGCTCCAGATGTTCCAATATTAACATTTGCAATACCACAATCAGAACCAATGGAGGATAAAAACTCTTCTGCCTCTGAAATTTTAGATGTCATAATTGAGGAAGAGAGACCCTGAGGTACATCATTCTGGATATGGATCGCCTCTGACAATTCACTATACTTTATAAGGTATAGTATTGGGGCAAATGTTTCGTTCTGCACAGTTCTGAATTTGTTTTCAACTTCATAAATTGCAGGGGTAACATAACAACCGGACCCAAATCTATCCCCTTCTAAAACCTCCCCATCAATTAAAGCTACGCCCCCATCATTCTTAATACTTTTTATTGCATCGGAATACATTTTTACTGCGCTCCTATCAATTAAAGGGCCCATGTGATAATCTTCATCTAAAGGATTTCCTATTTTAATCTGTGAATATGCCTTAACCAATAAGTCTTTAAATTTATCATATTTAGATTCATGAATTATCAATCTCCTTGTAGTTGTACACCTCTGACCTGCTGTACCAACAGCACCAAAAACAGCTGCTCTGATAGCAATATTAAGGTTAGCATTTTCAGATATTATCATGGCATTATTTCCACCAAGCTCTAGTAAAGACTTTCCAAGTCTTTTGCCAACTACCTCTGCAACAGATTTACCCATCTTAGTAGAACCAGTGGCACTAACTAAAGACACTCTCTTATCAGCAGCTATTTTTTTACCAACAAGCTGACTACTGCAGTCTGTGAGTAAATTAAGAATACCTTCGGCATTATTTTTCTTTAATACATCGCTTATAATATTTTGAGTAGCTACCGCAGATAGGGGGGTTTTCTCGGAAGGTTTCCAGACACAGACATTTCCACAAACAATCGCAATCATCGCATTCCAGCTCCATACAGCTACAGGGAAGTTAAATGCTGAGATAATTCCGACTACACCTAGGGGATGCCACTGCTCATACATCCTATGGTCAGGCCTCTCAGAGTGCATGGTTAGACCATGTAACTGTCTAGATAAACCTACTGCGAAGTCACATATATCAATCATCTCCTGGACTTCACCAAGACCTTCTTGAAGTGATTTCCCCATTTCGTAGGATACTAATTGTCCCAAAGCACTTTTATTTATTCTAAGCGCGTCACCAATCTGCCTTACTACTTCTCCTCTTCTCGGTGCAGGAGTCTTTCTCCACATCATGAAAGAATTTATGGATATTTTGAGAGTTTCCTCGTAAGCATTCTCATCTGTCTCTATCACAGATGCAATTTTTTTACCGTCTACGGGAGAAAAAATATCTTTGACATTACCATTGGATTTAATCCAGTTACTACCAGTACTTGTCCCTTGATTAATTTCTCTTAAACCTAATTCTGATAAGAAAAGGGAATTATCCAACATGCCTACTCTTCAATGATAAAATCAGAATCTGACACCTGTGGATTTACAGAAATATTCACCACGTTAAAGTCAAGGCTTTGCGGACCAATTGGGGTTTTTACAAGGTACGGAAACAATACACCATTTATTTCCCTGTAGTCATCAAAATAGGTTGACTGTGGAATTTTAGATCCGTCAGGCATTTCCCCCATCTCTGTTTGCTTAAACTTAAGACCAGTTTCGGCATCATATGCTACGAATGAATTTTTAGAAACCTCTAGAACATGAAGTGTCTTTCCATCTTCCTCATCAACAGAGCTAAATTTTACATTACTATCATTTAACCAGCCCAGCTCTTCAAATGGTAAAGTAGAGTTTATCAGTTCCTGTATTTCACTTTCAGGGAGCGGGCTACTCATGCCCTGTTGTGATACGGCCCCCTTCTCCCCATCAAATACCATTTTCATCATCGTATTTCCCATCATCATCATCATTTGAACCATTTTATTTGGCTTAGCCTGAATACTTACCATCTGCAGTTTCATACCCTGAACCTCTGCCTCAGCAAGCATACTTACTGCATTTACACTTTCTACTTTCTCTTTTCCTCCGATTGCCTCAATATATTTATTTAAAACCGTCTCAACTGTTATCCCGGTTGGAGTTGAAAAGTCAGGCTTAGTAGTAGGCTCGCCATTTTTATCGAAATACATTATATCGTATGGCATCTCTTCTAACGAGGTAAGAATATCTTGACCTTTTCCAACAACCATCACTCTTAGATTATCACCTAATAAATACTTGTTAAGGACTCTCTTAACATCGTCCACAGTAACACTTTGAAAATTCTCAAGATAGGTCTCATAGAAATCACTAGCAAGGTTAAACTTATCAATATTAGTTGCAAAGCCAGCAATTGTTGATGGCTGCTCCGTTGACATTATAAAACTTCCAACATACTTTTCTTTCACACTACTTAATTCCTCCTCTGTCACACCTTCTTCGGTGATCAATTTAATTTCTTTAATAATCTCGTTTACCGCGCTATCAGTAACTTCATTTCTTACACTAGCAGATGCCGTGAAAGAACCTGTGTATCTACTTGTTGATGCTGAAGAATAAGAGCCATATGTGAAACCTTTGTCCTCTCTTAAATTTGTAAATAATCTTCCAGAAGCTCCTCCTCCCAAAATTTGATTACCAAGTTTGAGAGCAAAAAAGTCAGGATTTGTCATAGATATGTCCATTAAATTACCGACATATATCTCTGACTGGACTGCATTAGGCATGTCAACAAAATTAATTTCGATATTATCTAAATTATTTGTTTGAGGTAATTTATAATTTAGCTCCTTACCCTTTTTCCATTTACCAAATAAAGATTCTATAAGTGGTTTGATCTCATCAAATTTAACATCCCCCACGATAGTAAGAAAGGAGTTGTTAGGAATGGCATATTTCTTATAATAATTTTGAACATCTTTTAAAGAAATATTATTCAGAGATTCTTCAGTCTCAAATTCTCCATATGGATGTGTACTTCCATACCTTAATTTACTATGGACTCTTCCCGCAATTGTCTGAACATCTTTCTCGATAGATTTAATTCCTTCAAGTGCAACATTTTTTTCTTTCTGGAAGTCACTTTTAGTAAATAGAGGATTTATCAATCCATCTGCCATCATCTCTAAAACTCTTGGAAAGTATCTCTTGAGGGAAGACACATAACCTCCACTTGCTGATAGGAAAAGAGTAGCTCCCATGTAATCAACTTCCTCATTATAACTATCTTTAAGTTGGTTCTTTGTACCATTACCCATCATTGCTCCAAGCATACTAGATACTCCCTTGATATCACCTTCGAAGTCTGGGTAATTATCTATATCAAGATTAGCAAATGCCCTCGGTAACTTATTATTTTCAACCACAATAACTTTCATGCCATTATCCATTTCGAAGGATCTTGGATTACCCAAATCAATTGAAGGAGAGGGGCCAGACTTAGGTGGATTAGATCTATCTATTTGTGAGAAGGATAGATTAGAAAAAATTAAAATAAAAAAAATAATTTTTAAATATCTCATAATATTATTGTTTTGAACTTTCAGGTAAGTAATCAATTACTGCTCTTGAATTTTTATTCAAGTATTTATTAGCGACGTCTTTAATTTCTTCCTTAGTTATTGATTTGTAAATATCTAGTCTCTCATTTATAAGATTAACATTATCGTGAAGAAGATAGTAAGATGCAAGAGAGTTTGCTATTCCTGATATACTTGAGTTTGTACTTACAAAATTATTTTCAAACTCATTTTGAAGTTTTTCATATTCTCTATCAGAAATCAGTTCAGTCTTAAGCTTTTCAATCTCTTCGTCAATATTATCATAGAGTGTCTCTAGTGTATTCTGTCCAACAGGAAGAGTCAAAATTACATATATACCATAATCCTCAAATGAAAGGTTGACGGCTTGAACATCAACTGAAACCTTTTTTGTGTCAACCATTTTTTTATATAACCTTGAACTTTTTCCACCACTTAGAATCGAAGAAATCATATCCAAAACATAAGAATCCCTATACTTAAATGACGGAATTCTGTAAGATACTAACCCCATTGGCAGCTGGATATTAGGATCAAAAAAGTTTTTCCTGATCTCAGAAGTTATTGGGTCCTCAGAGATATTTACACGAGGAACATCGGCGCCTCTTGGTATTGGACCAAAATAATCTTGTATTTTTTTCTTTATATCGTCTACCTCGAAATTTCCAGCAACAACAAGTACAGCATTGTTCGGGACATAGTATTTTTTATTATATGCCATAAATTCATCTAAAGTCGCAGAATCAAGATGATCCATAGAACCGATCGGAAGCCATCTGTAAGGATGTTTTTTAAAAATGCTCTGTACAATCTGCGGTAGAATCTGACCATATGGTCTGTTATCATAATTTGTTCTCTTCTCTTCTTTTACAACTTCATTTTGTGTCTTTACACCAGCTTCATCAATGACTGGATGTAACATCCTCTCGGACTCTAGCCAGAGACCTAGCTCTAATTTGTTTGAAGGAAAAAACTCAAAATAATACGTCTCATCATTTGAGGTATACGCATTGGAAGTACCACCATTACTATTAACAATCTTATCGAACTCACCACGACCGATATTTTCTGACCCTTCAAATAGAAGATGTTCAAAGAAGTGAGCAAAACCAGTCCTATCAGGGCTATCATCTTTTGATCCCACGTGATACATTACAGAAGTTACTGCCAGAGGTACAGATTTATCTTGATGTAAGATCACATGTAAACCATTATCCAGATCGTACTCGATAAAATCTACATTTTGAGATAATATTGATGTATTAATGAATAAGTAAAACAGAATTGATAATATCATTCTCATAGATAATTTAATTTATTGAAATACGAAGATAAAGAAACTATAACAATTTCAATATTTCAAATATTTGATAAATTTTAAATTACTTGAACCTGTTAAATGATATCTGTCTTTGAGACTTTGACTTGAACCTTTTTTTCTGAGGAACACTTAATGACTGGTGTTTTGTTTTTCTGTTATCTACTCTTCTCCTCCAATTTAGGAACGATCTTTCTCTCAAGTTATTTCTCATAATAGAAATAACTTCTTTCTCTGAAATATTAAATTGAGATTTAATTGCATCGAAGGGGGTTCGATCCTCCCAACACATCTGGATAATACGATCTATATCTAAATCCTTAAAATTTTTCATATAATATAAAAAATATAACAACAAGCTTCAGAAACCACAGAAAAGTTCTTATCCAATTGTAATTAATAAGTTTTTTTATTTCTTCTTCATCAAATTTTACAGATAAATTGTTATGAGTTGGAACCATCATTATGAAAGTAGTCAGCCATATACAAATTAATAATATTAAACTTTTAATTAGTAAAAAATCATTAGTCATATATACTAGAACAGATAATGTGATCAACTCTATCAACATGACGGGAGCTACTAAGAATGAAATTATATTAACATATTTTCTATGATAACTAATAAATTTTTGAGTATCAGCTTGTAGGAAACTCGGATAGGTTACGAATTGGGTAATTAATATAACAGCACATAGGTAACTGTTAGATAATAGTTGAAATAATAAAAAAACTTTCATTGTGAAGAATATAGAATAAAAAGTATTAAATAAATTAAGAGGTATATCCTGTACTGGTTTCGTATAGTGATATAATCTTTATTTTCAGGATATAAATTGGTGAAAAGACCAACTATCTCTTTCTTAAAAACTGGCTTAATATTAATTTTCCAATCGTCTGTTTTATAAACAATTTTTCTAAATTTACTTCTGAAATAAGTACTTGGGATGCCCCAAACAAATAAAATTATGAGTAAAACGTTTTTCTCTAATACCATTTCTATTAAATATATAATAGCTATACTCCTTTTACATATGATAGGTTGTAATAATATTAAAAATGAACAGGAGGAATGTGCAGTTCCTAACCCAATTGGATGTACAGATTTTATTACTCCAATAATTTCAAAAGAAGGAAATAGTTTACCTGGTGATGGAATGATTTATTTAGAGGATAGAACTTTTTTTATAACCTACTTTGATGTTAACTCTAGTAAAATAATTGAGAAATACTTGAAAATTGACTGTAACTGTGAGTTAATATACTTCGATGAAAAAAATCCAATAATCAAAAATGCAATAAACTGAAAACCAATATAATTATAACTCGTTAAGGAGGTTATGTTTGGTTTGTTTAAATCTAAAAAGGAAAAATTAATTGACAAGTACAATAAGTTACTGAAACAATCATATGAGCTATCTAATGTCAGCAGGAAGGATAGTGACTCAAAACTTGCAGAAGCTAATAGAATCTTAGCTGAAATTGAAAAACTAGACTAATGGATTTCTCTCCTAACCTTTCTCCGAAGGATGTTATACAGCTTGGATCTTTTGGTGGTATCTACTTCTATAATAACGGTGGTAAATTAGCTATAGACAGTAATGAATTTCCAAGAGATTGGTTTCAGGGTCTTGATGAATCTCAGTACAAGTCTCAAAAGTATAATCGTAAGGTAAATTATTTTAAAATAAAATCAGGTCTTAGTCAAGAGGAGTGGGAGGAGAAAGGTTGGATAAATGAGCAAGATCCAAGGGGTTGGTTCCAGTGGTACTGTAGGTATTATTTAGGCAGAAGAACTGATGACGATTTAAGACAAATTCAAAGATGGAATAATTTTTGTGGGGAGAAGGGAAGATGGAGAAATTATATCTACTCTAAAATACAAAAAAAATCAACTACAGTTGATGACCACACCTTCTCTCTCGCAGTGAGGCAATCTCTTCTACATTGGGGATACATGGTAAATAAAGAGGACTTCAGTATGTGGAAATTAAAAAATGGTTTTTAAAAGCTATACTTCAATTGAAGATAGTACCCTTTTAAAATATTTTTAAAATCTCCTAAGTTGTCAAGATAAAAGAACTGACCGATGAAAGACGCATCAAGTCTTGAATTTATATCATAAGTTAAACTAGGTGATATATATAATAATTTTATTCCCTTACCATATAGTATATTGATTGACGTATTCAGAGGAGGGGATATTGGTTTACTTACTTGTAGAAGATATGAATGTTTTGACGGCATCAAATTTTTAGGAGATAAAACATTTTGATTAATGTTAATAAGGCTCAAAAAATTTGATTCATTTTGACCATTTGAATTATATAAGTAAGATCCAAGAAAATAAAATCCACTTTTTATAGAATAATCAAAAGATGTAGATAAACTCATAGAGTTTTTATACTGATTTTTATCTATAAAATATGAAACTTCCCCTTTAAATCCGGCTCCTTTTATATTTCCTGCCCAACCACCACCAACTACTATATCATCAAAATAATTAGCTGCTAATAATTGAAAATCATATCCAAAAGAATTCAATTTATATACACCTGCTAGAGTATAACCATTTCTTTCGTTTGGCATATAAACTATCTCAAAACTAGTTAAGTTGTCTCCAGTATATATAAATCTGATGACATCAGAACCAGGTCTTTCTATGTAGTCAAAGTCTATAAAATTATATGCATTAAATAAATCATTATTATTCCAGATAGTATTAACACCCCAATTAACACGCTGTCTACCTACACTCAGCTCGATCTTATTATACTGATATTTTACCCACAACCTATCTATCATAGAGTTAAAGGCTACCTTCTCTTCTCTTACAATGAAATATGACATATCAATTAAACCATTATCTCCTTGTATTGTAGGTACATCTCCAAAAAAGATCCTATTTCTTATTTCAATGCCCATGGATAGGTTACTCCCAAAATAACCTTTAAAATTAAGTCTGTTATGAATCAAGTGATTGTTTTCTGATTCAAAAAAACTATAATTCATATGAGCTGGTAAATACTTAACATAACCGTTAAGAGAAATAGAGGGTTTTATTTTTTGAGATGAACTATTAAAATGAATAAGGGATAAAATAACAAGAATAAAAAGTCTACTTCTTAATATCATTGACAATCTTTCCATCTTCTAAAGTTAAAACTCTTCTTGCTCTATCTATAACTCTCTGATCATGAGTTGAAAAAATAAATGTTATCTTCTCATTGATATTTAATTTGTTCATGATATCTAATAAATTAGATGTTGAGGAGGTATCAAGGTTAGCAGTTGGTTCATCTGCTAAAATAAATTTTGGTTTTGAGGCTAAGGCTCTTGCTACAGCAACTCTCTGCTGCTGACCTCCTGAAAGTTGAGAAGGCCTTCTGTTTCTCATCTCGTAAAGACCAACTTGGTTTAATAACTCATCTGTTCTTGACTTTCTAATTTTTTCATCTGCGCCTTGAAGAAGCATTATCATCTCTATATTTTCTCTTGCAGATAGAACAGGAATTAGATTATATGCTTGAAAAACAAAACCTATATTATTTAACCTATACTTAATAATTTCAGCTCCAGAAAGCTTGGTGATATTTTCGTCTGAAATTATAACATCACCTGATGAAGGTGTATCTAGCCCACCAACACAATTCAAAAAAGTAGTCTTACCAGATCCTGATGGTCCAACCACAGCAGTAAACTCTCCTTCAGCAAAGACTGTACTCACATCATTGACTGCCTTAACCTCATATTTTCCTGGATTATAAATTTTTAAAAGTTTTTTTGTCTCTATCATTATTGAAATTTATATAGTTTTTGTTGCTTCAACCGGATTAATTTTTAATGCTCTTATAGATGGGAATACTGAAGAAAAAATAGAAATAACAAATACCATTAAAGAAACATTAAAGTATTCTTCATTTGGAACTTTGAAATATAATCTTGTACCCACACCAAAATTTTCAAGTCCCGCTTCTACAACACTAAGATCAATACCTACAACAGAGTAGTAGTCTACAATCATATATGAGGTTAGTAACCCAAAAGGAAGAGCTATTAGAGATAAAAATATTGTCTCAAGTGAAATCATCATAAAAATTTTATATCTGTTCATTCCTATTGACATTAACATTCCAATCTCTTTTCTTCTCTCAAGTATTGCCATCAGCATGGTATTTACAACGCCAAATGAAAGTCCAGACAATATGATCATCATAAATATATATAGTACGGCACTTAACATTTCGTTAGCGTAAGCAAGTTCTTTTGATATATCATCCCAACCCTCAACAATATTTTCAGAGCTTAGAGGAATTAAATCTTTTTTCACTTCGCCTCTTAAATCTATATCATTCAAAAGAATAGGCATTTCATGATACCCTTTAAATCCAGGAAGATTTTTAATTATACTCTTATTTTTTACAAAAACATTCATTTCATCATATCTAGAATTTCCTGATCTAAAGATTCCTTCGACTCTGTAAAGGAGAGAAGTCAACTCATAATTTTCATCCTGAAATGTAATAACAACTTTAGATTTCAAATTGAGATTTAACTTATCTGCTAATTTTTTACCAACTAAAATTGTATTATCTCTCTTTGACTTAAAATATTCACCATCAATTATCTTTTCATATGTATTTGTAACTTTCACCTCTTTCTCTGGCTCAATCCCCTTAACTTGGATACCATAAGATCCATTTGAATTAGAAAGCATACCATTTAAAACTATTCTCTTAGAATAGGAGACGACTCTTTCATCCTCATTTATAGCTTTCTCTATAATATCAAGATTATTTATAGTATGTTTAATATTATAGTCCTCTGAAAATAAAATATTATGAATCTGGATATGTGAAAGATACGTATCAACCGCATTATTCATTCTCTCCTCATTGAGTCCATAGCTCATTGCTATTATTATTATCCCACCAAGTAACCCAAATACTATTGAGAAAATAACAACAAAACTTCTTAATTTATTCCTCCAAATATTCCTCCAAGATATTTTTATTAAAGTCAATAAATTCATATTTTCATTGATTTTACTGGGTTAAGTTTAGATATTTTTATTGCGGGATAGATTGATATCAATAACGAAAAGATAAAAATTACTAAAGAATGGGATAAAGGAATATCCCACGATATTGACATTGGGATCATCGGTGAAAATCCCATTTCTTCAATCATCTGTACAGCACCATCTCCCATTAAGATAGCCATATCAATTGGATTAATATTATAGTAGATACTAATTGGATAGGTAACCATAACTGCAAGAACAACTCCTACCATTGATAAAATAATAGTTTCAACGAGAATTATTCCAAATAATCTGATTCTACTCATTCCTATGGAAATCAATACCCCAAATTCATATTTTCTCTCCTCAGTCATCATCAAAACAGTTCCAAACATTCCAAATACAACTATTACATAAAGAATAAAAGCCATTATCAAACCTCCAGCGCTATCGGCAGTAATTGTCTGCTCAATTTCTGGTAAAGTTTCTTTCCAAGTCATTACCTCGTAATCATCTGAAAGGATTAGAGCTAAATCCTCAACTATCTTACCCTCATCATAATACTTTTCTTTACCTATAATAATATGTGTAGATATCTCATCAGATGAAATATAATTTCTAACGGATTCCATAGTCATAAAAAGACCTATTTTATTTAAATCTGGATTTTTTAAATCAATAACTCCTTTCACAGGATACTTACCTGCTGCCATCATACCTCTGTAACCTTGCCCATATAATATCAGGGTATCATTTTCTGAGATACCAAAAAATTCAGCGATACCCTTTGCTATGATTATTTCATTGTCACTAAGATCAAATGATCCAGAAACCATTTTCTTATTCCAGTCTGTAATTTTTTGTTCTTCAGATAAGTTAATGCCATTAATTACGCCACCTTTCGTTTTTTCACCTAAAGAAATTAAAGAAAAGGTTTGGAGCCTTTGAACAATATTTTCAACACCTTTGACAGATTGAATATCATCTAAAAGTTGTTGATCGACCTGCATTGAGTTATCTAGACTTTGATTATCCCAGAAACCATCTGCATGTATTTCAACATATCCTGCATATGACTCTACAACCGTCTCAATTAATTTATCATAGAAACCAAACTGGAGGGCTCGCATTAAGATTATTAATAATAAAGCAGCAAACACAGAAGTAATAGTGATTAAACTTCTTTTTTTATTTCTATAAATATTTCGCCAAGCAATTTTAAAAATCATCTTAAATTTTTCATATTACTAGGCAGAAAATATCTCTGATTGATATCAATATCAAAATTCCAGACAAGCCTTTCAATAATTGTTTTGTTACCTTCTTTATCTAATGGAACATATTCAATTACTGCAGGTAATTTTTTACCATTAAAATCTTTTATTTGCTTTGATGTCATTACACTTACCATATCCTCATACTCATCATAAAATTCTGTTTTTAACTGCATATAATCAGTTTTATCTATCCACATCACAAGTTTACCCCAAACTACAGGTGCATCTTCATTAGGTATGAGTTCTATTTTCCAACAATCGTATCCATCAATTTCTTCATTTCCAGTAATAGTATTAGTGTAGTCGTCAGAGATTGAGGACCTCTGTACCAAATCGTCATTTGTAAAATCTGTGCCCATCCAATTTTGCATCATCATTGACGGTGGGAGTTTTATAGTCCTCTCAATTGAAGGAACATAATTCCACACCTCATTTTCTCTTTTCAAAAAAACAGTTCCCTTTTCCTTAATTGGAGTCATTACAACTGAGGAGAAAAAGTCTTCACCTACCGACCAACCCTTCATAGTCATCTCCTTTTTCCATTTAGGTCTTACAATTGTTATAGACATCTCTGTGTAAGATGATTTGATACCCCTTAAATTTTCTTCTGACTTTTTAAGAATGCTAGTTGCATCTTGAGACTTTATACTAAAACTAAATAATATCAAAAAAACATATAAAACTTTCTTCATAACTCGTATATATACGATATGAAAGTTATAATAGCTAAGTATATTTTAATAATTATATCATCAATATTTTATGTGATCGTTGGTATTAAACATTTTATCGATCCTCAATTTTTTTTAGCTATAGTGCCACCTTATCTACCCTACCACCTAGAATTGGTTTACATCAGTGGTTTATTTGAAATTTTATTTGGGATAATGATATTAATTCCAAAATACAGGTACCGCGGTTCAGTTGGTCTTATACTTTTACTTGTAGCTGTATTCCCGGCAAACATTTATTTATTCCAGAGCGAGATAGCTCAAAAAGCAATTGGCGCTACCCAGGAAATTGCGACATGGAGATTACCCGTTCAAGGAGTACTTATATGGATAGCTTACTGGATTAGAAAATAATTAGTCTCTTACGATTTCAAAAGATATCGTATCACTCGCGAAGGCCGTAAAGATACCAAATGCATTTATAATATTTGAGGGAGGGTCATTAAGTTCGGTACCATCTTGTACCTCAGATTCAAATAAACTCACATAGTCTTGATTTATTTTGTAGAGTGTCACCATATACTTTCCATAATTTTGAAGGCTCATACAAATAACGTTATAACTATTCCCAGTTGTTGGTTCAGATTGAATTGAAAAGTTAGAGAAGAAATCACCTACTTGACCAGGAATTTCATCATCAAATATTGGGTCCTCTGTCGATCCCACATATTTAATGGTGAGGTAATGATACTCACCGGAAGAACTATCCCAGGTAATATTTGTCCTTGCCTCATCAAATAAAGTTCTAAGAATATTTGGTAATTGTGGAGATAGAGCCAATGGTTTAACAACTATCTTATTTTCAGATATACTAAGCCCCACAGGTTTTGTGGGGACAACTGTTTCAGAAGTTGCAAGCCTATCTCCAACTTTAACCTCTAACCCATATTTATTTCCTGAGATTATATCTATATTTTCATTTGATAAATAATTTTCGTCAGATGGATTATAACTCAGTATGAATTCTTTTCCACCTCCAAATATTTTAATTTCAGCATCAGATAAATATGTGTCGACACTATCTAAAGAATTCCAAAGTTGGGTTTTCTTAATTTTAATATCGTCTACATCCTCACCCTGAAATAAAAAAGCTTCAATCACAAAATTATCTTCAATTGGCGTCTCCACATCACAAGAAAATAGAATAATAATAAAAGGTAATACTAATTTTTTCATATCTAAAAACTAAATTTAAATGATAGGTTAGGAACAATCCCTAAATATTTTTTTACCTGTCTTTCGTAAGGGACATAATCAAATTGATATTCATAATACCACACATTTTGTCTGTTATACAGATTAAATATTGACAACCCAATATCGCCTTTGGATTTATTAATGTTAAATACGTGGTGAACCGATACATCAAGTCTATGGTAATCTGGAAGAAGTGATCCATTTTTAGGTCCAACTCCAATAAATGTCAAACTCGATTCATCTAATAAAGATATATTATACTTATAAGATGGCTCAGTAAATGTCTGACCTGACCCATAAATAAATGAGGCAGAAAAATTCCAACCATTAGTTTCGTAATTATTAAATATCTTAAATTCATTTCTTTGAATTTGTGGAGCTGGAAAACTTTTTCCATCATTCAACAGAGGATAAATATTTTCAGCATCTGTAAATGTATAGGATATCCACCCAGTATATTTATTTATCTTTTTTTGAATTAGAGTCTCAAAACCCCTTGCATTCCCACTACCATTGAAAAATAAATTATTTAAGCCTGCACTCTGAAACCGTAACGAGAACTCAGTGAGATTTGATATCTCCTTGTAAAAAAATTCTGTGTCGAATAACCACTTATCATTTTCATAAGATAAACCTGCAATGAAATGAATTGATTCACCTACATTCACATTCTCATTATCAGAAAGTAACCAGAAATCCCTCGACCTTGATGTTACATTCTCACCAATAATCTGTTTAACAAATTGGAAGTGATGTCCGTAACCAAGTTTAATTTTTAAGTTTTGTAAGAAAGAGTAATCCGCCTGAAATCTTGGTGAAAAGTAATTTTTGTCGGTTAACTCATACCTATTTCCCCTAACACCGATTTTTAAATTTAAGTTTTTGACAGAGTTCAAGTCATAGGAGAGATACCCTGAATATAAATCTGAATTTTGTTTTGTGTTCAAGATAGTAAGCGTGTCATCTCTGACAAAAAGGTAGTCGACATCAGATTTTGTTAATTCAAATCCTAACTCAAACTTGTTATTTTTCCCAGATAATATCTCGGCATCATACCTAGCTGTGAAATCCTGAACTGTGTTATCCTGATCAAGAATAACATTAAAATTAAAAATTGTAGAATCTAAATCTGGAATCTTAGCCTCAACAAAGTATGATTCATCCTGATAATTATAGTACTCCGAATAGGAAATATTTAAGGTGTTATAAAATCTACTATTCCACTGACGAGACCACTTGAATGCATAACCTCTATTTCCCCACTCAGATATTCTATCTAAATCTCCAAGTATTTCTATCTTATCAATATCACCAAAGTTTGGGTATTGATATCTTCTAGTATCACTAGATTCTCTTAAATTATCTTCTCCCCTATAGAAACTTAAAGTTATGAGATCGTCACTAGTTGGCTTATAGGACAACTTACCATTAAAATCATAAAAATTAAATTTTGGAACCCAAGGATCCAAGTTTTCAATGTCATCATCTGGGTCAAATTGATTGTAAATCTTATCAAAAAATGAAGATTGAAGTATATCAGTAAATGACCTTCTTCCGGCAACAAATAAACTAAATTTCTTTAGGAAAGGGATTTCAATTGAGCCTGAAGCACTTAGCAAGTTTACATTCAAATTTCCTTGAACCTCATTAAAACTCCCAACCTTACCGGTGAGATCGATCACACTTGACAACCTCCCACCATATTTAGCAGGAAATGCACCTTTATATAGGTCTACACTCTTCACTGCATTTGCATTAAAGGCACTAAAAAAACCGAAAAAATGATCCACATTATATACCTTGATACCGTCAAGAAGGACAAGGTTTTCTTGTGGTTGACCACCTCTAACATAAAGCCCCGAACTGCTTTCTTGTGTGGCACTAACCCCCGGCAGTAGCTGCAGAGATCTAAATATATCAACCTCTCCTATCGAAGGCATCAGACTTAGTTGTTGTACTGATATCCTGTGGGCACTTATCTCTGAACTTGACTGTAAGAACTTACTTGATTCAGTTGAGATAACAACCTCGTTTAGGGTAGAAGTTAAAGGAATAAGGTCAATAACTAATTGATTATTAATTAGTTCATCAGTTAGCTCGATCAATTTTGTCTGGTAGCCAACATAACTTGCTTTTAAAATCATACCAGGTTTTACGTCTCCTTTAAATGAAAAGAATCCATTTTCGTTTGCACTTGAGCCTAACTGTAGCGCATCTAAATAAATGTTTGAGTATGGAAGTCTCTCCCCAGAACCACTTTCTTGAATGTAACCACTTATCTCGATCTGAGAATAAACCACATTACCGGAAAATAGAAGAATAAAATAAAGAGAGAGTTTACAGAATATATCTCTTTGCATATGTGATTAGATGTTATAAGCTTAAAAATCTTTTTTATGTAAATTATGTAATGAATTTTAAATTAATTCTTCTTTTTAAAATTATAAGATAAATTAATTATAAAATTTCTTCCTGGTTCATCTGCAAAATATCTCATCTCATTCAAGTAGTTTCTATATTTCTCATTTAAAAGATTTTTGACAATTAATGAAACACCAAAATCTTTGATATTTAATTTCCATGAAAAATCAAGGAGAAAATATCCTTCTGGAGCATCTTTAAAATCAAAAATATGAGTTTCAGGAGTGATTTTAGCTCCACCACTTATTAAATTGTCAGGGGTAATTGTCATTGGTGCATGGAACTGACGAAATGTATAGCTGGATTTCAAGGATATCACAGAATAATTAACCTTCCAGAAACTGTTAGTTTCGAAATCAAGATTATTTTCTAGTCTGACTGGCGGCTGATTAATAAGTTTTCCATTATTATCTAAATTATTTGACCATATATAATTTAAAGCTAATGATGACTTAAACTTATTGGTAAACTCTCTTTTAAATGTTAGATCTGATCCAATAAATAACACATCACTCTGATCAAATATAAAATATGGCATTGGTCCTCTAATAGTTCCATAGAGTCCAATTGGTCTCTGAAAGACATAATTCTTGATATAATTTGAAAATAACGTTAATTTAATTTCGTTTTTTTCAGATTTATAGTCTAACTCATTTATAAGTTTTACTGATTTTTCCGGTGGGAGTAAGCTCTCACTCATTATTGTAACTTTATTGGTTCTCAATTCATTACCATCATTGTAGTAGTATCTCAACAACCCAAATGAATTCTTGAATCCGTGAGAGCCAAAGCTATATAGCTCAGCCATGTTAGGTGTTCTCCACGCTGATCCTAAATTAGTTCTAAATGAAAATTTTTCAGATAACTGATTTTCAAATCCTACTGAAAATGTGGTATTAGTTAATGAGTGCTCATCAATAAAGATTTTTTGAGAGACCTCCCTTCCCCTGACATTATAATCTTCGTTATCAACTCTTACTCCAACCTCAATTTGACTATTCCCAAATTTTAAATTTTCGATAAGAAAGAAACTATATCTATTAGTATTATAATTTGGGATATAAGGAGTTGTTGACGTACCAGGATTGTTATCGTTATCCTGATTAAAAAAATGTAACCCTATTAGACCTTCAGAATTTTCTGAGAGGGAATGATCCCAGTCAAGCATTAGGTCAGTTGTAATAAGATCTAAATCAATTATAGGCTTTTCTGCATTTCTTCTGACATCAAATTCTTTCCTTTTATTTAATTGTCTTCCAAAGACGAATGATAACTTATCATTTTCATTATACCACCAGTTAATATTTAGTTTTCCTAAGTGATGATTAACTAACTGATTTGGCTCATTTATATCAAAAGAAAAAGGTCTTATAAACAAGGGTTCTTCTGAGCTTATCGCCCTTGATATAGCATTTCCACTATGAAAAACTGACGATCTCAGTAATGCAAGGTTTACATCAACATAGCTGTAATAAAGCTTGATGTCAAAACTATTCAGGTGATAGTGTAACCCAAGATTAAATCCTTTTTCCTCTTTACCTGAGTTAGTAAGTGAGTATGAGGGAGCGTGCCTGTCTCCTATCATTACATTACTTACGCCCAAATTAAATCCTAAATTTTTAAAACCTTTCCCAGTATTAATACTAAGGTTTGTTCCTCTCCCATTGGTCTGATAACCTGAGTTAATGGACAAATAATATGGTTCTTCTAATTTAATCGGATTGGGTTCGATAATTATTGCTCCTCCTAAAGCCTCTGGCCCAAAACGGACACCAGATGAACCCTTTAACACTGATATTCTATCAACTGAAGAAACATTAATTTCTGGTGCATGGTCATCACCCCAGTTCTGAAATCCATGTATTAGATAATTATTAAGTACCAATACTCTGTTACCATATAAACCATGGATAACAGGTCTCTCAACATTAGATCCCTTAGAAATAAAAGTTACACCGTCTACTTCACTTGTAATACTCGCGAAAGATGATGTCCAATCGATAACTTTATCTTCTAAACTGATTGTCTCTCGCGACATTGTCTGAGCTCCTAAAATTTTTTCTCTTTCGTCCGATATAATCACATTTTCTAATTCAACTGACTTCTCAGTTAATGAAATTGACCAATAATTAGCATTTAATGAAATCAAAGTATCCTGATACCCAATCCTTGAAAAAATGAGGCTATCTTCATCAGCGCATAATTCTTCTAGTAAAAATTTTCCATTTTCATCTGAGATAGAAAATTTATCGGAGGAATTATATAAGACCCTATTACCATAAACCTGAGGATTACTTATTGCCCTTACTATAACATCTGGTAATGGATTATTTGTTTCTTTATCTATAACCTCACCTGAGATTGATTTATCACATATATCCTGAGATTGTATGTCCAGAGAAGATAATAGAAGAAGGTATATTATACAGCACGACTTGATTACTGTATAATATTTGTGGGTGCTATTGCAAACGCACCTACAATCTGTATTTATATTATTATTTACAGAACACATAATTTTTTTGAAATTTGAGACTATTAAATAATGACGAAATTAAGAAATAACTTTCTAATTATTAGTAATAAAAAAAATACACTCTCTAAAAATTTATAGAGAGTGTAATATAAAATTTAACTAAAGTAAAATTTACTCTATTGTCAGTCTAAATAGTAATTCAAAATCTGTGTCACCATCATTTGCACCAGAAGTAGCAGTTTTTACATCAGGTTGATGTTGCAATCTCACAGTAAAAGATCCTGCAGTAGTTGGATTTCCAGCTGTCCAGGTTGTGTTAAGACCTAGTGGATTTCCATTACCATCAGTATCATTATAATTAATCGGATCTGAAGCATTGTCAATATTTCCATTACCTGTAGGATTTGAGAAAGCACCTTCAGAAAATGCAAAGAAAATTTGGTGTTCATCATCTTCTTCAGCTATTTCTTCACCAATATCTTCTCCTGGAGATTCTAAGTTGTTCATTACCTCAAAGGTTAGCGTGTAAGTTGTACCTGATTGTAATTTAATTTCATCTTTCACAACAAGTTCTTGAACACCCTCACCATCGGGGTCTTGCGCACTAGCAGTCACAACAGCTCCTGCGTCAGATGTAAAAACAAGTGTTACATCAGTAATAACTTCCACCTCATTCTCTTCTTCGGGTATAGCCTCGTCTTCCTCACAGGCAGTAAAAACAAATAAGGTTAGTACTGCGAATAATAGGTAATTAAGTTTAAATATATTTTTCATTATTTTAATTTTTAAATGTTAAGTAAAG
>CAJXDN010000016.1 GCA_913052485.1 uncultured Flammeovirgaceae bacterium | reverse complement strand
TAGATGATTCTTCAACTTTCTGTAATCTTTTTGACTCTAAATTTTTCATTGTTGTAAATTATAATTAATTCTCGAAGAGATACTTTTACCTAATGTGATTTCATCTGCGTACTCAATTTCGCCACCTATCGGTATTCCTCTAGAGATTGTAGTTATTTTAAGGTTATACTTTGAAAGCTTTTTTGAAATGTAAAAAGATGTAGTATCTCCGTCAAGTGTTGGGCTTAATGCAAAAATAATTTCCTTTATTTCACCTTTATCAATTCTTTTGACAAGGCTTTCAATATTTAAATTTTCTGGTCCAATTCCATCTATAGGAGATATAAGACCACCAATCACATGAAATAACCCGTTATAGTAGTTTGTATTTTGTATTGCAAGTACATCAGGCGTATCCTCCACAACACATAATAACTCTCTGTTAATTGATGTGCTCTCAATTTGGCAGTAACATCTACCCTCGTCACATATCATGTGACACACATGGCAGAATGTTGTTTTTTCCTTTAGGTCATTAATTGCTTTTGATATATCTTTTGAGAATTGTAAATCTTTTTTTAGAAGATATAAAGAAAGCCTTAGTGCAGTTTTTTTACCAATTCCAGGAAGTTTTGATATCTCAGTAACTGCATTTTCTAAAATTTTGGTTGGAAGCTTCATTAAAAAATAACTTCTATATGAAATCTAATTTTGATTTTGATTTAACTTTATTAAAAACAAACCCTAACATAATTGTTTTTTTCCAAAAATAGATATGAATGCTAATATTATACTTCTGATTTTTATAATATATTTTTTGGTACTATTATTTATATCAAATCTCACCTCGAAAAAATCAACTTTCACTGATTTCTTTAATGCCAACAGATCATCTCCCTGGTATTTAGTTGCATTTGGTATGATAGGAACTTCATTGTCAGGTGTTACCTTTATTTCAGTGCCTGGCGAAGTAGGGAGTTCTAACTTTAGTTATTTCCAGGTTGTTTTGGGCTACTTAGTAGGGTACTATGTAATAGCAAAAGTATTATTGCCTCTATACTATAAGCATAATCTAATTTCAATATATACTTACCTCGAAGATAGGTTTGGTTTTTATAGCTACAAGGCTGGCGCCTTTTTCTTTTTATTGTCTAGAACGATAGGAGCTTCATTTAGATTATTTCTAGTTGCTGGCGTTCTTCAAATTGCAATATTTAATCAATTAGGTCTTCCGTATTTCTTTTCAGTACTTATAACAATATTATTAATTTGGATCTATACCTTCAAAGGAGGGATTAAAACTATAGTTTGGACTGATGCACTTCAAACTCTTTTTATGTTATCTGCTGTCATCATTACAATAGTTATCATAACAGATAAAATGAATATTTCATTATATGAATCCTTTCATATGGTTAAGAATAGTTCCTATTCTAATATTTTTTATTTTGATTGGAGAGCCGGTAATGATTTTTTCAAACAATTTATTTCTGGAGCATTTATTGCAATTGTTATGACTGGCCTTGATCAAGATATGATGCAAAAAAATTTAACCTGTAGGAATCTTGGAGATGCACAAAAAAATATTTTCTGGTTTTGTGTGATATTAGTTATAGCAAATCTCTTGTTTCTATTCCTTGGAGCACTGCTATATCTTTACTCTGAATCAGTAAACTTTCAGTTACCTACAAGTACAGATGACTTATATCCTTTATTAGCATTAAATGAATTGGGTTTCTTAACCTCTATTATCTTTATTTTAGGAATTATTGCGGCTGCGTATTCAAGTGCAGATTCTGCTTTGACTTCATTAACTACTTCTTTTTCTATTGATTTTTTAGATATTCAAAAAAGGGATAACAAAAGAAGAATCAGGCTAATGGTACATATAGGTTTTTCAATTTTACTTTTTATTGTCATATTAATTTTTAATGAAATTAATGATGAAAGTGTAATCAATTCAATTTTTAAGGCAGCTGGGTATACTTATGGACCACTACTTGGTCTTTTCTCTTTTGGTATTTTTACGAAATATAAAATTAAAGACAAGTTTGTATTTTTTGTCTGTTTAATTTCTCCATTAATTAGCTATTTAATCAATATTTATTCTGAAGAGTTATTATTTGGATACAGGTTTGGTTTTGAAATTTTATTATTGAATGGTCTTTTAACATTTTTTGGCTTGTTTCTAATAAAGAAATAAGATCATAGTCTACTATTCAAATAATTATTAAATGCCGACCCAAAAGTATAGCTGATACCGACAGAAAACTCTGACCTGAAATCTGTTGCGATTTCTTGTTGTTGTAATAATAAATCTTCAATTGAAGCATTTCCCTTAGGTAAACTTAATTGGTCTCTAATTAGTTCTATCTCGCCACCTAGTCTCAATGACAAACCTTCAAACACCCGGATAGAAAACCAGCTGTCGAGACTAAAACTATTCTTAGATGGATCATGCAGAAATGATTTGCCTCTTAAAGTTGAATAGATTTCCCCCCACGGTTGTCTAAATCTAGTCTCAAAAGCAAGTTGATGGAGGTACACATTTTCTTCAAACTTATTATATATGGTTTCTTCAATATAATTTCTGTAGCCATAACCAATCCTGTAATTGATAACCATCTCTCTTCTTATAAATTCTTCATATGGAAAAAAACTATATTCAATTGCTGGTAAAAAATGATATCTAAAGTCTATATTTTGATAAGTGTCTCCACTTGCACCTGCAGTAAAACCTACTGACCATTTCTTACTAATACTCCAAACACTTTTAGCATTGAATGATTTTCTGTTTCTTTTACTGATATAAATATTATCCTGATTTTCATATTCATTATTTGATCTTTCAAAATCGACATCAAATTGTAATTTTATTTTTTCAGTAACTTTATCTGCATCTAATTCAATCCTAATATTTGATTCTTTCCTACTTGTTTCATTTTCAAATCTAGCATCACCAGAAGTCTGAAAAACCCAATTTTTCCATTTATCTGAACTCATTCCATAATATTCTTTTTTATTATCAACTGAATCAAATGAAATATTTATTTTCTCAGAAATGTCACTTTCAACTAAAAAATATATTAGACCGACATCAATCTTTCTTTTTAATGCGTTTCTAACCTCGTCCCTAGTAAATCTGGGATTTGTATCTAGATTAAGCGATAGTTCCCTTCCTTGGTAACTGTTTTTTCCAATAAAATCTAAAGAATATCTATTTCCATTATTTGCATTTCTATTTCTGTAGATAAATAATTGAATATCAGCAAGAGCTTGTTCTCTCACGTGATTGACAAAATTTATTTCGTTTTTTAGAAAATTATTGTCACATCTATCACACTTGATAAAGAGATTTTTTAAACTGCCCTGACTATTCACATTATGACATATGATGAAAGAAATTAGAATAAAAAATTTTTTCATATTATAACTCAAGCTCATTTAATGGGTCCCAAAATACTTCTTTGAAATTATCAATCCTATCTTTTTTTACTAAAATACCTTCTTCTTTAAGAAGATTTTCCATTGTCTCCTCTCCATGGAAATGATGTTTCCCAGTTAAAAGGCCATTCCTGTTTACAACTCTGTGAGCGGGTATAGATTGATCATGATGAGAATTATTCATGGCCCAACCCACAACTCGAGCACTTTTAGATGTTCCAAGATATCTAGCTATAGCACCATAAGACGTCACTTTGCCTGGTGGGATCAGCCTCACTACATCGTACACATTCTTGAAAAAATCTGATCTCAACTTGGAATTTAATATGCAGAGGAGGAGGGATTCGAACCCCCGGTACCTTGCGGTACAACGGTTTTCAAGACCGCCGCATTCGACCACTCTGCCACTCCTCTATTATAATCTTGGCAGCAAAAATATATTAATTACCACATTTGCCAAAAATACCCTTTAATTAAATTTAGATTTTAATTTGTTTATAGCAATATCAATACTGGTATTCCATTCAAATCCAACAAGAATAATTGATGAAATTACATAAACCCAGCCCATGTAAGCTATTAAAATCCCTATTGATCCATACAGTTTATTATATGTTGGAAAATTATTTATATAGTAAGAGAAGGCTAAAGAGATGACAACACACCCTACAGTTGAGATTATTGATCCTGAAGAAATAAATGTCCACTTATTATGTTTAACAGGAGCAAAATAAAAAATTGAGGTTATGAGTAAATAAAATGATATAAGGAGAGATAGAAGTTTATAGCTATTAATTGTATAATATTCTACATCTCTAAAAATATTATAATCTAGAATAATAGATATAATAAAATCACCGAGTGTTGAGAGAACAATTGCAATAATTGTAACTATAAAAAATATAAAAGTTAGCAGCATTGCAATTAATCTAGTCTCATAGAAACTTCGGTTCTCTCTAATCCTATGACAGCTATTAAAGGTCTTAATTAGTGTATTAAATCCATTCGAAGATAAGAATATTGATGAAATGACACCAACTGATAATAACCCTCCTCTTTTAGTTTCAACTAGATCTAGAATAGTATTTTCTGTAATACTAAACATTTCAGGGGGCATAATATTTTGTAGAAATATTAATATTTTTTCTGAATTGATTTCTGGTATCCAAGCATTAATGTACGGTATTAGAGTAAATAGAAAAATTATAAATGGAAAAGACGCTATTGTGAAACTGAAAGCTACTGCTAGTGATCTTTCAAATATTTCATCTTCTCTAAGTTTAATTTTAAATATTTTAAATACGTTATAATAACTAACTGTATTTCCTACCAAATAAAGTCTCTTAAATAATGCTCGTAAAAAGGTAACTATATTATCAAAAATAGATTTCATTAAAATTTATCTTTAATTATTTCAATCAGTTCTTTTGGAGTTCTTACTGGTCTTTTACTAGATAAATTAATGAATGTTAATGTTGTTTTTGCTGTATTAGATAATATATTATCCTGATTATAAATTTCATAAAAAAATATAATCCTTGAAGAAGGTATTTCTTTTATGCTCGTTTTTATGGTAATTTCCTCATCGTATTTAATAGATAAAATATATTTAATTTCTAAATTAATTACTGGCATCCCGATACCACTTTCCTCTAAAGTTTTATATGAAAACCCTAATTCTCGAAATAGCTCAACCCTTGCAATTTCATAAAAACTAGCATATCTACCATAATATACGTACCCCATTTGATCGGTATCTGAATATCTAACTCTTAATTTTATTTTTCCACTTATCATTATTTAAAAATTTTTCTACTGTCAAGGGCTCTTTGAAATTTTCTTGCATTTCTGTTATGTTCAGATAAATTTGTAGCAAACGCATGGTACCCTGAAAAGTCATCTTTGGCACAAAAAAATATAAAATTATGTTCTTCGTAATTAAGAACTGCATCTATATATTCTTTTGATACTAATCTTATTGGTCCTGGAGGGAGCCCCTTGTTAATATATGTATTGTAAGGTGACTTAATTTTTTTATGTTTATTTAGGACTCTTCTTATGGAAAAATCATCAGCAGCAAAAACTAGGGTGGGATCAGCCTGAAGCAACATATTTTTCTTTAGCCTATTTAAATAAACTCCTGCAATCCTATCAGCTTCATCTATCATCCTAGTTTCTGAAGCAACTATTGACGCAAGGACTGAGACCTCTTTCTGGTTTAGATTTATTAGATCTAGTTTTTTTAATCTTTCTCTATTCCAAAATTTTTTGTATTCGCCATACATCTTTTGAACTAAACCCTCAGGAGATACATTCCAATATATTTGGTATGTGTCTGGCAGGAAAATACTGATAATATCCTTATCATTAAAATTATCAAAATCATCTATGTTATTATTGATATAAGAAAGAAGATCATCTTTTGACATTTTCAATTTGTCTGATATTTTTTCAGCTAAATCTTCTATTTTTCTTGCATAGCTAAAAGTTAAATTTATTGGCGTTTGATTTCCAGATCTCAACATTGAAATCATGGAGTAATTGTTCATATTTGTTCTTACCTTATAAGCTCCAATCCTTATATTTTGTTGGTAGTCCATTAATTTACTTAAAAAGCTAAAAGATAAAATATCATTTATTATTGTATCTTCTTCCAATTGATTAACTAGAGATCCAAAGTCGGTATTCTCGTCAATTATTATGAATTTATCTTTGGAATTAATTAGGAAATTTGGCGAATATAACATCTGATATGTGTATACACTTATAGTGGTAAATATTGTAGAGAAGATAATTAGGGGAATTAATATTTTTTTTTTCTTCATTTTGTATTTAATTGTAAAGGTAATAATATGATTTTAGTTCAACCAAAATATCTTCCATCTGTAAATTTTTTCAAAGATTTCAATGACAATGAAATCAGCATAGCTATGGATTTAAGGTGTGATGATGTAAATGATATAAATAAAACAACTCTAATCAACTCAACTAACTCCTTTGATATTAAGGTGCCTATAATAATACCAAAAAAAGATTGCTACATAAAGGATATCAAAATAGATTTTTCAAACAATTGGATAAATAGTCACATCCAGTCAATTCAGTCCTCATATGGAAAATATCCCTACTATATATTTTATATTGATGAGATAATTGATAAAATCAAAACCAGACATAATTTCCTGGTAGACTTAAATCATGACTTATTGACACTTATACATAAATTTTTAAATTTTCAGACACCAATCCATATAAAAAACACAAAAACAACAAATAATGATAAAATAAATCGAAATGAGAGAAGTTATATCAATAACAAAAAACAAAATATTAAAGATATTAGAGAAAATTTTTTTCATGGCAAGGTTTTTGATTATAGTGTTAGTGTGATTGATTTGTTATTTCTTAAGGGACCCGAGTCGGGGTACTACATAAGAAATTTTTAAAAAAAAATTAATAGTTTTTTTATCAAAATAAGTTAATCTTACGTTACAATAGTATGGAAGCTAAATTTTCAAATAGAGTCAAAGAAGTAATTTCACTGAGTAGAGAAGAGGCCTTACGCCTAGGTCATGACTACATAGGTACCGAGCATCTATTATTAGGTGTAATAAGAGAAGGTGAAGGCGTTGCTATTGGCTTACTAAAAAAATTAGGTATTAGTCTAGAAGATCTTAGAGCATCTGTTGAGCATAATACCAAAAATACAACTTCATCTAACTTAAAAAATGTTACAAACATTCCATTAACTAGACAGACTGAAAAGGTCTTAAAGATCACATACCTTGAAGCTAAAATTTTTAAAAGTAAGTTGATAGGGACTGAACATTTATTACTTTCAATTTTAAGAGATGAGGATAATATTGCCACACAGATACTTGATAAATTTGACGTGACTTATGATGTTGTCAAGGAGCTGTTGGAATATCAAACAAGTAATCCTCAAGCTACTACATCATCAGAACCACTTGAAGACGATGAAATGTCAAATATAAAAGGTAGCGCAAAAGCAAATTCACCTAAATCAAAAGAAAAATCTAAGACTCCTATACTTGATAATTTTGGAAAAGACCTAACAAAGCTTGCTGAGCAAAACAAATTAGATTCAGTAATTGGAAGAGAAAAGGAAATCGAAAGGGTAGCTCAGATTCTTACAAGAAGAAAAAAGAATAATCCTATACTTATAGGTGAGCCTGGGGTAGGAAAAACTGCCATAGCTGAGGCATTAGCATTAAGAATAGTACAAAAGAAAGTATCAAGAATTTTACATAATAAGAGAGTGGTAACCCTTGATTTAGCGTCATTAGTAGCAGGTACTAAATATAGAGGACAGTTTGAAGAAAGGATGAAAGCTGTCATGACTGAAATAGAGAAGTCAGATAATATAATACTTTTCATCGATGAACTTCATACTATAGTCGGTGCCGGTGGAGCGTCTGGCTCCTTGGATGCATCTAACATGTTCAAACCGGCTTTAGCAAGGGGTGAATTGCAATGTATTGGTGCAACCACTTTAGATGAGTACAGACAATATGTAGAAAAAGATGGAGCCCTAGCTAGAAGATTTCAAGTAGTTGTCATTGATCCTACAACTCCTGAAGAGACTGAAAATATACTAGATAATATTAAGGATCGATATGAGACCCATCACAACGTCATCTACTCGAAGGAGGCAATTGAGGCTTGTGTAAAACTATCTGACAGATATATAAGCGATAGATTTCTCCCTGATAAAGCTATCGACCTGATGGATGAGGCGGGTTCAAGAGTACACATGCATAACCTTGATGTGCCAGAAATTATTGTAGATATCGAATCAAAAATTGAGGAAATAAAAAAACAGAAGAACCAGGTTGTACAAAATCAGAAATATGAGGAGGCCGCTCAGTTGAGGGATACTGAGAAAAAGTTACTCTCCGAGCTTGAAGAACAGAAGAAAAAGTGGATTGAAGATTCTAAGAAGAAAAGACATAATGTTGGAGAGAAAAATATTGCTGAAGTAGTATCTATGATTACAGGAATTCCATTGGAGAGAATTAAGCAGAATGAAAGTAGTAGGCTTCTCAATATGCCTAAGGAATTATCTAAAAAAGTTGTTGGTCAGGATGATGCTATAGATAAGCTTGTTAGAGCTATTAAAAGGACAAGGGTCGGTTTAAAGGATCCAAAGAAACCAATTGGTTCATTTATCTTCTTAGGTCCAACAGGTGTTGGTAAAACTGAACTTGCAAAGGTTCTCGCTAACTACCTTTTTGATAAGGATGATGCTCTTATAAGGGTCGACATGTCTGAATATATGGAGAAGTTTTCTATTTCTAGACTTGTTGGAGCTCCTCCAGGTTATGTTGGTTATGAGGAAGGTGGACAGTTAAGCGAAAAAGTAAGGAGAAAGCCTTACAGTGTTATATTATTAGATGAAATTGAGAAAGCACATCCTGATGTTTTTAACCTTCTTTTACAGATTTTAGACGAAGGATTCCTTACTGATGGTTTAGGTCACAGAGTAGACTTCAGAAATACCATTCTAATTATGACGTCTAACGTAGGCGCTAGGGACGTTCAGGACTTTGGTGCAGGTATAGGTTTTGAAACTAAGTCTAGAGCAGACAACATCAATGAAAACTTAAATTCTACTATTGATAAGGCGTTACAAAGAACTTTCAATCCAGAATTTATAAATAGACTTGACGATATTATAATTTTTAATTCTCTTACAAAGGATGAACTCTATAAAATAATAGATATTAATCTTAAAAAGTTATATTCAAAAGCTGACGAAATTGGTTATTCAATTGATTTAACTGATAAGGCTAAAGATTTCATTATTGACAAAGGCTATAATCCTAAGTACGGTGCTAGACCTCTTGAGAGAGCGATCCAAAAACATATAGAAGATGTTTTAGCTGAAGAAATTTTATCAGGAAAAGTTAAAAAGGGTGACTTAGTTCTTGCCGACTATGACAAGAAATCAAAAGCTATTAAGATCACAAAGTTAGATACCTCTAAAAATAAGCAGAAGTCTAAGTAACAAGACCTCCATCAACTTTTATAATTTGTCCGGTTATGTATGATGCTTGATCAGATGCAAGATATGCACACAGATTAGCTACGTCATCTACATTTCCAGCTCTTTTTAGAGGGATTGATTCAATCCAATCCTCTAATAATTTCCCATCTCCTTTACTAGTCATATCCGTTTCAATAAATCCTGGTGCTATGGCGTTACACCTTATATTTCTTGACCCTAATTCTAAAGCAATCGATTTTGTGAATCCATTTATACCTGCTTTTGAAGCGGAATAATTAGATTGTCCTGCGTTACCTTTTACTCCTACTATTGAGCTAATATTTATTATGGCTCCATCTTTCTTCTTCATAAATTCTTTAACTGCACTTTTAGTTAAGTTAAAGCATGAGTTAAGGTTTATATCTATTACTTTTTTCCAGGATTCTTCATCCATCCTAAGTAGTAAGTTGTCTCTTGTTATACCGGCATTATTAATTAAAATATCATAAGATCCAAAGTCATTTATCACATCCTCTATGAGTTGATTACTTTCTTCAAAACTTGACGCGTCAGATCTATATTTTTTAACTTTTACTCCAGATTTAATTGCTTTCTTCTCAACTTCGTCAGCTGAAGATTCACTGCTTAGATAAGTGAATGCTATATCACAACCTTCACTTGCAAATTTTTCAACAATTCCTCTTCCTATTCCTTTGGAGCCCCCTGTGATAATAGCTGTTTTATTTTCTAGAATTCTCATTATTATTTTTTCGTTCCCTATAAAATTATATAAACTTTTTTACAAATTTTAAGATAAAATTATCAATAGTTTTATAATAAATATTTAGAATATAAATTTGTCAAAAAATAAAACTATGTCATACAACTTAATTGTTATTGGATCTGGCCCTGGTGGATACGTAGCAGCTATTAGAGCTTCTCAGCTCGGAATGAAAGTAGCTGTAGTTGAAAAAGAATCATTAGGCGGTATATGTCTTAATTGGGGATGCATACCAACAAAGGCTCTACTAAAAAGTGCTCAAGTATTTGACTATGTAAGTCATTCAAGTGATTATGGCATAAATATTAAAGGTTCAAGTGTTGATTTTAATTCTGTAATTAATCGAAGTAGAGGCGTTGCTGACGGTATGAGTAAGGGAGTAAATTTTCTTATGAAAAAAAATAAGATAGATATTCTATCTGGATTTGGTAAACTTATTTCTAAGAATGAAGTTGAGGTCCAAGATGAAAAAAATAATAAAAATGTTCACAAAGCCGATAACATAATTATTGCCACTGGTGGTAGATCCAGGGAACTCCCAAATATAAAAATTGATGGTGAGAGAGTTATTGAGTATCGAAAAGCAATGACTCTAAAAAAACAACCAAAGTCGATGGTAATTGTTGGTTCAGGTGCCATAGGTTCTGAGTTTGCTTATTTCTATAATAGTATTGGAACTAAAGTAACATTAGTTGAGTATTTGCCAAACATTCTTCCTCTGGAAGATATTGATGTCTCAAAACAATTAGAAAAAACATTTCAAAAGTCCGGAATTAATGTGATGACAAATACAGAGGTCAAAGGAGTTTCTACAAACTCTAAAGGATGTAAAGTTACTTTCACTTCTGGAGAGCAGGACTCTAATATTGACTGTGATATTGTTCTATCTGCAGTTGGTGTTGAGACTAATATTAAAAACATAGGTCTGGAAGAACTTGGAATTATTACTGAAAAGGGAAAAATTAATGTTGATGATTATTATAGAACAAACATTGATGGAATTTATGCAATTGGAGACATAACTAAAGGACCCGCTCTGGCTCATGTTGCATCTGCAGAAGGTATTATATGTGTTGAGAAAATAGCAGGAAAAAACCCAGGTGTTTTAAATTATGATAATATTCCGTCCTGTACTTATTGTAGTCCTGAAGTTGCCTCTGTTGGATTTACTGAGAAACAAGCTAAAGATTTAGGTTATGATGTCAATGTTGGAAAATTTCCATTTTCAGCATCAGGAAAGGCAAATGCAGCAGGTCATTCTGATGGATTTGTAAAAGTTATATTTGATAAGAAATACGGTGAGTGGTTAGGTTGTCATATGGTAGGATATAATGTTACAGAAATGATAGCCGAAGTTGTTGCTGCAAGAAAGTTAGAAACAACTGCCCATGAAATTATAAAATCAGTTCATCCTCATCCGACCATGTCGGAGGCTATTATGGAAGCTACGGCTGCAGCTTACAACGAAGTTATTCATTTATAGTAGTCCCTTTAGTTTTGATCCAATATTGGCAGGCGATTCTGCAACAGTTAAGTTGCACTCTCTCATTATTTTCATTTTAGCCTCAGCTGTATCATCTTTTCCTCCAATGATTGCACCTGCATGACCCATTCTTTTTCCTTTTGGTGCTGTTTGGCCAGCAATAAATCCAACAACAGGCTTTTTATTACCATTTTCTTTTATCCATTTAGATGCCTCTGCCTCATAATTCCCACCAATCTCACCAATCATAACTATTCCTGAGGTATCATCATCATCCATAAATAGTTTTATAGCATCTAGAGTTGATGTGCCCACAATTGGATCTCCACCAATTCCAATGGCAGTTGATACTCCAAACCCTGCTTTTACAACTTGGTCTGCTGCCTCGTATGTTAAGGTTCCAGATTTTGAAACTATACCAATATTTCCTTTTTTAAATACAAAACCAGGCATTATACCAACTTTAGCCTCATCAGGGGTAATTATTCCTGGGCAATTTGGGCCAATTAAAGTGCATTTTTTATTTTTTAATGCCGATTTTACTTTAATCATATCTTTTACCGGAATTCCTTCCGTAATAGCAACTATAACTCCTATTTCTGAGTCTATAGATTCTAAGATAGCGTCAGCAGCAAACGCTGGAGGAACAAAAATTATAGATACATTTGCACCAGTTTCTAATTTTGCATTGTTTACAGTATCAAATACAGGTCTATCTATATGTTGTGTTCCCCCCTTTCCAGGTGTAACTCCACCAATTACATTAGTTCCATATTCAAGCATTTGGGTTGTATGAAAAGTTCCCTCTGATCCTGTAAAACCTTGAACAATTACTTTCGAGTTTTTGTCTACTAGAATACTCATTTTCTTATATCTGGCTCAAATATAAATCACTAAATTCCCTTACACAACCATATCCCCCCTTTGTCTTGAGAACTAAAGAAACATTTTCTTTTACGGGACTGGATGCGTCACTTGGACATGCGCTAAATCCTACAATTTTAATTAAACTCATATCATTAATATCGTCTCCAATAAAGCCAACTTCATCAAGTTTAATTTCTTCTTCATCTATCCAATCCATCAGAACTTTGTCTTTAGGTAAGTTACCAACATAGCATTTTTCTATACCGAGGTATGAGGCCCTTGACCTTATCCCATCGCCTCTTTCAGAGTGGCTAATTATCCCTATTTTAATATTATTTTTAATTAATTCATAGATCCCAACACCATCTTTTGCATTATACCTTTTTGACTCAATACCATTTTCGTCAATATAAATACCATTATCTGTCATTGTTCCGTCAACATCTAGTATTAATATCTTTATTTTAGGTATTTTCATATTAAATTTCTATTAACAGATTTGCAGACAGGAATTAAACTAGAGAACATTTCTTCAAATTCTTTAAAATTAAGTTGTTGGGAGGCATCAGACTTGGCAACTGATGGGTTTGGATGACTTTCAATTAATAGGCCATCAATCCCCATTGCGACACATGCCCTTGTTAAGTCAGGAACACCGTAGCTGTATCCCATGGCATGACTAGTATCTAGTATGATTGGTAAATTAGTATATTCTTTTAGAAAAGACACACCACATAAATCAAGGGTAAATCTTGTCTTTGTTTCAAATGTTCTTATTCCTCTCTCGCATAAAATTACATTTTGATTACCTTCAGATAATATGAATTCAGCTGCCTGAACAAATTCTTGCAAATTTGACCCAAAACCTCTTTTTAAGAGAACAGGTTTATTCTGTTGACCTGTTTCTCTTAAAATACCATGGTCGTACATAGCTTTTGCACCAATTTGAATTATATCTGTGTAGTTAATCACATCTTCTACGTGAGATGCGTCCTTTACCTCTGATATAATATTAAAACCATACTCATCCCTAATATCCGATAACATTTTAAGACCATCTAAACCTAAACCTTGGAAAGAGTAGGGAGAGGTCCTCGGCTTAAAACATCCTGCTCTTAAGGTTGTCAATTTTAATTTTTTAAGAAGATTAGCTGATTGTCTTATTTGTTCTCTACTTTCAATCGAGCAGGGCCCTGTAATCATTAGTGTGTTATTAGTATTTCCACCAATTTCAAAGTTATTTATATTAACAGTCCTTGTTTCCTTGATATAATCTCTACTTGATAATTGTATGTCTGAATCAAGAATATGGGTGCTAGATATATATTTTTTAATATTTTGATCAATAGTTTTTTTCTTTGATGAAGTTACGATAAGCTTATTTTGATCATTAAAGATTAGTTTTCCCTCCGTCTCTTCAGCTATTTTATTTGCATCTTTGGCTGATGTGTCCTCTTTCAAATGTATAATCATGATTCGCTTTTTATTAGGTTAAAAAATGTGACAAGTCCCACTAATTTTTTTGAATTATTTATTACAGGTATAAAAGATATTAGAAAATTCTTATTTTGAATAGTACTTAACATATTATTAATACTGTTACTTTCTTTAATTACGATAGGATTATCATTTAATAAATTGTGAGCTTTAAGATTTTGAAAATGATTAAAATCATTTAGCATTCCTTTTCTAATATCAGCCATACTGATAATTCCTAAAAATTTCATATTCTCATCCTCTACACATACAAAACCAAGATCATACTCTTCAATTTTAATTAGAAGATCTTCAACACTACAATCCCTGTTAACAATAGGAATTTCCTCTCTAATCTGCATAAACTCCTTTATTTTAATTTCAGATGAAGTTACCGAGGATTTTAACTCTAATAGTGACTTTGCAATATCACCGTTGACCAGATAAGATCCTGACACAACTGATTTTACCCCATGAATTCTTAAAATAAATGCAATTTCATCATTTACACCTCCATCTATATGAATTTTTTTTGATGGATAAGTACTTTTAAACTCTCTAATTTTTTTAAAATTTATGTTATTGAATTTACCTCCGCTCTCTCCAGGGATAGTGGTCATAAGTAATATAAAATCACAAAAATTTTTGTATTTGTCAAATTGATTTATTGAGGTATCTGAGGTAATAGCTATCCCATATTTTGTATGGTTTGATTTAGAAATATCTAATTCCTCAACCATATTTTCTAATTGATATGTTACATATTCTATTTTGTAGTCTTGAATAAATTTGGAGTATTTGTTCGGATTATCTGATATAATATGGAGGTCAATAGGTTTTTCACATAAATTTCTAATTTGTTTTATGTCTTTCTCTATTTTCTTTAATTCATTTTTATTGTCATTAAAGTCAACATGTAGCATATCTACATTGTAGTTATCTAAATCTTTTATGAGGGTCTCTAACGTTCTGTCATTATTAGAGTAAACTGATGCTGATATTTTCATTTTGCACTCAAATATAATTCACTTATATTCATTGAGTAAAACATTAATAATCTAATTTTGTATTAAATATCAATAATGAACAACATATTTATTTTCATTAACTTAATAGTTGCCTCGTTTTTTTTATTTAGTTGTGGTAATGAGAACTTGGTTTTTACTGAAGAAGTTGATGATCTTAAAATTGACTCTTTAGCGCCTTTCTATCATGGTGTAGCATCTGGTGATCCGTTAGAGGATAGGGTGATAATATGGACAAGAGTAACACCAAAAACAAAATTAAATAAAGTGCCAGTGAAGTGGAAGATATCCTCTGCTGCTGATTTTAAAAATTTAATAAATGAGGGTGTATTCGTAACAAATATTGATAGAGATTATACAGTGAAAGTTGATGTGGATAGATTAAGTCCCGGAGAGACTTATTATTATAAGTTTGAGGCATTTGGTACGGAATCTATTGTAGGTAAGACTAAGACAATAAGTAATCTAACTGATTCTCTTAGGTTTGCAGCAATAAGTTGCAGTGATTACCAGAGAGGATTTTTCAATGCTTATGCGTCTCTTGCTTATGAAGATCTTGATGTAGTTATCCATTTAGGAGACTACATATATGAGTATAAATCTAGAGACTATAGCAACGGAATATTTGAAAGGTTACACCTACCAGATAGAGAAATTTTATCATTATATGATTACAGGGTTAGACATTCTCAGTATAAATTAGATCCTGACTTAATTAATGCCCATAAAAATCATCCCTTTATTTTAATATGGGACGATCACGAAACTACAAATGATACTTACAAAGATGGTGCAGAGAATCATCAGGAAGATGAAGAGGGAAGCTTTTCTAAGAGAATTTCTTCCGCGTTACAAGCTTACTATGAGTGGCAGCCGATAAGAGAAAAACAGAAGCCATATAGAAAATTTCAATTTGGATATTTGGCTGACTTAATAATATTAGAGGAGAGGCTTGAGGGAAGAACAAAACAGGCAGAAAGCTTGGAGGATACATCATTATTTCTTCTTGATCGGACTATGTTAGGAGAAACCCAACTCGAATGGTTTCTTAGTAATTTGTCGGATAAGAGTTCCCAATGGAAAATAATAGGAAATCAAGTTATTTTCTCATATTTAAATTACGGACGGCCTGACTTTAATATAAATTTAGATTCATGGGATGGGTACCCTGTTGAAAGACAAAAAATTGCAGATCACATAATTAAAAATAATATTGATGATGTAGTTTTCCTAACTGGTGACACACATCAGTCTTGGGCCTTTGAGGTAAATCATATACCTCTAGAATCTAATATTCCCATCAAACCTTATGCGTTGGAGTTTGGTACCCCTAGTATTAATTCTGGTAATTCAGATGAGAGGTTTTCAAATGTTCCTATTCAAAATTTAATTGATCATGAAAATTATATTTTAGATAAGTCTATTAACCCCCATCTTAAATATACTAATACAAGAGATCACGGCTATCTCATAATCGATTTAAATAGAGATAGAATTAATGCAACTTGGAAGTATGTAAAAACACTAATTAGAAGGGATAAGTCGATAAAAGAAACTATTCAAATTGAAAGTAATTCAAAAAGTAATAAGCTAAGAAAAATCATTTAGCTGTATGAAATTCTTTTATTATCTATTTTCAAGATTACCAATTAGAGTTCTGTACATATTCTCTGATATATTTTATGTATTTATCTCTAGATTTTATAGGAAGAAAGTTGTCGACGAAAATATTAGGAACTCTTTCCCTAACTTATCTGAAGTTGAGTACAATAAAATTAAAAATAGATTTTATTATAATTTCTGTGATATTTTCTTTGAGACAATTAAATCTTTTTCAATCAGAAAGAGTGATATATTAAAATCTGTGTCCTTCAAAAATATAGATATAATTAATAATCATACATCAAATAATGAGAGGGTAGTTTTTTTAACAAGCCACCAATGTAATTGGGAATGGTTATTACTCTCATTAGAATTAAATTTAGATAAAAGAATGCATGCGGTATATAAAAAATTATCAAATAAAAAATTGAATGATATAATATTTAAATCAAGGTCAAGGTTTGGAACAATTATGGTTGAATCCAAAGAAATTATTTTTAAGTTAAGGAGTGATATTAAAGAAATAAGCACTTTAGGAATAGCTGCTGATCAATCTCCAAACTCTAATAATAGAGTAGAGTGGGTAAGGATGTTAAATCAAGATACAGCTTTTTTTGATTCTATAAATTATATACCAAGATTAACAAATAGTGTAGTTTATTTTATTTCAATGGAAAGAAAATCAAGAGGTAAGTACGTTGCTGAATTTATTAATATTTCTAGCCTTCCACATAAAAAAAATAAATCTATAATAAATGAATATGTAAATCATTTAGAGAATAAAATAATTCAAAATCCAGGGGATTGGCTTTGGTCTCATAAAAGATGGAAACTAACCAAATAAAATAGATATTTATTGTCTAATTTTGAATTTAATACCTATGGAAAAAATAAGAAATTTTTCTATTATAGCTCATATAGACCACGGAAAGAGTACCCTAGCAGATAGACTTTTGGAGTTTACTCGAACTGTTGATTCAAGGGATATGACAAACCAACTTCTTGATAATATGGACCTTGAGAGGGAGAGAGGAATAACGATTAAATCTCATGCGATTCAGATGTCTCATAAACATGAAAATTCAGTTTTTACTTTAAATCTGATTGATACTCCTGGTCATGTAGATTTTTCGTACGAGGTCTCGCGATCAATCGCATCTTGTGAAGGTGCACTTCTTGTTGTAGACGCCTCTCAAGGTATCCAGGCTCAAACAATATCAAATCTATATCTCGCTTTAGAGCAAGGCTTAGAGATAATTCCTGTTCTAAATAAAATCGACTTACCAGGTGCAATGATTGAAGAGGTTTCAGATCAAGTTATTGACTTGATAGGTTGTGAAAAAAATGAGATCCTACATGTTAGCGCAAAAGATGGAATTGGAATTGAAAATTTAGTTAGAGAAGTAATAAATAAAATTCCACCCCCACGAGGAGATGATGATAAACCTCTCCAGGCTATGATTTTTGACTCTGAATATAATTCTTACAGAGGGATTGAGGTGCTTTTCAGAGTTTTTAATGGAAAAATTAGGCAGGGTGATAAAGTAAAGTTTGTTAATACGGGTAAAGAGTATAATGTTGATGAGATAGGAATCTTAAAATTAAAAAAAGAGTCTAAAAATGAAATTTCATCTGGAAATGTTGGGTACTTAATCTCTGGTATAAAAAATGCAAAAGAAGTTAAAGTGGGTGACACAATCACCCATAGCAAAAATGATACAATTGATGCTATCAAAGGTTTTGAGGATGTTAAGCCAATGGTATTTGCAGGAATCTATCCCGTTGATAGCTCTGATTATGAGGAGTTAAGAAACTCACTCGAAAAATTACAATTAAATGATGCCTCTCTCGTCTGGGAGCCTGAAACCTCTGCTGCTCTAGGATTTGGCTTCAGGTGTGGATTTCTTGGTATGCTTCATATGGATATTATCCAGGAAAGGTTAGAAAGAGAATTTGATATGTCTGTTATTACAACAGTTCCCTCTGTTGAATTTAACTGTTTCAAAACAAATGGTGAGATGACAAGTATATATGCTCCCTCTGAGATGCCAGAGCCAAATGAAATATCTAAGATTGAGGAGCCAGTAATTACTGCCCAGATAATAACTAAATCCGACTTTATAGGTAGTGTTATTAAACTCTGCATTGATAGAAGAGGTATATTAAAAAATCAGGTTTATCTCTCAAAAGATAGAGTAGAGTTATCATTCACATTACCATTATCTGAGATTGTATTTGATTTTTATGATAAGTTAAAATCAATTTCAAGAGGATATGCATCTTTAGATTATGATTTATCTGGATTTTCTGAATCTAAAATGTCAAAATTAGATATTATGCTCAATGGGGATAAGGTTGATGCTTTATCTGCGATTGTTCATAGAGATAAGGCATATAGCTGGGGAAAAAAATTATGTGAAAAATTAAAGGAGTTATTACCTAGGCAAATGTTTGAGATTGCAGTGCAGGCATCTATTGGAAATAAAATTATTGCTAGAGAAACAGTAAGGGCTTTGAGAAAAAATGTCACTGCAAAGTGTTACGGTGGAGATATAACTAGGAAGAGAAAGCTTCTTGAGAAACAGAAAAAAGGTAAGAAAAGAATGAGGCAAGTTGGGAATGTTGAAATTCCTCAAAATGCCTTTTTAGCAGTATTAAAAATCGATGAGTAATTTAATTGACGGGAAAAAAGTTGCAGGTGAAATTAAAGATGAGATATCTAAACTTATTTCAGAATCTATCTTTAGAGGTAATAGAGCACCATCCATAAAAATTGTTTTAGTCGGTGATCATGGTCCAAGTAAGATATATGTTAACGCAAAATTAAAGGCATGTGAGAGTGTTGGGATAGAGGCAAAGTTAATAAGTTTAAACGATAACATTAAACAAGATAAATTATCAGAATTAATTGCTGATATGAATAAAGACGAAGACTTAGACGGATTTATTGTTCAGGTACCGCTACCGAATCATTTAAGTGTCCAAAAAGTTATTGAGTTAATAGATCCTTCCAAAGATATTGACGGATTCACAAACGACAATATAGGTAGTATTTCATCAAAAAATAAGAAATTGATGCCTGCTACTGGCTTAGGTGTAATGACACTAATTGAAAGGTATGGTATTGATATTGATTCAAAAAAATGTGTTGTCTTGGGAGCAAGTAGAAATGTTGGTGGAGCAATTGCTCAGATGTTAGTTGAAAAGGAGGACGCAACTGTTGTAGTCTGTAATAGTAAAACTAAAGACATTAAGTACTTTACCGCAGATGCTGATCTAATTATTTCTGCTGTAGGAAAGCCAAAACTTGTGACGGCTGATATGGTAAAAGATGGGGTAGCCATAATAGACGTAGGAATTTCAAGAGTGGAAGACTCCTCAAAAAAATCAGGATATAAAATAGTTGGCGATGTCGATTTTGATAATGTAAGAAAGAAGGCGAGCCTTATTACTCCAGTTCCTGGAGGTGTTGGCCCAATGACCATTGTATCTTTGCTACAAAATACTCTAAAGATTTATTGTGAAAAGTTCAGTATTTAAAGCTTCATTTCCTGTGATGGAATCGTTCTATAGCATTCAGGGGGAGGGCACTCATTCTGGTAAGCCATCCTATTTTATAAGACTAGCTGGGTGTGATGTAAACTGTGACTGGTGTGATGTAAAAGATTCTTGGGAAATTGATAGTAGTCAATACAAATCCATTGACGAAATTACTAATGAAATCAAAAAATTTTCTACAGACCTCGTAATTATTACTGGTGGAGAACCCTTAATGCATAACTTAACAGATTTAACATCTGCGCTCAAAAAGCTCGGAAAAAAAATTCATATAGAGACATCTGGTACACATCCTGTTTCAGGATATTTTGACTGGATATGTTTCTCTCCAAAGAAATTTAAGAAGCCTCTTGATGAATTTTTTAAAATATCTAACGAGCTAAAAATTATTATAAGTAAAGACTCAGATTTTAGTTGGGCAGAGTATTTACTGAGACAAATAAAAAATAAACCTGAACTCATTCTTCAAGCAGAATGGTCTAAGTCCGATATAATTAATCCAAAAATATTAGACTACATTAAATTAAATCCAAAGTGGAGAATATCTCTTCAAACACATAAATACCTTCATGTCGAGTAAATTTTTATTTATTTTTTCTTTCATATTTTTCCTCGTGAGCGATTGTGTATTTTCTCAAAACAAAAAAAAAGCAGTAAAGTTTTATACGGAAGGAAATAATTTTTTTAAAGTAGGAGATTTTGAGTCAGCCATCAATTTTTATCTAAAATCGTACAAGGTTGATCCGAATTTTTGTTCAGCTATTTTTAAGTTAGGGTTATCGTATAAAAAAATTAATAAACTTGGAGATTTTAAGAAATGGTTCCTTAGGTACACTAATTTGAAATGTTCAGAAAATATAGATGAAGTAAACTACAACTTAGGTGAATTCTTTTTCATGTCTGGAGAAATTTTAAAATCAAAGGAGTTTTTTTTACAAGTTGAAGACACTCTTAAATATATTTCATATCCAAAATATCTAAATCACATAAATTATAATTTATATAAGGATTTACCAGATCTAATAAGTTATGATTATAAATCTGCGATAAGTGATTCTTACTTACAATATTCTCCCCAGTATGATGTAATATCTGAGGAGCTCTATTACACAAAAAGAAAAGGTAACAATCTTTTTGATGACGAAGATATATCTTCATTCTCAGTTATTGACAATACAATATTATTAAATAGCAGTGTCTCCTTTCTTAATACAGAAAATAATGAGGGATCTCCTACAATATCAGATAATGGTAGATTGTTAATATATACATCATGTGAAATGAATTTTAAAAAAAATTCTTGTGATTTATATTATCTCGAGAAACGAGGAAATTCCTGGACTGAGCCTATGAAGATGTCAGAAAATATAAATTCAGACTACTGGGATTCTCAGCCCTTTCTTTATGGTGATATGCTCTTTTTCGTATCAAATAGACCAGGGGGAACTGGGGGAAGAGATATTTATTTCACAAAAAAAAGTGGTGGGGAGTGGGCAAATGCTGTCAACTATGAAGAAGTTAATTCTAGTTATGAGGAGGTATCACCTTTTATAAGAGAAGGAATATTATATTTTTCTTCTAATAGGATTAATTCGTTTGGTGGATTTGACTTATTTCTACTTGATGGTCTAGAATCAAAAAATAAAATTGTTTTAAACCTTGGTTCATCAATTAATTCACACTTGGATGAATCTTCTATTTACCTGACAGATGATTTAATTTTTTACACTTCTGAAGATAAATTAAATCAAAATATAAAATCTCAAATAATTGTGGGGAGGTTAAGTAAAAAATATCAGTCAAAAAATGAATATACGGTTGTAGAAGCTTTTGATCTTATTTCAAGTAAAGAATTATCTGGAAATATTTTAGCTAGGAATAGTTCATTAGAAATAAATTTTAAAACTAGTACACCAATTGATAATAACTATCTCAAAAACTCATTTGCAGTTCTAGATGCTGATGGATATATACCAAAAGTAATTTCACTGGATGAAAGAGATACAATATCAATTTATTTAACTCCTTTTAAAGACAATATAATACTTGAAAATATTTATTTTGATTTCGATAATTATATCTTAAATGATTTATCAAAAAAATATATTGAGGTAATTTTTGATTGGTTAATAGATAATCAGATTAAACAGATTTTAATTTCGGGGCACACTGATAATATTGGAACTCAGGAATATAATAAAATTTTATCAGAGAAGAGGGCAAAATCGGTCTATGAGTATTTGGTTTCATTGAGTAATAAAAAGTTAAAAATTAGCTATAGAGGTTATGGGAGTTCGAAGCCTTTGAAAGTTGGTTATGATGGACCAAAAAATAGAAGGATAGAATTTACAATTATTCATTAGAAAATAGAAGTAATCATACTCTATTAATTCAATACCCTATTTTAAAATAAATGAGAAATATTTGATTTTTCATTTGTTATTATTAAAATAGCCAATGGGTTTTTTGTTAAAAAACCTTAAAATATTTGTTTCCTTGCTCTAAATGAAGATTTTGGGTTGGGAGACTTATCTTCTTTTTTTTATTTTTTGGACATTATTTGCCAAAAATGATAAAGAGAATGAAATTTATTGTTAAACAATTATTAATTAAATAATAACTAAATAAACAATTAAACTATGTTTAGATTTTTACTAGTTAGTTTCTTGTTCTTGGCTTCAAATGTTTGGGCTCAAGACAGAACTATCACGGGTAATGTAACATCGGACGAAGACGGAAGTGGTCTTCCAGGTGTTAACGTTATTCTTCAAGGTACGACTGTTGGTACTACTACAGATGTCAACGGTTCTTATTCACTTGCAGTGCCAAGTGATGCA
>CAJXDN010000015.1 GCA_913052485.1 uncultured Flammeovirgaceae bacterium | reverse complement strand
AACCTTTCTCTTATTTCTGAAGTAATCTTTCCTTCACCCCTTTTAGTTGTCTTACCGTATTGATTACCTTCTTGAAATGGCATATGTTATTCTATGATTTTTTAACTGCTATGTTATGATAAGAATAATCTTTACCCAAATGCCTGCACAAATGGTAAAGTTCTTTTCTAGATTTAATTTTATTGACGTTCTCAAGGATATTGTCTTTCAATTTCAGAGTTTGTTCTAACTTTCTTTTTGTGACATTTTTACCTTCAACTATTAAGTAGATAAAACTTCCTATTGATTTATTTGTGGATGATACCCCAAATACTTTTTTGATTCCTTGTATAGCTAGAACTTTATTAATTATTCTATCCAAATAAGAATAACTGATTTTATAATCTACATTAATTGAAACTTGATAATTCCATTTGCCAATCTTAAGTAAACCATTTAAATATTCTGCTGATTGATTTTTCATTTTCAATTATTTCCCAATTGCCTTTGTTAGATTTTTGGATTTATCACTAGACACACCTTTGGCAAGATTTAAAAAGACACACTTCCCCTTACCCATCAATAAAAAGAAATGTGTCTCTAGAATTAAACTTTGCCTCCGTTGAGTTTCCGTTTCACCCTAGACTTAACGCTACAACTATACAACAATGCGTCAATCTGTAAACTCTTAGATACATATATAGTTTGTATCCCCCGCTAGGCGTTTTACTTGCACCTGCCTCGCTCATTCTGCTATTTTCTATGAGCATTAATTAACTGTCAGCCGAAAAGTATCTAGCCAAAAAACTAACAAGTTCAGAATTATTGTTCTGATACGTATATAACGAGGAGTTTATTTAATTTTTGAGATTCCAAATAAAAAAAGTTTTCCACATTTGATTTAGAACTTGAATAGATCAGGGTATTGATCTATTAAATAAGCAGTTATCTCAATGTATAAATTCTAAAAAAAATTCAAAAAATTATTTGACAAATCAATGGATTTATAAAAACTGCCAAATAACTGCCAAGAAATGAGTAGGTTTAAATATAATTTCTATTAATTAAAAAAAGCAGTTAAGTGGTTAACTGCTTTTGAAGGGTGGAAGACCGGACTCGAACCGGCGACCTCCTGAACCACAATCAGGCGTTCTAACCAACTGAACTACAACCACCATTTTGAATCAGCAAATCTAGAATAATGTTACTATTAAGACAAATTTTCTAATCTCTATTGAAACTCATCCTCATTCCGGTCTCCTCACCAATAATTTCCCCATTATTATATATATGACATCCAGAAACTATTGTATGAATAACTTTGGAGTTAAAGGTTTCATTTTCGAAGGGGCTCCATTTACATTTTGAAAGAATATTATTTTTTTTCACTTCAGTTTTTGACTCCATATCAAATAATACAATGTCAGCAAAATATCCTTCTCTTATATATCCTCTCTTGTTTATCTGAAATAGATCTGCCACATTATGTGAGGTTTTCTCCACTATTTTTTCGAGTGATATTTTATTTTTCTTATTCATTTCTAGAAGTACAGGGAGCGAGTATTGAATAAGTGGTCCTCCTGAGGGGGCACTAATATAATTTCCTGACTTTTCTTGTTTTGTATGTGGTGCATGATCTGTAGCAATGACATCTATTACTCCTTCATTTAATGCCTTGATTATTGCATCCCTATCATCAGACTCTTTTATAGCAGGATTCCATTTAATAAGGCTTCCAAGCTTCTCATAATCTGAATCAGAAAACCACATATGATGGATACATGCTTCACAGGTTATGTTCTTGTCTTTGAGTGGAATATCTTGAAATAATTTTAATTCCTCTTTTGTTGATATATGAAGCACATGGAGTTTTGCATTGTGTTCCTTTGCAAGTGAAATCGCATGTGATGAAGACTCATAGCAAGCTTCCCGAGATCTAATTATAGGATGTTGATCAAATGGGATGTTTTCACCATATTTTTCTTTTGCTGCTTTTATATTTCTCCTGATAGTTAACTCATCTTCACAATGTGTGGTAATTATTACTTCGGAGAACTTAAATATATCTTTCAGGGCTGCCTCTTTATCAACTAACATATTTCCGGTTGATGAGCCCATGAAAATCTTCACTCCACAAATATTTTTCTTATCAATTTTTTTTACCTCTTCTATATTATTGTTGGATGCCCCAAGGTAGAATGAAAAATTTCCAAATGACTTCTTTTTTCCAATGGTATATTTTTTTTCTAACTCTTCAATTGTAGTAGCATTAGGAACTGTATTAGGCATCTCCATGAATGAGGTGACCCCTCCAGCCACGGCTGCCATTGATTCAGAATATATTTCTCCTTTGTGCGTGAGACCTGGTTCTCTGAAATGGACTTGATCATCAATTAACCCTGGGATAAGGTAAAGACCCTCTCCATTTATTTCTTTAAACTTATGATCTATGTTAATATTTTGGTCTATCCTTTCAATCCTTTCCCCCCTGACTAAGACATCTCCACTTACCCTTGAATTCTCATTTACTATTATTGCATTTTTAATTAAAATTGATTCCATCTCAGTGCATCATTATTTTACAAATTTAATTTAATCCTAGCAATAGATAATCTTTATAAGAATCAATTTTATTTTTCAACTTTGTATATAAATTTGCGTATATATTTTTTTAATAAAAACATGTCAAACATTTCATTTAATTCTGACCAATTTTCAATCAGACATAACTCTGTTTCTAAGGAAGATGAGAAGATAATGTTGGAACAGATTGGTGTCGAATCTCTTGATAAATTAATTAGTCTTACAATACCCGACTCCATTCGATTGAAGAATGACTTAAACCTTGATAATCCAAGGACCGAGAATGAGTTCTTATCACACTTTAAAACTTTGTCACAGAAAAATAAAAAGTACAAGTCATATATTGGGATGGGTTATTATGATTGTTACACTCCTAATGTTATCAAAAGAAATATCCTTGAAAATCCAGGATGGTATACTGCGTACACTCCTTACCAAGCAGAAATTGCTCAGGGTAGAATGGAAGCTCTTATTAACTATCAAACAATGGTTACTGACCTTACGGGAATGGAGTTGTCTAACGCCTCTTTGTTAGATGAAGGCACAGCTGCCTCTGAGGCCATGAATATGTTTTTCAGAGTAAGGAAAGGCCCCAAGAAAAATGCACTTAGGTATTTTGTATCAGATAAAATTTTTCCTCAGACAATTGAGTTATTAAAAACTAGATCTGAGCCATTAGGTATAGAGTTAGTTATTGATAAAATTGAGAAATTTGATTACAGTGAAGATTATTTTGGAGCTATGTTCCAGTACCCTGATAATGATGGTAACATAATTGATCTTTCTCCATACCTTGAGAAGGCAAGAAGTAAATCAATATTTACGTGTGTTGCATCTGACTTGATGAGTTTAGTACTTCTAAAGTCTCCTGGAGAGATGGGGGCAGATGCAGTTGTCGGAAACTCACAAAGATTTGGTGTCCCGATGGGATATGGTGGCCCTCATGCTGCATTCTATGCTACTAGAGAGGAGTTTAAAAGGCATATACCTGGCAGGATAATTGGTGTTAGTGTTGACTCAGCTGGAAATAATGCATACAGGATGGCATTACAGACCAGGGAGCAGCATATAAAAAGAGATAGGGCGACATCAAATATCTGTACGGCTCAGGTGCTCTTATCTGTAATGGCTGGGATGTATTCAGTATATCATGGGAGAGAAGGTCTTACCAAAATTGCTTTAAAAATTACTACTCTTGCCAGCTTGTTAGAGAAAGGTCTTAAGAGCCTTGGTTTCTCACAGGAGAATGACAACTTTTTTGATACATTGAAGGTCAATGTCTCTGATAAAAATAAAGAGGCTATTCGTGAGCTAGCTGAGAGCAATCATATGAATTTTAGATTTTTTAATACAGATCATATCGGGATATCTGTAGATGAGACTACTAACAGGTCTGATGTACTGGACATACTTAAAATATTTTCTGAGGTAAGTGGAAAATCTTTGGAAGTTAATTTACATAACCTTGATGATGTAAATTATCAAATTTCTGAACCTCTTAGAAGAGTTTCTGAATTTCTCACTCATGATGTATTCAATAATTACCATACAGAACACGAGATACTACGATATATGAAGAGGCTTGAAAACAAAGATCTCTCACTTGTTCATTCTATGATATCATTAGGTTCTTGTACGATGAAATTAAATGCTACGACAGAGATGATACCGGTTACTTGGGATGAAATGAATCTTCACCCATTTGTTCCAACTGATCAGGCGGAGGGTTATGCACAAATGTTAGAAACCCTCAATACTTGGTTATGTGAAATAACAGGATTTTCTTCGATTTCCTTCCAACCAAATTCTGGTGCACAAGGTGAGTACACAGGCTTGATGGTAATTAGAGCATATCATCTTGATAATGGTAATGAGAATAGAAAGATAGCCCTAATACCATCATCTGCACACGGAACCAACCCAGCATCGGCAATTATGGCGGGCATGAAGGTAGTTGTCGTAGCTTGTGATAAACATGGAAATATTGATTTTGATGATCTGAAAAGTAAGTGCGAGGAGCATTCTGAAAACTTAAGTTGTTTGATGATAACCTATCCATCAACCCATGGAGTTTTTGAAGATAAAATTGTAGAGGTATGTAACCTCATCCATGAAAATGGAGGACTGGTTTACATGGACGGAGCAAATATGAACGCACAGGTTGGGTTAACTAACCCAAATAATATTGGGGCTGATGTTTGTCATTTAAATTTACATAAGACATTTTGTATTCCTCATGGAGGTGGTGGACCAGGAATGGGTCCAATCGGTGTCGTCGAAAAGTTAGTGAAGTACTTGCCAAGAAATATTTTTTCAGAATTTGATCAATTGAATATTACTCCTGTATCTAGTGCTCCCTTTGGAAGTACAAGTATCCTAGCTATCTCCTATGCCTATATTTCCATGATGGGTTCCTCTGCACTTAAAAGAGCAACTGAGTTATCAATTTTAAATGCAAATTATATTAGGGCTCGTCTCCAAGACCATTTTCAAATTTTGTATAAGGGGATTAACGGAACGAGTGCACATGAATTCATTATAGATTGTAGAGAGTTTAAAGCTGACGTAGATATTGAGGTTGAAGATATCGCAAAAAGACTTATGGATTATGGTTATCATGCACCAACTGTATCATTTCCAGTACCGGGAACAATGATGATTGAACCAACAGAGAGTGAGACTAAAGTGGAGCTTGATAGGTTTTGTGATGTGATGATAGAGATAAGAAAAGAAATTGAAGAGATAAGAAACGGGACATATGATAAAGTAAATAATGTCCTAAAAAATGCTCCCCATACAGCTGCTGTAGTTACCTCATCATCTTGGGTACTTCCATACACGAGAGAGAAGGCAGCATATCCTTTAGAATTTATCTCCTCTAATAAATTCTGGCCTTCAGTCGGAAGAGTTGATAATGCTCACGGTGATAGAAATCTGTTTTGTAGCTGTATCCCATTGGAGGAGTACTCATCATAACAAGTATAAATATTTATTTACTTTTGATACATGGATTATGTTTTACTAATTGTTGGAATACTTACATTATCATCACTTGTATATGTAATCTTTAAATCTAATCTAAACAAAAACACCACAGAGGATCCTGAGAAAAGGCAAGATGAAATTAATAGTTTAAGAGAGGTTCTAACCCTTGAGTTTAAAAATCTTGCCAATGAAATTTTTGATGAAAAAACAAAGAAAATAACTGAGGTTAACAGAGAAAACTTATCAAACATTTTAGATCCTTTAAAAGAAAATATTGCAAGGTTTGAGAGGAAAGTAGAGTCTTCTAACAAAGACGCTGTTGAATTTAATGCTATCCTCAAGTCGGAGATAAATCACCTTAAGAATGAGACATTAAAGATGAGAGATGACGCTACCAATTTAGCAAATGCTCTCAGGGGAGAGAGTAAAACTCAAGGAGATTGGGGGGAGCAGCAGATGGAAACAATCTTAAATGCTGCCGGCCTTGAAAGAAACATTCATTATGAAAAAGAAAAAAATCTTAAGAATGATAATCAGGATAATCAGAGACTAGATTATATTGTCAAGCTTCCTGGAGACAAATGTATAATAATTGATTCTAAGGTATCGCTTGTAGCATACGTCAACTATTATAATGCTGAGGAAAAAGAAGATAAGAAGTATTATCTCAAGGAGCATCTTAAGAGTATCAATACCCATGTAACAACTTTAGCAAATAAAAATTATCAGGATTTAGATATAAATCAGCCAGATTATATATTGATGTTCATGGCCAATGAGCCAGCTTTCAAACTAGCTGTTTTAGAAGACGTAAGTCTTTATAATAAAGCAATAGATAGAAATATTGTGATGGTAACAAACTCTACACTTTTTGCAACATTAAAAACTGTAGCATATATGTGGAAGCAGGATAAGGCTAATAAAAATGCAATTGAAATAGCTAGGCAGGCAGGATCTCTTTATGATAAATTTCAGTCCTTCTCTGAGGATCTGATAAAGGTTGGTAATAATTTAAATACAACTAAAAATACTTATGAAGATGCAATGAAGAAGCTCACCGAGGGCAAAGATAATTTAGTGAGAAAAACGGAGAGGCTTAGAGAGCTTGGTGCAAAAACAAGTAAAAAAATTAATTCGAAATTGATTGAAAGATCAGAGTAAATAATTATGGAAAAAGGAAATACTTTAGATAAGATAAATGTTGTCGGTGACAGGGTTTTAGTTAAACCTAGAAAGGAGTCCGAGAGAACAGATAGTGGGCTGTATCTTCCTCCTGGCGTTAGAGAAAAAGAAAAAATACAGTATGGATATGTTGTCAAAATTGGACCAGGATATCCAATCCCCCTTCCACTTGATAATGATGAGCCCTGGAAGTCAGATGAGGAAAAGGTTAAGTATGTGCCTTTACAAGTCAAAGAGGGTGATCTTGCTGTCTTTCTCCAGGGTGGTGCATATGAGGTAATGTACCAAAATGAGAAGTATTTTATTGTACCTCAGTCGTCAATACTAATGATTGAGAGAGACGATAGTCTATTTAGTTAGACGATTCGTATTCTAGAATACTATCTTCTATAATATTACAAGAGGCATTAATTTCATCTGAATTTATAACTAAGGGTGGTGCAAACCTTATAATATTTCCGTGTGTCGGTTTTGCTATCAAACCATTTTCTTTCATCTTAATGCAAATATCCCAGGCTGTTGAACTTTCTTCTGTATCATTAATTACCAAAGCATTTAAGAGTCCCTTCCCTCTGACTAATTTTACAAGCTTAGATTTTTCCTTTAATTTCTCTAACCTACCTCTAAACAAATCACCCATTCTCTGAGCATTTAAATCTAATTTTTCATCTTTTACTATTTCAAGAGCAGCCTTTGCTACAGCACACGATAGTGGGTTGCCACCGTAAGTGGAGCCGTGTTCTCCAGGTCTAATGCACATCATGATGTCATCGTCTGCAAGTACCGCTGAGACTGGTAATACACCACCAGAGAGTGCCTTGCCTAGAACTAAGATATCAGGTCTCGCATCTTCGTGATCAGTTGCTAACATTTTTCCAGTTCTGCCGATTCCTGTTTGAACCTCATCAGCAATAAATAGTACATTGTATTTATCGCAAAGCTTCTTTATACCGCTTAAGTATCCATCATCAGGTACAATAACTCCGGCTTCTCCTTGTATAGGCTCAACCATGAAAGCACAAACATTTTTATCTTTTAGCTCTTCCTCTAATGCAGCTAAATCATTGTAAGGGATTAAATCATAGCCAGGCATGTACGGTCCAAATCCTTTATATGATAACGGATCATCGGATGTTGATATTGCAGCTAAAGTTCTTCCCCAAAAGTTACCATGAGCAAATATAATTCTGGCCTTATTTTCTTCAATTCCTTTTTTCTCATATCCCCACTTTCTTGCTAATTTATTGGCAGTCTCTCCCCCTTCCACACCTGTGTTCATGGGTAATACTTTATCGTATCCAAAATAATTAGTTATATATTTTTCATAATCACCAAGGGTATCATTATAAAATGCTCTGGATGTCAGAGTTAGTTTTTTTCCTTGATCCTCAAGTGCTTTGATAATTTTTGGGTGACAATGTCCTTGATTTACGGCTGAGTATGCAGATAAATAATCAAAATATTTTTTTCCTTCAACGTCCCACACGTATATGCCATCTCCTTTTGAAAGTACAACTGGGAGAGGGTGGTAGTTATGAGCTCCATATTTATTTTCTAAATCGATCGCTTCCTGGCTTGTTTTTATCATTTTAGTATTTTCTTATCTCAAAAATAGTAGATTAAGAAAAAATAAAAAACATTGTACAGATTTGTTATTTTTTTCAGTTTTACGATATTTGCGTGCTAATTAAAAAAAAATCATGTCTAAAGTTTGTCAGATTACCGGTAAGAGAGCTAGAGTTGGTAACAATGTTTCTAAGGCCAACAACAAGACTAAAAGGATGTTTTATCCAAACCTCCATGTAAAGAAGTTTTATATACCAGAAGAAGATAAGTGGATCAAAATAAAGGTTTGTTCTTCTGCCTTAAAATCTATTAATAAGTTCGGAATATCTGCAGTCTTAAAGAAAGCAAAAGAAAAAGGGACCTTAAGTATTTAATATTATGGCAAAGAAAGGAAATAGAACACAAGTTATTTTAGAATGTACTGAGCACAAGGCAACTGGTAAGCCTGGTACATCAAGATACGTAACAACTAAGAACAAAAAGAATACTCCAGATAGGATTGAATTAAAAAAATACAATCCTATTCTAAGAAAATATACAATTCATAAAGAGATAAAATAATGGCTAAAAAAGTAGTTGCTTCCTTAAGAGATACGTCTGGTGTAAAATATGCTAAACTTATAAAATCCGTAAAATCTGAAAAAACTGGATCTTATGTTTTTAAAGAGGAGATAGTTATCGAGGACCATGTAAAAGACATCCTTGCAGGAAAAACACAGCAAGATATAATTAATGAAATCAGAGCTAAAGAGAAGGAAGCTGAAGCAGCCAAGCTAGCAGCTGAAAAAGCTGCCGCTGAGGCACCTAAGGAAGAAGCTCCTGCCGCTGAGGCACCTAAGGAAGAAGCTCCTGCTGCTGAGGCACCTAAGGAAGAAGCTCCTGCTGCTGAGGCACCTAAAGAAGAAGCTCCTGCCACTGAGGAGCCAAAGGATGACAAAGAGTCTAAGTCATAATAATTTTAAATGCCCTATCTTCCGGACTTCAAGCTAGAGACTTATTTTTCTCGTTGGGAGTTTAATGCAAAATATAATCTGTGTGCTTCTGACACAGAATCTCTATCATTTAAGTCTTTATTTGAATTAGCTGACGATACTGATAAAAATTTATTAGAGGATATCACATTTGGTTACACCGAGACATACGGTTCTGATAAACTAAGAGAAGCTATCGCCACAACATATGCATCTGCTTCCCTAAATGATATACTGACTTTTGCAGGTGCTGAGGAAGGAATATTTGTAGCTATGAAATCAATTCTTAATGTCAAAGACCATGCAATTGTTATTACGCCCAACTATCAGTCAGCTCTGACTATTCCTGCATCTATTTGTGACGTAACTCCAGTAAATCTTGATCCAAAGAATAACTGGGACTTAGATTTAACCAAAATTAAAAACTCTGTAAAACCAAATACTAAACTTATATCAATAAATTTCCCTCATAACCCAACTGGGAAAGTAATATCAAAAAATGATCTTAATGATATTATAAGTATCGCCAAAGAAAATGACCTATATCTATTCAGTGATGAAATTTATAGATTAATGGAAAGAGATGAAAGTAAGAGGTTAGGACAAATTTCTGATTTATATGAGAAAGGTTTATCGTTGAATGGAATGTCTAAATCTTACGGAATGCCAGGAATAAGAATGGGGTGGATCTCATCCAAAGATCATTCACTTCTAGATAAGATGGAAAGATTAAAACATTATCTTTCTATATGTAATTCATCACCAAATGAGGTCTTATCAATTATTGCCTTAAAGTATAGATCGCTAATTATTGAAAGGACACGAAATATCATTAAGAATAATTTGAAAATTTTAAATGGTTTCTTTCAAGATTATGATGGACTTTTTGATTGGAGAGAACCCGATGGTGGTTGTATAGGTTTCCCAAAGTATAAAGGACCAGAGGGATCAGATGTTTTCTGTCAAAAATTAGTTGAGAGTAGGAGTATTTTATTACTGCCTGCTTCTGTTTATAGCTCTCAGCTAATGCCAGCTCCTGAAAATCATTTTAGAATAGGATACGGCAGATCTAATATGCCAGAGGCATTATCAGAATTAAAAAAGTTTATTGATAGAAATTAAAATAAGAAAGAATATCTTATTTTTATTTATGACACTTAGATTTTGTCTCTTAGGATTAGTGCTTTTTAGTTTTTTGGCTTCTCAGGTACAATCTAATTTTGGTGAAACTGCAGTCACCACACAAACACTCTACTCCGCTAATAATCAGTACATAGTGTATGATTTATATAAACCAAAATCTGCAACTCCAGAGGATAAAGCACCTTTTATTGTTGTTGTTCCAGGGTTTCAGAGGTCTAAGGAAGCATTATCAAATATTGCAATTGAACTTTCAAGGCGAGGTCATGTTGTTGCTTTAATTGATCCTTATGCCCAGGGAATGTCTAGTTCATCACTGAGTAGAAGAGCGGCAACAACAGAGGGTTATGGAATGTTTGCTCTAATTGACACAGTATACAATAGTAAAAGTTATAATTACGTAGATAAATCAAGACTGGGATCTACAGGGCATTCAATGGGAGGTAATGCCGCTATTAGAGGTGCAAATTATTTTGGGAAAGAGTCAATTAAAAATAAATCGGATAGCAAGCTTCATTCAGTTTATGTCTCAGGTTATGTACTCACATTAAAAGAAAATATTTTAAAAGATGTAAGGTCAAATATTGGTGTAAGTTACGCATTATATGACGAGGGTGCTTTTAGGAATGAGCTACAGGGTTGGGATGCAGGTAATATGAAAATTGCACCTGAATCTCTACGATTGATTAATTCAATTTTTGATGAGGAAGATAAAATAAATGAAGTTGAGTTGGGTAAATACTATGGTAGCTTAGATAAAAAAAATATTAGAATCGTTTTCAATGAGGAATTACTTCACCCTTTTCAACCCTATAATATTATTGCGACGGCAAATCAATTGTCATTTTTTGATAATGTTTTTGATTCCCCAAAAAAATTAGACCCATTTAATCAAATTTGGTTCTGGAAAGAACTCTTTACTTTGTTAAATATGATTATCGGATTTATTATGATAATTCCTCTAACTAAGTATCTCCTAAATATTAGTTATTTTAAAATTTTAGTGAAAAAAATACCAACCCCACTACCTCCTCTTTCTGGGAAAAGCAAAACTATATTTTGGCTAATTTTTATTATAAGCGGGGGGATAGCAAGCTTAACATTTATTCCTATGGTAGACATAGCAAAAGAACTTTTCCCTGAAGCAGCTAATAGACAGTTAACCTGGTTCTTCCCACAGAGAATGAATAACTCTGTCATGTTATGGGCAATGTTTAACGGTATTATCGGCATAATTTTATTTTATATTTCATATAATTTTTTTGGTAAAAAAAATGGAGTAGTTAAGAAATCGTGGGGCTTAGATATAACGAAAAAAGAATTATTGAGAACCCTTCTTCTTGGTTTATTAGTCTTTGCATGTTACTACACAATTTTATATCTGATCTATTTTATATTTCATGTCGATTACAGGTTCTGGTTTATGGGAGTCAGAATTTTTCAACCTAAGATGCTTATTATATTGTTTATGTATGCCCCTTTCTTCTTTGTGTTCTTCTTCTCAAATTCATTGAGGGTAAATGGTGGTATGAGGTTTCAAAAACAACCTGAATGGCTTTCGAAGTTAGTTGCTGGTTTTGCTAATTCAGTCGGTCTGTTATTAATAATAGTTGTACAGTATTTTTACTATTATAATAATGGAATCGTATTTTGGACAGATAATTGGCTAAGTGTTAATTTATTATTTGGGTTGGTACCTATGATGTTTATTTTACCTTATTTTAATAGAATATTTTTTCAGATGACAGGTAGAGTATATTTAGGTCCAATAATAACTTGTTTAATTTTTATTATGATTCTTTCTACTAACACAGTTATTTACCTTCCGATATAGATCCATTATCTAATTCTTTAGGATACTTTTTAGTATATTTCAATAAAATAGTTGCTAATGGGTCTATTTGATTTCATAAAAAAAAAGCTTTTCGGCAAATCAAAAAAAGTCGAGGAATCTATGAAGGTTTTAAAAGATAGTCCTAAAGACATATCAGTTAAGCCAAAACCCAAGCCTAAAAAAAAGGATGAACCCAAGCCTAAAAAAATAGTATCTAAAAAGAAAGAAAGTAAAAAAGAAGAAAAAGGTTTTCTTTCAAAAATTAAGGACGCAATTATATCTTCACCTATAAAAGCTGAGCTTGAAGGTGAAATCAAAATACAAACTAAAAAGTCTACTGATAAGAAGGATTCCAAAGTAAAAAAATCAAAGTCAAAGAAGTTTACTGAAGAGGTTAAGGAAGAAAATCCAGAAGTGGAGGAGGTTATTGAAGAGGTTAAGGAGGAGAAGCCAGAAGTGGAGGAGGTTATTGAAGAGGTCAAGGAGGAGAAGCCAGAAGTGGAGGAGGTTATTGAAGAGGTTGAGGAAGAGAATCCAGAAGTGGAGGAGGTTATTGAGGAAGTTAAGGAAGAGAATCCAGAAGTGGAGGAGGTTACTGATGATGAGGATGACTCAATAAAAAAAGGACTAGAAAAAACAAAGAAAAGTTTTTTCTCAAAATTGAAGTCTGCAATAATTGGAAAATCTAAAATTGATGATGAAGTACTTGACGATCTTGAGGAAGTATTGATAACATCTGATGTGGGTGTTGAGACGACTGTTAAAATTATTGAGAGAATTGAAGAAAGAGTTTCAAAAGAAAAATATACCAGTGTGAATGAACTAAATAGCTTACTCAAAGATGAGATTGTTAAAATTTTAGCTGAAAATAGTTCGGATATGGATGCGTTTGATGTTTCAGATGACGCAGTTCCGTATGTGATATTAGTAGTTGGTGTAAATGGTGTAGGTAAAACTACTACTATTGGTAAGTTGGCAGCTCAATTTAAAGAGGGGGGGTTAAATGTGCTCATAGGGGCAGCCGATACATTTAGGGCAGCAGCAGTTGATCAAATTTTAATGTGGGGTGACAAGGTTGGGGTAGATGTGGTATCACACGGTATGAATACTGACCCCGCCTCTGTAGCATATGACACAGTTAAAAAAGCTGTTGAAGAAAAATATGATGTTGTTATTATTGATACTGCTGGAAGATTACATACTAAGCTAAATTTAATGAATGAGTTATCTAAAATTAAAAGAGTTGTTCAGAAGTTTAAAGAAGATGCTCCACATGAGGTGATGCTTATACTGGATGGAAGTACTGGACAAAATGCTTTCGTACAAGCAGAGGAATTTACAAAAGCTACAAATGTGAACTCAATAGCAATCACAAAATTAGATGGAACCGCCAAAGGAGGAGTGGTCATTGGTATAACAGATCAGTTCAAGATACCAATTAAGTATATAGGAGTTGGTGAGAAAGTGGGGGACTTAAAGCTTTTTCATAAAGGAGAATTTGTGAACTCTTTTTTTGATTAATGAATTTCTTTTCATCCTTTTCTGAGTTTATAATTTGGTCCGCAGACTTTCTATGGGAAGGGCAAGTTCTTGTAGCATTACTTCTTGGAAGTGGAATATATTTCTCCTTTAAATCTAGATTTACTCCGATCTTATACTTTGGTCATGCTTTAAAGCTTTCTTTAGATAAGAGAAAAACTCAGAAAGGAATTAGCTCTTTTGAGAGTGTATCAAGTCAAATTTCAGGTATTGTAGGTATGGGAAATATCAGTGGTGTTGCTGTAGCTATTTCGATAGGTGGTCCTGGTGCTATTTTTTGGATGTGGGTTACAGCATTTTTAGGTATGATTACTAAATTTTATACATGCACTCTGTCCGTACTTTTCAGAAAAAAATTAAGTGATAAGAATTATGGAGGACCAATGTTTGTCATAGTGAATGGTTTAGGAAATAAGTGGAAGCCATTGGCATTAATATTTTCTTTTTTTGGATTATTAGGTGTTTCTCCAATTTTTCAGTCAAATCAAATAATTGAGGTTATTAATTCAGTTATTTTAAAAGATAACTTCTTATATGGTGACAAGTTTGTTAGCGATTTAACATTTGGTATTATGCTATCCCTTATTGTGTCTTTAGTAATTTTTGGTGGAATTAAAAGAATAGGTTTGGTAGCAAGCAAGCTAGCTCCAATTATGGTTCTTATTTATATGATATCTGTAATTTACCTTATGATTATTCACTATGATATGATAATTCCAAGCATCTACCTTATTATTAAAGATGCATTCACAGCAGATTCAGTATTAGGCGGATCAGTTGTATCAATCATTTTAATTGGAGCTCGTAGAGCTTCATTTTCAAATGAAGCGGGTATAGGAACAGCTCCGATTATTCATGCATCAAGTAAAAGTGAAAGTCCAATTGAGGAGGGTCTTGTCTCTATGATTGGTCCATTTATTGACACAATAGTTGTATGTACACTTACCGCAATATGTATACTTGTTACAAATTCTTGGTCAGGTTATGATTACGCTGGTATTGAAATTGTTGCGAATGCTTTCAGTAAAAGTATGCCGGTCATAGGCCCATATATTTTACTTTTTAGTACTTTGACTTTTGCTATATCTACACTTTTTAGTCTTTCATTTTTTGGTGAGAGATGTATGGCTTTTTTATTTGGTGAAAGCAATAGAAAAATTTATAGGTTTATATATGTGGCATTAATTATTCTAGGTTCAGTCTCATCTCTTAAATTTGTAATAAGTCTTATAGATCTTTCTTATGGTATTATGGCATTTCCAACTTTAATTTCTGCTTTAATATTGGCGCCCAAAGTCGACAAGCTATCCAAAAAATATTTTAAAAAATTAAAATGAGACAAATGCTAACAAATTTTTATATTTGTATCCCGATTAAGATCTAAATATGAATATAATAATTGCGGGAACAGGAGAAGTTGGGTTTCACCTATCAAAGCTTTTAGCACAAGAATCTCACAGTATTGTCATTATTGACCATGATAAGAAAGCGCTTGAAAAAGCCTCTCATAATTTGGATGTGTCAACGATAAAAGGTGATGTTACTTCAATTAAGACGTTAGAAATAGCAGGAGCAAAAAAAGCTGATCTATTAATAGCGGTTACCTCATCTCAGCAAACTAATATTTTATCATGTTCGATAGGTAAGAATTTTGGTGTAAAAAAATGTATTGCTCGTATCTCAAATTCTGAACTATTACATAGGAGAGATACGTTTGATTTATCATCTCTTGGTATAGACGAGGTAATATATCCTGAGGCTCTAGGTGCAAATGAAATTAAGAGTTTGCTAAAAGAATCTGCAGTAACTGACTCTCTCGAGTTTGATGGCGGATTATTACACCTTATGGGGATCATGATAGATGGTGAGTCAGAATTAAAGGGTAAGACACTTGGTGAATCAGCTTATTTAAATCCAGACACTAATTATACACCAGTTGCAATAGTAAGAGATATTGAGCAAGAGATTCACAATGAGACAATAATACCAAGATCTCACAATATTCTTAAAGAGGGTGACATTGCATACTTTATTGCTGAATCTAATAAAGGTGTTGATAAAGTTTTATCTCTTGCCGGTAAAGAAAATTTAGACATTAAAAATATTATGATTTTTGGCGGATCTCCCCTTGCTTACATGACTGCTAAATACCTATCTAAAAAATATAATATAAAACTGGTATGTGATGATATAGAAAAATGTGAAAGATTTGCTGACGAACTATCTAACGTAATGGTTATTAATGGGTCTGCCACAAATATAGAACTTATGCAGGAGGAAGACCTTGATAATATGGATGCTTTCCTTGCATTATCTTACGAAACAGAAAAAAATATATTGGCATCGCTTGCTGCAAAAGAGACTGGAGTTAAGAAAACAATTTCTCAAGTTGAGAATATAGATTTTATTCCTCTCGCACAGAATATGGGCTTAAATACTACTATTAATATTAAATACTTAACAGCAAATTTTATTTTTAAATATATAAGTGAGGGAAAGTTTCTCGATTACTCAACGCTAAAGGGGGTTGATGCCGAGATTATAGAGGTGGAGGTAAAAGAAGGAGCTGAAGTTCTTGGTAAAAAGTTAAAGGATATGAATTTCCCGAAAGATAGTATTGTTGGTGGTTTAACAAGGGGAGAGATTGCACTTTTCCCTAGGGGAGACTTCGAATTTGAGGAAGAAGACAGAGTAATTGTTGTCACGAAAAAAGAGACTAAGAGTACTATCGAGTCTATGTTCAAATGAAATTTAATCTAAAAGTAATTAGTAATATTATCGGTATCCTTTTAATGATAAATGGATTCCTGATGTTAACGGCAGTCCCATTTGGATTATATCATAATGAGGGTTCATGGAAAGGGATATTAATTTCTTCATTTATTAACTCTGCAGTTGGCTTTTTTCTTTATTACAGATCCAGGGATAATGATAATAAAGAATTAAAGAAGAGAGACGGTTATTTAATTGTAATTTCAAGCTGGATCTTTATGTCTTTTTTCGGAATGTTGCCTTATCTGATAACAGGTCAGATACCAAATGTACATGATGCCTTTTTTGAGACGGTCTCCGGGTATACAACAACTGGAGCTACAATTTTAAATGATATTGAAATTTTAGATAAGGGGATCCTATACTGGAGAAGTCTTACTCAGTGGATTGGTGGTATGGGAATTATCGTTTTGGCGGTTGCAATTTTACCTTTTTTAGGAATAGGTGGCATGCAGTTATTCGTTGCCGAGGCACCTGGAGTATCTATAGATAAGTTACAGCCCAGGATAAAGGAGACAGCTATGAGGTTATGGCAGATATATATATCGTTTACTATAATATTATTTTTTATATTATGGGCAGAGGGAATGAATTCATTTGAAGCAGTCAACCATGCTATGACAACTTTTGCAACTGGAGGATTTTCAACTAAAAATGCTAGTATTGGATATTTTGAATCTCCATTAATTCAATACACGATAATTCTTTTTATGTTTATCTCAGCTACAAACTTTACACTTACATATTTTGCAATTAAGCTTAATTTCAGGAAAGTATTTAGAAACGAAGAGTTTAGAATTTATACCTCTTTTATTTTTGTATTGACAACAATAGTATTTGTAACCTTATATTTCATAGATAGCTCATATGCAGAGGAAACATTTAGATCTGCTCTATTTAGTGTTGTCTCTATTCTTACCACAACTGGTTTTACAATAGTTGATTTTACTGGTTGGACTGAGTTTATAACAATTTTATTTTTTATTCTCATGTTTTTTGGTGCATCTGCAGGCTCTACATCAGGTGGTATCAAACTTGTTAGGCATGTTATATTATTAAAGAATAGTTATATAGAACTAAAAAAACAGCTCCATCAATCAGGTGTATTCCCTCTAAGATTTAATAATAGCAAGGTCCCTCAGAGTGTAGTTACAAATATTCTGGCATTTATGATGTTATATGTAGTTATTTTTTGTTTAGGCTCGATAATTATGGCAATGCTAGGGGTTGATTTTATGACAGCTTTAGGATCCGTTGCTGCCACTCTAGGTAATGTAGGTCCTGGAATAGGTGAGGTTGGTCCTGCAGGAAATTTCAGTTTAATTCCAACAGCAGGAAAATATTTTCTAGCATTATTAATGCTAATTGGGAGGCTTGAGTTACTGACTTTTTTACTAATACTGACACCGGCTTTTTGGAAAATTTAATTGGTGGATAGACAAAATTTAATAATGTGTTAAACGATAAAAATTATAAAGTTTAAATTTATTTGATGATTGATATCTTATATCTAATATGGAATGCAAACCCTGAAATTATTTCTGGTTTCCCGCCAAGATGGTATGGTCTTTTATTTGCTGGGGGTTTTTTAGTTGGATCTTATATTATGCGATGGATTTATAAACTAGATAATAGGGATCCAGAAGAGGTAGAAAGGTTAACATTATATATGGTCATATCTACAATAATTGGTGCAAGAGTTGGCCACTGTCTTTTCTATGATCCTGTCTATTATTTATCAAACCCTCTAAAAATTTTATATATATGGGAAGGTGGATTAGCTAGTCATGGCGCGGCAATATCAATTATTCTTGGAATGGTTATTTACTCAAGGAAGGTAAATGAATCATTCTTTTGGGTTATGGATAGGATAGTTATTGTAGTATGTCTGGCCGGTGCATTTATTAGAACAGGTAATTTTATGAATTCTGAGATTTTAGGTTTGCCAACAGAAAATGAAAATGGGGTTGTTTTTGCTCGGGGTGTTAATGATATTTTAATGTATAGATTTGATGGAAGAGTTGATAAAATTTCATTTCATAAAAGAAATATTGAGTCATCTGAGAATGGAGTTCCCATTACAATTAGGCTTCGGTACGGAGACGGTGTTGGTATTGACGAGCTGTCTGAAAATAATTATTATAGTTCCAATGTAAAAAGTTATCTTATTGGTTACGAGGGAATCAGGAATCATATTTTTCAAGACCCCAACAAAGACTTAGATTATAAAATTTTTAAAAATGGGGATACTTATTATGCTGAGATATACACAATTGGTATTCCTCGTCACCCTGCCCAGATGTATGAGGCTTTCTATTGTTTGTTGTTATTTGTTTCACTTCTATCGCTATGGTATTTTAGAAGGAAGACATTAAATGATGGTTTTATCTTTTCGATTTTTATGATTGCATTATGGTCTTTAAGGATACTTGATGAGATGCTTAAAGAAAATCAAGTAGATTGGGAAGCTGATATCCCTCTTAATATGGGCCAGTGGTTGAGTATACCAATGATCATACTCGGCCTTATAATATTTTTTAAGACTTATCCGTCAAAAAAATCAGCATAACACTTTTATTAAAAGTAACGTAAGCTATAGCACTGTGGATGGAGTAATATTCGAAAAATTTATTGGTTCTATTAAGAATTTAAAGTCAAAAAACTTTGACGACCTTTTCAAAATTTATCAACAAATATTACTGATAACATCAGGTGATTTTAATAAAACTATATCCGTACTCACTGAGTTAGACAGAAAATATAATATAACCTCTGATAAGTATGGTATCGGAAATTTTGTAGATGACTTAAAGAAGAAGGGGTACATAACTGAAAATGATTCTAATCAAGAGATTAAGATTACTAAGAAATCTGAAATAGAATTAAGAAAATCAGCTCTTGACGAAATATTTGGTAAGTTAAAAAAGGGGAACCTGGGAAGCCACAATACAAATATTACGGGTCCTAGTCTAGATATTGATTCCTCAACTAAGCCTTATGAGTATGGAGATAATATCGAGAGAATTGCTTTTAATGAATCTATAAAAAACGCACAAATAAATCATGGGATTGATGATTTTATCATGAGTGAAAATGATTTGGAGACGTATGAGACTGATCATAAAACACAGACATCTACTGTTTTATTAATCGATATTAGTCATTCGATGATCCTCTATGGTGAAGATAGAATCACTCCAGCAAAAAAAGTTGCAATGGCACTCTCAGAATTGATAATGAAAAAGTATAAGAAAGACACTCTTGATGTCGCTGTATTTGGTAATGATTCCTGGAAGGTTAAGATAAAAGATATACCCTATCTAAAAGTTGGTCCCTACCACACAAATACAATTGCTGGATTAGAATTAGCAATAGACATTCTAAGGAGAAGAAAAAATAATAATAAGCAAATTTTTATGATCACAGATGGTAAACCAACATGCATGAAGGTTGGTATAAATTACTATAAAAATGCTTTTGGACTTGATCCAAAAATCTTAAACAAAACATATAATTTGGCGGCAGTTTGTAAAAAAAATAATATACGTATCAACACATTCATGATTGCCTCAGATCCTTACCTCATGGAGTTTGTAGAAAAGTTTACCGAGATTAATGACGGGTCGGCATATTTTGCAGATCTTAATAATTTAGGATCTATGATACTTAAAGATTACAGTAAAAATAAAATTAAAAAATACTAAGATGGAATATTCAAAGATAAATTCAATAGGTGAGCTTAAAGAGTCGGGATGGGAATCTAAATCAATTAAAGATGAGTTAAGAGATAATTTAATTTTATCAAGAAAGAATAATGTAAATTTATTTTCTCAGATTCATGGTTACGATGAGACAGTCATTCCAGATCTTGAGAGAGCAATTCTATCAAAACATGACATCAACTTCTTGGGACTAAGGGGACAGGCTAAGACAAAAATTGCAAGAAGTTTAGTTAGTTTACTTGATGAGTTTATTCCTGTAATTAAGGGTTCAGTATTGAATGATGATCCATTTAATCCAATTTCCCACTACGGTAAGGAATTAGTTAGAGAGGAGGGAGATAATACTCCAATTACTTGGTTGCATAGATCTGATAGATTTACGGAGAAGCTTGCCACTCCTGATGTCACAGTTCCTGATCTGATTGGGGACGTTGACCCAATAAAAGCCGCTAATCTAAAACTTTCATTTTCTGATTTTAAGGTAATTAACTACGGCCTAATCCCAAGATCTAACAGATGTATTTTCGTAATCAATGAGATCCCAGATCTTCAGCCTAGGATCCAGGTTTCGCTCTTTAATATATTACAAGAAAATGATGTTCAGATAAGAGGGTTTAATTTCAGAATGCCTCTAGATATTCATTTCGTATTTACAGCTAATCCCGAAGATTATACAAACAGAGGAAATATCGTCACCCCTCTAAAAGATAGAATCGGCAGTCAGATACTAACCCACTATCCCAAAAGTATTGATATATCAAAAAAAATTACAAATCAAGAGAGTAAAATAAGTATAGATCTAAACAAAAGGATACACGTACCTGATTTAGTAAAAAATATGGTCGAGCAGCTGGCATTTGAGGCAAGAAGTTATGAATATGTTGATAGCAAGAGCGGAGTTTCGGCAAGATTAACAACTGCCGCTTATGAGTATATGATATCTTCGGCTGAGAGGAGGATGTATCTTAATGGAGAAGAAAATACTGTAGTTAGGGTCTCGGATTTTATATCAATAATTCCTGCTGTTAATGGTAAATTAGAATTGGTTTACGAGGGTGAACAAGAAGGTTCATATATTGTTGTACTTAACCTTTTATCTAAAACAATTAAGACAATTTTTAATCAGGTATTCCCCGCAGTTAATTTAAAATCAAAAGATAAGAAAGTTGATAACCCATATAAATCAATACAAAGCTGGTTCGAGAATAAGAAGCTAAACTTAAAAAATGATTTGAGTGATAAAGAATACGAGAATGCCCTTAATAAAATATCTGGACTTAAAGACATAGCATTAGATAGCGTCCCTGGATTAAATAAAAATGAATTAAGTTTTTACATGGAGTTAGTTATTCACGGAATCGCTGAGAATAGTTTGATCTCAAAGAAGTATACTAACACAAGTATTGACTTTAAAGATTTAATATCAGATATATTCAGTGGGAATGAGGAAGTAGGTAAGTCATCTTGATTGCGGAAAACACCCGCAAGGTCTTTCCTTGAAAGAGTAGCCAATTCCAATCTCTAATGACGACCCGAATGCTTTTCCTATACCAAATCTAGCAAACGCCTTTAGCTTCTCGTTTGATATTCCAACAAATGGTTTTATTACATATTTATTAGAATTATTAAAATTTTCAAATCCGTAACCGATGCCAATGAAAGGGGAGAAAGTCTCATCAAAGAAATAATAGAAAGCATTTAAAGAGACTGGAATCAAATATTTATTTGTCATTGAAATCCCTGAATTAGAAAATGTACCCATGAATCCAGCTTCAAGAGAGATCTCGAATTTTGCTTTTTGATCAATAGTGTAGATAACCTCACCAACTAGACCGACACCCTGATCAAATAAGTATTTATCAGTGAGATCGTCTTTAGGATCCATTACAAATTTTGTTAGTGCGGATACTGAAATTCTGAATGGGTTATAATACTTATTTTGTTTGTTTTGTGAGAGAGAAATATTTGGTATCAAAATTACCAGTGTCGAAATAAACACAAATATTTTAGTGTGAGATAACATAAAAATTTTATAATTGTTATTATAAATATTAATTAAATCTATGAAAAAATACCCTTCTTTTTTATCAATATTATTTTTGTTTTTAACATTATCATGTAATAATAAACCTGTCGAACCAATAGTTGCTGATATTGTATTATATAATGGTACTATTTACGATGGCTCTGGTGAGCCACCATTTCTTGGGTCGGTTGCAGTAAGAGGTGATAAGATAATTTATGTTGGAGAAAATACAAATTTCAAATCCGATACCACTATAGATGTAACTGGTTTGTCTGTCTCTCCAGGTTTTATAAATATGCTTAGTTGGGGTTACGGTACATTGTTGGAAGATGGAAGAGGCCTCTCAGATTTAATGCAGGGAGTTACTTTAGAGATTTTTGGTGAGGGTAGATCTCCAGGTCCATACTATGAGGATGGAAAGTTAGTTTCTTTTGTTGAGGCTATGACTAAACTTGAAAAGAGCGGTGTTTCTGTAAATGTTGGATCTTTTTTAGGTGCCGCAACAACAAGAATTATGGAAGTAGGTTATGAAAACAGAGATGCAACTGAATCAGAGATGAAGAGAATGAAAAGTATTGTAAGGAAATCTATGGAGGAGGGAGCTATGGGAATCGGGTCATCTCTTATCTATGCCCCAGGAGATTATGCTTCAACTGAGGAACTTATCGAATTATCAAAATCTGCATCTGAGTATGGCGGGATGTATATTTCACATCTGAGAAATGAAGGGGCTAATCTCATTGAGGCTTTTGATGAGTTGATAACAATTGCTAGGGAAGCCAATATAGCAGCTGAAATATATCATCTTAAAGCTTCTCGAGAACCAAATTGGTACAAGCTAGATGAGGTTATAAAAAGAGTTGAAGAAGCAAGGTCTGAGGGATTAAAGATAACTGCAGATATATATACCTACAATGCAAGTTCAACCGGATTAACTGGTGTTATACCAACATGGGTTCAGGAGGGTGGACACCGAGCCTGGATTGAGAGGATGAAGGACCCAAAAGTAAGACTTAGACTATTAGATGATATTAGAAAAGAGCTTTCCGAGCAGCCACCTGAAGATATTTTAATGGTAGGTTTTAAGACATTAGAAATGTCAAAAAAATATTTAGCAAAGACTGTTGCCGAGGCAGCAAAGATGCGAGGGCAGTCACCAGAGGAGGCAATAGTCGATATGGTAATAGAGGATGATCATAGGATTCAGTGTATTTATTTTAGTATGTCTGAAGAAAATATTAGAAAGAAAATTCAATTGCCTTGGGTTTCATTCTGTTCTGATGCAGGTGTTTACAGTGATATTTCAAAGAGTTTCAGAACTCATCCTAGAGCTTTTGGAAGTTTTATCAGGGTTCTTGGTAAGTATTCTAGAGATGAAAACCTATTTCCTTTAGAGGAGGGAATCAGAAGGTTGACTAGCTTTCCTGCATCAAATTTAAAACTTAAGCAAAGGGGTTTACTAAGAGAGAATTACT
>CAJXDN010000014.1 GCA_913052485.1 uncultured Flammeovirgaceae bacterium | reverse complement strand
CAAATGATATCGAGTCTATCGATGTAATAAAAGATGGTGCTGCCGCTGCTATCTATGGAACTAGAGGTTCTAGTGGTGTTGTCTTGGTTACAACCAAGAAAGGTACTGCTGGATCTACAAGAGTTGATTATAGTGTATCTACATCTGTCGACCAGATTGCACGGTCTATGGATGTCATGAATGCTCAAGAATATTTAGCACTTCCTGGTGCTGTTGATTTTGGTGCTGATACTGACTGGATTGATTTAGTAACTAGGAACGGTGTTTCTCAAGTTCATAATCTTGCAGTATCTGGTGGAAATTCAAATACAACCTACAGAATGGCTGTAAACTACAGGGAGCAGGAAGGTATATTGAAAGGCACAGGTTTTAATAATTTAAATACAAACTTAAACCTATCGCAGAAGGCAATGGGTGGTAAGGCTGTATTTGACGTAAATATCTCTTACTCAAATAAAGATGCTAGTTATGGATTCGGAAATGAAGGATTTAGATATGCTTATCAGTCTAATCCTACCATGCCTGTTTATGATCCTAACAATTCTGCTTTGGGTGGGTACCATGAGAGAACTATTTTTGATTACTTTAACCCTGTATCTATTGTTGAGCAAAATATAAACGAAGGAAACGATAATCTTTTCCTTGGTTCGCTTAAAGGTACTTTTGATCTTAGCGCTATTGCAAAAGGATTAAATGCCTCTGTTGCTTATACAAGACAGATTACAGATGTCGAGAGGGGTCAGTACTACAACAAGACTTCTAGGTTTAGAGGATCAGATAGAAATGGCTTAGCAATCACTGACAACCAACAGTTTACTTTTGATTTATTTGAAGGTACATTAGGTTATGATGTTGAATCTGGAGATCTCGATATTAATGCTCTAGTAGGATATTCTTATCAAGAATTTTTTAATGAAGGTTATCATGCTGAGGGTGGAGATTTTCTTACCGATGCATTTACATATTATAACTTAGGTGCTGCTGCAGACTTTAATAATGGTTTGGGTAATGTATATAGTTTTGCTAACTCTAATAAGCTAATTGCAGGTTTAGCCAGAGTTAATCTAAATTATGATGATACCTATTTCTTAAATGCAAGTTTAAGGTATGAGGGTTCTTCAAGATTTGGAGCAAATAATAAATGGGCTGCCTTCTACGGAGTAGGTGCTGGTGTTGCTTTACATAACCTTATTGATTCTGACGCAATTGATAATTTAAAGCTTAGATTAAGTTATGGTCAGACTGGTAATGAGCCAGGAGGTTCATATATTTCTCTACAGAGATTTGCTCCATCTGGTAACTTTTACTATAATGGTGCATATACTTCAAGTTATGGTCCAACAAGTAATGCAAATCCTGATTTAGCATGGGAGATTGCTACTCATTTAAATGTTGGTGTGGATTTTGCTGTTCTAAACTCTAAATTGTTTGGTTCTGTGGAATACTTTACCAGAGAGACAAAAGATCAGCTTTTGAGTGTTAACGTTCCTGTACCACCAAATCTTGTTGGTCAGACACTGCTTAACATCGGAACTACTAAAAATACTGGTTTTGAGGCTAATGTTAATTTTAATGCTGTTGATAACGGTAACTTTAGCTGGACAACCGGAGTTGTTTTCGGTACTAATACAAGCGAGCTTATGAGCTGGACACAGGGAGACCTATCATTTAGTGGTGGTGTTCTTTACAGAGCTAGTATGGGATCACCTGGTCAGAGTGATGTGTCGTTAGTTAGAGTAGTTGAAGGCGAGACCTTAGGTCAGATCTGGGGACCAAGATTCGATGGTATTAACTCAGACGGTACTTTTAAGTTTGCTGATCTTGATGGCGACGGAACATACTGTAACTGTGATGCAGACAGAGAAGTTATTGGTAACGGTCTACCTGATTTTACATTAGGTTGGAATAATACAATCAATATTGGAGATCTAGATATTTCTATGTTTTGGAATGGAGAATTCGGACATGATCTATTCAACTCATATAGAGGGTTTTATGAAAATGCTGGACCTACTGTTGTCGGAAACTGGAATGTTGTGAATACAAGCTACTTCAATCAGGATCTTACAGCAGCTGCAGCTAATAGCTCTCATGTTGAGGATGCAACTTATTTTGAGTTAAACAATATAACTGTTGGTTACACTCTAAAAGATGTTACCAAGTTTTTGAGTAATTTAAGAGTTTATGTTTCAGCGCAGAGACCAATAATGTTTACTGGTTATGAGGGTGTTGACCCTGTTTCTAGATGGACAGATTATGGCGATCCGTTATCTCAAGGTATTGAGAGAAGGGAGACCTATAGTAGAGCTAGAACATTTACTTTAGGTGTTAATATAACTTTATAATTATATATACTATGAAAAATTTATTTATAAAAATGAAATCGATTGTATTACTAATTGCTGGTATGATTTTTATTGTTCCTGCATGTACGAATCTTGATGAAGAGTTATACAGTGACTTAGCAGCGGATAATTTCTTTACAACTGAAGAAGAAAATATTGCAGCTTTAGGTCAGGCTTACTCGGCTATGACACATTGGGGAAAACATGAAAATATGTGGACTAGTAATGAATTATCATCAGATGAATTGGTAATACCACAAAGAGGTGGTGATTGGTATGATGGTGGTATTTTACTCCAATTACATCAACATAAATTCCAACCAGATAATAAAATTTTTAATTATTCTTGGAATGATTCGTATGGAGCTATAAATACTGTTAACAGGTTAATATACCAGTTTAAAACTATTGAAGGTGCCGATGCATACGAAGCTGAACTAAGAGCTATTAGAGCTTTTTATTACTTCCATCTTATGGATATGTTTGGTAACGTTCCTTTATCTGTTGATTTTACTGATACAGAGACCAAGGCAAATTCATCAAGACAGGAGATATTTAACTTTGTAAAATCTGAGTTAGATGCAGTCATTCCTCTTCTAAGTGAGAAAAAAGACGCCTCTACTTATGGTAGAATTAATAAGTGGGTTGCGCTTACTTTAAGGATGAAATTGCATTTAAATGCTGAGGAATGGACTGGTACTGCCTCTTGGAAAGGAGTTAAGGATGATGCTGATTTAATTATGAATTCAGGTTTATATGATCTTGAACCTGTTTATTCAAATAATTTTGTTGAGGAAAATCAAGGTTCAATTGAAAATATCTTTGTTATTCCATATGATGAAGTATTTAATAAGGGTTTTAACTGGGTAGCAATGACATTGCATTATGCAAGTCAGAATACTTTTAATTTAACTTTTCAGCCTTGGAATGGATATGCGACTGTAGAAGAATTTTATAATTCTTATATAGATCCTGCTCAGAATCCAGGCCCACAAGGAGATGTGATTAAAGGTAAAACTGCTGGAACTGGGACTCAGGATAGCAGATTATCTAACTTTTTAGTTGGAGATCAAGGTGTTGATGACTCAGCTGGTGGCGAAGCTGGTGATGATGATGGTACAGGACTTTATTTTACTCCATTTATCAATGAGGTGTATCCCGATGCATGTCGTCAGTGTGGTGCTAGAATTAATAAGTATGCTCATGTTCAAAAAGGTAGAGAAGATATGAACCATGATTTAGTATTATTCAGATATGCAGATGTTTTACTTAGTAAGGCTGAAGCTCATCTTAGGACAGGTGATGAGTCAGGTGCTCGTGGAATTGTAAACAAAATTAGAGAAAGAGCTGGAGTAGATCAATTTAGTTTACTAACATTGGATAATCTTTTAGCAGAGAGAGGAAGAGAAATGTTTGTTGAGAATGACAGGAGAAGAGCACTTATTAGATTTGGAAAGTGGAATGACGCGTGGTGGGCTAAAGATGCCTCCGATGCAAAATATAAATTATTCCCAATTCCTAAGGATCAATTAAATGCTAATCCTAAACTAATTCAGAATCCAGGCTACTAATTACTAATAGGTTATATTAAGTTAAAAATATAACTTAAGACTAAAGCAAGCGATTTTATCGCTTGCTTTTTTTTTATCTTTGTTTTAATTATCAATGAGAAAAATTTTAATTTATTTATTTTTAGTCTTTGTGTATAATTCATGTAATAATGAAAATAAGAGTACGCTATTCCATACCTTATCTAGTTCAAAAACTAACGTAGATTTTAAAAATACTCTCGAATATACAGAGGAGCTAAATCCCTATACCTACAGAAACTTTTATAATGGGGGTGGTGTTGGAGTTGGTGATTTCAATAATGACTCGCTACAGGATATTTTTTTTACTGGCAACTTAGTTTCTAATAAATTATATTTAAATAAAGGTCAGTTCAAATTTGAAGATATAACTGATGATGCCGGATTAAATTCAGATGGAATTTGGAGTACAGGTGTTAGTGTTGTTGATATAAATCATGACGGATATTTAGATATTTATGTGTGTAAATCAGGTCCTCCAAGTGGATTAAGAAGAAATAACGAACTTTTTATTAATAATGGTGATCTGACTTTCACTGAAAGGTCTAAAGAATTTGGTTTAGATAATGAGGGGTTATCAACACATGCTGCTTTCTTTGATTTTGACAACGATGGTGATCTTGACTGTTATTTATTAAATAATACTATAAAATCAATAGGTATTGGATTTGATAGGGTTAAAGATCTTAGAGATATTGATAGTGATGAAGGTAATAAATTACTGAGAAATGATAATGGTTTCTTTATTGACGTATCTGATGAAGCTGGAATATTTACTAGTGAAATAGGTTTTGGTTTAGGTGTCACAGTAGGTGATATTAATTTAGACGGTTGGTCTGACTTATTTATATCTAATGATTTTTTCGAGAAAGATTACCTCTATATTAATAATCAAGATGGTTCTTTTTCTGAGTCACTTGAGAATTATCTTAATGAAATTTCTATGGGGTCTATGGGTGCAGATATGGCAGATCTCAATAATGACGGATTTTCTGAGATTTTTGTAACCGAAATGCTTCCTGACAGGCATGACAGAAGAGTTTCAAAAGCAGTTTTTGATAGTTGGGATAAATATCAGTTTTCATTAGGTCAAGGGTATTATCATCAGTTTAATAGAAACGCTTTACAATTAAACAATCAAAATAACTCATTTTCAGAAATATCAAGAATCACAGGTTTAGATGCCACGGACTGGAGTTGGGGTGCTCTTATTTTTGATATGAATAATGATGGGAATAAAGATATTTTTGTTGCTAATGGAATTTATAAAGATTTACTAGATCAAGACTATGTTAATTTTCTTGCTAATCCTTCTATCATTTCTAATATGATTAAGTCTGAGAGAGAACCTGTAAAAAAACTAATTGATATGATTCCTAGTGAACCCCTTTCAAATTTTGCTTTTGAAAATCTTGGATCCCTAAAATTTAATAACTCTACGAAAGAATTTGGTTTAGATAATAAAACATTTTCTAATGGTTCTGCATACGGGGATTTTGATAATGACGGTGATCTAGATCTCGTTGTAAATAACGTTAATATGTTCGCAAATATTTATGAGAATAAGTCAACAAATAATTGGATATCTTTCTCCTTTAACTCTAACTCCAAAAATAAATTTGGAATAGGAAATAAGGTGTTTGTATATCATGGGGAAGAGTTACAGTATCAGGAGCTTTCTCCAATGAGGGGATTTCAATCATCTGTAGATTACAGGTTATATTTTGGATTAGGTAATATTAAGGAAGTTGATTCAGTAAAAATAATTTGGAGTGATAATAAAGTAACTATACTAAAGTCGCCTAGTATAAATAATCATACTACAGTAAATGAGGATATTTCAGAAAAAATAGTAGTAAAAGATAGTAATAATAGAGAAAATAAAATCTTAGATGTTTCTGATAATACTATAGATTATACTCATGTAGAAAATAATTTTGTTGACTTTGACAGAGAAAGACTCTTATTTAAAATGCACTCGAGGGAGGGACCATGTCTTTGTGGGGCTGACTTTAATAATGATGGGTTAGATGACCTATTTATCGGGTCAGCAAAAGAGCAGATTTCCGTAATTTATTACCAAAAAGCTGGAGGTAATTTTGTTTCTTATAGTAAACCCTTTGAGATTGATATTTTATCTGAAGACGTCGACTGTCTTGTTGATGATTTTAACGGAGATGGGCTTCTGGATCTTGTAGTTGCCAGCGGTGGTAGTGAGTACTCTAATTTTTCACCTGAATTAAGAGATAGACTTTATCTAAATAAAGGATTTATGAATTTTGAGAAATCAAAAAATGCTTTCTCATCAATTCTCTCATTTGAAAGCACCTCTACAATATCGAGTGACGATATAGATAATGACGGAGATAATGATTTATTTATAGGGACAAGATTAAATCCAGGCTCTTATGGGACAAAAACGAAAAACTTTGTACTAATTAATAATGGATTTGGAGTATTTGAAGATTTTACATATCAGTATTTAGGTAATCAAGAAACTCTGGAGATGGTTACTGATAGTAAGTTTACTGACATTGACAATGACGGTAAGAATGAATTAATTATTGTTGGTGAGTGGATGCCAATTACAATATATAAAGTAAATAATGATAAATTTTTAAATATAACTGACTCCTTAGGTCTCTCTGATACAAACGGATTATATAATAAAATCCACTCTTTGGACATCAATGCCGATGGATATAATGAATTGATAATTGGAAATTATGGCTTAAACTCAATGTTTGAGGCATCTGTAGAAAAACCGCTTACCATGTATGTTAATGATTTTGATAGAAATGGAAGATCCGAACAGATACTCGGTATGTATTATGGTGATAAATTATATCCAATTGTCCAGTTAAAGGATTTATGGATGCAACTTCCTTATCTCAAGAAAAAGTATTTAAAATTCGATTCTTATAAAAATAAAGATTTGAACAGCTTACTAGATGAGTCTGCTATGGAGAATACCAGAATTCTTGAAGTTAATAATCTTGCATCCTTACAACTTAATAATTTAAATGGAATAAAATTTGAAGTTGATACACTACCTTTCATGGCTCAATTGTCACCTGTATTTAGTATAATTTCAGATGATTTTAATAACGATGGGTTCATTGATATTTTATTAGGAGGCAATTTATCAGAAATAAAACCAGAATTTGGTCCAGGTAAAGCAAGTTATTCCTCGGTGTTTTTAGGTAACAAATTCAATAAATTTGAGTATATAAACTCTAATAAATCGGGTGTCTTTATTGACGGTGACTTAAGGGATGTCAGTAAAATAATGATAAATAAAAAAGAGAGTTTTATTTTTGCATTAAATAACTCAAAACTTAAAATTTTTGAACGTGAATAGATTATATTTTTTTGGATTAATTCTACTATTAATTGGATGTAATAATAATCCTTATATTAACTTGGAAAGAAGTGAAATTGTATCTGGTTTAAGATATGACTCTTTATTTTTAGGTTTAAAATTTGGGATGTCTTCAAAAGATTTTTATTCTTACTGCTGGGACTTAAATAAAAAAAAAATAGTTACTAATGGACCATCAAACAGATCGGTCAGATATCAAATTCCAACTGAGTCTGTTGGTCAAAATATTGAGATGCTATTTTATCCGGTATTCAATAATGATACAGTTTATGAGGTAAATGCAACATTCTCCTATACAGCCTGGGCTCCTTGGAATAAGGAAACATCTGCAGAGTACCTTATGGACGAAATTATTGAGTTATTATCAAAATGGTATGTTACTGAATTCTATGAGATTAAGGGACCAAAAAATAAGGGTAAATTATATGCTACAATAAATGGTAACAGGAGAATAGCTTTAACAAAGGTAACTGAGAGAGAGGTACGTGCTAGATTTACTGATATTTTGACTGAAAAAAATTTAAAAAATGAATAGATTTTTTTTTGTTTTCGTTCTAATGTTTTCTTTTATTTCATGTTCAGAAAAAAAAGAAACACTATTTGAGAAATTATCATCTTATCAGACAGGTATTGAGTTTGAGAATACCCTATCTTTCAAAGAAGACTTTAATATATTTACCTATAGAAATTATTATAATGGAGGAGGTGTTGGACTTGGTGATATAAATAACGATGGGCTTCTAGATATATATTTCACATCTAACTTAGAGAAAAACAAATTATACCTAAATAAGGGTAATTTCTCATTTGAGGATATAACAGAAAAAGCTGGTGTTGGGGGAAATAAATCTTGGAGTACCGGTGTCAGTTTAGTTGATATCAATGCTGATGGACACCTTGATATTTACGTGTCAAATTCAGGCGATATAAAGGGAGATAACAAACAGAATGAGTTATTTATTAATAATGGAGATCTAACATTTACTGAGAAAGCATATGAATATGGTTTAGATGATAGAGGTTATTCAACTCATGCTGCCTTCTTTGATTTCGATAAAGACGGGGATCTTGATTGCTACCTACTAAATAATTCATATAAAGGTGGATTCAGAATAACGAGTATTGGTAGGGACCAGAGACCTATCAGAGATGAAGTTGGTGGTGATAAGTTTTTTTTAAATGATAATGGAAAGTTTATTGACATAAGTCAAGAAGCTGGAATTTATGGAAGCATAATTGGTTTTGGTTTAGGTGTTACAGTAGGAGATGCTAATAATGATGGTTGGATGGATATTTACGTTTCAAACGACTTTTTCGAAAGGGATTACCTCTATATAAATAATCAAGATGGAACATTTTCTGAAAATCTTGAGGCTATGATAAAAAGTATTAGTGCCGCTTCAATGGGTGCTGATATGGCTGATATTAATAATGATGGGTTGTCAGAAATTTTTGTGACAGATATGTTGCCACAACCTGATGAGAGGATAAAAACAGTCACAACATTTGATAGTTGGGATAGACACGAAAATATTAAAAAAAGTGGTTATTGGAATCAGTACACAAGAAATACATTACAGTTAAATAATGGTAATTCGACTTTCAGTGAAATAGGTAGATTGACTGGGGTTGAGGCCACAGATTGGAGCTGGGGAGCTTTAATGTTCGACTTTCAAAACGATGGCAACAAGGATATTTTTGTAGCTAACGGTATTTATCAAGATTTAACAGACCAAGATTTCTTGCAATATGTTACTCAGGACGAAGTTATTAAACAGATAGCATCTCCTGGAAGCGTAGACTTCCAGAAATTGATAGATCTAATACCTAGTGTACCAGTCTCTAATTATGGTTTTCTGAATGAAGGAAATTTAAAATTTAGTGATGAGACACTATCTCTTGGGTTAGGTGATCCAAGTTTTTCTAATGGCTCAGCTTATGGGGATCTTGACAATGACGGTGATTATGATCTCATTGTAAATAATGTAAATATGGAAAGTTTCATTTATAGAAATAATTCAGAAAAACTATTTCCTTTAAATAACTACATTAAGATTCAACTAGAAGGGGATAGAGAAAACTTAAATGCGATTGGTTCAACTGTATCTCTCTATACCCGAGATCAGATTTTTTATTTGGAGCAGATGCCAATTAGAGGGTTTCAGTCTACAGTTGATAATAATTTAATTTTTGGAATCGGTGAGAATGTTAGTATTGACTCTATCGAGGTTAACTGGGATGATGGTAAGCAAACTACTTTATATAACATTTCCTCTGATCAGACAATCTCAATTAACAAATCTAATGCTAATTCTGTCAATGAAGTTTACCAAGATAATGTTAAGTTATTTAATGAAATAGGTGATGAAATTCTAACTCATGTTCATTATGAAAATAATTTTGTTGATTTTGATAGAGACAGACTATTATTTCATATGAGCTCTTCCGAAGGTTCTTGTTTATGTGAAGGTGATATAAATAACGACGGTTACCAAGATTTATATGTTGGTGGGTCGAAAGGCTACCCAGGATCAATTTATATATGGAAAAAAAATCGGTTTATTAAATACTTATATCCTTTTCTTGATGAAGATAAGGACTCGGAAGATACTGATTGTATTTTTTTTGATGCAAACTCTGACGGAAATGTAGATCTTTATGTGGCAAGTGGTGGTAATGAATACTCAATTTATTCTCCGGAGCTAAGAGATAGACTATATTTTAATAATGGTGATACATTTAATAAATCTACTCAGATACTTCCCGCAGGTAAATTTGAAAGTTCCTCAGTTGTTTTAAATAACGATTACGACAATGATGGTGACGATGATTTATTCGTTGGGACAAGATTAATTCCACAGAAATATGGCCTGCCTTCTAATGGGTATTTTCTAGAAAATGATGGATACGGTAACTTTTCTGATGTAACAGATAGAATAGCTGACAAATTAAACAATATTGGAATGATAACAGATGCTAAATTTTTTGATTTTGACGCTGATGGAGATAATGATTTAATATTAGTTGGTCATTGGATGCCAATCACATTATTTGAAAATATAGATGGAAGCTTTTCCCCAAAAGAGATAGGTGTATTTGAAAAGTCTGAAGGATGGTGGAATACTATAGAGTTAGGTGATTTGAATAATGACGGTAAACTAGATTTAGTAGTTGGTAATCATGGTGAAAATTCAAGATTTAAAGCATCTAAGTCAAAACCAGTTAGTATGTATATAAATGATTTTGATGACAATAACAGTATAGAGCAAGTTATTTTCCAGTATAACGGTGATAGCTCTTATACTATGGCTCTGAGACACGATCTTGTGATGCAGATGCCTGGTTTGAAGAAAAGATATTTGAAATATAACAGCTACAAAAATCAAACTGTACACGACATATTTTCTCCTGAGAAAATTAGAACGAGTTATGTTAACCTTGTCCATGATCTGAAAACCTCAGCATTTTTAAATAAAGGAAATGATTTTGAAAAAATTATTCTGCCTATAGAGTCTCAGTTTTCAAATATATTTTCAGTAGGTATTGATGACTATAATAATGATGGTTACAGTGATATAATTTTAGCGGGTAATCTATATGATGTCAAGCCTGAGGTTGGTAGGTATGATGCAAATTATGGTCAAATTTTATTAGGTGGTGAAGAACTGAAATTTGAAGTTGTTCCTTATAATTACTCAGGTCTTTCTCTGGATAGTCAGGTTAGAGATTTTTCTATTTTAAAAAATTTAGGTGGTAAAAACTATCTGCTAGTTTTAAATAATAATGACACCTTACAATCTTACTCTTTCTAGATGAGATATTTATTGATTCTTTTTATATGTCTATTAATTTCATGTGAAAAAAAGGTAAGCCTATTTAATCAAGTGTCTTATCTAAACTCTAAAATTGATTTTAGAAATGATCTTACTGAAAATCAAAATTTTAACTTAGTAGAATATCTTTATTACTATAATGGAGGAGGAGTTTCTACAGGTGATATAAATAATGACGGTTTAGTTGATATCTATATATCTTCTAACCAAGGATCAAATAAATTATATCTAAATCTCGGTGAACTCTCCTTTAAAGATATTACAGACTTATCAGGTGTCGGGTCCGAAGGAGAATGGAAGACAGGTGTCTATATGGTTGATATTAATGGAGATGGATTTGTAGATATTTATCAGACAAGACTTGGTGGTTATAAAAACATCGCTGGTAAGAATGAGCTTTATATTAATAATGGAGATCTTACTTTTTCTGAGAGAGCTAGTGAATATGGATTAGATTTTGAAGGGTTTTCTACTCATGTAGCTTTTTTTGATTATGATGCGGATGGAGATCTAGATATATATCTTCTTAATCATTCAGTTCATACTGAGAGAAGTTATGGGAGTTCTGAATTGAGATTTAATAAAAGTGAAAAGTCTGGTGATAAACTATTTGAGAATAAGTTAAATGAAGGAAATTTTAAGTTTAAGGATGTATCTGAAAAATCTGGGATTTTGAGTAGTAATATAGGCTATGGTTTAGGTGTATCTCTCAGTGATATAAATAGAGATGGTTGTGATGATATTTATATATCAAATGATTTCAGAGAGAATGATTACTTATATATAAATAATTGTGATGGAACATTTTCAGAGAGTTTAGAGGAATATATACGATATACTTCAAGGTTTTCTATGGGTAGTGATATATCAGATATTAATAATGATTCATATCCTGATATAATGGTTTTAGATATGTTACCCCAAGATGAAAAGGTACTAAAAAATTCAGTTGGAGAAGATTCATATGAAATATATAAAATGAAGTTAGGCTTCGGTTTTAATAAGCAGTTTACAAAAAACACCCTGCAATTAAATAATGGAAATGGATCTTTCTCTGAGATATCTCAGCTTCTAGACCTCCACGCCACCGACTGGAGCTGGTCAACCTTGTTGGAAGATTTTGATCTTGACGGTAATAATGATATCTATGTGACAAATGGAATAGTTAGAAGACCAAATGACTTGGATTATATTAGTTTTCTATCTAATGAAAAAATTGTTGGCGGGCTAGTTCAGAATCCAGATCTAGATAATAGAGATCTTGTAGATAATATGCCTGAAGGTAAAGTTACAAATTACGCCTTTAGAAATGAATCAAATTTTAAGTTTAAAGATGTCTCTAACGATTGGGGTTTGAATTATTTAGGTTTTTCAAATGGTGCAACTTACGACGACTTTGATAACGATGGAGATCAAGACTTGATAGTCAATAATATTAATGATAAGGCTATCCTATATAATAACAACACAAAAATAATTTCAGAAAATAATCATCTTAAAATAAAATTTGTAGGTGATCATTTTAATACTCAAGGTGTTGGTGCCAAAGTCACTTTGTGGGTTAACGGTAAAATTTTTTACAAGGAAAATTTTTTAAACAAGGGTTTTATGTCCTCAAAATCATCTGGATTAAATTTTGGTTTGGGTGAAATTAAAAAAATTGATTCACTATCTGTCCTATGGCCGTCAAAAAAAACTCAAAAATTATTTTCAATCACTGCAAATCAGATTATAACTCTCCAAGAAAAAAATGCAACTATCAAACAGAATTTTAAAAATGACACAAAAGAAATTTTTTCTGATTTATCTGATAAAAATCTTGTAAATTATTCTCACAATGAAAATTTATTTAACGACTTTAACAGAGAGAGGCTGATTCCATTTATGATCTCAAGAGAGGGACCAGCACTTACCGTTGCTGATATAGATGGAGATGAAATAAGTGATATCTTCATTGGCTCTCCATCTTTCCAAAAATCTGAACTTCTACTTGGACAGCAAAATGGAAAGTTTGTAGTTTCGGATCAAAAACATTTATCAGATGATTATTTATCAGAGGATGTTGATGCAGTTTTTTTTGATGTTGACAACGACAGTGATCTAGATCTTTATGTTGTTAGTGCCGGATATGAATTTTCTGAATTGACAAATAGTTTAAAGGATAGGCTTTATATAAACGATAATAATAATTTCTATAGGTCTGATAAACTAGATCAAATAATTCAGCATAATTCTGTTGTAAGAAACTATGATTATAACCAGGATGGTTATGATGATTTATTTATAGGAGGAAGAGCAGTTTACGATGGGTATGGTAAGTCACCAAAAAGCTATCTCTTAAAAAATCAAAGAGATGGTTCCTTTAAAATCGATACAGTATTTGACAATTTAGGTATGATTACTGACGCTCAGTGGCAGGATTTTAATGGTGATGGTTTGAAAGATCTTATAACCTGTGGAGACTGGAATAATATTAATCTTTTCCATAATGATGGTAAATCACTAAGAAAAGATTTAAACTTCATTGGAAATAATATTTATGGTTGGTGGTTCTCAATGGAAATTGCAGATCTGAATAACGATGGGAGATTAGATATCATACTTGGTAATCAAGGAAATAACAATAAATTGAAACCAACGGATAGTAGTCCAATTAAAATGTATATAAATGATTTTGATGAGAACTCAAGAGACGAGAACATAATTACCTATATAGATAATGGAAAGGAATATCCATTAGCAAATAAAGATGAATTAACGAAAGAGCTAAACTATCTAAAAAGAGATTTTTTTTACTATAAGGATTTTTCAGGGTTAGAAATAAATGAAATTTTTACAGATGAAATATTAGAAGGCAGTAAAATCTTATCTGTTAACAATTTCAATTCAATGGTTTTAATTAATGACGGGATAAACTTTATTAAGAAAGACTTACCTATAATATCTCAGGTTTCACCTGTAAGGGACATTCAAATTTTAGATTATAATAAAGATAAAAACATTGATATTTTACTGTTTGGTAATAACTCAAATGTCTCAACTTACTTCGGTACTTTCGAATCTAGTTATGGTATACTATTGGAAGGTAAAGGTGACGGAACTTTTAATTATATAAATCAGAAAAAATCAGGTTTAAAAATTAAAGGTGATGTAACCAAAATCTTGTCTTTAGATAAAAATAAATCTAAATTTGTGATTGGAAAAAATAACGATAAAATTTCCATAATTAGTTTAGATAATGAGAAGTAAAATAGTAGTTTTTTTTGTTTTTTTTCAATTTTTTTTGTCATGCTCGACATATGAAAAATATCAAAATAACCAAGACTTTTATAATGACCCTGATTTATTTCATGATGCAATGCAAAAGCTCACAGATATTATTGTATATGATATCTTTTCTCCACCTGTAGCCTCAAGAATATATGCCTATCCAACTATTGCAGCGTACGAGGTATTAATAAATAGCCATCTAAATTATCAATCTTTTTCTGGTCAGTTGAATGGGCTTGATCTTGTACCTAAACCCGATCCAAATAAAGAATATTCCTTTCCTGTTGCGAGTATATATGCTTTCATGACTGTAGGTAAAGATTTGATTTTTTCTGAAAATAAAATTTCTATGTTTCAAGAGGAATTACTGAAAGATTTTAAAGAGCAGGGTATACCTAATGATATCCTGAATAGGTCAATAAATTATGGGAAAATAGTTGCCTCTCATTTTAAAGAGTGGTACGATAAGGATAATTACAAGCAGACTAGGTCATTTCCAAAATATACAATTCAGAGAGGTGATGACTTCTCTTGGAAGCCTACTCCACCTGATTACATGGAGGGTATTGAACCCCACTGGAGTAAAATTAGGACACTAGTTATAGACTCATCAAATCAGTTCGTTACAAAACCACCACCGGAGTTTAGTTTAGATAAAAACTCTGAGTTCTACAAGGACTTGTTAGAGGTTTATGAAATAGGAAATAATTTGTCTGAAGAGCAAAAAGAAATTGCAAGTTTTTGGGATTGTAACCCGTACGTTTCTCATCATAAAGGACATGCTATGTTTGCTACTAAGAAAATAACTCCAGGTGGTCATTGGATTGGTATAACAAAAATCGCTTCGAGAGAAGCCGGCCTAAATTTAATGGAGACTATTCATGCGTACGCATTGGTATCGATAAGTTTATTTGATTCATTTATTATCTGCTGGGATGAGAAATGGAGAAGTATCCTAGTCAGACCAGAGACAGTTATTAACCAACATATTGATAGTGATTGGATCCCATTCCTCCAAACTCCACCATTCCCAGAGTACACTTCGGGTCATTCTGTCATTTCGAGGTCTGCTGCAAAAATTTTAACATATATCCTTGGAGATAATTTTAAATTTTTAGATACATCTGAAGAGAAGTATGGTCTACCTGCCAGAAATTATAACTCATTTCTACATGCCTCTGAAGAGGCAGCCATCAGTAGAATTTATGGAGGAATCCACTACATGCCTGCCATTACTTATGGTGTTGAGCAGGGGGATAGAGTTAGTAAATATATTATTAATAATCTTACAACTAGGCAAAATTTAATATCAAAAAATAATTAATGAAATATATCGTCTCTTTAGATCAGGGAACTACTAGCTCAAGAGCTATTTTAATAAATGAAAACGGAAAATTAATTGATATTAAGCAAAAAGAATTTAAACAAATTTTTCCTCATCAGGGTTGGGTTGAGCATGATCCAAATGAAATATTGAAAAGTCAAATTGATGTTTTTGAAGAACTAGTCAGTTCTATATCATTAAGTGATATAGTAAGTATAGGTATAACAAATCAAAGAGAGACTACCGTTATCTGGGATAAAGATACTGGTAAGCCTCTTTACAATGCCATAGTCTGGCAGGATAAGAGAACTTCTAGCATATGTGATCAGATGAAGAGGGATGAACTATCTTCATATGTTAAAGAAAGTACTGGACTTGTTATAGACTCCTATTTTTCAGCGACTAAAGTAAAGTGGATCATAGATAATGTAGATGGAGTAAAATCTAAATTAAAAGAGGATAAAGTTTTATTTGGAACAATTGACTCCTGGTTAATTTATAATTTGACAAACTTTAAAAATCATGTCACTGATTACACTAATGCTTCCAGGACAATGATGTATAACATTAAAAATCTTCAATGGGATAAAAAAATATTAGAATATTTAGATATTCCCAAATCTATATTACCTGAAGTTATGACATCATCTTCAAATTTTGGGGAATTTCAATATAAAGGATTTAGTATACCAATAAATGGAGTTGCTGGTGATCAGCAAGCTGCCTTATTCGGACAAGCATGTTTTGAAGATGGCATGGTTAAAAATACTTACGGAACAGGGTGTTTTCTTCTTATGAATACAGGAAAAAAATTCATGTTATCAAAAAATGGTTTAATTACAACCATTGCATGTTCATTGGATGATAATATAGAGTATGCACTTGAGGGAAGTGTTTTCGTAGCAGGTGCTGCTATCCAGTGGTTAAGAGATTCGCTTGGAATTATTGATAGTGCTTCTGACACCGAAAAAATTGCAAGTTCAATTAAAAAATTAGATGATATTTACGTTGTTCCTGCATTTGCAGGATTGGGTTCGCCGTATTGGGACATGTACTCAAGAGGAGCAATTTTTGGTTTAACACGCGACACGGATAGAAATCAAATTATTAAGGCAACACTAGAGTCATTAGCATACCAAACAAAAGATATCATAGACGTGATGGAGAAAGATTCGGGCTTAAATTTAAATTCCTTGAAGGTTGACGGAGGTGCATGTATGAATAATTATTTGATGCAATTTCAATCTGATCTATTAGGAAATGAGGTAATAAGACCTGAGATAATTGAATCTACGGCAATGGGAGCAGGTTATTTAGCCGGACTGAAAAGTAGTATTTGGGATAAGGATCAGATCATTAAGAATCAAAAGATTGATAGAACATTTCAATCTCAAATTGATATGGAAGAAAGAAATAAAATGTATGGAGGTTGGAAAAAGGCAGTTAAAAGAACTTTTAATTGGATAGAAAAATAAATTTTTTAGATACCTCTAATAGAATAAGCTATAAGAAATACATTTCAAATAATTTTTTTGATGTTGTAGTTATTGGGGGAGGAATTACAGGTTCTGGTGTATGCCTAGACGCTTCGACAAGAGGTCTGAAAACTTGTCTAATTGAGATGAATGATTTTGCCTCAGGTACAAGTAGTAAATCAACTAAATTAATTCATGGTGGGTTACGATATCTTGAGCAATTAAAGTTTAGGCTAGTTCATGAGACAGGAAGCGAGAGAGCAGTTCTTCATGATATAGCTCCACACATTGTTAAATCTGAAAAAATGTTACTTCCAATTCTTAGAAATGGAAAACTATCTAAGTTCTCTACAAAGATTGCTCTTCAGGTTTATGACTACCTGGCTAATGTTAAAACTAATGATAAAAATAAAATCCTCTCAAAAAATCAAACCATAAAATTAGAGCCTTTATTAAAACATAATGATTTACTTGGGGGGGCTCTTTATTCTGAGTACAGAACTGATGATAGTAGATTAACTATTGATATAATTAAGAGAGCATATAAGAATGGAGCGTATCCAATTAACTATATAAAATTTAAAAATTTTTTATTTGATGAAAAAGGTATAATTAATGGTGTTATTTGTGAGGATCAGTTATCTAAAAAAAAAATTAATATTTTTACTAAGAGGGTAGTTAATGCATCCGGATCATGGACTGATGATGTCATTAATGATAGTAATAAAAAATTAGTATTATCAAAAGGTATTCATATTGTCATTCCGCATAAAATATTTTCAATTAAGCAATCACTATATTTTGATGCGTTAGACTCTAGAATGATTTTTGCGATACCAAGGAGTAAAGTTGTATATATAGGTACCACTGATTCAAAATTTAATCATGCGTCAGAAAGCTTAACAGCAAAAAAAGAAGAAGTAGAGTATTTAATTAATTCAGTTAACGCTAAGTTTTCAACAACTTTAAAAATTAATGATGTAATATCCTCATGGGTTGGATTGAGGCCATTAATAAAAGATGGAAAGAAAGATGTTACCGAAATTTCTAGAAAAGATGAGATTTTTATCAGTGATAATGGACTTATTACAATAACAGGAGGGAAATTAACAGGATATAGAAAGATGGCCGAACGTGTTGTTGATTTAGTTATAAAAAAATTCAAGAACAAAAAAATAAAATCAGTAACTAAATCATTAAAGTTGTTTGATAATGATTATAATTTCTGTGGGAATCAGAGTGCTGAGTTTGGAATATCCCACAATGACTTTAGTAGATTATATAATATTTATGGGGATGGATGTTTAGAAATATTTAAGATATTTAATGATGAAGCTAATTGTGATGAAATAATTATTGCAGAATTCCTTTATTGTAGAAGGAGAGAGATGTGTTTCAGTTTAAAAGATTTTTTTACACAAAGAAATTCAGTAGTATATTTTGAGATTGATCAATTAGAGTATTACTTGAAATTATTAAAAAAATACTTAATTAGTCATTCTATTATGAATTCAAGTGAATGGAAATTAGAGCTAAAAAATTTGAAGGATTATGTAAAAGGTATTACAAAATTCAATTAATTAAACCCTTGACACTTTCAATACTGTAGTTGATCTCAATTTCATCTTTAATGCCATAAGCTTTAGCTACAATTTTACCAATAAATTTTAGGCCTATATCCTCGTTACCTAAGATTATAGCTAATCCTTTTTGGTTTAAAATTTTTTCTAAGTTATCTACATTAATAAGTCCTTTAATGTCTATGGTTGATTCAGTATTTTCCTTTAATTCTCTTGGCATATTATCGTTAATACTTACCAAAACTATGTCTTCTGCGTAAATATCAACATCTACTTCATTTATAGTTATTTTAACTTTGTTCGGATTTTCTAAAATAATCTGAGCAGTGATGAAGATCCCATCATCTTTTGACCTGTTTATTTTTACATCTTTTACCTCAATAAAATTAACAGGTTCAATAGGTTTACAGCTAAATATAAAAAAGAGAATTATAACTAAATATCTCAGAGTCATAAAGTTTAAATTTTATAAATTACTTAAGTATAAATATAAAATAAATGAATGAACTTTTATCAGAGGCAATTGGAACTTTTGTTTTAGTGTTATTTGGATGTGGACTTAATGCCGGACTCTCCTTAAATAAAAGCTACTCTAACAAAGAAGGTAATAGTTGGTCAGTGGGAACATTTGGCTGGGGTTTAGCGGTTACTTTAGGTGTTTATGCAAGCCAGTACAGTGGAGCACATATAAACCCTGCAGTTACAGTAGGGCTTTTATCTTCAGGTGAAATCCATTTTTTACTCGCTGTTCAATACATAATTGGTCAATGTCTAGGTGCTTTTTTAGCTTGTGTTCTTATATACATTCACTATATGCCCCATTGGTCTGCTACTAAAGATCAAGATGTTAAATTAGGAGTTTTTGCAACATCCCCATCTATTAACTCAAAATGGTCAAATTTGAATAGTGAGTTGATAGGGACATTCACTTTACTCTTTGGGCTTAAGTTTATTGGTATCAATAATTTTGCTGAGGGTTTAAATCCAATTATTGTTGGCGCCTTGGTATGTGCTATAGGTATTTCTCTTGGAGGTACAACGGGTTATGCTATTAATCCAGTTAGAGATTTTATTCCAAGAATAGCGCATTATATCCTTCCAATAAGTGGAAAGGGAGATTCTAAATTAAATTATTCATGGATTCCAGTACTAGGACCACTAGTTGGTGGAGTTTTGGGTGTAAGTGTTTATGAATTTTTATTTAATAATACACATGACATTTATCTTTACGTATCACTAGGTATTTTTCTTTTGTTTTCCACTCTATCTATACTTGAAAATAAAAAATAACCTTTTTATACTGTTTCTTTTTATTGTCTCTTGTAAAAATGACAGTGACTTTGACATTCAGGGTCATAGAGGGTTTAGAGGCCTTTATCCCGAGAATTCAGTGATTGGTTTTAAAAAATCAATAGATATTGGAGTAAATACAATCGAGCTAGATGTTGTTATTAGTAAAGATAATAGGGTTATTGTATCTCATGAGCCTTGGATATCCAGTCATATATGTGTCGATGGTAATTTAAATCAAATTAGAGAAGATATTTATAAGTATAATACTTACGATCTAAAATATGATCAAATAAAAACTTTTGATTGTGGGATTATTGGAAATAAATCTTTTCCAAATCAAAAGAAAATATCTTCATATAAGCCTACTCTAAATGAAGTAATACATACAATTGAGAAATATTCTGATAGCATTCAATATACACCCCTATATAATATAGAAATTAAATCTAGCTCAGCAACTGATGGTATCTTTCACCCTGAGGTAGATGTATTCTCACAATTAGTACTAGACATAGTAAAGAAATATAATATACAGACAAGAGTTACAATACAAAGTTTTGACTTTAGAGTTCTTCAATATATAAACAATTATTTTCAAGATATAAGGTTATCACTTCTAGTTTCAGAAAATTATGATGTAAAAAAAAATCTGAAAGAGCTAGGATTTAATCCCTATATTTTTAGTCCAGAATTCATTTATCTTAATGAGGAAGATATAATGTATTTAAAAGAAAAAAAAATAAAAATTATTCCTTGGACAGTTAATTCTTATTCCGATATTGCAAATGTTTTAAAATTTGATATTGACGGTATAATATCAGATTATCCAGATAGAGTTATAAAATTAAAAAAAATAGAATGAGAAAGTATGATGTCTTTGGTATGGGGAATGCATTAGTTGATTGTGTCTGCTTAGTGACAGATAAATTCTTAACTGATAATAAAATTGAGAAAGGCTTGATGACATTAGTAGAAAAGGATAAACAGAAGACAATTATAGATAAGATTAGAAATTCAAATCCCTTCATTCAATCTGGTGGATCAGTAACTAATTCAGTATATACTTTATCTCAACTTGGGGGTTCTAGTTTTCTATCATTTCTGATCTCTGACGATGAATACGGAAACTTATTTCTCGATGATATCAGAAAAAGTAATGTATTTACTGCTGATGAAGATTATTATTTTGGTCCTGGTATGACTGGCTCTTGTCTAGTTCTAACAACACCCGATGCTGAGAGGACAATGAACACATGTCTTGCGGTCTCCTCAAATTACTCAATAGATAATGTTAGTTTTGACGATCTTTCTCTCTCAAAATACTTATATATCGAGGGGTATCTAGTCACATCTGATAAAGCTGTTAGTGCAATTGAAAAATCAATCTCTTATTGTAGAGAGAATGATATTAAAATTGCTTTAACTTTTTCGGATCTCAGTATGGTAAAATACTTTAAGACAAAGTTCGATCAAATATTAGATCAAAAAATTGATTTACTATTTTGTAATAGGGACGAAGCTATAATGTTTTCTGGTAAAAAAAATTTTGATGAATGTTGTAATAATCTTCTTAATATCTCAGAAATGGTTGTAATTACCGATGGTAAAAAGGGATCATTGATATTAACTGAAAATAAAAAAATAAAAATAAAACCATATAAAGTAAATGCTATTGATACTGTTGGTGCAGGAGATACCTATGCTGGTGCTTTCTTATATGGTATAAATAATGGAATGTCATTAGAACAATCTGGCAATCTTGCGTCTTTACTTTCATCAAAGGTCGTAACAAAATTGGGACCGAGATTAGAAAAAGGTGTAATTGAAGATATTAAACTTTCAATTGGATAATTTTTTAATATCAAAAGTATTTATCTTTACTAAATAAATTTTTAATAATATGAAAAGAACATTTCAGCCATCTAAAAGAAAAAGATCAAATAAGCATGGTTTTAGGAAGAGAATGGAATCTGCCAACGGTAGAGATGTAATTGCAAGAAGGAGAGCAAAAGGAAGAAAAAAATTAACTGTTTCTGACGAAAAAAAACATAAGAAATAACTTATTGTAATATATTAGAATGATTAAAGAGTCCAATACAGGACAATTTTCTTTTTCAAAAGGGGAAAGATTAAAAAATAAAAAGATAATTGATCATGTATTCAAAAAAGGTAAAAAAATAAGTTTATTTCCTTTCGACTTTAGGTACCTGAGAAAAGAAAATGACACTATCAACGAAGTTTTAATTTCAGTTTCAAAATCAAAAATTAATTCTTCTGTAAAAAGAAATCTACTAAAAAGAAGAATTAGAGAGTCTTACAGGTTAAACAAAAGTTTAATGAATGTTCAGGGGTATTATATGGTATTCATCTATTCATCTTCAAAAATTTTATCCTATAAGCAGATAGAAATCTCTGTAATTGATCTTTTTAAATCATTAAAAAAATAATAATGAGTAATAAGTTTTTATGTATTGATACTACATCTGAATTTTGTTCTGTGTCATTATTTCAAGATAATAATTTGATTGAATTCCAAAATTCAATTATTGAGAGGTCACACTCAAAACTATTAATTTTAATAATTGATGATATACTAAAAAAAAGTAAAATTAAAATAAATGAGATTGATGCGTTTTCAATTTCAAAAGGTCCTGGGTCATACACTGGATTAAGGATAGGATTATCTTCAATGAAAGGCTTTTGTTTTGGACTGAAGAAACCATTAATTTCTATTAACACTTTAAAAATTTTATCTAAATCAGCCTTAAACCATATAAATGATAAAAGTTCAATTTTATGTCCAATGGTCGATGCAAGAAGAATGGAGGTATACACAAAAATTTATGACTATAATCTCAATTCATTATCAGATGATAAATCATTGGTATTGGATGAAAATTCATTCGATTTATATAAGGATAAAGAAATTTATTTCTTTGGTAATGGTTCAGATAAGTTTGAAAAAATTATAAAAAGAAAAAATTTTATTTTTATTAAAGATATTATGCCAGATTCAAGATTTATGGGTGATATTACATCTGAGAAATATAATTCAAATGAATTTGAAGATTTATCTACTTTTGAGCCAAATTATATTAAAGATTTCTATTTGATTAAGAAGAAGGGAAAATGGATGAGATCGTAAATAAGGTTAAAGGTTTAGATGTAATTACAATTGATGTAAAAGATTTTTACACTCAGGGAATTAGAGAAAAAGTAAATATTACTGATTTCCTTGAAGATGGAGTTCTAATTGAAAAAATTTTTAGAAAGAAATTGATGGATTTTGACTGGCAGATTTACAGTAAAAAATTTGTGTATGTAATTATTGATAAAAATTTAATTATACCGTCTTGGGCATTCTTACTACTATCTTATTACTTAAATAAATACTCTCTAGATTATGTTATCGGAAATATTAGAAGTTTAGAGGAAAAACTTTATAATATTTCTCTTAATAATTTAGATTTAGATTCATTAAAAAACAAAAAAGTGATTGTTAAGGGGTGTTCTGATATACCTTATATAGACTATGTATACAGTGAGTTAACCAAGAGGTTATCTAATGTAGTAAAGAGTCTAATGTATGGTGAGCCATGCAGCAGAGTTCCAATTTTTAGGAACAGTAAATAATGATCTTTTTTCAGCTTTTTACCGCATAAAATCTTTTTACTAAATAAATTTTAATTACTTGGTGGTTATATAAATTATATCTAGTTTTGCGAACGCTTTCTTACGGAAGCTTTTTTATTGGGTAAAATTACCCACATTTCAGAATCGTCTGAAAACGTTCTTTGAACTATTGTAATGACAACATACCACTTGAAAGAACTTTTGTTTTTTCCATGAACAGCCAGTTTTAAACACATTTAAGATTATATTACTATGGAGAGTTTGATCCTGGCTCAGGAAGAACGCTAGCGGCAGGCCTTATACATGCAAGTCGAGGGGCAGCATTTACTTCGGTAAATGGCGACCGGCGCACGGGTGAGTAACGCGTATGCAACCTACCTTTAACTGGGGCATAGCTCGAGGAAACTCGAATTAATTCCCCATAGTACAATATAATATCGCATGATATAATTGTTAAAGATTTATCGGTTAAAGATGGGCATGCGTCTGATTAGTTTGTTGGTGAGGTAACGGCTCACCAAGACTACGATCAGTAGGGGGTCTGAGAGGATGATCCCCCACACTGGTACTGAGACACGGACCAGACATCTACGGATGGCAGCAGTAAGGAATATTGGGCAATGGGCGCAAGCCTGACCCAGCCATGCCGCGTGCAGGATGACGACCCTATGGGTTGTAAACTGCTTTTATATAGGAAGAAAATACTCTTGCGAGAGAATCTGACGGTACTATATGAATAAGGACCGGCTAACTCCGTGCCAGCAGCCGCGGTAATACGGAGGGTTCAAGCGTTTTCCGGATTTATTGGGTTTAAAGGGTGCGTAGGTGGTTTATTAAGTCAGTGGTGAAATCCTACAGCTCAACTGTAGAACTGCCATTGATACTGGTAAACTTGAGTTTGGTTTAGGTAAGCGGAATTTATGATGTAGCGGTGAAATGCATAGATATCATAAGGAACACCAATAGCGAAGGCAGCTTACTGGACCACAACTGACACTGAGGCACGAAAGCGTGGGTAGCGAACAGGATTAGATACCCTGGTAGTCCACGCCGTAAAC
>CAJXDN010000013.1 GCA_913052485.1 uncultured Flammeovirgaceae bacterium | reverse complement strand
AGTGAGACAAATTCAGACCAGTTCACTTACGTTATCGGTGACGTCAACAAGACTTGTAGCTCAGTCACTGTTTATATAAATATTAACTCTGTGAATGAGTGCCCAGTGGCAAATGACACAGTATACACTGTGGACGAGGGGGGTACTTTAACTGTTTCTGGTCTACCTGGAGGAGGTTCGGGTATCTATACCATGTTCCCTGGAATCATGGGAAATGATTCGGACGAAGATATTGGTACTTCTCCCACGATTCAAGATAATTTGATTGCATACTATCCAATGAATGAGTATTACGATACAATTCCTGGACATGATGAATATTTTATTGCGGACAACTATCCTCCTGGACAGGTAGATACATTAAGTACTTACCTTGTATTAAAGAGAGCTAAAGAACTAAGTAGTAATTATTTTTATGGAGATTTAAAAGGCGGCGTAGCTGATACTTTGACCTTACCAAATCCCCCAGAGTGTAGTACTGCTGGTGATGGGAAATGTGCTTCTCCAGCATATTTAATAACCTACCCAAAGTCTCCTACTCACACACCTGACAGGTTCCAACCACCTAATGATAAACAGTCTTACGGATTTGATGGAACTGACTCTTATGTTGATGTTGATCACCAACTCCTTGACCTGAAAAGATCTAGATATACAATTTCAGGTTGGTTCAGATCGCAGAATGATGCCTCAGATACACCTACGATATTAAACTTTACCGTCGACGGTAAGGAAAAGGGTCTAGTAATTGGAATTAAAGACCAGAAATTATCAATTGGAATAGGTAATGGTTCAGGTTATACTGTGAAGTCAACTACAGCTTTGGGGACATCCAATTTAGTTAACCAGTGGCACCATTTTGTTTTTATTAAGAACGAGGATTCATATAAAATGTATCTAAATAATAATGAGATATATTCTGAGGACTTAGATAATAGTGGTCTTTCAAGTGTACCAGCAAAACTGCTGATCGGGAAATCTGTTAGCGGTAAATATTTTAAGGGAAGAATTGACGATATCCTTATCCTTGGAGATACAGTTTCGCAGGATGAGGTCTCTGCACTTTATTACGGCTTATCAACAACACTTGCCAATGCTCCTGATGACGGAGAACTTACAAGTTTTGGAGTTGATGGTTCATTTACCTATGTTCATAATGGTGTAGGTGGTGATCCTGAAGATAATTTTATCTACAACCTCTCCGATGGTTTGTGTGAGGATCTTGGTAAGGTCACTATAATTGTAAATCAAATTAATGACTGTCCTGTAGGGGTAGATGATTTCTACTCAGTTGATGAGGGTGGAACATTAAATGTCCCTGCTAGTGGAATTTTATCAAATGATACTGATGAGGAAGATGATGACTTATCTTCTGTACTTTTAGATGGTCCTGACAACGGTGTAATAAAAATTAATACTGACGGCTCCTTTGAATATATCCATGATGACTCCGAGACATTGATTGATTCTGTAAGATACCTAGTTGATGATGGTGATATCAATTGCTCGGATACGGCAACAGTATTTATAACTATAAATCCAATTCCCGACTGTCCAGTTCCTGCAGACGATATATATTATGTCACTGAAGGGGAGTCACTTACAGTTGACTCTTGCATAACTACCTACACTGATCCAGGAACTTTGTATACTAACTGGGCAGCTAATGAGCCTAATCATCAGCAAGGTCAAGGCAGTGAAAATTATGGAGAAAAACTCTACGGAGAGACAAATCCTAATTTAGGAGACGGTGAGTGGAACGACATTCCTCTATCAGTTAATAAAAAGTATCTTTTAGAGGTTGATAAATTAATAACATCAAAATCTGGCCATACCTATTTAGGAGAATATAATGGACACTCATACTTTAAATCCAATTTAAGTTATAGCTGGTTGGATGCAAAAACACAAGCTGAAATTTCAGGAGGATATTTAGCAGTTATCGAAACTAAAGAGGAAGATGATGCCATATCTCTCTTCATTAATGAATCTTTATTAATTGGTCTCTACCAAGATAGTAATGATAAATATTTTGAGGAGCCAAAAGGAGGTTGGAGATGGGTCGATGGGACTTATCTTTATAATGAGGGATTGACAGAGACTCTTTGTGGGATAATATTGAATGATGACGACGGGGGAGGAGATACAATATTTGTAACAGACTGGACTCTCCCAGTAAATGGTACTTTAGAGAATAATGAGATAAAGTTTGATGGTAAGTTTACCTATAATCATGGTGGTAGTCAGCTAGGTGATACGATAGAGTATAAGATAGAGAGCGATCTCTGTCCAAGTGACGTTGTTGGTAAAATAATTTTAATACCTATCAATGTTAATGACTGTCCTATTGCCGCTAGAGATACATTCTATGTTGACGAGGGAGGAACCCTTGACACTTTAGGTATCCTGCTAAATGATTATGATGATGACGGTGACCTCCTCAGAGCAGAAAAAGATACAGCTTCTGATGTCAATCACGGTACTGTCCAGATATTCCCAAGTGGGAGGTTACTGTATACTCACGACGGCTCGGAGACTTTAATTGATAGCGTTAAGTATAAGTCAATTGATCCCTCAGGTTGTGATAGCTTATCAACAATTGTAATTATAGTGAACCCAGTTAATGACTTACCTGTATCTGAGAAAGATACCTTCTCTGTATTTGAGGGAGATACATTAGTTGTAGATGTAGCTAACGGTCTACTATCTAATGATACTGATGCCGATGGAGATGATCTTGATGTTTTAATAATTAAAAACGTGAGTAACGGAACCTTAATTATGAACTCAGATGGATCATTTACTTATATTCATGACGGTACTGACCTGCCAAATGAGGTATGTTTCACCTACAGGTCTTACGATGGAAACCCAGGACCTCCAGCAGGTTACTCAGATGAGACCGAAGTATGTATTACTATTCTAAATAGAGTACCTATCTGTGAGGGAGAAACTTATAATTTGCTTGAGGGAGAAGTTCTTTCTACAGATTTATCTAATGGACTATTATCCAACTGTTCGGATCCGGATCCACAGGATTTTATGAGGGTGATATTGGATACTCCTCCTGATAACGGATCATTTGTGTTGAATGATGACGGAACCTTTACCTATGATCACGATTGTTCTGATGATCCAGATGAGATATACTTTACTTATTTTGTTACCGATGGAGAGGATACTACAGAGGTAGCTGACACTGCAAGGATAGTAATTGATAATGAGTGCCCTGTTGGTAATGATGATCTCTACAGTGGGGTAGATGAGGGTGGAACCCTTACTATTGGTCCTTTTGATGGTGTGCTATCAAATGACTCTGATCAAAATGCTTGTGATATATTAGAGATAAAGCTTCTTGATTCTCCTACATACGGAAGCTTAGTTCTTAACTCAGATGGTTCTTTTGATTATTCACATGATGACAGTGAAAACTTTATTGATGAATTCACTTATTTGTTAAACGATGGAGAGTGTTCAACTTGGGATACTGTAAATGTATCTTTAAGAATAACACCTGTTCCTGACACTCCACCTGTAGCGGTGAAAGATTCTTTTGAATGTATTGACGAGGGGAGTTTTATTCAGGTATTATTCTCTGAGGATGGGGTTTTATCAAACGATTATGACGAAGATCCTGGGCAGATACTTAGAGCAGTTCTGGTAAGCTATCCACTTCACGGCATTTTAATTCTTAATCCAAATGGCACGTTTATTTATACTCACGACGGCGGTGAGTCAACATCTGATTCTTTTACCTACTACGCTGTCGATGATACTGGGCTGGCCAGTGACACTGTAGGTGTCTCATTATGTATTAATCCAGTTAATGATTGCCCAATTCCAAATGATGATGTATTCAATATAAATGAGGGAGAAGTAATTGACTCATCTTTAGTTTTTAATGATTTTGATGTTGAGGGAAATGATTTACTTGTCAGCATTTCTTCTCCACCAAGTATTGGTGGGTTCACATGGTCACAAGATGGTAAATTTACATATTCTGCACCAGATGATGTACCGTCACCAGGACCTGAAATTGTTACATTTGATTATATCTTAACTGATAAAGAAGATGGTTTTGTCTCTTGTGATTCTGTAGGTACAGTAACTATAATTATTAATTATGAGAATGATTGTCCAGTAACAGCAGATGACTCAATTATTGTTGACGGAAGTAGTTCTATATCAAGAATTATTAATGTTTTAGATAATGATTCAGATCCTGATTCTCAGATTGACACAACAAGTGTTAAAATTATTTCTGGACCAACATTTGGTGATGCAATATCAAATATTAATGGAACTATAACATACAATTACGACGAGTCACCCATACCTTTTGATACAATAACATACAGTGTTAGTGACTTCGAGGGATGCGAGGTATTAGGAAAGGTCTTTATCTATGTCGAAAATCTTAGGAACCCTAGGTATACTCTGCCTAATTATTTTACACCAAATGGGGATGATTTTAATGACTACTTCTTGATTAAATATGAAAATATTTTAGAAGAAGATCTTAGTTTCGAGGTAAAGATTATGGATAGGTATCAGAGAATAGTTTTTGAGGGATTAGTTCAAGGATCAGATAAAATTTGGAATGGAGAAAACTCTTTCACCTCAGAAGTTGTTAAGACAGATTTCTATTATTACGAGATCACACCTGTTGAGTATTATGATACTCCATATGTTAGGAGAAGGGATAAACTATTGGGAACTATATATCTTGAGAAAGAGAGATAAGCTATCTTGAGAAGTTATAAATTGCAAAAGTTGCTAACCAGTGTTCTCCGCCATAACCACTCTCGAACATGATGTTATAGCCCTCCTCTGAATGTTTTCTGGCAATATCTTTTAAGAGATTTTTATCAGATTCATTCTGAATCTTTGTAGATACATCTTTAAGGGTCCATGCTCTGTGAAACATTAAACCGATTAAATGACCAATTCCTGGATCCTCAGGATCTAAGACCTTTGGTGGATTAATTATTGAACTAAATCTTTTATCATTAAAGGGCGGTAAAAATTTTTTAAGCCAGAGATTGAATTCTTCTTCCTCTAGCAAGGAGGACATTAGACTCGCCTCTGCAAGACATGGTGATAGGAAGTCTGTGCCAGACGGCTCGTACTCAACCGGACAATTTATATCAGAAAGAAAATTTTTAATACTATATTCTTTTATCTTGTCAAATAAAACTTTATCACCAGCTATCTTTGCATACTCAATCATAAGAGAAAATGAAAATGCTGTGTTAGCATGTGTTCCTGGTCTCAGAGGTGTTGAAAGTTTATCTAAAAATAAAATAGTTCTATTACTTAGAAGGTCGACAAGGGGCTTCATGTTCGCTGCCCATATTTGTGCCTTATCATTATCCCACGACACTAACTCTGAGTATAATTTCATTAACCATGCCCACCCATAGGTCCTTTCAAATCCTTTGGTAAACTCCTGATTAAAAAATTCATATTCTTTATCTAAATTTTCCTTGTTAAGATTTTTACTAAGTTTATTAAAAATTATTTCCCTTTCAGAAATTGCTGGAAATTCTTTTAATATCTTCACCATTGCCCAATGTCCGTGAACCGCAGAATGCCAGTCCCAACAACCATAAAATGAAGGAGTTAATTTGTAGTGTGGCTTTAACCAGTTCTGATCATTAAATCTGTAACCTATCTTATATGGATATTTTTGATCTACACATTTGATGGAAAGAGATACAAGTTCTCTAGCCATATTTTCATCAAGTTTAATATTTTCAATATTATATTCTCTTGACTCTTTACATCCTAAAAAGATTAATGAGAAAATAAATAAAATATTTATCCTCATTTTTTACTAGCATTAAATAATTTTTCTTTCTCATTCTTTGATAGACTTGAGTATCCAGTCTCTGATATTTTATCAAGTATCTTGTCTATTTCATCTTGAGATATATCATATTTAGTCTCTTCTTTAGGAGAAGAATTCTGTTCAGGTTTTTTATTTTTTTCCTTATTGAAAAAATTAACAATATTAATTACTCCTTCACCCATATTTACTCCGTTCTGTAATTGTCTAATGAATAAATATCCAATCATTGCACCGCCTAAGTGTGCAATCTCACCACCAGCATTTGACCCAGTGACATCTAGAAAGGAAAGAAGAATATAGAAGAGAGCTATATACTTGATTCTTACTGGTCCTAAGAATAGAAGGTAAAATGTGTAGTTAGGTAGGAGTGTCGCAGATCCAGCTACAATACTAAATACACCAGCTGATGCTCCAAGCATTAAAGATTCGGAAATTCTATTATCATAGTAAGGTATTATATTAAACAGTGCCATATATGATAAACCGCCTATAATACCACCCAATACGTACAAAGAGATAACTGCATTGTTACCTATATTATCTTGAATTATTTTGCCAAACCAATATAAAAAAAGCATATTCCATAGTATGTGTGTAAATCCAAGGTGGAGAAAGAAGTAAGATATAAGTGACCAGGGCTGAGTTATAAATGTAGTGAATGATGCAGGGAGCATTAACTTATTTATAAATAGTTTAAATGCATCCCCTGCTCCCGAAAGTGTTAGAAATATTTCTATGAAGCTTGCACTAACAAAAACTACTACATTTATTAATATAATTTTAACAAGAGCATTATTATCCTTATTCCAAGCGTTTTTAAAATCCTCAATTATAAAGTTTGCCATTATCAGTAGTAAGTTCCGTATTTATTTTTCCAATACCTTAAAATAATGTATGCAATCAACATACCTCCTAGATGAGCTAAATGTGCTACATTGTCCCCAGGCATTCTATTAAATTCACTCCATAACTCATAGAATCCGTATACTAAAACTAAATATTTAGCCTTAATCGGTATCGGTGGTATTAGTAACATTAACTGCATATTTGGAAATAGCATTGCAAAGGCAAGTAATATTCCAAATACGGCACCTGATGCACCTACCATAGGTATATCAGTTTTCGCATTTAATAGATCATACGCATACTGTATACTTTTATCTTTGTTTTTTGAAGATGTTGGATTTGTAGAATATTCTTCCTCGATGAAATTATACACTTGATTGTAGTACTCTTTTCCTTCATCGAGGAAAAGTTTTCTAAATGCTTCAGGAGATGGTTGAGAAACGTATCTTAAAATTTTATTTTCTAAATTGAAATTTTCTACAAAATTTACTCCTGTATATAATACACCGGCACCAACACCTGTTATCAGGTAGAAAATAAAAAATTTTCTTGATCCCCATACTCTTTCTAAAATTGGCGCAAATACAATAACAGCAAACATGTTGCTAAAAAGATGACCAAATCCGGCATGAATCCACATATAAGTTAGGAATTGGTATGGTTGAAAATTTTCAGAAAGAATATACCTTAAACCAAAAGATTCAATTATATAATTACTGGTAAAAATGAATATGATACCATTTAAAATTAAAATATTTTTTGCCGCAGGTGTTAGGTTAAACATTAAAATAAATTTTCTACTTTATCAATACCTAATTCTATGAAGTTTTGTTTCCCACCAGGAGAATACTTTGGGTTTTTACACGCAAACAGTCTGTCAATAATAAGATTCATTTCAGTTAAGCTAAGATTTTTGTTATTAATTATTCTTGCTCTCTTGGAGAATGATTTGAGAATTATTTCTCTTTTTTCGGAATTTAGGTCCGAGTTATTATTTTTTATCTCCTCAATAAATCCCTCGATAATATCTTTTTCATTAATGTCGTCAAGTCCGCTAGGTATACCATTTATGACAATTGAGTTTTCTCCAAACAAATCAATATTAAAACCTAGTGATTTTATATCATCAAATATTTCCTGGACAATTTTAAAATCTGACTGATTAAACTCAAGATATTGGGGAAATAAATTCTGTTGAGTATTTGTATACTTATTTATGTTAGTTACTTTGTATTTCTCATATAGTATACTTTGCTGACAATATTTTTGGTTAAAAACAAATAGTTTTTTTCCAACCTGTTTAAAAATAAAATTCTCAAGGAATTGAACAGGTTTATTATCATTCTCAATTGATGGGGTATCTTCAAAGAGGAATTTTTCAGAGTTTTCTGATTTTACATTTTCAAAAATTTTTATCCAATCTTTTTTCTTCCTTGAATGAGATTCTGTAGTTATCTTATTTTTTATTTGCTTATTTTCAGTATTTAAATTCTCTATAAAATTTATATCTGTCTCAAAATTAAGGGACGGTGAGACATTGTACTTATCTAACGATTTCTTAACTGATGATTTCACAAGATTATATATTAACTTATCATCTTCGAATTTAATTTCAGTTTTTGTTGGATGAATATTAATATCTACTAATTCCGTATTAATATTTATGAATAGGACATAAAATGGGAATTTTTTTTCATCAATTAACCCCTCGTAACTATTCTTTATTGCATGATTGATGTATGCACTTTTAACATATCGGTTATTTACATATAGAAATTGTTCTCCCCTAGTATTTTTACTATTTTCAGGTTTTCCAATATATCCATCTATAGAAATGGCACCATACTTTTCTTTACAGGTGATTAGATTATTCTCATAATTTTTTTTAAAAACAGAAATAATTCTTTTTTTAAGGTTAGATTTTTCAAGATTGTATATTTCATTCTCTTCGTTAACTAAAATGAAATTGATTTCAGTGTTAGCAATAGCACACTTCACAAACTCATCAATGATATGCCTTAGTTCTACAGTATCTGATTTCAGAAAGTTTCTTCTTACTGGTATATTATAAAATAAATTTTTGGCAGTTATACTTGTTCCTTTCTCGACGTTAATACTATTTTCTTTTATTACCTCTCCATCCTTAAATATTATCTGGTGCCCTGTTTTATCATTATTATTTTTAGTTTTTACTACAACTTCAGAGACAGCAGCTATTGATGCTAACGCCTCACCTCTGAACCCCATAGTTTTAATATTAAATAAATCCTCAGCTTTAGATAGTTTTGAGGTCGAGTGTCTCTCAAAACAGTTAATCGAATCAATTTTTGACATTCCTACCCCGTCATCGACAACATTAATTGACTGTTTCCCTGACTCTTTGATAATTACCTTTATTACTTTGGATTTTGCGTCAATACTATTTTCAATTAATTCTTTTACAATAGAAGATGGTCTTTGTATCACCTCACCTGCTGCTATCTGATTTGCCACAGATTTTGGTAGTTTCTTTATAATATTCATCCTCTCTTCTTTGATTTATTTTTGAGAAATAACCATAAAGGTATTACCATAATAAAAATAAAAATTTTATTCCCAAAATATAGCCATCCAAAAATTAAAAAAGATAAAATGAGAGCTATCAATAGCTGCAATTTTGATGTGCTAATACCATCTGATCTATTCCTATTGAAATATTTTTTTCTTGTGTTTTTTGACTTTGAAACCCTTTGTTCAAGGTCATCCTTTATGGGATCATAATGTCTGGCTGGAAATTTAAACTTTCTATTACTAGGCAATTTAATAAATGAAGGAAGTCTCACTTTTTTATAAAATCAAATTAATTATTTCGTAAAGATAGATTGAAAAATTATTAATTTAGTAATAGTTAATTTAATAGAGAAAAGTTTATTTTTTCTCTGTTACAATAATAATTACATCTTTTTATGAAGATTGGTATTGTCTGTTACCCAACATTTGGTGGAAGTGGTGTCGTCGCAACTGAGCTAGGAAAAGCTTTGTCTGAAACTGGTAATACTGTCCACTTCATATCATATGCCCAGCCAGCTAGGCTAAATGTTTTTAGTGATAATCTCTTCTATCATGAAGTTTCAATTAAAAACTATCCACTATTTGACTATCCTCCATACGAAACCTCATTAACCAGTAAACTTGTCGAGATTGTTGAATTTGAAAAACTTGACATAATACATGTACATTATGCAATACCTCACGCGTCCTCTGCACTGCTTGCTAAAGAGATATTGAAAGATATGGGGAAAAACATTCCCGTTATTACCACCTTACATGGAACTGATATTACTCTTGTTGGTAAAGACCCATCCTGTAAGCCAGTAATTAATTATTCTATTAATAAGTCAGATGGTGTAACTGCAGTATCCAATAGTTTAAAAAATGAAACTGTTTCAATTTTTAATATCTCTAATGAGATAGATGTCATCCCAAATTTTATTGATATCAATAAATACCAAAACGTGAAGAGAAACCCTTATAGAGGGAAACTATGCGGTAAAGGTGAAAGGCTAATTGTCCATACATCAAATTTTAGAAAGGTAAAGAGAATTCAGGATGTCATTAATATTTTTTGTAAGATAAACAAAGAGATACCATCTAAGCTGATAATGATAGGGGATGGGCCAGAGAGAGCTAATATTGAATCTCTAACTAGATCTTTATGTTCCTTGAAAGATGTTGTGTTTATTGGAAAGATACCTGATGTCGAAAATGTTTTGCATAACGCAGATTTATTTTTACTTACCTCTGAGAAAGAAAGCTTTGGCTTATCTGCATTAGAGGCTATGGCCTCATCGGTTCCAGTAATATCATCCAATGCAGGTGGATTACCTGAATTAGTTCAAGATGGTGTCTCCGGATACACTTGTGACATTGGTGATGTGAATGCTATGTCTGAGAAAGCGATTGAAATTTTAGATAAAAAAAACATAAATCTATTTAAAAATAATGCATTTAAAACTGCAAGTAAATATGATATTAGTATCATATTACCAAAATACATTGAGTTCTATAAGAAAATACTAAATTGAATACGTTGCCTTTGAAAAAGAAAAAAATTTATGTTTTAGATACTTCAGTGATCTTGTATTCTCATGATTCAATAATGAACTTTGAGGAAAATGATATTGGAATTCCAATAACAGTGTTAGAGGAATTAGATCACCTCAAGAAAGGAAATGATACAATAAATTTTGAGGCTCGAGAATTTATTAGAATGATAGATAATTTGTCGTCTGATAAGATGTTGAGTAATTGGATCCCTTTAAATGGTAAGACAAAAGGTAAATTTAAAATTTTAGTTAATCAAAAGACAAAAAATAATATTTTCAATGACGAAATTAACGATCACAAGATCTTAGACTCAGCTCTAAACTTACAAAAAGAGGAAAAAGATAAAGTTGTAACTTTAGTGTCTAAGGATATTAACCTAAGGCTAAAAGCAAAGTCCCTTAATCTTAATGCTGAAGATTACCTAACAGGAAAAATAAAAAATTTAAACTCTCTTGATCTTGAAGAAAAAATATTAGAAAATATAAAATCAAGTATAGTAGATAAGGTTAATGATAATAATACTTTAGATAAAAAAGATATCTTCCCGAGAAAAAAATTAATTGATAATTCATACTACGTACTAAAAAATACAAGTAAGTCCGCCTTAGTTTATTTCGATGGAGATAAGGAAACAATAAACAAAGTGGAAAAAACTACAATTTGCGGTATTCAACCAAGGAATGCAGAACAAGCTTTTGCAATTCATTCTCTTTTAAATGACGATGTTTCCCTAGTTTCTATTAATGGAGTAGCTGGAACTGGGAAGACACTTCTTGCACTTGCCTCAGCTATCTCGCAGAGAAGAAATTTTAAGCAAATTTTTGTAGCTAGGCCCATTGTACCACTTAGTAATAAAGATATAGGTTACCTTCCTGGTGATATTAACTCAAAGATTAATCCCTACATGGAACCGCTTTGGGATAACTTTAAGTATATCCAGAACCAGTATAAGCAGACATCGAAGGAATTTAAAATTTTAAAAAATATGATAGAGTCAGAAAAGCTTGTTATTCAAACTCTAGCATATATAAGAGGAAGAAGTTTTTCTAATATCTTTTTTATTGTTGACGAAGCTCAGAATCTTACACCACATGAAATTAAGACTATAATTTCAAGGGCAGGAGAAAATACAAAAATTGTCTTCGCTGGAGACATCAATCAAATTGATACGCCTTATCTAGATTCTCAGAGTAACGGCCTCTCGTATTTGATTGATAAATTGAAGGGCCAGAGGCTCTACTCACATGTCACATTAAGAAAAGGAGAGAGATCAGATTTAGCAAATCTTGCCAACGAATTATTATAGATTTAATTTATATTGTGATATGATAGAGAGTAGAGAGGATTACAATAAACACTATAAACATAGTGTTGATAATCCCAGAAAATATTGGCAAGAATATTCAAAAAATTTTATGTGGAAAAATTCGCCAGAAAAGATACTATCCTGGAATTTTAATGATCCGGATATAAAATGGTTTGAGGATGGAACATTAAATATCACCGAGAATATTTTTGAGAGAAATATTAAAAATAAAGATGATACTGCTATAATATGGGAGGCTAATAATCCAAGCGAATCAAATAAGGAATATACTTACTCGGAATTATTTGATGAGGTTTGCACATTCGCTAACGTCTTAAAAAAGAATGGTGTTGAGAAAGGTGACAGAGTTATAATATACCTCCCTATGATACCTGAAGCCGCTATTTCTATGCTGGCTTGTGCCAGAATTGGAGCTGTCCATTCTGTAGTATTTGCTGGTTTTAGTGCAAATTCGTTATCTGATAGAATAAATGATTGTTCCGCAAAAGTGGTTATTACCTCTGACGGCAATTTTAGAGGTTCTAAAGTTATTAACGTGAAAGGTGTTGTTGATGAGGCATTAAAAAATTCAGATTGTGTCAAAAATGTATTGACAGTCATGAGAACTGGTTCAGACATTGATATGGTTAAGGGAAGAGACTTATGGTATCATGAGGAAAGTAAATTAGTTGATAATATCTGTACTGCAGAAGAGATGACTTCTGAAGATCTGTTATTTATTCTATATACTTCCGGATCAACTGGGAAACCGAAAGGAGTTGTTCATACATGTGCGGGATACATGTTGTATGCTCAATTTACATTTGAAAATGTTTTTCAGTATAGTAGAGGAGATACTTACTGGTGTACAGCTGATGTAGGGTGGATTACAGGTCACAGTTATATAGTCTATGGTCCCCTTCTGACAGGTGCTAAAACTATTTTATTTGAAGGCGTCCCAACTTACCCTGATGCATCAAGATTTTGGAAAGTTATTGATAAATATAAAGTAAATCAGTTCTATACTGCTCCTACTGCTATAAGAGCATTACAATCATATGGCGAAAAATTTATTAGAGATTCTGATTTATCATCATTGAAAGTGATTGGTTCTGTTGGCGAGCCAATAAATGAGGAGGCTTGGAATTGGTACAATGATAATGTTGGTAAAAATAATTGTCCTATTGTTGATACCTGGTGGCAAACTGAGACAGGGGGTATAATGATTTCACCTTTACCTAACATTATAGATTGTAAACCTACGTATGCAACATTACCTTTGCCAGGTATTCAACCTGTCTTACTAGATAATCAAGGTAATGAAATTTTAGAAAATAATGTTGAGGGGAACTTATGTATAAAATATCCTTGGCCATCAATATTAAGGACAACTTATGGTGATCACAATAGGTGTAGAGAAACATATTTCTCAACTTTTAAAGGATATTACTTTACTGGAGATGGTGCAAGGAGAGATGAAAATGGGTATTACAGAATTTTAGGAAGAGTAGACGATGTTATAAATGTCTCCGGTCATAGAATTGGTACTGCTGAGGTGGAGGATGCTATTAATCTCAATAAAGAGGTAATAGAATCAGCTGTTGTTGGATTTCCACATGAAATAAAAGGTCAGGGGATTTTTGGTTTTATAATTATAAAAGAATCAGAAAAGGAGATAGATTATTTTTCATCAATCAGGGAGACAGTAAATAAATATATCGGTCCCATTGCAAAGCCAGATCAGATTTTAATTGTTCCAGGCTTACCAAAAACAAGATCAGGGAAAATTATGAGAAGAATACTTAGGAAAATAGCATCCAATCAGTTTGATAATTTTGGGGATATTTCAACTCTTTTAAATCCAGATATTGTTGAAAAAATAATTTCTAATTATAAAAAGTTAAGTAAATAAGATTTATTCTATTCTGTCATTAATTTCGTCAGGTAACTTAGTATAGCTTCTTTCTTCTCTCTTAATCATATTATCAAGTTCTTCACTTCCAAATGTATCTCTATCACCTGTAAAAATTATCCTCCATATCTTACCCTTCTTTGATTCTGATATGTAAAGCGACCCGTCAGGACCTTGAGCGAGACCCATTGGGCGATATTTTGCGTCTTCCATGTCAACTAGAACTTCTCTTCTGGGGAATCCATCAGCAAAAATCTCTAAAGGTCCCGATGGCTTACTACCATCAAAAGGTATGAACCCGACCACATAGCCTGCCTGCGGATACGGAACTCTATTCGTTGAACCGTGAAATGCTATGAAAGCTCCGTCTTTATATCTTTCAGGAAATTGGTTTCCAGTATAAAAAAGTAAATCATTAGGAGCCCAATGTGCAGGAAGTCCCATTATAGGTTCAGAGTATTTATCTGTAAATTTTTTATTATCTCCGCCATACTCGGGAGCAACCATTCTTTTCATTTTAAAATGATCATAATAGGTGAATGGCCAGCCGTAATCGTCTCCTTCTTTAATCATCATAAACTCCTCCGCTGGTAGAACGGTATTATCCCATTCAGAATAAAACTGAGGCGCATGACTATGAAGAAAATCTCTACCATGATTTACTCCAAATAAACTATTTAATTTCTTATTCCATGTGAGCCCGACAACACTCCTAATACCAGTAGCGTATCTCTCACCATCTTCAATTGTTTGACCTAATTCGTTTTTATTAAATTTCCAGATCCCACCTAAAATGTCAAGTTGTTCACATGGGAATTCTCCTTTCACATCTTTTGTAGAGTAAGTGTTGGGTTTTGTGTCCCAGTCTTCACATGCATTTGTAGGTGCACTAAATGTTACATAGATGTTATCATCCTCATCGAATGCTAGTGATTTTGCATTATGCCACCTTATCGGGTATGGGTCTACTATAACCACCTCTGGTTTACCATCTGGGATTAAGTTAATTTCATCAAGCTTCTGTCTGTATATAACTAGCTCAGAACTATAATATAAATATCCTTCGTTTATCTTCATCTCTGTTCCAAACTTTCCGTCATTGGGATAATCACCAAACCTCTCAATTATATCTGCCTTCCCATCCATATCAGTATCCCTTAGAGCTACATTACCATTTCTTCCGGTAGCGGTCCTAAGTTTGACATAAATATCTCCATTCTTATTTACAGCTAGATGTCTCGATGGCCCCACACCCTCTGTTACCACTAATCCCTCGAAACCACCTGGTAGAATTAGTCCTCCATTATCTTTATCACCACTGATGGTATATGAATCTATTGTATTATAATTTTTTTCTCTTTTATCTGAGGAGCAACATATTATGAAGAATGTAAAAAAAAATAAAATAATTTTCCTAGACATAATTTTAAATTTAATATAAAAATCTATCATAGTAACATGGGTGGATTTTGAATTTTTTTTTAAACTTTATTAGATTGTAATATGGTTATCAGTTTCTTAGCTTTCATTTCGACGTTAATATTAAGTTTAAGTAATAATTTTATTGAAAATGATCTCTTTAGTGTAGAGATGTCTTTTTCTTTAGTCGAGGAGACTAAGAAGAAGGATGTTTACGAGATTAATTTTATAATAGTCAATAAAGTAAGTAACCCTTTGTATTATGTGGCTTCATATGAGAAGTCATCAAGTAATTCTCAATCAACTAACTCAATTAAAAATATAGATAATAATAAAGATGTAGGTTCTAGTATGTCAGAGGGTGATCAGTCAGCTCCTGCACCTTTATTTACCTCTGCCTATCAAGAAAGTTTCGGAGTAGCAAAAGTTGATTCTGAACCAGCAAGGACCTCAAGCAGTAATAAAGTTATTACTAACGAGAGTAAGTTGACCAATAAAAAAAAATCTATAAGCCCAGATTTAAATTTTATTCTTCAAAATGATTTTTTTAAACTGAATTTAAAAAACTCTAAAAATGGTAAGTTTTTCTCAGATGTTAATCAAAATCCAATGAGGCCAAATTTTATCAAGAGTAAAGAAGAATTTCAATTAGGAATAAAATTTAATAATCTGACTGAAAAGGAAGTAAATATTTATAAAGATATGTCTACCTACAATCCGATAATTTGTCAGATTCCAGTAGACGGATTAGTTAAAAAAACTATCCTCGAGACAAATAAAAAAAATGGAGTAAATCCTAATGATTTTTTTCTAACTTTTTCTAAAAATAAAATTAATATTTCAAAATTAAGTCTCGAGTTGGATATGACTTTTCATAAAACAATAGATGAGGCAGTAGATAAGTTCTTAGAGCTTCAGAAAGTGTTGAAAGAAAGTTTATAAGAATTTAATGATGAGATTTTTAAAGATAATAGTAGTGGTATTATTTCTTTCTTCATGTAGTACTGAGGAAGACGAAATTATTTTAACATTAGAATTAGATGAGTACGATCTCGAGGTAATCTCATATTTTAAAGAAATAGCACTAGGATTTGAGTTTGGATCATCTAGTAAGATAACCAGGAAGTGGTGCTCTGATTTAAAAGTTTATATTGGAGGCGAAAGTAATTCTATTTTAACTGAAGAATTAGATAAAATTATCACTGAGATTTCATCTCTTACAACAGATAACTTTAATATAGACGTAGTTAGTGACTCATCATTGTCAAATTATTATATTTTTTTTGGTAACGGAGATGATTATGCAGAACTTTTTCCTAATTCAGCAAGTTATGTCCAGAGTAATTGGGGTCTTTTTTCTCTGTGGTATAATTCGTCAAATTGCCTAAATAGGGGTCATATGTATGTTGATACATATAGAACTAATGTAACTCAAGCAATGCACTTGCTGAGAGAAGAATTCACTCAGTCTCTTGGTCTAGCAAGAGATTCTGATAAATATCTAAGTAGTATTTTTCAATCTTCCTGGACAGAGACATTATCATATACAGATTTGGATAAAGATCTTATAAGATTATTATATCATCCCAAAATGTCAACCGGTCTTGATGCTAATGCTGTCGATGGGGTTTTAAGTGAAATTTTATTAAGTGAAAAATAAATGGTATCTTCTTAGTATGAAAGGTGGGCTTTAGGCAATATCCCATACTCATTAAATTGTAATTAAAATTTTGAGGACTCGGAGGGAGTCGAACCCCCAACCTCCTGGGCCGTAACCAGGTGCTCTATCCAGTTAAGCTACGAGTCCTTGTTTTGCAAATTTAACAATTAATAACAAGTAGTAATTCCAATAATTTACATTATAAGATATATATGCATATATTTGCGACTATTACAAAATTATGCGTGTTTTTACTATAATTCTACTTACATTATTAAGCTTTAACATTTTCTCTCAAGATGCTAATCAAGATGAAGTTAATTTAAAAACAAATTTCAATATTCCAGGTTACTTAAAATTAAATTTTGGTTTTACTTTTATAGAGAATAAAGATCACTCACTGAAAACTGATGTCTTCCCATCAAGGTCCTTAGATTTATATTATTCAAAGCCAATTTTTTTTGGTGAAAACTTTTCCTTCAACCCAGGGGTTGGTATTTCTAGTGATAAACTATCCTTTTCTAATGATATAATTTTATCTGAGTCTACTGATATTGATGGAAATAGGGTTATAGTTGTTGATACATTATCATTTTCTCCTGAAAAAAACTCATTGAAGTCAACTTACTTAGTTGTACCACTTGATTTTAAGTATTATTTCGGGTCAGGTAAGTATGATAAGAGAAGATTTTTTGTTGGTTTAGGAGCTGAAATTGGCTTCCTATTAAACTCTTTAACTAAGGTGAAGCAAACTATAAATAATAAAATTAATACGGTCAAATTAAAGAAAGATTTCGGAATAAATGATTTAAAATATGGATTTTCACTAAAAGTAGGTGTTGGAAACTTTAATATTTACTACAAAAAATACCTCTCAAATTTATTCAAAGAAGATTCTTTGCCTGTATATGAGAGTATAAACCCAAATACTAATAAAGTCGGAATATCTTTCTCAATATTTTAATACTCTCTCCTAAGTCTTGCAACTGGGATCTCTAGTTGTTCTCTGTACTTAGCAACTGTTCGTCTTGCTACTTGATATCCTTTCTCATTTAGAATTTTTTCAAGTTTTTCATCAGATAATGGAGATTTTTTATCTTCACTTTCAATTATTTCCTGTAAATAATTTTTCACAACTTTACTGCTAATAAGTTCATCTCCTTTTTTTATCGTAGATTCAGAGAAAAAATACCTTAGTGGGAAGACACCGTAATCAGTTTGTGCTACTTTACTCTTAACAATTCTACTGACTGTTGAGATATCCATCTTAATAATTTCTGCGATATCTTTCAATATCATTGGTTTTAAATCATTCTCATCACCACTCTCAAAAAATAAATTTTGGATGTCAACAATTGTATTCATTGTTTTTAATAGTGTTGAATTCCTTTGATTTAATGCATCTACAAACCATTGAGCCTTCTCAATTTTTTTCTTTACAAACTCTAGTGATTCTTTTGAGTCACTGTCTTTATTTTTCTTTCTTTTTAAGTCATCATAAATTGTGATATAACTTTTATTTATGTTAATTAGTTTTCTGCCAAAAGCTAATTCAACCAAAAATTCATCATCATTTTTTTTTATTATAAAATCAGGAATTAAATATTCTGTAATACTTGAATCCTCCATGCCACCAGATGGCTTTGGATTAAGTGTTTTAATGAAATTAAAAGATTCATTTATCTCACTTTTTGATTCAGGATATTTTTGATATATCTCACTAAATTTTTTGTTTTTAAAATCATCAAAAGATTCAGTTATAATTTTCTTTGATAATTTATGGGTGGGGGATAAATCTTCTAATTCATCAATTTGTAAAATTAGACATTCTTCTAAGTTTCTTGCTCCTATACCAGTTGGTTCCAATTTGTGAATTTTAAATAGAATTTTTTCAACTTCTTCATAAGAAAATTCTATATTTTCAGTTAGAGCTATATCATCAATTATTGAATTAATATCTCTCCTGAGATAACCATCATTATCTAAAGTTCCTATAATCTGTTTGGCTATGGTTAGTTCATTTTTTTCTAATTTTAAAAAATTCAGTTGCTGCAATAAATTTTCTCTAAAAGATTCACTGTTTGATAAGGTATTTTCTTTTGAGTAATCTATTTCTTTATTGGACTTAGATGTATAATTATATTCACTGCTACTATTAAATTCAATATTATCTTTATTTTCATTTTCTTCTAGAGCTGGATTTTCCTCTAGTTCCTTTTTTATCTCTGATTCGATATTGGAGTTAGATAATTGTAGAAGTTTGATAAATTGAATTTGTTGTGGAGAAAGTTTCTGGGACTGATTTTGTCTTAATTGTAACTTTTGCATTTTAATATATTTCGATTACAAATTTATTATAATTAGTCTATTCTTTGAAATAAGATTAAATTATACTTTTTTTACCACTTATTAGACATGGATTTAAAAAGATCAAAAATCAATTTATTAACTGAGAAGAATATAGGTTCTGAAATCAAAATTTCGGGATGGGTGAGGACAAAAAGACAAAGTAAAAATGTCTCCTTCATTTCGGTAAATGACGGATCTTCAATTATAAGTTTACAAGTAGTTGTAGACATGAATTCTTTTGATATTTCTCTGGTTGATAATATTACTACCGGGGCCTCGATATCTGTATCTGGCAAGCTAGAAAAAAGTGAGGGGAAAAGTCAGAGCTTTGAACTTCTGGCCTCAAATATTAAAATTTTAGGTTTAGCAGACCCAGAAAATTACCCTATACAACCAAAAAGACATTCATTTGAATTTTTAAGAGAAGTAGCTCACCTTAGGCCAAGGACGAATACCTTTAGTGCCGTTTTTAGAATAAGGCATTCTATAATTTACTCTATTCATAAATTTTTTAACGATAAAGGCTTCTTAAATATTCATACACCAATTATAACATCGTCTGACGCAGAGGGGGCTGGAGAAATGTTTAAAGTGACTGCATTAGATCCTAAAGATAAAGACTTCAACTTTTCTGACGATTTTTTTTCTAGGCCTGTTAATTTGACCGTGTCGGGACAGCTTAATGCTGAGTTAGGAGCATTAGCATTATCTGAGGTTTATACATTTGGTCCGACTTTTAGAGCAGAGAATTCTAATACATCAAAACACCTTGCAGAATTCTGGATGATTGAGCCCGAGATGGCCTTTTATGATATACACGACAACATGGATTTAGCTGAGGAAATGCTTAAATATGTTATTAGTTATATATTAGAGAACTGTGATGATGACCTTAGTTTTCTTGAAAATTTTGAGATTAATGATGAGAAGTCTTTACCTCAAATTCAAAGGAATCAACAGCCTCTAAGGGATAGATTATCTAGTATTTTAGGAAAGAAGTTTGACAGGATATCATACACTGAAGCTTTTAATATTTTAAGGAACTCTAAACCAAATAAAAAAAATAAATTCGAATTTAAAGTTGAGGAATGGGGTATTGACTTCCAGTCTGAGCATGAAAGATTCTTAGTAGAGAAATATTTTAAAAATCCTGTTATCGTCAGAGATTATCCTAAAAAAATCAAAGCTTTCTATATGAGAACTAACGACGACGGAAAAACAGTAGCTGCAATGGATGTTTTATTTCCTACAGTAGGTGAAATTATTGGTGGCTCACAGAGGGAGGAAAGATACGATAAGCTTGTACATCGTATGGATGAAATGGATATATCAAAAGATGACTTAAGTTGGTATCTTGATACCAGGAAGTTTGGATCTGTAGTTCATTCCGGTTACGGTCTTGGTCTTGAAAGATTAGTCCAATTCATAACAGGAATGAAAAATATTAGGGATGTTATACCGTTTCCAAGAACACCTGGAAATTGTAATTTTTAAGTATTACTTTTTATCATCCTTAACTTCCTCGAAATCTACATCCGATATGTCTTCTCCCTTGTCTCCGGTTTTACCTTCTTTCTCGCCCTTTGAATTTGGTGTAGCTGACTCTGCACCTTGTTGTTCCTGAGTTGCTTTATATATTTCCTGGCTTGCAGCCTCCCAAGCTTTATTTAAATTCTCAACAGCAGTATCAATTTCATCAATTTTTTCCTCTTTATGAATTGCCTTTAATTTTTCAAGAGAATCTTCAATTGATTTCTTATTGGAATCAGATAATTTCTCTCCGAATTCTTTTAACTGTTTCTCAGTTTGAAAAATTAATCCGTCAGCTGTGTTAAGTTTATCAATTTTCTCTCTTTCTTTTTTATCTGTCTCCTCATTTGCTTTTGCCTCATCTTTCATTTTTTGGATTTCTTCCTCAGATAGACCTGATGAAGCTTCAATTCTAATATTTTGTTCCTTACCAGTTCCCTTATCTTTTGCAGAAACATTTAAAATACCATTTGCATCTATATCAAAAGTAACTTCTACTTGTGGTACTCCTCTTGGTGCTGGTGGGATACCGTCAAGGTGAAATCTTCCAATGGTTTTGTTGTCTTTAGCCATAGGTCTTTCACCCTGAAGAACATGAATTTCCACAGCTGGCTGGTTATCTGCCGCTGTAGAAAATACCTCAGACTTTTTAGTAGGAATTGTTGTATTGGACTCTATTAATTTTGTGAAAACACCATTAAGCGTCTCTATTCCTAGTGATAGTGGTGTAACATCTAATAATAGAACATCTTTAACCTCTCCAGTTAATACACCTCCCTGAATTGCGGCACCGATGGCAACAACTTCGTCAGGATTAACACCCTTGGATGGTTTTTTCTTGAAGAATTTCTCAACTTCCTCTTGGATCTTAGGTATTCTTGTGGATCCCCCAACAAGGATGATTTCGTCAATATCTGATACATCCATCTTAGCATCTTTCAGCGCTTTTGAGCAAGGTTCCAATGTTCTCTCAACTAATTTTTGAGTTAATTGCTCAAACTTAGATCTGGATAATGTTTTGACTAGGTGTTTAGGTACACCATCAACTGGCATTATATAAGGTAGATTTATCTCGGTTGATGAAGAACTTGATAACTCTATTTTTGCTTTCTCAGCACCTTCTTTTAGTCTCTGCAATGCCATAGGATCTTTTCTAAGATCTATACCTTCGTCCTTATTAAACTCGTCAGCCATCCAGTCAATTAATACACTATCGAAATCATCACCTCCTAGGTGAACATCACCATTAGTTGATTTAACTTCAAACACACCATCACCTAGTTCGAGTATTGAAATATCGAATGTACCACCACCCAGGTCATATACTGCAATCTTGAGATCTTTATCTTTCTTATCAAGACCATAAGCTAGGGCGGCAGCTGTAGGTTCATTAATTATTCTTTTGACTTCTAGGCCAGCAATAGTTCCTGCCTCTTTTGTTGCCTGTCTTTCGGAATCATTGAAATAGGCTGGTACTGTTATAACTGCTTCTTTGACTTCAGAACCTAGGTAATCTTCAGCTGTTGATTTCATTTTTTGTAAGATCATTGCTGAGATTTCTTGTGGAGTATATTTTCTATTACCAATTTTTACCCTTACTGTATTATTAGTTCCTTTCTCAACTTCATAAGATAGGTTTCTTTTTTCCTCATTTATATCCGAAAACTTCTTTCCCATGAATCTTTTTACAGAGTTTATAGTATTCTGGGGATTAGTAATAGCTTGTCTTTTAGCTGGATCACCAACTTTTCTTTCTCCTTTACCCTCATCAAGGAAGGCCACTATAGATGGTGTTGTTCTTTTCCCTTCACTATTAGGTATTACTACTGGTTCGTTACCTTCCATTACAGAAACACAAGAATTTGTTGTTCCTAAATCAATTCCGATAATTTTGCTCATAATTATTAATTTAAATTCATAGGTATATACGACAAAAATTATGCCAATATTATAACATGACAGACTGTCAGTTATTTTTCAATTAGTGCATTAACCTTATTATTTAAGACCTCAACTATCCCTCCTGTAATTTCTAATGATTTATTATTCGACTTCTCGGAGTACCTTATGGTGCCAGTAGTTAATGAACTTATTATTGGAGCATGATTATTTAGAATTTGAAATTCACCATCAGTCCCTGGGAAAATTACAGTTTCGACCTCTCCACTAAATATTTTTTCTTCAGCAGATAATATTTCTAAAAACATCAAATTATTTTACTTGTTCTAATAACTTCTCACCGGCCTCAATAGCTTGTTCTATTGTTCCCTTGAGGTTAAATGCAGATTCAGGTAGATGGTCTAGTTCTCCATCCATTATCATGTTAAAGCCCTTGATGGTATCCTTAATATCAACGAGTTCACCTTTCACACCTGTAAATGGTTCAGCGACATGGAAAGGTTGTGACAAAAACCTTTGAACTCTTCTTGCTCTCTGTACAACTAACTTATCCTCTTCTGATAATTCATCCATACCAAGTATTGCAATTATATCTTGCAGTTCTTTATATCTCTGCAGTAACTCTTTAACTCTTTGAGCACAATTATAATGTTCCGATCCAACAACTTCCTCTGTCAAAATTCTTGAAGATGATTCTAGCGGATCTATAGAAGGATATATACCTATTGAAGCTAGTTTTCTAGATAAAACACTTTGGGCATCAAGGTGGGCAAAAGTTGTCGCAGGGGCTGGATCTGTTAAATCATCTGCTGGAACATAAACTGCCTGTACAGATGTGATAGATCCTTTCTTGGTTGATGTAATTCTTTCTTGCATGGCACCCATCTCCGAAGCAAGTGTTGGCTGATATCCTACCGCTGAAGGCATCCTACCAAGAAGTGCAGAAACCTCCGAACCTGCTTGCGTAAATCTGAATATATTATCTATAAAAAATAGTATATCTCTTCCTTGACCCTTGCCGTCTCCATCCCTAAAGTATTCTGCTAAAGTAAGACCTGATAAAGCTACTCTTGCCCTTGCGCCTGGTGGCTCATTCATCTGACCAAATACAAATGCGGCTTTTGAATCTTTTAATTTTTTTCTGTCAACTTTTGATAGGTCCCATGACCCTTTCTCCATAGATTCTTTGAATTTATCTCCGTAATCAACAATTCCAGCCTCTATCATTTCTCTTAGAAGATCATTTCCTTCTCTTGTTCTTTCTCCTACGCCAGCAAAAACAGATAATCCTGAGTAGGCTTTTGCGATATTATTAATTAGTTCTTGAATTAAAACGGTTTTACCAACTCCAGCACCACCAAATAAACCAATTTTACCACCTTTGTTGTATGGCTCAATTAAATCGATAACTTTTATACCAGTATATAGTACTTCAGCAGATGTAGTTAGGTCTTCAAATTTTGGAGCGTCTCTATGTATTGGTAACCTATCTTTTGTTTTGGGCTCTTCAATTCCATCTATTGTGGACCCTACAACATTAAAAAGTCTACCCTTTATATCATCTCCTATTGGCATTGAAATTGGCTGACCTAAATCCTTTACAGGCATGCCTCTTTTTAGTCCCTCAGTACCAGACATTGATATAGTTCTTACAGTATCCTCACCTAGATGTTGTTGTACTTCAAGCACTAATGTTGATCCATCGTCTTTCTTTATTTCAAGGGCATTTAGAATTTTTGGTAAGTTACTTTCTTCAAAAGATACGTCTATAACTGGTCCAATTACTGCAGTTACTTTTCCTGAATTTGACATGATAAATATTAGATGATTTAGTTATTAATAATAATAATGCGAAATTATAGTATAAATACAATTTTACAAAGCCATATATAAAGTTATTGTCAACTTTTTTGATCTTATTTTTTGAGCTCTATCCTAATTGTTGTTTTAGTATTTTTTATTGACTCAAAAACAAAAATTTCACCTTTGTGATAATCCGAAATAATCCTATTAACAAGGGCTAGACCTAACCCCCATCCTCTTTCTTTAGTCGTGAATCCAGGATCGAAAATTTTTTTAAAATCTGCTTTTTTAATACCAACACCGTCATCAATGAAATCAAGTATTATTTTATTCTTTTTTTGAAATAAATTAATTTTAATATTTCCAGTTCTTCCAATTGAGTCTATGGAGTTTTTGTAGAGGTTCTCAATTACCCAGCTAAATAATTGTTCATTAAAAGAAGTATTAATATTTTCTAAATTTAATGTAGTATTTATTTTTAATGTGAGTCTATTTTCCAGATAAATAATAGATTTTTCTATAGATTTTTTTAAATTTTGCTTTATTAATTTTGGTTTTGATCCGATATTTGAAAACCTATCTGTTATTGTTTTTAATTTATCTAAATCTTTATCTATTTCTTTACCCACATATCTCTTATCAACTTGTTTATTATTTTTCAATAGTTCGCTCCATCCAATTAAAGATGATAGAGGTGTACCTAGTTGGTGAGCTGTTTCCTTAGCCAATCCAGTCCATAGACTATCTCTCTCAGATTTATTTGAATAATAGAAAACAAGATATACTGTAAGTAGAATCAGGATGGTGAGTATAGAAATAAAATATGGAGCTAAAATAATTATTTCTAAGGTTTTAGAGTTGTTATAGTATATAAGTTGAAAATCTATTTTATTATCATTTTCATCAAGTATATCAATAACTATTGGTTGATATTTTTTCTTCATAGATAGTAGAGACTTTAATAAGAGAGCTTCATCAATTTTCTCAGGGGTTTTAGATATATTCTTAAACTCGATAATTTTTCCATCACTATCAGTGACTATTACTGGAATGGAGTGATTCTTTATTAGAATATCGTCAATAAAATAGTTAGCCGATTCGATATCACTATTTGCAATAATTTGTACGAATTTGGCATATCTGTCAATAGTTTTAAGTTCTCTTTCTTTAATTTCTTGAATGATTATATTAGAAAAATATACTAGAGACATAGCAAAAAAACCGATTACAATTATTAATAACGTCCTAAACTGTTTTTGATAATTTGAAATATTCAATTGGTAATTTTTGATCGTATAAATCTAAATAAAATTAATTTTATTTAGATCTATATCAACCCATGAAGTCTCTGACTCTATCAAAAAACCCTTTCTCTGATTTTCCTGGATTTGGTTTGAAGTTTTTAGAACTTCTAAGCTTATTGAGTAATTTTTCTTCATCTGAAGATAGTTTTTTTGGCGTCCATATGTTAACGTGAATTAATTGGTCTCCTGATAGTGAAGTGTTTAAATCCTTAATTCCCTTACCTCTTAACCTTAGAATTTTACCGGATTGAGTGCCAGATGGAATTTTTATTTTTACTTTCCCATTAAGAGTAGGGACTTCTAGCTCATTACCTAGTGCTGCATCTACAAAATTTATATATAAATCAAATACAACATTATTTCCATCTCTCTTAAAAGTATCATCTTCAATTTCTTCAATCAATATTAATAAGTCACCGGAAACTCCTCCACCCGGAGACTCATTACCTTTTCCACTCATGGATAATTGTACTCCGTCACTAACTCCAGATGGGATATTTATTTTTAAAACTTCTTCTTTAAATTGAAGTCCAGTGCTATCGACCCCTGGAGGTTTATTATCAATAGTTTTACCATTTCCATTACACTGATAACACGTAGAGGATGATACCATTTGACCGAGCATAGTGTTAACTACTTTACTTACTTTTCCTGTCCCATTACATACTCCACATGTTTTAAATGTTACACCTGGAGCGGTAATAAGTCTTTTGACTTTAATCTTCTTTTCTACTCCCGAAGCTATTTCCTGAATTGTTAATTTTAACTTAATTCTTAAATTAGTCCCTTTATTTCTTTGTCTTGAACTACTTCCTCCAAAAAAACTATCAAAAGGACTACCTCCTCCAAAAATATCTCCAAACTGCTCAAAAATATCTTCAACATTCATTCCTGCTCCAGAAAATCCACCAGGACCTCCTCTTAATCCATCGTGTCCAAATCTATCATATTTTTGCTTTTTTTCTGGATTACTCAATACCTCATAAGCCTCGGCTGCTTCTTTAAATTTTTCTTCTGAAGCCTTATTGTCTGGGTTTTTATCTGGGTGATATTTTATTGCAACCTTTCGGTAAGCTTTTTTTATTTCATCCTGGCTTGAGGATTTATTTACACCTAGTATCTCGTAAAAATCTCTTTTTGACATTATGAACCTGTTACAACTTTTGCAAATCTTAATATGTTTTCACCAATAGTGTAGCCATCTTCAATTATATCAATAACCTTACCCTTATATTTCTTTTCTGAAGGGGAGCTAGTGATTGCTTCGTGAAATTCTGAATCAAATTCATCTCCTTTATTAATCGTCATCTTTTTGACATTATATTTATCTAAAGTGTTTGTCAGTTTTTGATATATAAGGTTCACTCCCTCCATTTCAGAACTTTTCTCTTTTTCTAGGGATTTAATTGCTCTCTCAAAATCATCAATAACAGGTAAAATATCATTGAGTAAATCTTTATTGGCTAAATCAATCATTTCAATCTTTTCCTTGGAAGTTCTTCTTCTGTAGTTTTCAAATTCAGAATAAAGTCTAAGGTATTTGTCTTTTGTATCTTGAAGTTCCTTTTTAAGGTTAATATCCTTCTTAGCTTTATTTGCTACAGTATTTTTTTTTGTATTTTTCTTTGTCATATTTAGATTAATTGCAAAATGTTTGCCAGAAATAAGTTATGCCATTTTGACTATAATAGTTACTTTAAATTAATTTTTTTCCAAACTATGTCTTTTAATTGATCAAGACCTAAGCCAGATACACTCGATATTTTAACAATATCATATTTGAGGTTTATCTTCAATTTATCTAATTCCTTTATACTAACAGTATCACACTTCGATATAGCAATAATAATTTTCTTTTTTAAAAGCTCTTTATTGTAATTCTCTAATTCTCTGCAGAGTAATTTAAATTCATTATTAATATTTGAGTCAACTGGTATTATAAATAGAAGTATTGAATTTCTCTCAATATGTCTTAAAAATCTAATCCCTAGTCCTTTCCCCTCAGATGCACCCTCAATAATTCCAGGAATATCTGCCATTATAAAAGATAAATTATCTTTATATGGTATTACACCTAGATTTGGAGTTAATGTAGTGAAAGGATAATCTCCAATTTTTGGTTTAGCTTTTGAGATTGATGAAAGTAATGTCGACTTTCCTGCATTCGGAAAACCAACTAAACCAACGTCTGCTAAAACTTTAAGTTCTAAATTTATCCATTCTTCGATTCCTTTTATACCGGGTTGACTGTATTGAGGGGCCTGTTTTGTAGATGTCTTAAAGTGAACATTTCCTAGCCCTCCTATGCCACCTTCTAATAATATTTTTTCTTCATTATGACTTAATATTTCGACAAATGTATTGTTGCTCTCAGCAGACCTAGCTATTGTGCCAAGAGGAACCTCAATAATTATGTCTTTTCCATTTTTACCATGTTTTTTATTTCCTTGGCCTCCTTCCCCGTTCTCAGCTTTTAAGTGTTTAGTATATCTCAGATGGAGCAGTGTCCATAGTTGACTATTGCCTTTTAATATAATGTCTCCTCCCTTTCCTCCATCACCTCCATCTGGTCCACCCAAAGGAACAAATTTTTCTCTTCTAAAACTTGATGAACCTCTTCCTCCATTTCCAGATTTACAGAAAATTTTTATATGATCAATAAAATTTGGGTTGCTCATTTTCCCTCTAATTTTGAGATAATTAATTCAAAGATTTCATCAATTGAACCAATTCCATCTACAGGGATATGTTTTTTGAGTTTTTTGTAGTGATTTAATACCGGTAATGTTTCCTCTTTATATACTCTGATTCTATTATTTATTTTATCTTCACTCTGGTCATCGACTCTCCCAGAAACTAGTGCTCTTTTTTTAATTCTTCTAATCAACTCTTTGTCATCTACCTCTAATGAAATTAACTTATCGATGTTTAAAGTTTTTTCATTTAACATCTCATCAAGGGCTATAGCTTGGTTTACTGTCCTTGGAAATCCATCAAAAATAAATCCTTTATTGTTATTATTATTTTCAATTTCTTCCTTGACCATGTTAATTACGACACTGTCAGGAACCAGATTTCCCTCATCCATAAATCTTTTAGCTTCTATCCCAAGGTGGGTTTTATTACCCAAATGCATTCTAAATAAATCACCAGTTGAAAGATGCTTTAATCTATATCTTTTAATTAATTTATCACTCTGAGTTCCTTTTCCCGCACCTGGTGGTCCAAACAATATAATATTCATTAGATATTAGTTTTATTCAAAGATATAAATCTAAATTATTTCTTTCAGCATTTTTTATAAGCTCTTCAAGATTAATTGCAGTAACTCCAGAGTTCATACATGCCATCCCTCCAGCCAGGTTGCACATTTCTGCAATAAATTTTTCAGGAAGATCTTCAGAGAATAAAATGGTGGCTAAAGAAATTACTGTATCTCCAGCTCCTGATACATCTACTATTCTATCTGTTTTAGTTTTATGATGTTTGGCTATTCCATTATTTAATATTAATCCATCTTTGGATAGAGTAATCATAATATTTTCAATATTATTTTCATCTTTAATCTTGTTTGATAAATAAATAATATCCTCAATAGATGTATTTTGATATTTATATGCATCTGATATTTCTTTTCTATTAGGTTTAAATAGATTAACATTTTTATAGTGAAAGAAATTATTTTTTTTGGGATCAACTGAAATGAACTTACTACTAGACTGTGAAATAACATTTTTAATAATTTCTTTATCAATTACTCCCTTGTTATAATCTTGAAGAATTATAATTTTAGTTTTTTCGAGATGCCTATTAATTTTATATAATAAATCTTTTTTAGAGTCAACTGATAATTCGTAAGTATCTTCATCATCTATTCTTAATAAATGTTTTTCATCAACAATTACTCTTTTTTTATTTGTTGTTTTTCTATTTGAGTCAACAATTATACCTGACCTTTCAAGGTTCTCTTCTTTCAATAATTTTATAAGGTTTTTCCCATCTTGATCATCTCCAACCACAGATATAAGAATGGGCTTCATTCCAAGGCTCTTCAGATTTAATGCAACATTTGCGGCCCCACCTAGCTTAATATTTTCATCAATCACATTTACAATTGGGACTGGTGCCTCAGGGGAATTTCTTTTTACTTTCCCCATCACATATGAATCGATCATAGAGTCTCCTATGACAACAACATTTTTATCTCTGATCTTATCAAAGATTTTTTTGATTTTCATTTAGATCAATTTACCTAGAGAGACTTTTATTCTCTCAGATGCTTCTATTAGCTCTTTTTCACTTGCCGCATATGATAATCTAATACAATTTGGCGCACCAAAATCTTCACCAGGAACTAGTGATACCTTTGCGTCCTCTAGTAAGTATAAAGAAAGTTCACTAGCACTGTTTATAACTTTACCTTCAGTAGTTTTATTTCCAAGGTAGTTTGATATCTCAGGAAAAAAATAAAAGGCGCCTTCAGGTTTGTTAAGTTTAAGTTTCTCAATTCGACTGAGTATGTTATAAACTATCTCTCTTCTTTTGAGATATTCATTTTTCATCTCTACCGCACATTCATTACCACCCTTCAAGGCTGCTAATCCTGCCCTCTGAGCTATAGAGCAGTTGGCAGATGTAGTCTGACCTTGCATCTTATTAATAGATTTTGCTATTGTTGGTGGGGCCCCTATGTAACCTAATCTCCATCCTGTCATCGCAAATCCTTTTGAGAAGCCATTCATAGTAATTGTTCTGTCATTCATACCTTCTAGAGAACCAATACTTGCATGCTTATCAGTAAAGTTTATGTGTTCATAGATTTCGTCTGATATGACAATTATATCAGGGTAATTAATTAAGACACTTTGATACTCTTTTAAATCATGCTGAGTAAACACAGTTCCTGTTGGGTTACAAGGGGAGCTAAAGATAACGGCTTTTGTCCTGTCAGATATTGCGTCTTTTAGTTGTTCAGGTGTTGGCTTGAAATCATTGCTAATATTTGTATTTATATATTTAGGTATACCATCAGCAAGGGTAATTATAGCTGAATAACTAACCCAAAATGGAGAGAAGACAATAACTTCATCTCCTTTATTAAGTATTGAAAACATAATATTAGTTATTGAATGCTTTACACCATTTGATACAACTATTTCACTTGGATCATATCTTAAATTATTTTCCTTGATAAATTTTTCCGATATAGCTTCTCTAAAGTCAAGGTAACCAGGGACTGGTGGGTAGGAAAAGAAATTACCAGAATCAATAGATTCTTTTGCTTCAGAGCAGATATGTTTGGGAGTTTTGAAATCGGGTTCACCTAAACTCAAGCTAATAACATCTACCCCTTTAGCTTTATACTCTCTTGCCATAGCTGCCATTGCTAGAGTAGATGATTCTTCAACTTTCTGTAATCTTTTTGACTCTAAATTTTTCATTGTTGT
>CAJXDN010000012.1 GCA_913052485.1 uncultured Flammeovirgaceae bacterium | reverse complement strand
ATAATTATTGCATTTGGAAATAGTTTTTTAAACTTCTGATATTCCTCTGAAACCTGGAATCTATCAATATATTGGCCAATTTTAACTCGATAGTTGGGTTGAGTAAAAACTGTATTTTTATATATAAGACTGTCAATTTCAGTTATTTTTTCCTCAATCTCTTCAGCTTTAATTCTATCACCACCTAAATATAACTGAATCGTATACCCTTCTAAAAACCGATCTGATTTATTTTCATCTTTTATAATTTTAATGATACTATCGAGCTCGTAGCTAATATCATTTTTATATGGACCACTTATAAATTTGGAATTGGTTGTATCAATAATTTTTCTTTCTTCTTGAGATCTTATATAGGATAAATCTTCAAAGTAATCCCTCTCATTATTTATATTAGATACTATTCTTTTTGATGAACAAGAGATTAAAACATAAAATAAGCTTATATATACTAATCTTCTAAAATTATACATTTTTCTAGATTAATATCATTTTCTACTTTCTTAAATTTTATATCTTTCTTGACTGAACCATCATTATATTTTACTGATACTCTGGAGTTTCTACCATATGTTTTCTGTGATTTAATTGGTTGTGTTCTTTCGACTTGTTGAGTTCTATTTCCAGTTAGTAAAGATCTTGATTCTTCCTTGTTTGTTTCATAGGATTCTTTCTTATTTGATGAACTTTTGTTTTCTTGGACTTGACTAGGATTTTGAATAGGAATTAAACATTTTGTTAAAAATGAAACTGTATCTTGGTTAACCTTAGCAATGAATTTCTTAAATAATTCAAAACCTTCAAATTTATAAATAACCAGAGGATCTTTTTGCTCATAAACAGCACTCTGAACCGATTGTTTTAGATCATCCATCTCCCTTAGATGTTCTTTCCAATTAAAGTCAATCATTCCTAGAGAAACAATTTTTTGCATTTCTACTAATATGCTTTTACCTTCATCTTCTATGATATCTTCCAAATTAATTGACACACCTATTTGTTTGGTTCCATCAGTAAATGGAATAAGTACGTCCTTGACAACTGTACCTCTCTCTTTTTTTATTTTTTTAATTATTGGCATAGAAGCAGAGACTATACTAGCATTTTTCTTCTCATAGTTTTCTACTACTTTCTCATATAACTTTTCAGTGATAATATTTGAATCAAATTTTAAAAATTCTTCGGCAGATAAATTATAATCTAAACCAAGGACTGTTAAAACATTGAGTCTAAAATCATCATAACTTTCAGAATTTTTAGTTGTCAATACAATATCCTCACATGTATCATAAAGCATGTTTAATATGTCTACATCAAGTCTTTCTCCATATATGGCATTTCTTCTTTTTTTGTAAATTACTTCCCTTTGAGAGTTCATTACATTGTCGTACTCTAACAACCTTTTTCTGATAGCAAAATTATTCTCTTCAACTTTCTTTTGGGCTCTCTCGATTGACTTAGTAATCATACTGTGTTGTATAACCTCATCTTCATCCATATTCATTCTGTCCATCACTTTTATCATTCTGTCCGATCCAAAAAGTCTCATTAAATTATCTTCTAATGAAACAAAGAACTGAGATGATCCAACATCACCCTGTCTACCAGATCTACCTCTTAATTGTCTATCAACTCTTCTGGACTCATGTCTCTCTGTTCCAACGATTGCAAGTCCTCCACTTGCTCTTGATTCTTCAGTTAATTTTATATCAGTCCCTCTCCCTGCCATATTAGTTGCTATTGTTACAGTTCCCGGCTTCCCGGCTTCAGCTACTATGTCAGCTTCTTTTGCATGTTGCTTCGCATTTAGAACTTGATGCTTAATTTTTTTCATATTCAGCATTCTACTCAATAATTCAGAAATTTCAACTGAGGTTGTTCCCACTAAGATTGGTCTCCCATTGTTTCTAAGTTCTTCTATTTCATCAATAACTGCATTGAACTTTCCTTTTAAAGTTTTATAAACTTTATCCTCCATATCAGACCTTGAGATATCTCTATTAGTCGGAATAACAACACAATCAAGTTTATAAATTTCCCAAAATTCTCCAGCTTCTGTTTCAGCAGTACCGGTCATTCCAGAAAGTTTATTATACATTCTAAAATAATTTTGTAAGGTTATAGTTGCGTATGTTTGAGAGGCGTCTTCAATTTTCACATTTTCTTTTGCCTCTATTGCCTGATGAAGACCATCAGAGTATCTTCTTCCCTCCATTATTCTACCAGTTTGCTCATCAACAATTTTAACTTTAGAATCAATTACAACATACTCTTGATCTTTCTCAAACATTGAGTATGCTTTAAGTAGTTGATTTATTGTATGTATTCTTTTGGTTTTTACACTGTAGTCTTGAATTATTTTTTCTTTTTCTTTTGCTATCTCATCTACTGGTTTTCCTGAATTTTCTAATTTATTAATATCTACTCCTATGTCTGGAACTATGAAGAAATTATTATCATCTCCTGAGCTAGTTATATTGTCGGTCCCTTTTTCAGTTAGTTGAATGCTATTACTTTTTTCTTCAATAGTAAAATACAATGGCTCGTCAGCTTCAGGCATTAGCTTAGAATTATCTTGTAAATAGTAGTTTTCAGTTTTTTGCATAATGGCCTTAGTACCAATTTCACTTAGATATTTTATTAAAGGCTTATATTTTGGTAATCCTCTGTGTGCTCTAAATAATGACAGTCCACCCTCATCTTCTTTACCCTCTGATATTAATTTTTTTGCTTCGGCGAGATATTGGGTTACTAGTTTTTTTTGTAGATCAAATAATTTCTGGACTCTAGGCTTTAATTCAAAAAACTCATGATCGTCACCCCTTGGTACAGGGCCAGAAATAATAAGTGGTGTTCTAGCTTCATCGATCAGGACTGAGTCTACTTCGTCAACCATTGCAAAGTTATGTTCTCTTTGAACTAATTCACCCTTCTCTCTAACCATATTATCTCTTAAATAATCAAATCCAAATTCATTATTAGTTCCATATGTAATATCTGCATTGTAAGCATTTATCCTCTCTTTTGAATTAGATTCATGTTTATCTATACAGTCAACTTTTAGTCCGTGAAACTCAAATATTGGAGCATTCCATTCAGCGTCCCTTTTAGCTAAATAGTCATTTACAGTTACTATATGAACGCCTCTTTTTGAAAGCGCATTTAAATAAGCAGGTAGAGTAGCAACCAATGTTTTTCCTTCACCAGTAGCCATTTCAGAAATTTTTCCTTGATGTAAAACAACTCCTCCGATTAATTGAACATCATAGTGAATCATATTCCACTTAATATCAACACCAGCAGCAACCCACTCATTATACCAAATAGCTCTAGAACCATCAACTTCAACATTATCTTTTTTACTTGCTATCTCTCTATCGAAGTCTGTAGCAGTCACCTCCAAACTTTCATTCTCAGTAAATCTTCTTGCTGTTTCCTTTACAACTGCAAATGCTTCTGGTAAAAGTTTTTCAAGAGTTTTTTCAATGATTTCTTTTTGTGATTCTTTTATGGAATCGATTTCGTTTAAAAGATTTTCTTTTTCAGATAATGACCCTTCTGATTTTTTATATTCTTCTCTTAAATTATTAATTTCCTGTTCAGACTTTTTAAGATTATTTTGAACTACTTCTTTAAACTCAAAAGTTTTATTTCTAAGCTCATCATCTGATAAGGTTTTAAGTTTATTAAATTCTATATTAATTTTGTCAATTAAGGGATATATATCCTTTAGATCTTTATCAGATTTTGAACCCAAAATTTTTTTAATGAAATCAAACATAGTATTAACACAAATTTAATCAATACAAATCCGATTTATTTAATTCTTTTATTAGAATTATAAAAAATAAAAATACGAATCTCTTATTATGATATTAATTTATCTACAGAAAATTAAAAAAAATTAAAAATAGACTATATTTGCACACCTAAAAAAAACAATGTCAACAACTGATATTAATTTAAGCAAAGAAAATAAAGAACTAAGCAAGAGCTTTCCTGACTTTAGTGCTGGAGATACCGTTAATGTTCATGTTAAAATTAGAGAAGGTAATAAGGAGAGAGTCCAGCAGTTCCAAGGTACAGTCATACAAAGAAAAAATGTTGGTTCAAATGGAGAAACTTTTACTGTAAGAAAGGTCTCTGATTCTATTGCTGTTGAAAAAATTATGCCAATTTTTTCTCCAAACATCGAAAAGATTGAAGTCTTAAGAAAAGGTAAAGTGAGAAGGGCTAGAATTTTTTATCTTAGAAAGAGAAAAGGTAAAAACGCTAAAATCAAAGAGAAAATTTAAATTTAAGCCAATCTTTTTGATTGGTTTTTTTATGCAAATTCAATTTTATAAGTATCAGTCATCAGGTAATAATTTCATTCTGATAGATTTAATCTCTCAAAACACAAATTATTATAATTTAATTGAACAACTAATTAAGGATCCAGTTGTTAGAAAATCAGATGGAATATTATTTATTTCTAAATCAAATGAAAATGATTTTGAGTTGTCTTTCTATAACCCTGATGGATCTGAAAGTTTTTGTGGTAATGGTAGTCTTTGCTCGCTTCATTACTTAAAATCAAATAATAAAATCAATGATGAAGCCTTATTTTCTTGTCAAAACCAAAAATATTCAGCTATAATAACTTCAGAAATTAAGTTAAAAATGCAAGATATCACCTCTTATAAATATTTTGGAAAAGATTACTTTATTAATACAGGTGCGCCACATCATGTAAAGTTTGTTGATGATGCCAATAATTTTGATATTAAAAAAGAGGCAACTGAAATAAGAAATCTTCCTTTTTATGAGCAAATGGATTGTAATGTTAATATAGTTTCTGATCTAGGAAATGGATCTATATATGTTAGGACTTTTGAAAAAGGAGTAGAGAGAGAGACTTTAAGTTGTGGTACAGGTGCCGTAGCATCAGTAATTGCGTTTAGTTTAAAAAATAAATATTATGCTGAAAAAGTAATGACTAAAGGTGGTGAGTTAAAAGTAACTTTTCAGAAAAACAGATCAAATGAATTTTCAAATATATATCTGATAGGTAATCCTTTACTAGAATATCAAGGTAAAATGCACCTTTGATATAGTTTCCAAATTATTATAATGATTTCTTAACACCAGATTAACATTTTCTAAAAACTAGTTTTATAAAATTGTCCTATGAAAATTTATTTAAGAATTGTTTTATGTTTTATAATTTTATTATTATCAAATCAAATTGTAAATTCCCAGTCTATTTACCAAACCTGGCCAACTATTGATGTTCAGGGTGATATATTTGATGATTTTGAAGTCAAAATTGAATATAGAAATAAATATGATAACTCCTTAAAAGAATCTAAACAAGGAAGGATTGATCTGGGTGTAGCATATAAACTTAAAAAATTTAAAGTGGGTTTATATTATAGGGAAATATATAATTTAAAGAAAGAAGGAAGAGTTTCAGAGATAAGACCACATCTTGATATTACCTACAAGCTAAATGACAATATGAAAATTAGGTTAAGAAATGAGTTTAGAGTTAAAGAATTGAGTAATAATGTATTTAGATATAGATTAAGGTATTCTTATGCATTAAAATTATTTGATAATTATAATCCATTCATTCAAAATGAAATTTTTTTAACTGAGAGTCAGTTTGCAAGAAATAGAATTATCCTTGGTATAAACATCAAATTCAAAAAAACACCTTTTGTTTTTAAACCTAGTTTTATTTTGGAATCTAATAGGAAGGTTTCTGGTGAAACTGTTTCGTGGTCTCAAAAAAATATTTTTGTACTTGCTTTAAGTATAAAGATCTGATAATTAACGCTTTTAAATTCTAAATCCATAGATCATTTGGATATTTGTTAACAATTTCTTAACATTGAGTTAACATTAATACAACGTTATGTATATTCCATCACTAAAAAAGTCATATAAAAGAAAATACCTTATAAGAGTATCTATGTGGTTATTTTTATCCTCTGCACTATTTTTAATCTCACTCTAATTTAGAAGGTCAGGTCTTTTCTGTTTAGTTTTTTGATAAGATTTTTTGAGTCTCCATTCTTCAATTTCTTTCTGATGCCCAGAAAGTAAAATTTTAGGTACTTTCCATTTATTAAATTCGGAGGGTCTTGTGTAATTTGGATACCCTAGTAAACTATCTTGAAAGGAATCAGATAAAGCAGCAGGTTCATTAGAAACTACTCCAGGTATTAACCTTATTATCGAATCAATTAATATTACTGCAGGTAACTCTCCTCCTGTTAACACATAATCTCCAATGCTTATCTCTTTCGTAATTAAATGTTCTCTTACTCTTTCATCTACCCCTTTATAGTGACCGCATAAAATTATAATATTCTTTTTTAATGATAGAGAATTGCTTGTTTTTTGACTCAGTTTTTCTCCATCAGGGGACATATAAATAATTTCATCAACTTTTTTTTCTTTTTTTATAGACTCAATACAGTTAAAAATTGGTTCTATCTTTAACACCATACCACCGCCACCACCAAAAGCATAATCATCTACTTTTTTGTGCTTATTATCGGAAAAATCTCTGAGATTATGAATCTTTATGTTAACTAGTTTTTTATCTTGAGCGATCTTCAAAATACTATTATTTAAGGGGCTGTCCAACAGTTCCGGTTGACAGGTAATTATATCAATATAATTCATTGATTTAAATCTAATAATCCTTTTGGAATAATTACATGAATTTCTTTTTTTAAATTATCAACTCTATGAACTATTTCTTTAGTGTATGGTATCAAAATTTCTTTGTTATTAATATCACAAAATAGAATAGGTTGATTTTTCTTATAGAAGTTATTTATTGTGCCTATAACCTTATTATTTTCTTTTATTTCATATCCAATTATTTTTGAGAGTTCACTTTCAAACTCTATTCCTCTTTTATTTTTTAAAAAAATATTTCCATTAATTAATATGTTATTAGCTTCTCTTGAGTTATAATTTTTAAACTTTAGCTCTATTGTTTTTGAGTTGATTATTAGAAACTTTTCAACTGAAAAGGGTACTTTGCTTCCACTTAATTCTATATACAAAGGATTGATTTTAAAAAAATCAAATTCAGGTTCTGAATTTAATTTTAATATGCAATAACCTTTAAGTCCCTTATGTTTTGTAATTTTTCCAATATGGGTGAATCCCATTAGGATTATTTTTTAGAGTCTTCTTCTTTTGCTTCTTCAGCAGCAGGAGCTTCTTCTTTTGCTTCTTCAGCAGCAGGAGCTTCTTCTTTTGCTTCTTCAACAGCAGGAGCTTCTTCTTTTGCTTCTTCAGCAGCAGGAGCTTCTTCTTTTGCTTTTTCAGCAGCAAGAACTTCTTCTAATCTTTTCTTGATATCATCCTCTCTTTTCTTATTATATGCCTTTTCTTCTGATAATCTTTTTGTTTTATCTTTTTCAGATGCTTCATTAATTGAATCAATTTTTTTGTTGATTTTTGATTCTTTTTCTTTAAGCCATGTCTCAAATTTTTTATCTGCAACATCTTGTTTTAGTGCACCTTTGTTAACACCTATCTGTAGATGCTTTTTCATCATTACACCTTTGTAGGATAAAATAGCTCTAGCTGTTTGACTAGGCTGAGCTCCTTTCATAACCCAATCTAGGGCCTTATCAACGTCTAAATTAATTATAGCAGGATTTGAGTTAGGATTGTAGTTACCTAATTTTTCAATAATTCTTCCATCTCTTGGTGATCTAGCGTCTGCAACTACTATATCGTAAATTGCTAGTTTCTTTCTTCCTCTTCTTGATAATCTTATTTTAACTGCCATAATATATTTTGTTTATATAGATCTCGTCTATTTACTTTCATAAAAATTGTGCGCAAATATATACATATTATAAATATTTTCAATGAATGATTTTGTTATTAAGTATTTATAATAAAAATTATAATATTATATATATTTATTTGTATAATCGGTTAAACGGTTTTTGTATTTAATAATTTATAGATATTTTTGTTGAAATTATTAAGATGACAAAGTATAATTATGTTTCTGGATCAGATATTAACTACATTGATGATTTATACACAAAATATAAATCAGATCCTTCATCCATTGATATTTCTTGGCAGAAGTTTTTTGAGGGTTTTGACTACTCAATAACTAATGCTCTAGGTTCTGTTAAATTTACCGAATCCTCGGTTTCCCAGTTAATAGAAGCTTACCGAAGATATGGACATCTCAAATCACTAACCAATCCTGTTAGAACTAGAAGGAATCATAATGTTAACCTTTCCATCGATGAATTTGGCTTATCAGACGCTGATTTATCTCAGAAATTTTCTTCAGGTGCAGAGATAGGATTAGATAAAGGGTCATTAAAGGATATAATTGAAAAGCTAAATAAAATATATCTTGGACCCATTGGTTTTGAATATGTTAATATTAGAGATCTTGATGAGGTAAATTGGATTAAGGAGTGGGTTGAAAATAAGTGGTACAATCAAAATATTGATATTCAAAAACAGAAGAGTATTTTATCAAAATTAAATGAAGCTGTTGTTTTTGAAAATTTTTTACATACAAAATATATTGGTCAAAAACGTTTCTCTCTAGAAGGAGGAGAAAATACTATTACTTTCTTAAATGAAATAGTTCAATCTGCTTGTAAGAAAGATGTCAGAGAAATTGTAATCGGAATGGCACACAGGGGTAGGCTAAATGTATTAACAAGTATTTTACAGAAAACCTATGATGAAATTTTTAATGAGTTTGAAGGTAATATGGATCCAGATCTCATTTTTGGTGATGGTGATGTTAAATATCACCTTGGCTACAATAGCTACATAAAGGATGAGGATAAAAGTATTTATGTCAAATTAATTCCAAACCCAAGTCATCTAGAGTCAGTAAATCCAGTAGTAATGGGCTATACCAGAGCCCAAATAGATGAAGATTATGAAGGTCATTTTAATTCTGCTATTCCAATTTTAATTCATGGTGATGCTGCAATTGCTGGTCAAGGAATAGTTTATGAAACTATTCAGATGGCAAAATTGAAAGGTTATCATGTGGGGGGTGTAGTTCATTTTATAATCAATAATCAAATAGGTTTCACAACTGACTATGATGACGCAAGATCAAGCATATACTGTACTGATCTAGCTAAGATAATTGACTCGCCAGTTTTACATGTTAATGGTGATGATCCTGAAGCAGTTTATTTTGCTTCCCAATTTGCTCTAGAATACAGGCAAAAGTTCAATAAAGACGTATTTATTGATCTTCTGTGTTACAGAAGACATGGTCATAACGAAAGTGATGAGCCGAAGTTTACTCAACCTAATCTTTACAATTTAATATCAAAACATCCAAGCCCAAGAGATGTGTACTTTAAAAAAATAGTTGAATTAAATTCAGATATTGATAAAGGGTTATCGGGTAAATTAAATAAGGAGTTTAAGTCTATGTTACAAGAAAGGCTAAATGAGGTTAAGCAGAAACCACTTCCATATAAACCCCAAAAGAAAGATGAGGAATGGAGTTTTTTAAGAACATCAAAACCTATTGACTTTCAAGATTCTCCAGATACTTCTATCAACAAAAGTGTAATTAATTCTGTAGGAAAGGCTCTGGTTATTGTGCCAGACGGATTTAAACCACTTAAACAGATAGCTAGATTATTAAAGGATAGGGAGAATAGTTTTTTTGAAAAGAAATATTTGAATTGGGCTGATGCAGAATTATTAGCTTATGGATCATTACTTCTAGAAAATAAAAATGTTAGGATTTCTGGTCAAGACGTAATTAGAGGAACATTTTCTCATAGACATGCTAAATTATTTGATGCCAATAGTAATGAGCCCTATGTATCACTAAGTAATATCTCTGAAAAACAGGCTAATTTTAATATTTACAATTCTCTTCTATCAGAATTTGGTGTTTTAGGTTTTGAGTATGGCTATTCAATGGCAAGTCCTAATACGTTGGTAGTATGGGAAGCTCAGTTTGGTGATTTCTCAAATGGCGCTCAAGTTATAATTGATCAGTTCATATCCTCTGCTGAAACAAAATGGGAGAAAATGAATGGACTTTTAGTATTATTGCCTCACGGGTACGAAGGTCAGGGACCTGAACATTCTAGTGCTAGACCACATAGGTTACTGAGCTTATGTTCGGAGGATAATATGGTAGTAGCTAATTTGACAACTCCTTCTAATTTATTTCATCTGATAAGAAGACAATTATCATGGGAGTTTAGAAAGCCATGTTTTTTACTAAGTCCAAAAAGTTTATTAAGGCACCCTTCTGTCATCTCAAGTTTTGATGAATTTACTGAATCAAAATTTAGTGAAGTAATTGATGATAATATTAAAAACAAGAAATCAATTAAGAAGATAGTACTTTGTACTGGGAAATTTTATTATGATCTAAGTGAGTATAGATCTAGTAAAAAAATAAAAGATGTTGCAATAATTAGATTGGAGCAGTTAAGTCCATTTCCACAGGAAAAGATTGAAAGTATTATTAGTTCATACAAGAATGTAGGGAGTGTAATATGGGCTCAAGAAGAAAATCAAAATATGGGTTACTGGTCTTACATTTCTTCATTTAACCTGAAAAATATAAAGCTAATTTCAAGAAAAAGAAGTTCATCTCCGTCTACTGGATTTATGCAAGTTCATCTTAAGGAGCAAGACGAATTATTAAAGAAAATATTTAAATAACAGATCATGAAAAATGAAATTTTAAAAATGATGGTACCTGCGGTTGGCGAATCAATAAATGAGGTTACTATCTCATCCTGGCTTAAGAAAGATGGCGATATTATAGAACTAGATGATGTTATCGCAGAAATAGATTCAGACAAAGCCACTTTTGATCTTACCGCAGAATCTTCAGGTAAATTAAAAATTAAGGCACAGGAAGGTGATACTTTAGAGATAGGTGCTCATATATGTTCAATAGAACAAGGTGATTTTGAAGTTCAAGAATCAGATAAATCTATAAAACCTGATGATGAAACTATTGATCAACCTGAATATTCTGAAGTCAAAGAAGAGGATAAAAAAATAGAGGATACAACAAGTAATGTAACTCCTGTTGCTCAAAAAATAATAGACGATAAAGGTATTGATATAAATAATATTAGTGGTTCTGGTATTGGTGGAAAAATTACTAAAGAAGATGTCTTAAATGTTACAAATAGTAGTGCAGAGGAAAAATCAGAACCAACTGATAGTCAGAATAGAGTTAAAATGACTCAGTTAAGAAAAACAATTGCAAAAAGATTAGTCAGTGTCAAAAACGAAACTGCCATGCTAACTACTTTTAATGAAGTGGACATGTCATCTATTATGAGTTTGAGATCTAAATACAAAGAGTCATTTAAAGAAAAATATGGTGTTAATTTAGGTTTTATGTCATTTTTTACAAAGGCTTGTTGTATAGCTCTGAATGAGTGGCCCGCAGTTAATGCTATGATAGATGGTGATGAAATTGTCTATAATAGTAGTTGTAATATCTCAATCGCAGTATCAACTCCTAAAGGTCTTGTAGTTCCAGTCATTCGTGATGCCGATCAGATGGGATTTGATGTTATTGAAAGTGAAGTTATAAGATTAGCCATAAAGGCAAGAGATGGTAAACTTTCTATTGATGAGATGCAAGGTGGAACTTTTACTATAACAAATGGTGGAATTTTTGGTTCTATGTTATCAACACCAATTATAAACGCTCCTCAGTCAGCTATTTTAGGAATGCATAATATTGTTAAAAGAGGAGTAGTAGTTAATGATGAACTAGTTGTAAGACCTATGATGTATCTAGCTTTGTCATATGATCATAGAATTATTGATGGAAGAGAATCTGTGAGTTTTCTAGTAAGAGTCAAGGAACTACTAGAGGATCCTTCAAGATTAATGCTTGAAATTTAAATACTAAATTTTATAAGGTATTTATTTGCCTTATCTTATTTTTCCATTGTGATTTTTTAAACTTTTTTTGTTTTAATCTTAATAAAATCATTTTTTTGACCTTAAAGAGCAAAATTTTATTTTTTAAACAAACATTTCAGAGGTTATTTTAGATTAAGTTTTATTAAAAAATTATTTCAATTTTTCTCTTGAAACTCTGTAAAATTTCGGAATTACAATTTATATTGCAAAATAAATTTCAATGCCTCGAGACAAGAGCATCAAGTCAATTTTAATCATCGGTTCAGGTCCTATAATTATTGGTCAAGCATGTGAGTTTGATTATTCTGGGTCACAAGCATCAAGGTCATTAAGGGAAGAAGGTATTGAGGTAACTCTCATCAATTCAAATCCAGCTACAATTATGACAGATTCTGTCACAGCTGATAATATTTATTTAAAATCTCTAACAAAAAAATCAATTATTCAGATTTTAGAAAAACATAAAATTGATGCTGTTCTCCCCACAATGGGTGGACAGACAGCATTGAATTTAGCGATTGATTGTGATAAAGCTGGTATTTGGGAAAAGTATAAGGTGAGAATGATTGGTGTAAATGTTGATGCGATAAATACAACAGAAGACAGAGAGCTATTCAGATTAAAAATGAAGGAACTTAACGTCGGTGTATGTAAAGGCGAAATAGCTAAGTCTTATCTAAGAGGTAAAGAAATTGCTCAAGAAATTGGTTTCCCCCTTGTGATCAGACCATCCTTCACTCTCGGAGGATCTGGTGGTGGATTTGTTGAGGAAGAAAAAGATTTTGATAATGCACTTAACCACGGATTAAATAAGTCTCCTGTTCATGAGGTTTTAGTTGAACAAAGTGTACTTGGATGGAAAGAGTACGAACTGGAACTACTGAGAGATAATATAGGTAATGTTATAATTATTTGTTCCATAGAAAACTTCGACGCAATGGGTATCCACACGGGTGATTCGATAACGGTTGCCCCTGCCATGACACTGCCAGATACGGTGTACCAGGAGATGAGAAACCTTGCAATCAAAATGATGAATGGTATTGGAGACTTTGCTGGTGGATGTAATGTACAATTCGCAGTAAACCCTGAGACTGATGATATAATTGGTATTGAAATAAATCCAAGAGTTTCCCGTTCATCGGCCCTTGCCTCCAAGGCGACCGGATATCCAATTGCAAAAGTTGCTGCTAAATTAGCTATAGGCTATAACCTTGACGAACTTAAAAATCAGATAACAGGAACTACTTCGGCATTTTTCGAGCCTTCTCTAGACTATGTAATTGTAAAAATTCCTAGATGGAATTTTGATAAGTTTAAAGGTTCAGACAGGAAGTTAGGTCTTCAAATGAAATCTGTGGGCGAGGCTATGGGAATTGGAAATAATTTTCAGGAAGCTCTACAGAAAGCTTGCCAATCTCTAGAGATCAAAAGAAATGGTCTTGGTGCAGACGGTAGGGAGTTAAAAGATCAGAATAAACTACTTGATAGTTTAAAAAACCCAAGTTGGAATCGTTTATTTCACATATATGACGCACTTAAGTTAGGACTGCCTTTTAATACAATTCATCAATTGACAAAAATTGATAAGTGGTTTTTAAATCAAATTTACGAATTAGTCCTACTGGAAAGAGAAGCTCAAAAATTTGACCTTGATTCACTTCCTAAAAATGTTCTGAAGTTAATGAAGGAAAAGGGTTACGCCGACAGGCAGATTGCACACTTGTTAGGATGTCTTGAAAGTGAAATATTTAATAAAAGGATGGATCTTGGTATTAACAGAAAATATAAGTTGGTAGATACATGTGCTGCAGAGTTCGAGGCAGCGACGCCATATTATTATTCTACTTTTGGTGATGAAAATGAATCAGTCTCATCAGACAGAGAGAAAGTTGTAGTTATTGGTTCTGGTCCTAATAGGATTGGTCAAGGTATTGAATTTGATTACTGTTGTGTCCACGGTGTCCTTGCTGCTAAAGAATGCGGTTACGAGACGATCATGATAAACTGTAACCCGGAAACTGTATCAACAGATTTTGATGTTGCTGATAAATTGTATTTTGAACCTGTTTTCTGGGAGCACCTGTACGAAATTATTTTACATGAAAAACCAGTGGGAGTCATTGTCCAGTTGGGAGGACAGACTGCCTTAAAACTTTCCGAAAAGTTAGATAAATATGGAATTAAAATTTTAGGTACATCTTTTGACGCCCTAGACCTGGCAGAAGATAGGGGAAGATTTTCTGACTTACTAAAAGCAAATAAAATACCATACCCTGAGTACGGGACAATTGACTCAGCTACTGATGCGATTGAGTTATCAAAGAAGATAGGTTTTCCTTTACTAGTAAGACCTTCTTATGTCCTAGGAGGTCAGTCCATGAAAATAGTTATTAATGAGAAAGACCTCGAGGAACATGTAGTTGATCTAATAAAAGATAAACCAGAAGGGAAAATTTTACTTGATCATTTTCTGGAAGGAGCAATTGAGGCTGAAGCAGATGCAATTTGTGATGGTAAAAATGTTTATATAATTGGTATCATGGAACACGTCGAGCCAGCAGGTATACATTCTGGAGATTCAAACGCTGTATTACCACCATATAGTTTAGGTGATTTTGTCATAAATCAAATTAAAAAATACACAGAGAAAATTGCTCTAGCTCTGAAGACCGTCGGCCTGATTAATATACAATTCGCGATAAAAGACGATAAGGTTTACATAATAGAGGCTAATCCACGAGCTTCCAGGACTGTTCCTTTTATATCTAAAGCATATAAAGAACCATATGTGAATTATGCAGTAAAAATTATACTTGGTAATAAAAAAGTGAGTGACTTCAAGATGAATCCTTACAAGAATGGTTACTCGATTAAAGAACCTGTTTTCTCTTTCGATAAATTCCCAAATGTAAATAAAGAACTAGGTCCCGAGATGAAATCTACAGGTGAGTCTATCTATTTTATTGATGATTTAATGGATGACTATTTTCTCGATATATACTCCAAAAGAAATTTATACCTCAGTAAATAATGTTTAAGTTTTTACTCTTTATTTTCATATTAATTTATGTGATATATAAAATTTCAACTTTCTATGTAAAAACATTTATCGGTAAGTCAGTTAATAATTTTAAGAAATCTAAGGATAAAAATAAGAAAGGAATATTAGATGAGGAGGGTGATTTTATTGATTATGAAGAAGTTGATTAAATTTCTAACTTTACTGTATGAATTGGTTTAATAGGAAGCAGAAAAATATTAATACACCAACATCCCAGAAAAAAGAGTTACCTGACGGGATGTGGTATAAAACTCCAGGAGGATCAATAGTTCATATTAGAGAATTAAAAAATAATTCTTTCGTATGTCCTGAAGATGACTATCATGTAAGGATTGGATCGAAAGAATATTTTGAAATATTATTTGATAATAAATCTTTCAAGGAATTAGATAAAGATCTCCTTTCCTCCGACCCACTAAAATTTAAAGATACTAAGTCGTATAAGGATAGAGTTACTAAAACAGTTAAATCAACAGGATTAAATGATGCTATCAGGACAGCCCAAGGAAAGTTAGACGGACATAAAATCGTAATCTCTTGTATGGATTTTTCTTTTATTGGTGGCTCTATGGGCTCAGTTGTTGGAGAAAAGATCTCTAGGGCCATAGATTTTTCATTAGAAAAAAAGATTCCTTTAATGATTATCTCAAAGTCAGGTGGTGCCAGGATGATGGAGTCGACATATTCATTAATGCAGATGGCAAAAACTTCGGCAAAATTATCTTTATTATCAAAAAATAAAATTCCTTATATTTCATTGATGACAGACCCTACCACTGGTGGTGTATCAGCATCCTACGCTATGCTTGGTGACTTTAATATTGCAGAGCCTGGGGCTTTAATTGGGTTTGCTGGTCCTAGAGTAATTAAAGAAACTATTGGTTCTAATTTGCCTAAAGGATTTCAGAGATCTGAGTTTCTTGTTGATCACGGATTCCTAGATTTTATAGTAGACAGAAGAGATTTAAAAAATAAAATTTCTAAATTATTAAAGATGTTAAAAAACTAATTAATTTTTTTTAATTTCTGTTACATCAATTGATTTCTGATTTATATTTGTCAAAATTTTAAGAGAAAAAAGTGTCTTTAACAATAGCAACGTCAGTGATAGCTTTCTCAATAGTTATCTTACTCCTAGTTTTTATTTTATTGTTTGCTCAATCTAAACTTGTCCAATCAGGTGATGTCAACATAATAATTAATGGTGACTCAGATAACCCTATTATAACTTCTGCTGGATCAACCCTTCTATCTACACTATCAGCTCAAAAAATGTTTCTACCCTCAGCTTGTGGTGGTGGCGGAACGTGTGCGATGTGTAAATGTACTGTATCAGAGGGAGGAGGTGATGTATTACCTACAGAAGTCGGACATTTATCGAGGTCAGAGAAGTCAGACAATGTCAGATTATCGTGTCAGGTAAAAGTTAAGCAGGATATGAAAATAGAAATACCTGAGGAAATATTTGGAATCAAAAAGTGGGAGTGTGAAGTTGTTTCCAATTATAATGTATCTACATTCATTAAAGAGTTTGTTGTGAAGCTACCACCGGGAGAAACCCTTAATTTTGAATCAGGCGGTTACATTCAAATCGATGTACCCGAAACGGAGATAGATTTCAATGATATGGACATCACTCCTCATCCTGATTTAGGTCATAAGAAAGATGTATTTAAAGGTGACTGGGATAAGTTTAACCTGTGGCCGTTAAAGATGAAAAATGATGAGCCGATATTTAGAGCATACTCAATGGCAAATCATCCTGCAGAGGGTAACATAATAATGCTGAACATAAGGATTGCAACCCCACCATGGGATAGAGTTAAAAATGATTGGATGGGTATCAATCCAGGAATTTGTTCCTCTTATGTCTTCTCTCGTAAACCTGGCGATAAGATATTTATTTCTGGGCCTTATGGAGAATTCCATATTAATGAAACACCTAGGGAAATGATCTATATTGGTGGAGGTGCTGGAATGGCTCCTTTAAGATCACATATCTTTCACTTATTTAATACACAGAAAACCAGAAGAAAAGTTTCTTACTGGTATGGTGGTAGATCTAAAAAGGAATTATTTTATATGGATCATTTTAGAAAAATTGAGAAAGACTTCAAGAACTTTAACTTTTATGTAGGTCTTTCAGAACCCCTTCCAGAAGATAACTGGAATATTAAAGAGAAATTAGAAGACAACAAAGATGGATATGAGGGATTCATCCACCAGGTTCTCTACGATAACTATCTCAGTAAACACAAAGAGCCCGAGGATGTTGAGTATTATTTATGTGGACCTCCTCTGATGAATCAGGCAGTTCTTAAAATGCTTGAAGACATGGGTGTACCTGATGAGAATATTAGGTTTGATGATTTTGGAGGTTAGCTTCCCACACTCTGAAAAAATTCTTATAACATATTTTCTCGATAGTTTTTTTTGAGTGTTTCCTCCTCAGTAAACCCTCTATCAGGTTTACATAAGTTGATGTATCTTTTAATTGATTTGGTAGTGAATTACCTAACCCGTCAAAATCAGATCCGAGACCAACGTATTCCTCTCCAATAAGATCAATTATATAATCTATTGTGTCAAGAACATCTTCAATGTCTGCAAAAGGGTCATACTTATTAATTAATAAATTTCTATAATTATCTTCTTCTTCATCTGAAATTTTACTGCTTTTTTCTTCTCTCCATTTAGCTACTAATTGATTTATTTTATTAAAAAGTTTATTGGATTTTTTATTTACAAATGATGATCCAAAGTTGACCAGAATAACTCCATTATTAACTGCTATAAGTTTTATCATTTCGTCATTTAAATTCCTCTCAAAGTTCGGAGTAAAATGTCTGGGTGAAGAGTGAGATGCTATTACAGGCTTTTTTGAAATTTTTATTATATCAAAAAATGAATCATCAGAGACATGAGAGACATCAATCATCATCCCAATATCATTCATCTTTTTAATAAGGGTTTTACCAAAATTACTAAGTCCTCCTCTTCTCTTTAATTTATCATATGAGGAATCACATATTCGATTATTCTTAGAATGAGTGAGGGTTATATATCTTATACCTCTCTTAAAAAAATAATTTAAATTTTCAATATTATTTCCTAGTGCAGAACCATTTTCCATACCCATTGGTAGAGATATTTTATCATTTTTGAAATTATTAATTACATCATTTGGTGAGAGTGCCCTATCAAATTTTTCATTCGAATTAGTCACATTCTTAACTAAATCGATTAAAGAATTAGCAAAATTAAAAGCTTCCTTTTCTGATTTATTAGCTGGTATATAAATTGCCATAAATGGACAATTGAGTCCTCCCTTTTCAGCTTTTGGTATATCAAAATTTCCTTGTGTCTCATAATCGAGATCTATATTTTTCTCATATAGCAGGTTTTCCTTAAATAGCCGATAAGGCAGATCAATGTGACCATCAGCTATTAGTAGTTCTTGAGAATACCTTATTGCTTTTTCCCTTATCATCTGTTATAAAATATTTTATGATTTTAACCCTATTGCGCTACAGACTTTTGGTAAACCCACCATCTACTGGTAAATTTATTCCGTTTATATAATTTGCAGATTTACAACATAAAAATAAAGCTGCATCAGCAATTTCATCAGGGCTACCAAACCTCTTTGATGGAATACTTGATATAATATTATCTGAAATTTCTTTAACTGTCATATTTGAGTTTTTTGCTCTACTCTTTAGTAAACTTCTAAGCCTTTCTGTATCGGTAAATCCCGGTAAAATGTTATTTACTGTTATACCATATTCTGCTACTTCATTTGATAACGTTTTTGCCCAACTAGCCATTGCCCACCTCACAGTATTTGATACCCCTAAATTATCAATAGGGGCTTTTACTGATATAGAAATTATATTAACAATTCTTCCGAACTTTTTACTTTTCATTATTGGAAGAAGACTCTTCGATAAATAATGACTACAGTGAAGGTGCATAGTCATGTACTCCTCCAATTCCTCTATTGTTGCCTCAGAAATTTCTCCAGGTGGCGGACCTCCAGTATTATTAATTAGAATTGTAGGTTCATAGTTTGAATCTAAGAAGTCTTTAAACTTTGTTTTAAGTGAATTTAAATTTTTAAAGTTACATGCAATGAAATTATGCTTATTGTCATTAATTGATTCTAATTTATTTTTTACAGCTTGGAGTTTATTTTCATCCCTTGAGATTAGAGTTATTGCGGCCCCCTGTTCAGCTAATCTTAATGCGATAGATTTCCCAATTCCCTGAGTACTTCCACAAACCACTGCTCTTTTACCTTTTAAAGAAAGATTCATAATTTCTTTTTTATTTATTTATATTCAATATATGAAAAAACAGGATGCTTTAAAAATGGATTCACAAGATGATATATCTTGGATAAAAAATCAATTTGAGTACGGTAAAGGTGATACATCAGATAAAATATATTTTTGTGGAAACTCTTTAGGACTACAACATAAATCTGTCAGAGAAAGAATAAATAAACATTTAGATCAGTGGAAAAATTCAGCTGTGGAATCACATTTTAGTGGTGATTATCCATGGATCAAGATTCAGGATGATATTAAATTAATATTGAAAGATTTACTAGGATGTGATACCTCAGAGTTAGCTATAATGAATGCCCTGACTGTAAATCTTCATCTTCTTATGGTCTCTTTTTTTAAACCCTCAAAAAACCGAAATAAAATACTAATAGAAGATAATGCTTTCTCTTCTGATAGATATGTTGTTAACTCCCACTTAAAAATAAATAATCTAGATGATTCATCTCTTTTGTTAATTAAATCAAATAATAAAGTCATCAATGAAGAAGAGATAGTTGATTTGATTGAAAGAAATAATGAAAGCCTGAGTCTTGTACTGTTACCGGGGATTCAGTATTATACTGGCCAACAATTGGATTTAAAAAAGATATCAAGTGTATGTAAAAAATATAATATAATTCTTGGAGTAGATTTTGCTCATGCTATTGGAAATGTTGAAATAAATTTAAAAAAATTAGATGTAGACTTTGCCTCATGGTGTAGTTATAAATATCTCAATTCTGGACCCGGTGGAATTTCAGGTATATATATAAATTCAAGGAATTTAAATAAAAGTATTTTACGATTAGAAGGCTGGTGGGGAAATAAATTATCTTCTAGGTTTGAGATGAATGAAGACTATAAACCAGAAAGTAGTGCAGAGGGCTGGGTAATCAGTAATCCTCCCGTAATTCTAATGGATATTCATCTAGCATCTATAAAAATCTTCAAGGATGTTGGGTTAAAAAAGCTCTTCTCAAAATCAAAGTTATTGACTCAGTCTTTATATGATGGTTTAACTAGTATAAAAGACTATTCAAATTATTTTGAAATTATTACACCTAAAGACCATGATAGGAGAGGTGCACAATTGTCGCTATATTTTTTTAAAGATGCCGAGCTTATATTTAGTCATCTCAATAAAAAATTTGTTGTCGATTACAGGAAGCCCAATGTCTTGAGAGTGGCGCCAGTACCTTTATATAACTCCTACCTAGAGGTATATTATTTTGTAAAAGAATTGGAGAGCATATTAAAAACTAGATAGCTAATTCCTCAAATTTAGTGCCTTGGTGATCAAGCATTTTATTGCAAAATTGATAGATAGCTTCTTCATCATAGTAACACTCCCTATAAAGCTCATCTTGGGATCCATGTTCTATAATTCTATCTGGAATACCTAGTCTCTGAACGGAATTGGTGTAATTATTTTCAGCCATGAACTCTAAAACAGCAGAGCCGAAACCACCTATAACACAACCGTCTTCCACGGTTAAAATAAATTTATATTTTTTAAGAATCTTATGAAGTAACTCTTGATCAATTGGCTTTACAAATCTCATATCATAATGAGATGGAAATATCTTTTCTTTATTTAATTTCTTTATCGCTTTTGTAACATAATTACCAATATGTCCGATTGATAATATTGCAATATCATCTCCCTCACAGACCACTCTTCCCTTACCAATTTCAATTATTTCCATTTCAGTTTCCCACTCTACCTGAACTCCCTTACCCCTCGGGTACCTGATGGTGAAAGGACCATTGTTTTTACTTTGAGCTGTAAACATTAGATTTCTTAATTCAGACTCATTCATTGGTGCAGATAATATCATGTTTGGGATACACCTCATGTAAGCGATGTCGTAGGCACCATGATGCGTAGGTCCGTCAGATCCAGCAACTCCAGCTCTATCTAAACAGAAAACTACTGGTAAGTTTTGAATACATACATCGTGAATAACTTGATCGTAAGCCCTTTGCATGAAAGTGCTATATATATTACAAAATGGTACCATTCCCTGGGTAGCAAGACCGGCACTAAATGTAACGGCATGTTGTTCAGCGATACCAACATCAAATGCTCTATCTGGAATTTTTTCCATCATTATGTTAAGTGAAGACCCAGAGGGCATAGCAGGAGTAATTCCAACTATTTTTTTATTGCTATTTGCTAGCTCTACTATTGTGTGACCAAATACATCCTGATATTTTGGCGGGGTTTTTTTATTACTTTTTGCTGCCAAACTTTTACCTGACTCCACATCAAACTTACCTGTGGCGTGCCACTTTGTCTGGTCCTTTTCAGCAAGGGTATATCCTTTACCTTTTTTTGTTATGCAGTGAAGGAGTTTTGGACCAGGAATTTTTTTCAAGTCGTTTAGTGTTTTTACAAGATGGTTTATGTCATGACCATCGATCGGTCCAAAATATCTAAGATTTAATGCCTCAAATAAATTTGAGTTATCGAGGACGAAAGATTTTAAACTTTTTTCTATTGTTTTTGCTATACCTCTCGCGCTCTCACCTACTGTCTTTAGTTTACCTAGAACCTGCCAGATATCATTTCGGATACTATTAAATGTTGGAGATGTTGACATATCAGTCAAGTATTTTTTTAATGCACCAACATTTGGATCAATTGACATACAATTATCATTCAGTATTATTGTCAAATTCGCGTCAGTGTCTCCGGCATGATTCATACCTTCAAATGACATCCCCCCAGTCATTCCACCATCACCAATTACTGCAATATGTTGCCTTTCCTTGTCACCACTTAACTTAGCAGCCATTGCCATTCCAAGTGCTGCCGAAATTGATGTAGATGAGTGACCAACACCAAATGTGTCGTACTTACTTTCAGTGATTTTTGGGAAACCAGATAATCCCTTGTAAATCCTATTTGTGTGGAAGGTATCTTTTCTTCCAGTAAGAATCTTATGTCCATAAGCCTGATGCCCTACATCCCAAACTAATTTATCAACAGGTGTATTATATACATAGTGTAACGCTACTGTTAATTCAACAACTCCTAAGCTTGCTCCAAAATGACCACCATTTTCAGATATGGAGTTAATGATAAACTTTCTAAGGTCATCACATATATTTTCAAGATACTTATGTTCAAAATTTCTTAAATCTCTAGGCAGATTTATTTTATCAAGAAATTTATATGTTGTTTTATTCATATTTGAGTTAAGTACTTATACTCTATTTTACATTTATTGGTTTATAAATCTATTAATTTTATTATAAAGTATTAATTTTATTTTTTTAGAAGTATTTAATCGCTTCAGTATGAGTTACGAGATAAAATTACCATTATTTGAGGGTCCTTTTGATTTATTGCTTTTCTTTATAGAGAGAGATGAATTGGATATTATGGATATCCCAATATCGGAAATAACAAATGATTTTTTTGAGTATATATCTGACTTAGAAAAGATGAATATTGAAGTAGCAAGTGAATTTATAGTAGTTGCTGCCACATTAATGAGAATTAAGTCGAGGATGTTACTGCCGAGGTTATCAGTAGATGAAGATGGAAATGAGATCGATCCAAGAGATGAGCTGGTTGAACATCTAATTGAATATAAAAGATATAAATCTGTTATAGGAACTCTTTCAAATATGGAAGAGGATAGACAGCAAAAAGTATCTCGAGGAAATCTATCTGCTGAGATATATACAATTGGCGAGAGAGCAAAAGTTGAGACTGAGTTACAGGATGTAGATCTTTATAAACTTCTAGTTGTATTCAAAAATGCCATAGATAAATATAATGAGGAAAAGAATATGCCGAATCACGAGATATACAGATACCCCTACTCAATCAGGGAGCAGAAAAAATTCCTAATTAATGTGTTAAAGTCAAAATCTAAAGTTTCCTTCTCGAAGTTAATTGAAGAGAACCCATTAAAAATTTTAGTTATATATAACTTCCTAGCGATATTAGAATTAATTCAGGACTCAAAAGTTAAACTATCAATTGGTAATGGATTAAATAACTTCTGGATTTCTAAATTTTAAAAGTTTAAGAAAAAAAGAAATTTATCTCAATTTGAGCATTCTCATCTGAGTCAGAACCATGCACAGCGTTTGCCTCTATAGACTTAGCGTATAATTTTCTTATAGTACCTTCGTCAGCATCTTCTGGATTAGTTGCTCCAATTAATTTTCTAAAATCTTCCACAGCATTTTCTTTCTCAAGCTCAATTACAATAATTGGTCCAGAACACATGTAGGCACATAGCCTCTCGAAAAATGGTTTGTCTTTATGGACTGCGTAAAATTTACCTGCCCTAGGATTATCTAACCTCTCTAGTCTCATATTTAAAATTTTGAAACCTGCGGATTCTATTTTCTCAATTATTGGTCCGGAGTAAGCTGCCTCATAAGCATCGGGTTTAATGATTGTAAAAGTTTTATTTCCACTCATAGTTTTTTTCTGCAAAAATATAGTATTGTTTCATAAATAAAAAGATCTCTTAATTTCTTAATAAATTTTTGTTTTCAATAAAATTATTGACTTTTGCAATCGTAAATATGGAAATGCAAAAGCTAAAAGATTTATTGGGGACTAACCATAAAATTGTTATTACTACTCATGTCAATCCTGATGGTGATGCTATTGGGTCCTCCCTTGCTCTTTATAATTTCTTAATTAAAATGGGACATCATGTGAATGTTATTGTCCCAAATGATTTTCCTGACTTTTTGAAGTGGATTCATAATTCCGATAAAGTTATAAACTATTCTAATTCGAGAGAGGAGTCAGAAAATATTATAAAGAATTCCTCAGTCATTTTTTGTTTAGATTTTAATAATCTATCTAGAATTAATGAGATGGGTGAATATATATCAGGGTCTGATGCTAAGAAAGTTCTTATAGATCATCATTTAGAACCAGTAAACTTTTATGACTTTAAAATTCATGATACAAGCGCCTCAGCTACTGCAGAGTTAGTATATGAATTTCTTAACTATTTAGATGCAGAATTAATTGATAAAAATATTTCAGAGGCACTTTACACTGGGATTTTAACAGATACGGGTTCATTTAAATTTTCGACAACATCAAAAGTACATAGAATTGTTGGAGATCTATTAGAGAGAGGAATTGATATAAATCACATTAATAAAGCGATTTATGATTCTAACTCATATGATAAAATTAAGTTAATGGGTTATGCTCTATCTGAAAAATTAAAATTAGCTGTAGGTGGGAATGTAGCCTATATTGTTTTATCTCGTCAAGATTTATTGGACCATAATTTCAAGAAAGGAGATACTGAGGGGTTAGTGAATTATGCGCTATCTATTGAAAATGTTAATGTAGCTCTACTAATTATTGAAACTAAGGAAAGAATTAAGTTCTCATTTAGGTCATCCGGATCCTTTTCGGTCAATGAGTTTGCAAGAAAATATTTCAATGGTGGGGGACATAAAAATGCTGCTGGTGGGAGTTTAGAAGATAAACTTTCAGTAGCTTTGGATAAATTTTTAGAAAGTATTTCTAAATATTCAAAAGATTTAAATTATTAGGTCATGAGAAAAATCTATTATATAACAATTTTATTTTTTACTATATTTTCGTGTGTTGACAGAGAAAAAGTTTTAGATAATGGTGTTGAATTAAAATATTTTAAAAATGGTAGTGGACAAGAAATAGAAGATGGCCAGATAGTAATGATTAACCTTCAATATTTTGACTATGACGGGAATGAACTCTTGAACAAAGTTGGTAATGATCCAGTTGTATTACAGAAAGATTCTTCCTGGGAAAGTAGTGGAATTATTTACAACGTAATTGACAACCTAGTTAAGGGTGATAGTGTTTTTTTCCAATTAACAACAGAACAGTTTTTTAAAAATGCTCCTCAATCAGTTGAGGTTCCTGATTCAGTAAAAAATAAAATGATTAGTTTTTATTGTGGTATACAAGACGTTATGTCACAAAATGAGTTTGAAGATTTTCAAAGAATTCAATATGAAAAAATGCAACAAGAAATGGAACAACAAAGTAACGACCAGCTATCCATCGATTTAGAATTGATTGATAACTACTTAAAAGAAAATAACATAACTGCAAAAAGTGCAGATAGTGGACTCAGGTACGTAATTACTAAAATGGGCAGTGGTGAAAATGCAGCTCCAGGTGACAACGTAACTGTTCATTATACTGGGATGCTATTAAATGGAGAAAAATTTGATTCTTCTCTAGATAGAAACCAACCTTTCTCCTTTCAGCTGGGTCAAGGTATGGTAATAAGAGGATGGGATGAAGGCATAACATACTTTAACAAAGGATCAGAAGGTACCCTATATATACCAAGTACTTTGGGTTATGGCGCATCAGGTGCAGGTGGTGTTATTCCCCCTAATGCAGTTTTAATTTTTGAGATTCAGGTTTTAGATTATTAGTAACCTATGAAAGTTTTTGGTTACTTTTTAATCTTCATCTTATTTCTTTCTTGTACAGGTGAGAATCTCGTAGTCACAAGAACTAAGCAGGAGCAATTAAATCTTGACGTCGAAAGAATTAAAGGATATATCATTGAAAATAATATAGATGGCTTTCAGTCACTTGATAATGGTCTTCATTTTAAAATTTTAGAGGAGGGAAATTCAATCTATCCAACTACAGGTGACACACTCGGTGTAGAATATGTAGGTATGCTACTTAATGGTTTAGAATTTGATAGAAGTTATACGAATCAACCTTTTGAGTTTATATTAGGATCAAATGAAGTAATTCAGGGATGGGAACTAGGTCTACCCCTTATCGATGAAAATGGTTCAATAATATTAATAATTCCATCTGGTTTGGCGTATGGTAATACCTCAACTAGCTCGATTCCAGAGAACTCCGTACTTATTTTTAGGCTTAAATTATTAGAAATTAAATAAATGAGAATAATTTCAATCATAGCGGCATCAATACTATTTATCTCCTGTAACACTGAAGAAATATATATTGACGTCTTTGATCCTATTCAGGATGAAATTGATTCCTTAAATCAGAGAGATGCAGATATATCATTAATATTTTCATATCTTGACTCAAAGGGAATTAATTATGTAGATACAACTAGATCAGGAGTCTATTACTCAGTAATTGACTCTGGTGAAAATGTTTTGTTTCCTGAAACTGGTGATCTTGTTAGCATTAATATTGCCGGCTATTATACAAATGATTCAATCTTTTTCAACAATGACTCTGTTGACTTAGTAATATTTGATACAAATATTAAACTCCTAGCTGAAAACATCGGGTATTATGACGAGTCTAAATACTATTCTCCTATAGTATATACCTATAATGGAGTAGGCAGTTTTTTCCCTGTTGTTTCAGATCATGGATACCTAGCCCAGTTATCAGATTTTAAGAGTAGCCTAGGTAAGTCCTTGAGTAAGATTAGTCAGGGTGGGTCAATTAAGATATTAATGCCTTCAGGTAATGCTTATGGTAAGTCAGGTAATTCAAATACTCCAGTAATACCTGAAAGTTCAATCTTAATATTTGATATTTCTCTCATTAAAATCAGAAAGTGAATAAAATATGTTTCGTTACTGGAAATAAAAATAAATTAATAGAGATTCAGCAGCTACTTACCTCATATGATATTATATCTCTACCAGATTTAAATTTTTATGATGATATTCCTGAAACTGAGGATACAGTAGAGGGAAATGCACTATTAAAATCAAATTTTATCAGTAAGAAATTTAATATAAATTGTTTTTCTGATGATACGGGTCTTTTTATCGATGCTCTTGATGGATTACCAGGAGTAAAATCTGCAAGATTTGCTGGAGATAAATGCAATTCCGAGGAAAATATTAATTTGGTTTTAAAAAAATTACAATCCAATTCTAACAGATCGGCATCTTTCAGAACAGTAATTTGTCTGATAATTAACAACTCTAAACATTTTTTTGAGGGATCAATTTCTGGAAAAATTTCAGAGAAAAAGGTAGGTGAAGGTGGATTTGGATATGATCCAATATTTATTCCTGAAGGATCAAAAAAAACATTTTCTGAGATGACAGTTGATGAAAAAAATTTAATTTCACATAGATCTATAGCAGTAAGAAAATTAGTGTCATACTTAAATAAATATGGATAATAAACTATTTGGAATTAGTGGGTCTAGTGGTTCAGGAAAATCATTCATTGTTAAGTTTTTAAAAAGCAGTTTGGGTCCTGAGATTCTCTCGGTTATCTATCATGATAATTATTATAAGGAAAGAGAGGATCAGGAAAAAGATAGGCAAGGAAATTATAATTTTGACTTACCATCTTCATTTCATCAGGATGAATTAGTAGAGGATTTGATAAAGATTAAATCTGGTAAATCCATAATAAGAAAGGAATATACTTTTAATAACCCTAAAATTAATCCAAGAAGTTTAAGAGTTGAGCCTAAGTCTATAATTATTGTAGAGGGATTATTTCTATTTAATGACCCTAACATATCGAAATTCTTAGATAAAAAGATTTTTATTGATTGTGATTTAAATGTAATGATTGATAGAAGAATTACTAGGGATCATGAGAAAAGAGGTTATGACAAGTCTGACGTATTATACAAATACAATAACCATGTTTTACCGGCTTTTAATAAATTTATATTACCTCACAAAGATAAATCAGACTTAATAGTGAATAACAGCAAAAATAATAACTCTGCTCCAGAGGCTATTCTTGAATACATCATCAAAGAAAGTGGCATAAATTAATAAATAAATTTCCTCTTAGTTAATTTCCATTTATTTCAATACTTTTGTCAACTGATTTTTTAAAAATAAAAATGAAAAACAAAGGCCTAATTTATTTTTTGACGATAGTTATATCATTCCTCTCTATATATTATCTTCAATTTACATTCGTATCTCAGAGAATTCAGGGTGAGGCAACAGATATATCAAGAGATGAAAACGGTAACGTTGATTTTAATAAGAAACAAAAGTATTTAGATTCTATATGGAATAAGCCAGTATACAATCTTGTCTCGGATTTTACCTTTAAGGATATCAAGGAGTCTGAGTTAAATTTAGGTTTAGATTTACAAGGTGGGATGCACGTTACGCTGGAAGTTTCACCAGTAGACATACTCATTGGTTTATCATCTGACAGTAAGGATCCCGATTTCTTAAATGCCATAAAAATTGCAAAGCAAAACATAAAAGGTACTCAGCAAGATTTAATATCTGAGTTTTATAGTGAGTTCCAAAATTTAGCTCCTCAGAAAAATTTAGCAGAAATTTTTGCAACTGTATCAAATAGGGGGAGAATTAGTTTTGATACGTCTGATTCAGAGATATTAGACATTATAAATGAGGAGGTTGACAGAGCGATTGATAGATCATTTAATATTTTAAGGACTAGGGTAGATCGTTTTGGAACGTCTCAGCCAAATATCCAAAGACTCCAGGGTACAGGTAGAATTCAGATTGAGCTTCCTGGTGTTGATAATCCTGAGAGGGTAAGAAAATTATTACAGGGAGTTGCTAAACTGGAATTCTGGGAAGTGGCCGAGGCTAGTGAAACTGATGTGCTCCAAACATTACAAATAATTGATCAGTTTGCTGTATCACAGAATATTTTAAATATAGATAATATTGGAGATAATGTTAGTGAAAGTAGTTCATCACAGGATGATGATCTTGAGTCACTATTGTCAGGTGAAAATGCTGAAGATAATGAATCTGAATCATCAGAGGTAACTGATGAAGAAGATGTTGTTACAGAGAGTAATTTGTCTTCTCCCTTATTAGCAAATCTCAGATCAGAGTTTGGTGGATTATTCTATGACTTAGAGGATACAATGTCGATTAATACTATACTCTCAAACGAGAAGGTAAGACAACTCATACCGAATACAATTAAGTTTCTATGGGCAGTGAAACCTACTGAAGATACTGCCGACCCAACTGATCAGGTTCTTGAGTTATTTGTAATTAAAACCTCAAGAGGAGGGAAAGCACCTCTTACCGGAGAAGTTATTACAGATGCAAGACAGGATTTAGATCAAAGTGCTAGGCCATCGATATCGATGCAAATGAATTCTAACGGTGCTAAAAATTGGAGGAGATTAACATCAACAAATGTTGGTAGGAGGGTTGCTATTGTACTTGATAACTATGTCTACTCCGCCCCATTTGTTCAAAATGAAATCCCTAACGGTAATTCACAAATTACTGGAGATTTTACTATTGAGGAGGCTCAAGATCTTGCAAATATTCTGAAGGCAGGTACACTGCCAGCCCCAACTACTATTGTTGAGGATGTTGTAATTGGTCCTACCCTTGGTAAGGTTGCGCAAAGTCAAGGTTTTCGTTCTATAGTTTCGGGCTTAATCATTGTTCTTGTATTTATGGTTTTTTATTATTCCGGTGGTGGACTTATCGCAAACATTGCCCTATTTTTTAACATCTTCTTCATACTTGGAATTTTAGCTCAATTATCTGCTTCACTTACATTACCTGGTATTGCTGGTATAGTATTAACTATCGGTATGTCTATTGATGCTAATGTTCTAATTTTCGAGAGAATTAAGGAAGAACTTAGAAATGGAGCAAATTTAAAACAAGCTATTTCTAACGGATATGATAAAGCTTTTACGTCAATTATCGATGCTAACTTCACAACTCTTCTGGTTGGTTTGATTTTATACAACTTAGGTCAAGGTCCAGTCAAAGGTTTTGCTATAACATTAATTATTGGAATTATCTGTTCATTCTTCTCTGCTGTTTATATCACTAGGGTTATTGTAGAAAGGTTAAGTAGAAAAGGAGAGAAAAGTCCTCTGAGGTTTTCTTTTCCCTTCTCCAGAAATTTATTAACGTCCCTAAAGATAGATTTTCTAGGTAGAAGAAAAATTGCATATTACTTTTCAATCTCTTTTATATCACTTGGTTTAATATCATTAATTATTAAAGGTCTCACACTAGGTGTAGATTTTAAAGGTGGACGCTCTTACGTAGTGACATTTGATAATACACAGATACCTTCAGAGATTGAGACGGGATTACAACAGTCATTTGATAATGAAGGAGTCGAGGTAAAGACGTTTGGGGGAAACAATATTTTAAAAATCACTACATCTTACTTAATTAACGATGACTCAGATGATGCTGATGTTAACGTTAAAGATAGACTAGTTAGTGGCCTGAAGGGTATAACTGGACTTAGTTTTACTGAAGATGACACAATGGTTAATCAGGATAATTTTACAATATCAAGTTCGTCTAAAGTAGGTGCTACGATTGCTGATGATATTAAAAATTCCTCTTTTTCTTCTGGTTTAATTGCCCTCATAGCTATTTTCATATATATACTCATAAGATTTAGAAAATGGCAGTTCTCAACTGGCGCAGTATTTGCATTATTCCATGATATTCTTTTTGTTATATCAGCATTTTCAATTGCAAATTTATTTGGTGTGTCTTATGAAATTGACCAAGTGTTTATTGCTGCTCTTTTAACCATAATTGGGTATTCAATAAATGATACTGTTGTAGTTTTTGATAGGATTAGAGAGAACCTTGGAATTAAAGCTGGAAGTGAAATAATTCCTGTTGTAAACGAGTCAATAAATAAAACAATTAGTAGGACACTTATTACCTCTATGACAACATTTATTGTTGTTTTAGTCCTTTTCTTGTTTGGAGGGCCGTCATTAAGTGGCTTCTCATTTGCACTATTAATTGGAATAATAGTAGGTACTTATTCATCTATTTTTGTAGCTACTCCGGTTTTTGTAGACCTCTTCAAAAAATAATTTGCAGAAAGATTTATTAACTAGTAGCATCTAAATACGTATGCTTAGTGAAATGTCATACAGATTATTACTATTATTATTTTTAAACCTTTTTATTTTCAATCTTTATTCACAAACTGAAAAAAGAAAAATATTTGCTAAGAAGGTAAATGAGGAAATAATACTGGATGGTGAGATGAATGAATTGTTTTGGTCTGACGCTATTCCATCATCTGATTTCGTACAATATTTCCCTAGAGATACCGTAAAAGCCGAACTAGAGACAGAGTTTAGAGTTGCTTACGACGATAATTTCCTTTATATATTCTCTAGAATGGAAGATATTTCTTCGAAGAAATTTATACTAGGAGATTTAAAAAGAGACTTTTTTGGAGGTTCAATAGATTACATATCATTTACTTTTGATACTTTTCTTGATGAGACGAACGGATATAACTTTGGTTTGTCACCATATAACATACAGAGGGAAGCCCTATTATCTGATGGAGGAGAGATCAATTTTAATTCTTCTGGGAGCAGTAGAGGTGGTTTCAGCTCATTTAATATTAACTGGAATACTAAGTGGTACTCTGGTGCAAAAATTTCTGATGGACACTGGACCGCAGAATTTAAGATTCCATTAAATTCTATTAGGTTCAAGACAAACTCAAAAATTTGGAATTTTAACTCACACAGAGGAAATAGTAAGGTAGATGAGGGTTCAATATGGTCACCTGTTCAGTTGGGATTCTCCCCTGTAAATTTATCTTTAACCGGAATACTTGAGTTTGAATATCCTCTAAAAAAATCTTCACAGAATATTGTCCTAATTCCTTACCTATCAGGGTCAGGCATAAGAAATAAGGTTTCTGAACCAGCCAAAGATTCCGATTTTGATGCTGGTTTGGATATGAAGTTAGCGCTGAGCTCTTCTCTTAATTTAGACTTAACTATTAACCCTGATTTTTCACAAGTTGAAGTTGATGAGCAAAGAACCAACCTAACCAGATTTGAATTATTTCTACCCGAGAAAAGAGAGTTTTTTACTGATAATGGTGATCTCTTCTCAAACCTTGGCTCAAGAGAGGCAAGGCCAATGTTTACGAGGAGAATAGGTATAGTAAGAGATTCTACAACCAGTCAGTATGTTCAGAACCCTATAGTTTTTGGAGCAAAATTATCCGGAAAAATAAACGATGGGTTGAGAGTTGGAATATTAAATATGCAGACTGCTAAACTATCATCAAGTGGAATTCCATCCTATAATTATGGTATGGCTGTGCTTGAGAAAAATATAATGCAAAACTCTAAAGTATCAGCATTTTTAATAAATAAGCAATCTCTTTTTAATGATAGATCTAATGAGTATGCCCATGATTTAAATGACTTTAATAGAGTTTTTGGATTTGAGTCTAAACTTCAAACTAATAATACAAAATTTAAGTCTGAACTATATTATCACCAGTCACTCGAAAATAATTCTTACTCTGGATCTAACTCATACGGTGCAAATGCTTCCTACGAAGAGAGAAATTTTGAGACAAATATTTACTTTTGGGGTGTGGGTGAAAACTTTAATCCCGAGGTAGGTTTCGTTACGAGAAAAGACTACATATTTCTGAGTCCTTCTTTTGAATATAAATTCCTCCCTGAAAATAATTCGTTAAATTCACATGGTCCTGGAATTGATTATGAATTTTATAGGAATAAAGAAAATGGACTTACGGATTATGATATTGACATTGATTATAATTTCAGATTTAGATCCTCTGCTTACTTAGTTTTAAAAACAAATATTATTTATACAAAATTATTAGAAGATTTCGATCCTTCTAGATCTGGGGATGGCGTACCTCTTGCAGCTTTTTCTGAATATAATTACATAAATCATAGATTTTATCTTGGCACCTCAGAAAGAAATGTTTTTTCTGTCAGGTTAAATGGTAGAGCCGGAGAGTTTTTTAATGGAAATATTAAAAATATTGGTGGGACACTTACCTATAAGTTCCCTCCATTTTTAAATCTATCAGTTGGCTCTCAATTTAATAGCTTAAAATTTCCTACTCCCTACTCTGATGCAGACTTTTTTTCACTGAATTCAAAAATTGATGTGAGTTTCTCCAGTGATTTATTCTTTAGTACATATCTACAATATAATAATCAACTTGACAACATCAATTTCAATGCAAAATTTCAGTGGAGATTTCTACCTCTATCAGATATTTTCTTAGTATATACTGATAATTATTATGCTAAGGACCCTTTATTTCTTAATATGAAAAATAGGTCTTTTGCATTTAAGATTAACTATTGGATTAATATCTGATATCTGATTTGGACAGAAATTTAATCGCAATTATTAACCCACAAACTGAAAGTATTGCTCCCATTACGAAAGGTGCACCAGGAAAATAAACCCCAGATTTATCAGATGTATAGAATGAGAATAGATTTGTCATTAATAGAGGGCCAAGTATAGCAGTAAGACTTATTAGACTCGTCATCCCACCCTGAAATTCACCCTGTTCATTATCTGGTATATTATTGGTCATAATTCCCTGTAAGGCGGGTCCACAAATACCTCCAAGTGAAAGAGGAATTACAAATACAAAAATCATCCATCCCTCTCCAGCAAGAGATATTAGTATTAATCCAACAATATAAAATACCATCCCAAAATACACACTTCTTATATTTCCTATTTTTGGTATAATTACCCTTATCAGCCCACCCTGAACAATCGCAGCAAGTAGTCCTATAAAGCCAAGTGAATATCCGACTGTACTTTCCTCCCAGGTAAATTTTTCAATTGTAAAAAATGTCCATGTGCTATGAGTAGCATGTTGTGCGATGTTGAAAAGAACAATGCATACTAGTAGACCTGAAATTAGTGGGTATCTTTTTAGAGATTTTAATGTTCCTACAGGGTTTGCTCTATTTATATTGAACTTCCGTCTATTCTTATTTGCAAGAGACTCAGGAAGGATAAAATATCCATAAAGTAGATTCAATAATGTAAAAATTGCTGCAGCAAGGAAAGGAACCCTGGAACCAAATTGTCCAAGATATCCTCCTATAACAGGGCCGAAAATAAAACCAAGACCAAATGCTGCCCCAATTAAACCAAAGTTTTGAGCTTTTTTTTCTGGGCTGCTGATGTCCGCAACATATGCAGAGGCTGTGGTTAAACTTGCACCCATTATTCCTTGGAAGATCCTCCCAATAAAAAGCCAAAAGATAGAGTTTGAAACTGCAAGTACGAGGTAATTTATTCCAAAGCCAAAAAGTGAAAGAAGGATGATTGGTCTCCTTCCAAACTGATCGCTAAGCCCCCCTAGGATTGGGGCAAAAAGGAATTGAAGTGATGCATATGAGAACATGAGCCAACCACTGTATGTAGCGGCCTCACTTATTGACCCATCAATAAGTTCAGAAATTAGTGCAGGAATTACTGGAATTATTATTCCAAGACCTGTTATGTCAATAAATATCGTAATAAAAATAAATAATAAGCTATGATCTTTTTTTCTCATTGATTGGCGGACAATTTACTCCTAAATTTCTTGAAAAAAATATTTTTCTTAATTTACCTTTAATTAAATATTATCTATATATGTCTAAAAAATCTAATAGAAGAAAATTTATTGAGAAATCTATTGCCTCGGCTATAGGAGTGTCAGGTTTTTCGTCCTGTGTTGAGAGTAATGAAAAAGAAAAACAGGAGACTGTTAACGTAAATTTTAATAAAAAATATAACTGGAAGATGGTGACTACTTGGTCTCCAAATATGCCCGTCCTTGGTGAGGGATGTAACTTATTTTCTGAATGGGTTAATAAGATGTCAGGAGGTAGGTTAAACATAAATGTCTATGGAGGTGGAGAGTTAATTCCAAGTCTTGAGTCATTTGATGCTGTAAGTAATGGTGCTGTAGAGATGGGAAGTGGTGCCTCATACTACTGGGCTGGAAAAATACCATCCGGTCAATTCTTCTCCTCAGTACCGTTTGGAATGAATTCAAAACAAATGAATTCTTGGATAATTTCTGGTGGAGGTTATGAGTTGTACAGAGAAATATACGAACCATTTAACTTGATTCCTTTTGTTGGTGGGAATACAAGTATGCAGATGGGTGGTTGGTTTAATAAAGAGATTAATTCCTTTGATGATCTGAAAGGTCTCAAAATGAGGATACCTGGTTTTGGAGGTAAAGTGTTATCTAAAGCAGGTGGTACAGCCGTGACAGTTGCTGGAGGGGAAATATATACGAATCTTGAGAGAGGAGTTATTGACGCTACAGAGTGGATTGGTCCTTATCATGATTACCTTATGGGATTTTATCAGGTGGCTAAATATTATTATTATCCTGGCTGGCACGAGCCAGGTGGTGTTCTTGAGATGATCGTTAATAGAGATAAATTTTATCAGCTACCAACCGATCTACAGGAAATCATAAAGAAAGGAATAGAGGCGTTAAATATTTGGATGCAATGTGAGTTTGATGCAAAAAATAGTATTTATTTAAATAAATTAATTGATGAGGAGAAAGTTCAGCTAAGAAAGTTTCCGAAAGATGTTTTAGATACTTTTAAGTTAAAGACTAGAGAAGTTATTGAAGAGATGATAGATAAAGACCTAAAAAGTAAAAAAATATTTGAGGCATATAATAAGTTTAAGAATTCATTTAATGACTGGTCTAGTGTGAGTGATAAAATTTATTACGATTTATAACCTGATATTAGCTTGGGAACTATATAAATAAAATCTGGATTTAAAAATAGGTACAATAGAAATAGTATCTGAATCAAAACAAAAGGAAGGACACCTTTATATATATCCATTGTCCTAACATCTTTAGGTGACACACTTTTTAAGTAAAATAATGAGAAACCAAATGGAGGAGTCAAGAAGGAAGTTTGAAGATTGATTGCCAACATGATACCGACCCAGATTAGGTCAATATTTAGAGCAAGGAGTATTGGAGTAATAACCGGAACAACTATAAAAATTATCTCGATAAAGTCTATAAAAAAACCTGCGACAAATACAGATACTAGCACATATACTAAAAATATCTCTGGGGAAAGACTCGAAGAGGTTATCAAATCAACAATAATTTTATCTCCCTCTAAGCCTCTAAATACTAGTGAGAAAGATGTAGCTCCTAGTAATATCATAAACACTATTGAAGTTAATTTTGTTGTTTCAGATGAAATTTCTTTTATCTTCATAATATTCAGACTCCCTTGTAAAAAGCTTAAGAAAAGTGCGCCAGCTGCACCAATTCCCGCTGCCTCTGTCGGTGATGCAATCCCAAAAAATATGGATCCGAGTACTGCAAAAATTAAGATAAAAGGAAGCAAAAAGGCATTAATTATCTTTTTGATACTAGTCTTCTTTTTAAAGTCTTTAACTATTTCATCTGGCATTGGCGGTGCATATTCTGGTTTAAGTAAAGTGATTATGTATACATAAATAATATAGAATACTACCAATGTGATGCCTGGTAAAACTGCTGAGATGAATAGATTTCCTACAGACACATTTAAAACACTTCCCAAGAGAACGAGAACTACTGATGGTGGTATGATCTGCCCGAGAGTACCAGATGATGCAATTACACCTGTGGCAAGTTTTTTATCGTATCCCCTTTTAAGCATCGTCGGTAAACTTATTAGGCCCATAGTAACAACTGTTGCTCCAACAATTCCGGTAGATGCAGCTAGCATCCCTCCCACAATAATTACTGAGTAAGCCAGACCCCCTCTAATCTTACCAAATAGTATCGCCATTGTCTCAAGTAACCTCTCAGCTATACCCGACTTTTCAAGTGTCAACCCCATAAAAATAAAAAGAGGGACAGCGAGTAAGACGAAATTGTTCATTATCCCATAAATTCTTAGAGATACTAGATAAAAAAAATCTATATCAAAAAATATTAACCCTGTAATTACAGAAATCCCTCCAAGTGTCAGTGCTACAGGATACCCTAGTAATATGAGAATAAATATTATTAAGAATAGAATTATAGGGATACTATCCATTTGATATATTTTTTACATTTTTTGTGATGTTAATAACTCCAATGATAGCAAGTAGAAAAAATGATAATGGAATTATTGATTTAATAATAAATCTGAATGGTAGACCTCCTGGATCTGGACTCGACTCCATGATTATAAATGAGTCAGTGATAAACGGGATTGATGTGTAAAATATTATTAATGAGAAAGGAACTAAAAAAAATATATTTCCAATCAAATTAATAACTTCTTTCTTCTTTTTAGAAAGTTTATTATAGAATACATCAACTCTTACATGATGATCTTTTTGTAATGTCACAGTAGAACCTAATAAAAATATCGCAGCAAAAAAATGCCACTCTAACTCATATAGTGATGCACTTGAAAAGTTAAATACATATCTGAGGAATACATCTACAGTTATTAGTATGACTAGTAGGAATGATAGCCAGGAACATAAATTCTCAACCTTTTCTATTATTTTATTAATCATGATATTTAACTAAAATACTTAATTTTTAAATATATGCTTTTAATATCTTTGCTTTTAGAATAGAAAAAAATTGAAAAAGGATATTCGCGACCTTGATTTAGTTGACATTAAAAAGTTTTGTCAAGAGAATAACATGAAACCATATGTTTATAAACAGGTTTTTTCTTGGCTATGGAACAACTCTTGTTCTTCTTTTAGTGATATGTCAAATTTATCTAAATTAAATAGAGATTTATTTGATAAAAGTTTCTGTATCAATAAAATTGAGGAGGATATAGAGGAGAGGAGTGAAGACGGAACTATAAAAATTAAGTTTAAACTTTTTGACGGCCATTTTGTTGAAGGTGTATTAATCCCTCAAAATTCTAGGATGACCGCGTGTATATCATCTCAAGTTGGCTGCTCACTGAGTTGTAATTTTTGTGCCACAGGAAAAATGTCAAGAATAAGAAATTTAACTGCTGGAGAAATATATGATCAGGTTGTTTTGATATCAAAGAAATGTTTAGAAGTATATAACCTGCCTCTCACAAATATTGTGTACATGGGGATGGGAGAGCCACTTCTTAATTATAGAAATGTGATTAGATCTATTCATTTTATAACTAGTGATGAGGGTCTCGAGATGTCATATAAGAGATTAACCTTATCAACATCAGGTATTGCTAAAATGATTAGAAGATTAGCTGATGATAATATAAAAGTGAATTTAGCACTCTCCCTACACGCTGCATCAGAGGAGATTAGAAATAATATAATGCCAATCGGAGGATCTAATTCTCTAGAAGACTTAAGAGATTCTCTAAAATATTATTTCTCTAAAACAAAGAGAAAGATTACGTACGAGTATGTATTGTTAAAGGATGTGAATGATACGGTTAAGGATGCAGACAACCTCTATAAATTCACTAAACATATTCCTTCAAAGGTTAATCTTATTGAATATAATCCTGTTTATGGTCTTGGTTTTGAGAAGTCTTCCGAAAAAAATACAAATTTATTCATCGATTATCTTGACAGCAGAATGGTTAATGTAGGTCTGCGAAGAAGTCGAGGTAAGGATATAAATGCAGCTTGCGGTCAATTAGCTAATAAAAAATAAAATTATTATCAATTTAATACGTTTTTTAAGAGGTTAATAATTATTGTGCCACACCTAAATCTTATATATTTGTAGGTTAAGCAAAAAAGGTATGCTAAGACTATTATTTTTATTTTTTATTGCTTTTTCAACGTGTATTAATAATATACATGCTCAGTGCACAACTTCAACAGTAACAATAAATGTTGACGCAACATCTATGCTGGAAAACGCAGGTGTAATCAAACTTACTACTACATTATCGGAGGTTAATTCTGAAGATATTCATGTTAGCTTCAAGTTCGGCGGAACAGCAACTTTTGGAACGGATTATTCTTTTGAGCCTAACGAGGGTCAAAATTCATCTGAATTAACTAATACTGACCAGTACTACATCATAATACCGGCTGGGGAAAAGTCAAAGACAGTAAACATAACTGGTTTAGATGATTTAACGGTTGAGCAGGAGGAGACCATAGAGATTGAAATAGGTGAAGTTAGCTCATGCGGTCTGATTGGTTCATCAAGTAAAAGGAACCTAAGAATTAATGACGATGATTTAATAATTTCTTTATCTCTCGTCTCCGGTCAAGATACTGTCCTGGAGGAGGAAGGTTCTCTACAATCTTTGCTACAGGTTAGTTCAAGTGAAACACTTACTGAGGATGTTGAGGCATTAATCAATTTTCTTCCTGTCACAGCATCTTCAACAGATGTCGCTTTCACCAGTACTGTTAAATTAAATGACGGGACATCTAATTCATCTCCATTTGATATCTATGCGATTGATGATAACCTCTATGAGGAAACAGAGACATTTTATCTCTCTTTATCTATACTTAGTGGTCCTGGAGTAGCTTCTGAAGATAGTATTGCCTTCTCTATCACAGATAACGACCCTCCCAAAGTAACTTTATCGGTAGATACCACAGCTATTGAGGAGAATGGTGGAGTTGCAGTTATAACCATAAAACTAAGTAGGCCTTTTGATAAAGATTCTGAGGTTGCTTTAAATTACGAGGGATTAAATTCTTCTGCATTATTTGATGTTGATTTCGAGTCTAGTAGTA
>CAJXDN010000011.1 GCA_913052485.1 uncultured Flammeovirgaceae bacterium | reverse complement strand
AACTCCAAAGAAATGACGGGGTTGTCATGAGTATATCGGTAACAGAATCAACACTGAGGACCTCCTTCACCGTGTCAGGTGGTATAAAGGACGGGAACTGGGTATTTGATTTCATCAAGTAACTGATTGTATAATGTTTCTAGAGAGATCTGTAAACCAGGCAAATAATATAGGCTGGATTGAGGTTATATGTGGCTCGATGTTCTCTGGTAAGACCGAGGAACTCTTAAGAAGGGTTAGAAGAGCTAAGCTTGCAAAACAAAAAATAAAAATTTTTAAACCGAAGCAAGACGTGAGGTACAGTAAAAAAAAGGTCACCTCTCACGATAATAACTCTATAAAATCTAAACCCATAAATTCTCCATCAAAAATTCTTGAGATCGCCGAAAAGTTTGACATAATTGGAATTGATGAAGCTCAATTTTTTGATGAATCTATCGTTGAGGTTTGTAACAAATTAGCTGACTCGGGTAAGAGAGTGATAGTAGCAGGATTAGATATGGATTATATGGGTAAGCCCTTTGGTCCTATGCCTCACCTATTAGCAATTGCCGAGTACGTAACAAAGGTGCATGCGATATGTACAAGGTCAGGAAAGATGGCCTCCTACACTCATCGGATTGCTAAGAGTGATGAACTTATTCTCTTGGGGGATACTAGAAAATACGAGGCCTTGAGTAGAAAAGAATTCATAAAAATGAAAAAAAAATCTAATGGTAAAAGTTAAGTCATACGCCGCGCTTCAGTCTGATAAGCCATTAGACCTCTATGATATTGATAGGAGGGAAATAAATAAAGATGATGTCAATATTGATATATTATTTTGTGGGGTGTGTCATTCCGACATACATATGGCAAGGAATGAGTGGAATAACTCATCAATATATCCAATGGTTCCTGGACATGAAATAATTGGGAAGGTTAAAGAAGTCGGCTCAGGTGTTAAAAAATTTAAGGTTGGAGATTTTGTTGGGGTTGGGGTATATGTAGATGCCTGCGAAAGGTGTAATAATTGTAATTCTGGAAAGGATAATTACTGTGAAGAGGGTATTATTTTGACATACAACTCATATGAGTATGGCACTAAAAATATCACATATGGTGGTTACTCTAAAAGTATTGTAGTTAAAGAAAATTATGTTATTAATATACCATCTGAAATGGACATGGCTAAAGCTGCTCCCCTTCTCTGTGCAGGCATTACAACTTACTCTCCACTTCGGCATTTTAAAATTAATAAATCGCACAAGGTTGGTATTGCCGGTTTAGGTGGTCTAGGTCACATGGGCCTAAAGTTTGCCGTTTCCTTTGGTGCCGATGTTGTAGTCTTTAGTACTTCTGACTCAAAAAAAGAAGAGGCTTTCGATATGGGGGCAAATCATTTTGTCAATATTAATAAACCTGGTGATGTAAGGGAACATATGAACTCATGTGATTATATATTAGATACAGTCTCAGCAAACAGAGATATGGGGAAGGTTTTTTCATTCCTTAAAACTGATGGTTTAATCATGTTAGTAGGTCTGCCAATGGAGCCCCTCCAGATATCAAGTTTTTCTCTCATAGATAAAAGAAAAGGGATAGTCGGATCGGCAATTGGAAGTATTGCAGAAACCCAGGAAATGATAAATTATTGTCATGAAAAAAGTATTTACCCCGAAGTTGAAGTAATACCTATATCGAAAATTAATGAAGCTTTCGATAGAACAATCAACAAAGACGTTAGGTACAGGTTTGTAATTGATATGTCGACCCTCTGATTACCTACCTCCAGGAGGACAATTCTTTCTAAGAAAGTCAGTAAACATTAACCTTACGTGGGGATATGCCCCATCTTCTCTAATTCCGTGCGATCGATTAGGATATGATAACATATAAAATACTTTCTTGTGTTTTATGAGTTCATTGGCTAACATTTCTGCGTTTTGGTAGTGGACATTGTCATCACCAGTCCCGTGAATGTATAACAAATTACCTTTGAAGTTTTTTGCATACTTTATAGGAGATCCATCAACATAGTCTTGATAGCTTTCTTTGGGGTCACCCATGTATCTCTCCTGATAAATGTTGTCATATGTTAGTTGATTCGCTACTGCAGCTACTGCGATCCCAGTATGAAAAATTTCCGGGTATTGGAAAAGACAATTTAATGTTGCAGTCCCTCCTCCACTCCAGCCATGCACGGCTACTCTTGATGTATCTATAAATTCATATTTATTAAAGACAGCTTTTGCGCCCATAGCCATATCTCTTACATTTATCCTCCCGATATTTCTATATATTGCTTTTCTCCAAGCTCTGCCTTTGGGTGACGGAGTTCCTCTTCCGTCAAAAGTGACATAGACGTATCCATCTTCACCAAGGTCTCCATCATAAAGTCCGTTCGCACCGGCACCATATCTGTTCACTCCAGTCTGTCCTGCTGGCTCGCTATAGAAATAAAATAAGACAGGATATTTTTTTTCCTTATCAAAGTTTTTTGGTTTAACTATCCACCCTTCCATCGTAACGTTATCAACAGTAGTTATCTCGAAAAATTCAAGAGGATGGTTTTTTTTCATCTTTGGGTCATATCTTCTGACCATATCCTGATCTTTATTTATGAACTCATGTTCAGGCAAGGAGACAACCGCCTGCATTGGTTTTGTGAAATAGTTGGAAAATGAGTGAAAGGCATACTTAGATTTAGTACTTATCTGATAATTATGAGAACCTTCCAAAATTCTTGGAGTCACTCTTATCAGATCACCGTCACCTTTTATCGAAGTTTTATATAGATATCTTTCAGTTGGATCTTCAGGAGATGCAATAAAATATACATCATCATTTTTTTCATCATATGCAAGTGGTTTTATGACATCATATTCTCCATTTGTCACTAAGTACTCTGTCTTCTTGTTTATATTAAACCTGTAAATATGAGACCACCCATCTTTTTCGGTTGTATATAGGAACTCTTTCCCTTCATTAATGAATTTCCACCCTGCCTGAACCTGGTATGGCCAAGAACTTCTCAAGTCCACCCATGCTTCATCCCTCTCTTCGGTGAGGAGCTCAACTTCTCCACTACTAGCATCTCCAATATAAATTTTACTGTGGTTCTGTTTTCTATTTAACTGCTGAATCATTAAGCTATTTTTTTGTGGAACCCATGTCATCCTCGGCAAGTAAAACTTGTTTGCCTCACCAGGAATTTTCATCCATGTAGTTTGTTCATCAATTAAACTAATAACTCCTATTCTCGCAGGACTTAGATCTTCACCAACTTTAGGGTACTCAACAGGTATTTTATATGAATAAATTGAGTCTGTATTATTTATCATATAAAAATCTCTAACTTGATTTGCATCAATTTGCCAGAACGCAATCTTTGATCCGTCCTCGTTAAAAATAAAGCCATCTCTACAGCTAAACTCTTCCTCATACACCCAGTCAAAGGTCCCATTTATTAGTTTTTTTGTCCCGTTTGAACTCGTTAGTTTTTTAATTGCTCTGGATTCAAGGTTTTCTAGAAATATATTTGCGCTGGTGCTACTATTTCTCACTTCATTCTCATTTTCTTCTTTTGAGACATATGCGACAAAATTTTCATTGGGTGAAAATTTAGCAAACATTAAACTTGAGCCTGACATATTCCTACCTAATTTTTGGATATTGTCTTTCTTAAAGTCGTAGACCCAGTAGTCACCCCTAGTATTGTACCTCCATACTTTTACTGATTTAGTGAAAAGAAGTATTTTGTTTTTCGATTTAGAGAAAGTAAAAGACTCTATGTTTATGTTATTTATCTTAGATGATGGTAGAATAGTCTTATCCGCCTTTCCTTTTGTACTCACCAAAATAATATTATTGTCTTTGATTGTGTAATATCCCGTCTCATTCTCATTCCATATTATATCACTTGGCAGAACTCTCCCAAATAAATTATGTGTTAGAAAAAATATAATAAAGAAGAATTTTATATGTTGATGCATCTTATAGTTTTAATTTTTTAAAAAATAAAAATTATAATAAATTGTTATTAATTACAATTTAATAAAATGAATAAAATAGGTTTTCAATTTAATGACGCTGACGACAAAGATATTTTTAAGGTTTTTGATGATTATGTCGACTCGAGTAAAGAGAAGCTTACAAAAGCTGCAGATAACTTAATGAAATTATATAAGTCAGACGATTTAGATGATAGGAGTAGAAAAAAGTTAATAGAGTTTGAAGGTAAATTAAGAATCATTTTTAAGCAAGTAGATGAGATAGATAAAGAGGTCGAAGAAATGGCTAGAAGGAAGAAGATAGAAGACGGGAAGTAGGCTAGTTCATAAATCTTTCAATGTACGTAGAATAGCTAGGTCTTAGTGGACTTTTAATATTAAATATTTTTGTTTTTGATTCTGCGATCACGCACAAAGACTTATAATTAGAAACCTTCACAAAATCTCCTTTCTTAACCAACTGACCTTCAATTTTGGTAGTTCCTTCTAAGATAAAGAGAGAATATACATAATCCTCCTCAAGTTCTAAATTCAGTTCACTGCCGATGGATACATCATAAGAATTAATTTCAATTCCCTCTGAGAAAATCTTCATAGGAGACCCTTCTCCAGCAATTTTTTTTTCTTTGATTCCTTCTCTCTCAGTTACCGAGAATTCATCAGATTTATAGTCATCATATGATGCCTCTTCATTTATTGATAGTTGAATATTAGGATCAAACCATATCTGAAATATTTCGGATTTATCGTTAAGTTCCTCAGCATGTGAGATTCCGCTTCCAGCTCTTATTATCTGTACGTCCCCTTTCTTTAAAGAAATCCATTTTTCCTGTTTTGTATCAAAATGATTTATTGAACCTTCTAAAATAAAGCTGCATATTTCAAATCCCTGGTGGGGATGAAGACCAATTGTACTTTTTGAACCAGGAGTCCAAGCATGTGCCCAATAAAATATATTGGAGTAAGGTTTAGTCTTTCCGCCATCTTGTGGGAATCCGATTGGCTTTTTTTCTAAGATTTCACCACCATTAAAGTGTCCATCTGCCTGATGTTCTTTTTTAATTATTTCTATTTTCATTTTCTATTTCAGAGGTTATATGACTCCAAAGCTTAATTCTCATTTCTATTGATTTTTTTGAAATATTTTTTACCTCTTCCCATTTTTTTTGATCGTTTCCACATAAATTCTCTATCATTTTTAATGCGATGGGACCGTGATCATCACCATCTAACTCAATATGTCTCTCCAGATAATATACGAATTCACTTGCTATGTTACTGTTATTTTCATTTAGCCCTTTAACAATCTCTATGAACATATCTGGAATTACGTTTTCTCTACCGAAAGTGAATGCTGCAGCAATCTTATGAATTTCATTTGTCTCAATAACATCAAATGTAAAATTTAAAAACTCTTTGATGTTATCATTTAAATTATATCTATTTATACAATCTCTGTAATTATCTGAGTCTTTTACTTTTTTAACAAACTCATTGATACCAGAGGTGTCAGCTCCTACTTGTTCCATAGCGGCTTTATATAGTTCAAAATGGCTAACTACTTTCCCCCCTCTAATTTCATCAGTTTCCTCCTCAAGAACTATTTCGTTGATAAATCTTGCTGCCTGAGTATTCTCTGATGGGACCCATGGATTTTTTACACAGGTTAGATTCACCTGAAGTCCTTTTAGTAGAGACATAAAATCCCACACTGCATATATATGATTTTGCATGAACACCCTTAAATCATCAACAGTTAATATTTTGGAGTAAATGTTATGATCAACAAGTTCAGTTTGGGATGTTTCAATATGTTCAACTATACTTTGTATTTTCATGTCTTTTTTTCTTACGTTTATTCAACTATATTGTTTAAAAAAAAAGCAAATATGGATGCAAATAATATTAATTACAACGAAGAAGTTTTAAAAGGCGGGCTTATTGTTGCGGGAGTTTCAATTCTAATTTTAATGGTGACTTATGTTGTGAATGTTGAGACGTTGGTTGAGTGGTGGTATGGTCTTATATCATTAGCTATTAGCATTGGGTTAACAATATACATTGGTGTCAGCTTTAGAAATACAATTGGCGGATTTATGTCCTACAAAAACGCATTAAAATTTACATTTCTAGTTTTAACAGTTTCCTATATCGTTGGTGCATCTTTCAATATTTTATTATACAATGTTATTGACCCAACTTTACCTGAATTAATTAAACAGCTTACCGTCGAAAATACGATATCTATGATGGAGAACTGGGGTGCTCCTCAGGAGACAATTGATGCCTCAATACCTGAGATTGAAAAGTCAATTGATGAAAACACTTCCCCAATGGGGATAATAAAAGCGACCCCGTGGGGTCTATTATTTATTTTTATTGTTGCGGCAATTACTTCTATTTTCGTAAAGAAAAACGAGCCTGTATCTGATAGAATTAATTAATATTTTTAAATATATAGTTTAGTTCCTCTGCTATGTAAGTAGTTGTCTTCAGATATTCTCTAGACACCTTATTTGTTTCATCATATATTTTAGGATCATCAAAAAACATCTTTATATTTCTTATAGATCTTGGATCGTGTGGGCACGATTTTTCTGCATCAGAACAGGTCATAACCGCTATGAAATTTTTCATTGTGATACTATCTATAGTTTTTGAATTCAGTTTAAACTTTTTTTTATCAAAAAAAATTTCTTTCTTATCGTTAACTACTAGACCACATTTAATTATAGACTCATATACTTGGTTATGAACTTCAGTTTTAAATGTCCCAGCTGAACTTATATTTATTTTCTTTCTATAAATTTTAGCAAAAACCTTTCCCCAAACTTCACATAGTTGACTTCTTCTCGAATTATGAGTACATAAAAAAACAATTGATCTTGTCTTATTTAAATTTTCATTAACAACTGAAGCTATATTTTCTAACCTTTTTTTCCTTTTTTGATTCGGGTTGAAGCTATCTATTCTAGAGAAAAATTTATTAAAAACAGGATCCATGTTAAAAGTAATTTTAACAAATTTTAGCATGTATTTGGCTATTCAAAAGATTATTAAATAGTTAAATTTGTCAAAATTTAAAAATGAGTGCTAATTACTTGAAAATACAAAAGGTTATAGATGAGGTCAGTAAAGTTGTTGTCGGTCAGGATTACATGATTAAAAGACTTCTAATGGGTCTTTTTACTCAAGGCCACATTTTATTGGAGGGGGTGCCTGGATTAGCAAAGACCCTCACGGTAAACACCCTATCCAATGCTCTAAAACTAAATTTCAAAAGGATTCAGTTCACTCCCGATTTACTACCTTCAGACGTCATTGGAACTATGATTTATAATCAAAAAAAATCTTCTTTTGAAGTTAAGAAAGGACCTATTTTTTCAAATCTTATTTTAGCCGATGAGATTAATAGATCTCCCGCTAAAGTTCAATCTGCCCTCCTTGAGTCTATGCAAGAGAAACAAGTTACAATTGGTGAAGAATCTTTTAAGTTGGAATTACCTTTCCTCGTTTTAGCAACCCAGAACCCAATTGACCAGGAGGGAACATACCCATTACCTGAGGCGCAGAGAGATAGATTTATGATGAAATTAAATATATCTTATCCATCTAAGGAGGAGGAGCTAAAAATTATGCAGAGGATGTCTGATTTAAATTTTAAAAATACAGTTAAAACTGTACTTAGTAAAAAAGATATAAACTCAGTTCAGGGTGAGATAAATTCTGTATCCATATCAGAGTCAATCCAAAAATATATAATTGAACTTGTAAACGCTACAAGAGACCCATCATCAGTCGGTCTTGATGATCTAAGTAATTATATTTCTTTCGGTGCATCACCTAGAGCTAGCATTAATTTATCTCTAGCATCCAAGGCAAACGCCTTCCTTTCGAATAGGGATTACGTGATGCCGGATGATATTAAAGAGATAGCAAATGATGTGTTGAATCATAGAATTATATTAAATTATGAGGCCGAAGCGGAGGGAATTAGGCCAGACTCAATTATAAGAAAAATCCTGGAAAAGGTAGAGATAAATTCTTAGGCTATTTTATCGAATTGTACAAAATTTTAATATTTTCAAGCTCTTCGTACAAAGTCTCGAGAGATGATTTTAGGCCAACTTTTTTGGACTCGTTATTCTGATAAATTTTATAAAAAAAGCCAGAATTCATCATCAAGTTATTCGGGTTGTTTCTTATAATTTTATTTTGTTTCCTGTCAATTTTCTTAATACTTTTTTCAAGCATAAAAATATAATCGTTTAAAAACCTTCTCTTAAGAATCTTCTGAAATGTCTCCTGTAAATTTTCAATAGATGATTTATTCTCTAATTTTTTATTATCACTAATAAATATTGATGTCTGTTTTTTATCTTTTGATATAACAGTCAGAAGTGAGAGTAACTCCCCTTTGCTCTGGATGGTAGCCTTATAAACTTTTTTTTCTTTCTCAAAATTACCTAACTCTTCATAAAGCATTTCCAGCTCCTCAGTAACTATTTTTTTTGGAATCACTGTTGAGAAGTAAATGGACTCAAGGCTTTTATCGTTAAATATTGCATCTGATTTCTTTATCTCACTGATTACATTTTTTGGTATCACTCTGTCAATATTTACTTGACATATGCCAAGGAAAGGAGTTATTATTAGATATAATAAGATAAATATATTTATCTGTGACATCATTAATTTGATTAACTACGTATTAGTTTTAATTGCAATATTATGAAATCTATTTTAATTACAGGCGGAACAGGATTAATAGGATCAAGGCTTATTAAAGAGCTTGATAAATCAGAATATCAAATTTATATTTTAACTAGAAAAAAAATATCTGATAAAAATGGAATTAAATATATTCAATGGGATCCAGATAATTCTATGCTAGATATATCTCATGTGAGAAACCTTTACTCAATTATTAATCTTGCCGGTGAGTCAATAGATGGTTCCAGATGGACAAGTAGGTATAAAAGAAAAATTCTAGAGAGTAGAGTTAATTCTTTAAAGCTATTACAAAGTAAAGTTTCACAGCTATCAAAGCTTCCGGAATCATTTGTCTCTGCATCCGCCACAGGGTATTACCAAGAAAATACATCTAAACCACAAAATGAGGTGGATCCACCTGGTGAAAATTTCTTAAGTAATGTAGTTATCAATTGGGAAAAGGAAATGGAAAAATTCGAGAAAATAGGTGTCAGAACAGTTGTATTAAGAATAGGTCTCGTTCTGTCTAGAAGAGGAGGAGTATTAAAAAAACTATATCCATTATTTAAATTTTTTCTAGGCGTTCCGATTGGGTCTGGAAAACAGATTATTAGCTGGATTCATGAAAAAGATATGGTAGATGTTATTATTAAAGCCGTAGAGAATACAAATTTTTCAGGAAAGTTTAATGTAGTTGCGCCTGAAAGGGTGACCAATACAGAGTTTACAAAATCCCTCCTTAAAACTTTGGGGAGATTTTCATATCCAAATTTTGTAAAGGCTCCCTCATTTGTTATAAAACTAATTTTTGGAGAGCAATCTAATCTAGTTTTAAATGGACTAAATGTCTCTTCCAAAAAGTTATCTGCTAAATACCAATTTAAATTTCCATCATTAGATGTTGCTCTCGGTGAAATTTATAAGAGAAATAATTTATGAGTAATAAAATAGAAATTTTTGGTGCTCGCGAGAACAATTTAAAAAACATTGATCTTGAATTTAAAAAGAATAATCTCGTGGTAATAACCGGTGTCTCAGGTAGTGGAAAAAGTTCTTTGGCATTTAATACTATCTACTCTGAAGGTCAAAGAAGATATATGGAAAGTTTCTCAGCTTATGCTAGATCCTTCATTGGAAATATAGAAAGGCCAGACGTCGATAAAATTAATGGTCTATCCCCAGTAATCTCTATAGAGCAGAAAACAACGTCAAAAAATCCGAGATCAACTGTGGGCACTTTAACCGAAATATATGATTTCTTACGTTTACTTTTTGCAAGGGCTTCTGTCGCATACTCTTATAAATCAGGCCAGAAAATGGTCAAGCAAAATCAAGAACAGATAATAGAAAATATCAAGAAAGATTTTTTTGATAAAAAAGTGATTATAGCTGCACCTGTCATTAAAGGAAGAAAAGGTCACTATAAAGAGCTTTTTGTTCAGATTAGGAAGAAAGGATTCTCCAATGTTAGAGTAGATGGTGAGATATTAGAAATTAAAAAGAATATGCAACTTGACAGGTACGTCATTCACGATATTGAGATTGTAGTGGATAAGTTATTGTTAGATGACAATAATTTAAATAGACTTGCCAACTCTGTTGATATCGCGATTAAGAGCGGAGATGGAACCCTATATGTCATTGATGAATCTGATAACTCAAAATTTTACTCAAAAAGTTTAGTTGATCCTATCTCTGGTATTTCTTATGAGGAGCCGTCTCCTAATAGTTTTTCATTTAACTCACCATATGGTTGGTGCTCATCATGTAAAGGACTAGGTATCGAAGATAAGATATTGAAAGAAAAAATAATTGAAGATGAAAATTTAAGTATCAGTCGAGGTGGAATAGCACCACTTGGCCCATACCGGGACATGTGGGTATTTAAAAAAATTGATGCAATCCTAAAACAAAATAAGTTAGATATCTCTATACCTATAAAAAATATACCAGAGGATATATTAGATGATATTTTATTTGGAGAAAATATTGACGTGGCAGTAGAATCTACCAAGTACCCTGGGACATTATGGCATACTTCATATAATGGAGTTTCTGGTTTTATTAAGAAAACAATAAGGTTTAGATCCGGGAAATCTAAGGACTTTATGGATGATTTTATTACTAAATCCCCATGTTCAGTATGTTCAGGAAATAGACTGAAAAGGGAGTCTTTATATTTTAAAATTAATAATACCTCAATTGCTGAACTCAATTCAATGGACATTAAAAAACTAAGAAGTTGGGTCCTTTCAATAAATAAAAACCTTGATGGTAACCAAAAAGTAATTGCGGAGCCAATAATAAAAGAAATTAGGCAGAGAGTTGATTTGATGTATAACCTAGGCCTGGAATATTTAAGTTTAGAAAGGCCGTTAAGAACTTTATCTGGCGGTGAGGCTCAGAGAATAAGGTTGGCAACACAAATTGGGACCAAGCTAGTTGGTGTCTTATACATTTTGGACGAGCCGAGTATTGGTCTTCATCAAAGAGATAATAATAAATTGATTGACTCACTTAAGGAGTTGAGAGATTTAGGAAATACAGTAATAGTAGTAGAGCATGATAGAGACATGATGGAGAGCGCAGATAACATAATCGATATCGGTCCTGGTCCAGGTTCTGGTGGTGGCTATGTAGTAGCTCAGGGAAATCCTAAAAATTTTATGAAGAACAAGTCTCTAACTTCAAAGTATTTATCAAGGCTGATTGATATTTCCATTCCTGATAAACGAAGATTAGGGAATGGTAATTTTTTAAAATTGTATGGTGCATCTGGAAATAATTTGTTGGATGTTAACTTATCATTACCCCTTGGGTGCATGGTATCTGTAACAGGGGTTTCAGGGAGTGGTAAGTCTTCATTGATACATGGAACTTTGGCATCTCACCTCAAGAGACAACTGTATAAATCAAAGAAAGAATCTCTGCCATTTAAAAAAATTGAGGGGGTAGAAAATATTAATAAACTAATCGAAGTTGATCAGTCTCCTATTGGTAGAACTCCTAGGTCTAATCCAGCAACATACACGGGTGTGTTTACAGACATAAGGAATCTTTTCTCATCTCTGACAGAGTCAAAAATAAGGGGTTTGAAACAAGGTGCCTTTTCTTTTAACGTCAAAGGGGGTAGATGTGAGACCTGTAGAGGAGCTGGGGTTAGACTTGTTGAAATGGACTTCCTACCTAATGTTTTTGTTAACTGTGAAACTTGTTATGGTAAAAGATATAATAGGGATACCCTTGAGGTTCGATATAGAGGTAAATCTATCTCTGATGTATTAGACATGACAGTATCAGATGCTGTGGATTTTTTTAGTAAACAACCTAAAATTTCAAATAAGCTTAAGGCTTTAAATGAAGTCGGTCTCGGTTATATAGGTTTAGGCCAACCATCAACAATGTTATCTGGTGGTGAGGCTCAGCGAGTAAAATTAGCATCTGAGTTATATAAAAAAGATACAGGAAATACATTATTCATTTTAGATGAGCCAACTACTGGATTACATTTTTTTGATATTCAGAATCTAATGCTTGTGATTAATAGCTTAGTTGATAGGGGGAATACGGTTCTAATAATTGAGCATAATATGGATGTGATAAAATGTTCTGATTATATAATTGACTTAGGCCCAGAGGGTGGAGATAAGGGTGGAAAAATTATTATACAAGGAAATCCAGAAAAAATTATGGAGTGCAAAGAAAGTCACACAGGATACCATCTAAAAAAAGAGTTGTCTAATACATAATTTTTTCAGTAATAAAATCAGATAGTTTTTTTCCCTTATCTGTCAGATTTAATTTTATATTATTTTTCTTAACTAACTTCTCTTCCAATAACTTCGTTATTTCACTATTTTTTTCTTCAAAAAAATTGATATTAAACTTTTGACTCAGGTAATTATTATCTAGGCCATCTTTTGTTCTTATTCTTGTTATTATGTATTCGTTTATTTTTTGTTTGATAGTTAACCTTTCCTTCTCAAAATACTTCTTTCTCTTACCTACTAAATCAATGTATTCTTTGTCTTTACTAGTATTCCAATATCTAAATTTTTTATCGTAAGTGTGGGCACTTGGTCCAAAGCCTATGTATTCCTCATTAGCCCAGTAATTTGAATTATGGAGAGAATGAAACCCTTTAAGGGCAAAGTTTGATATTTCATAATTTTCATACCCCAATCCTCTTAGTTTTTTAAGTATTATATCATATTGTTTTAATACTATATTTTCTTTTGGTAAAGACAATATATTTTTTTTTAACAGGTTGTAAAAAACAGTATGTCTCTCTACTGTCATATTATATATAGAAATATGAGGCGGATTAAATAAAGATATGGTATTCAAATCTTCAGAAACAGTTTTTGTTGATGAATTAGGGGTGCCAAACATTAAATCAACCGAATAGTTAATAAAATGTTTTTTAATTAATTCTATTGATTTCATTGCTTTTTTACGATTATGTATTCTGTTTAATTTTTTTAGAATTTTATCATCAAAAGACTGAACACCAAGGCTAATCCTATTTATCCCTATCTTCTTCCAATTTTTTAATTTTTTTGTTGATATATCATCAGGGTTAGCTTCAAGAGTTATTTCACATTTTTTGTTTACTTTAAATTTTAGAAATAATTTTTTAATGATTTTTTCTAAATAGATATCTTCTAATATAGACGGAGTACCACCCCCAAAATAGATTGTGGATATATTTTTTTTATTAAATTTTTTTTGATTGAATTCAATTTCTTGGATAATTGTATTAATTAACTCGTCATGATTATCTAATGTGCTGAAATGAAAATTACAATAATGACAAGCTTTTTTACAGAAGGGAATATGAATATAGATACCAGCCACTTTATATATTTATTGATCAAAATTTATGAAAAGTCATTCTATGATTATAACTCAATCCTACTATCTTTTTTTATAATATCTCTAGTTATAACATTTTATAAACTTAATTATCCTTTATTCTTCAAAAAATATTTTAGTCTTAAAAATATTTTTTACCTTGGAAATCAAGAAGATTTCTTTTTTAGGAGTGACCTGATTTCATTTGGTAATACTATCCCAATTTTACTTTACTCAATAATAATATCTTTCTTCTCTGTTTTTGTTTTTGAGGACGCTAATTATATAGTAATTGATTCAGCTGAAGAATTTAATATATTTCAAAAGTGGTTATTATTTACATTTCCGCTTTTAGGTCTTATCATATTAAGAATAATTATTATTCAGATCACTCTTAAATTCATAAGCCTATCTCAAAAAATAAAAAAAATTTTTATTTTGAATTTCCTCAGACTGACAATCATCTTAAGCCTGATAAATGTTTTTATCTCATTTGTAGTGTATGAATTTACCTCATTTACTTTTGCTTTTAGTTTCTTAAATGTCTTAAAACTTATAATAATCTTTGTTAGACCAATTATTTTATATTCATATTTTAAAAAAATATCTATAGATAGTAGCTCAAAAATAATCTACCTAATTATAATTGCTGACTTAATTCCATCTCTACTATTATATGATAATTTATTATTGATTGATTTCTTTAAATATTTAATTGGTCTATTTTGATTTCAATTATTTAACTTTACAACTAAATTTCCTTTATGAGTGAAATAAAATATGATAAAAAAAGACTTAATCCTGTCAAATCTATTTTGGTATCACAACCGGAACCTAAAGATAAAAACTCTCCCTTCCACAGATTAGCCGCAAAATATGATTTAAAGGTTGATTTTAAGCCATTTATTAAGATTGACCCTGTTTCTATCAAAGAGTTTAGGAAGCAGAAAATTAATTTATTAAATCATACTGCAATAATATTTACGAGTAGAAATGCTGTTGATCACTTCTTTAGAATTGCAGAGGGGATGAACGTAACTGTTCCAACTGATATGAAATATTTTTGTATATCTGAACAGACTGCAAATTATCTTCAGAAATATATTGTCATAAGGAAGAGAAAAATATTTACTGGAGAAAGAACTATTGCAGAGTTACTAGATGTAATGAAAGATACAATGGTAAAATTTCCTGATGAAAAATATCTGTTTCCTTGCTCAAACATAACAAGAGATACAATTTCAGATTTTTTAAAAGAAAATAATTGTACTTATTCCGAGGCTATAATTTATAACACTGTACCAAGTGATTTGAAAAAGCTAAAGAAGGTTTTTTATGATATTTTAGTTTTTTACACACCTTACGGAATTGATTCACTTGTAAAAAATTTCCCTGATTTTGAACAGAATGAAACTAGGATCGCTGGTTTTGGTAGAAATACTGCAAATGCCATAAAGGAGAATAATCTCAAGTTAGACATAAAAGCGCCCATGAAGGATGTGCCATCAATGACAAGAGCTATTGAGTTGTATATTAAGCAGGCTAATAACATTAAGTAAATGAATAAGCTTTTTGGAATATTATTTACCATTTTGTTTATTAATTTCAAATTATTAGCTCAGCAAGATCCTTATTTCAGTACTTACCTTGTAAATCCCTCAATCATCAACTCAAGTCTGTCATCACTTTATGATAATAATAATGTTGTTTTAGTATACAGGAATCAATGGTCTAATTATAGCCCTACAAATTTATCACTCTCATCAGAGTCTCCTAATACTGGTATATTATCATTAAACCTTAAGAATAGAGAGAAATCTCTCTCATTTGGTGTGAATGTAATCACGGATAACCTAGGGCCAAAAGAAGTTTTTAACTTATCTCCCTACCTAAGTATTACTAGAAAGGTTAACAATTCTTTTATAAGTTTTGGTGTTTCACCTTCTTTCAAGAGTACAACTTTAAATTTTAGTTCATTGGTTTTTGTAAACCCTTCCGACCCTTTTAATATTGGAGGAAAGGAGACACAGTCTAAACCAGATCTAGGTCTTGGTTTTTCATATTTTAATGAAAAATTATTACTTAGTCTTTCAGTAAAAAATTTGACCCAACCCTCATTCAGCTTTGGAATAGATGATTTAAAAAATACAGACAATGTTAATTTTTCTTTTTTAGGTAAATATTTACTAGAGGTTGATAGAGATTTAAATATTGAGCCTTATCTACTAATAAGGTCAGATTTAAAATCTTTCACTTTTGATTTAAGTGCTTTAGCAACCTATAAGAACAATATGAGTATAGGCGCCTCATACAGATATGATGAAGCAATTGTGGGGTTTTTAGGATATCATTTTTTGAAAAAAAATAAGTTGTTTGTGGGGTACTCTTTCGATTACGTTGTTCATAACGTTGACGCTAAAGCTCCGATCTCACATGAGCTAATTGTAAGATACGATCTTCCAACTCCTCAACGTAAAAAACCAGTTAGGACACCTAGGTTTTTCTATTAAAAAAAGGACAAACCATAAATACACTCAAATTCAACTTTCGTAGTTAGTTTTATTATATTTGTTTAACTTTCTAACTAAATATTTATCGTTTAAAACAATAATTTAGATATTTCAAAGTTAAGTTTTAACTTTGCGTTTAATTATGTTTAAGACCAAATCAAACATTTCAAAGATATTACTTTGCCTTTTAGCATTTTTTATAGCAGGTTGCGGTCTGCTTGGGGGGGGCTCGAGTAAGAAAAATCCAAGGGGTCAACTTGTTGGCACATTAGATAGAGATGGATTCGAGATGTCAGCACAATACGGTATGGTCTATATCCCAACTGGGAGATTTTATATGGGGCAAGCTGATGAAAATATTCAAGCTGATCAGAGTAATTTTAACAGGCAGGTAACAATTAGTGCTTTTTACATGGATGATACTGAAATCACAAACGATGAGTATAGGCAATTCATTCAGTATATAGAAGACAATCCAGAATATGATTTATCTGAGGGCACGACATTAGAATCTTTAAAGCCTGATTCAACAGTATGGACTAGTGATTTTACTAACCACTATGGTGATCCTCTCCTGGCTTACTATTGGTCTCATCCAGCATTTGATGATTATCCTGTTGTGGGTGTCTCCTGGGAATCTGCAAAGGAATTTGCAAGGTGGAGGTCAAGTTTTTTAAATTCATACAGAGAGGAGCAAGGACTCCTACCATTTCCTTCATTCAGACTTCCAACTGAGGCAGAATGGGAATATGCCGCACGAGGTGGGAGAGATAATGTAAAGTATCCTTGGGGTAACCCTTACACAAGAAACTCAAGAGGTTGTGTACTAGCTAATTTTAAACCTGGAAGAGGAAACTATGTTGATGATGGGTATGCATACACATCACCTGTAGGAGTATTTTTCCCAAATGACTTTGGTCTATATGATATGTCAGGGAATGTTGCAGAATGGTGTGAAGACGCATACATAGATTCTTATAATCCAGTGGTTTGGGATTTAAATCCAATTTACAGAGATGACACTAATGACAAGAAAGTTATTAGAGGTGGATCTTGGAAAGATATTGCTTTTTTTATTGAAGTAGCAACTAGAACATTTGAATATAAAGACTCTACAAGAGCATTTATTGGTTTTAGAACAGCTATGCCTCATTTAGGCAGAAATTTAGAAGGCTTTTAGACTAAATAAGTTAAATTTATATAAAGAAAAAACAATTAAATTTTTAAAAGATGATAACTAAAAAACGTTCAAATAACCCGATTTTAAGATGGATTCAGAATGAAGATAATATGAATCTGTTATATGGTCTTGGTGCCGCAGTGGTAATCTTAGGAGCATTATTTAAACTTCAAGGATGGCCTTTCGCTAATGAGATGCTTATTGTTGGTTTATCCGCTGAGGCATTAATTTTCGCAATCAGTGCCTTTGATCCACCTACATCCCACGAGTGGGATTGGAGTAGAGTTTATCCTCAGTTGTCGCCAGGTAAAGGTTCAAACGCCAGTCAATTTCAGGATATGATGAAGGAAGCTCAATTAGACTCTTCAGTTTTGAAAAGTGTTGGGGATGGAATGAAAAAAATGGCTACACAAGCAAGTAATATTAACGAGCTGGCAGGTTCATCAGTGGCTGCTAAAGAATACTCTGATAGTATAAAAAGTGCTACGGATTCTTTAAAGTCTGTAAATGAATCATATAGTGCTATTTCCTCTACTGCTCAGGATCTGGCCGCTTCTTCATCTAGTGTTAAGGAAGCTGTTGATCTTACGCATGAATACAAAGAAAATTTAAAGAATGCATCTAACTCTCTAGGAGCTATTGTCGATGCCTCAGGTCAAATTACAGAGACCGCTAAGAGTATGACTAGCGCACAAAATGATGCTGTTAGATTACAGAAAGAGCTACAGGATCTTACTGATAACTTAAGTAAGTTAAATAAGATTTATGTTGGCATGTATGATGCTATGCATAAATAAGATTTTCATTATAAATATTATAAAAATATAAGTTATGGCAGGAGGAAGTAATCCTAGACAGAAAATGATTAACCTTATGTATCTGGTATTAATTGCTATGTTAGCACTTAACGTAGATACTAAGGTTTTGAAGAAGTTTCTACTAATAAATCAGAGTTTTGAGGCTACTAATTCTGAGAAAGTTACAGATAATTCAAGAAAGATTGAAAATATCAGATCTGCGGTAGAAGATTCTGGTAACAGACAGGAGGATTTAGATGTTTTAACATTATCCGAATCTGTTAGAAATAAATCAAGCGAGCTTGTAAATTATCTAGGTGATATCAAAAGTACTATAGTAGAAGAGACAGGTGGAAGTGATGGTAAGGGTGGTATCAAAGGTTATAAAGATATTGATTTTGTATACAGATATATGAATGTAGATATTGATGACGACGGGAAACTTAATGGTGATGAGGTTCAAATTCTACTTAATGATTTCTCGGATTTTATTCAAGATTCTGTTTTTCTTGGAGATGAAAGTTCAGGTGTTGTTGACATAGCTAGAAATGCTGATCAAATTCCATTATATGATGATGCACCACCTACTGATCCATCTTTCAAGAAATTAAATTTTGGTTTTGGTACCTCTGCGGGTGCAGGTTTAGCCACTCTTAGTCAACTACAATCAGATATAATTAACTTAGAAATAAAGGCGTTAGATAAATTAGCGGCATCTGTTGGTGCTGCTGACCTTAAGTTTGATGTTGTTTCATTAACTACTTTACCTGATCAGAAGGTTGTTGCCGCAGGGGCCAAGTATAGAACTCAGTTATTCTTGTCTGCTGCATCTTCAGCAATTGTTCCTACAATGACTGCTGATGGTGATACTTTGGAAGTATCTAACGGTAGAGGTTATTATGAGTTCACCGCTAAAAGTGGTCAATATGATAGAGAGGGTTTATCTAAACAAAGTTATGTTGGTACAATTAGTGTTACACTACCTGGTGGTAGAGATACAACTTTTGTAGATACAGTTGAATACTTCGTTGCAAGGCCGGTAATCCAAATTCAGTCAGCCTCTGTTCAAGCTTTATACCTTAACTGTGGAAATGAGATTACAGTTAATGTGCCTGCACTAGGATCTGAATATAATCCAACTTTTTCAGCAAGTGGGGGTGATGTCCTTAAGGGTTCTAAGTCTGGTCAAGTTACAATTATACCTAAATCTAAAAAAGTTGATTTAAATGTTATTAACGCTGGAAATTTTATTGGTTCTCAGTCTTTTGGAGTTAGACAAATTCCTGCTCCTGAGATAAAAGCTAGGATAAGAGGGAAAGAGATTGACGCTAAAACAGGAATTCCTGTTAGTACACCCAACTTTAGTTTAGACGCAATTGCTGACGCAAGTTTTGCTGAATTTTTACCTAAAGATGCTAGATTTCAAGTGAGAGAAGCTGAAGTTAATTTAGTTAGAGCTGGTAGAGGTGTTTCTAGACAGAGAGTTAATAGTAAAGATGTTAACCTTAATAAATTAGCTGGAAAGAGAAAAGGTGATAATATCGTTATTGAAATTAAAAGGGTTGCAAGAGCTAACTTTAGAGGTGAAGTTGAAGAGTTTAAAAACTTTGCACCAAGATACATAACTATACCACTGAAATAAATTATGAAAAATTTAAATAAGGTTCTTGTACTTTTTGTCTTGCTAACGCTTTTACCGGTAGAGGATTCATATTCTCAATCAAGTGCTGAGTCAAATGGTTACAATCCATTGTCTTTGAGGCAGGTACACGAATCTTATTTGATGTGGAAGAAGACACTATGGAGGAGGGTTGACCTTAAGGAAAAGCAGAATAAGCCTTTCTTTGCGCGAAATAGGGAAATATCAAAAATCATTATCGAAGCTGTAGAAAGGGGCGTTCTAATTCCTTATGATAGCGATTCAGTTAATGATAGTAATGTTATGTCAAGGGAAGTGTTTATTGAGAATATTCAACAGGCTGACGATGATATAGAAGAGGAGGAGGGTTTTGATTTGGACGATCCATTTGCTGGATTTGGAGAGGATGATCCATTTGCTGAGGAGGTAGAAGAAATTTCCGTTGGTCCTATCTATATTCCCAAGAGAGAGTTTTCAATATTTGAGATTAAAGAGGATTTATACTTTGACAGAATTCATTCTAGGATTTATTTTGATATTCAAGCTATTACAATGTATCTGCCAGGTGATAGTTTTTATAATCCTGCTGGGTTTGAGAAGCCTATAGCATCATTCAGGTTTATTGATTTATTTAATTTGTTTAAATCTATGAATAAAGATGCTATCTGGTATAATGAAAATAATATTGCTCAGCATAAGAATCTAGGAGATGCATTTCTACTGAGACTGTTTAAAGGTATAATAGTAAAAATAGCTAACGCTGATGACATCAGGGTTTCAGAATTGTACGCAAAATCAAGGAAGGAAGGAATAATGGCAAGTTTTAAGGTAGAGCAAGATCTTATGGAGTGGGAATCTAACCTTTGGGAATACTAGAATAGTATCTAATTATTTTCTCCGTTTTCTCTTTTCCTACTAGTTTAATCAAATCCTTTCTATCTGCTTTCTTAATGTTTTCTATAGATCCAAAGGCTCTAATTAGTCTACCTCTTGTTTTATCTCCTATCCCATATATTTCTTCTAGTTCTGATTGAATAAATGTATTACTTCTAAGTTGCTTATGATAATTGATTGCAAACCTATGGGCTTCATTTCTTATATTTTGAATCAATTTTAATTGTTCAGATTTCTTACCAAGAAGCACTGGAATAGAATCGTTTGGAAAATAAATCTCTTCAAGTTTTTTAGCAATCCCTATTATATTTATTTTATTGTAAATGTTAAGTTCTTTCAACATATTGCAGGCGGAACTAAGTTGACCTTTACCCCCGTCGATAATAATTAAATCTGGTAGGGGGTTACCCTCTCTTATTACCCTTGTGTATCTTCTTGACACTACCTCTCTCATCGACTCAAAATCATCAGGTTTATCGACAGATCTTATCTTATATTTTCTGTATTCCTTTTTATTTGGATATCCATCTTTAAATAGTACCATTGAAGCTACAGTATTTTTCCCTTGAATGTTAGATATATCAAAACATTCAATATGAAATGGTATTTTTTTTAGATTTAGTTTATTCTTTAGGTCTATTAAGACTGATAGTTTTTTAGTTTTTCTTTCTTTCTTCTCATTATATAGGTTTTTCTTAAAAAAAAGAAGATTCTTGAGACTCATGTCTACAAGTTTTTTTTTGTCACCTACTTTAGGTACATATGATTCTAAATTACCAGATAAGATATTATCTAATTTTATATTTGAAATTATTGTATTATTTAGACTATTATATTTGAATTTTAGATCCATAATAATTTGTCTCAATTCTTTTTCTATAAATATTAGTTTTTTCTTAGTCTTTAAAGATTCCGAACCAATAATCATCCCATTATTTATTTTTATATAGTTTATAAAATAGTATTTTTCATCTTCAATGATTCCTATAACATCTAGGTTACTATATTTATCATTTACTATAATGGACTTTGATTGATAGGTATCTAATAGGTCTAATTTTTCCTTTATGTTTTGTGATTTCTCGAATTCAAGATTTTTTGAAAAGTTTTTCATCTGTTTCAAAAGGTGTTCTTTCACATTTTTAAAGTTTCCATTTAATATCTCTCTTATATATTTAATGTTCTCGATATATGTATCCTCAGACATTAAATTTTTATTCTCATTAGAAAGCTTTTCAAAGCCAAGTATCAGTGAGTGGCCATTTTTAGAGTGAATTATAAGTCCAATCTTCTTTTTTTTATCATTTATTTTTTTTTGAGAAAAATTGTAATTACTGGCCCTTATTGGATAAATGTTATTGATTACATTAAGTAATGAATTTATCGATTTTACGTTTGTGTATGGACCAAAATACTCTGAACCGTCATTTATATATTTTCTTGTTAGAAACACCCTAGGAAATCTTTCCTTCTTTATACATACCCATGGGTATGTCTTATCATCTCTAAGTAGTATGTTAAATTTGGGTTTATATTCTTTTATCAGATTATTTTCTAGAAGTAATGCGTCGTGCTCAGAATCCGAAATTACAAAGTCAATTTTAGTAATTTCATTTACCATTTTTGAAATTTTATTATTGCTTTGTTTCTGAAAGTAAGATTTTACTCTCTTCTCTAAACTCTTTGACTTTCCAACATAGATGACATCAGAATTTTTATTTATGAATTTATATACTCCTGGAGAGCTTGGAAGATCAATTTTTCTAATATCTATCATCACCTAGAAAATATCTGATGCGTCTATTTTATCAAGGATAACATCTAGTGAATCAGATTTTATATCGTTATTGTAAGTTGAGCAATCTATTTCAACATTAATTATTTTAGTAGGCTTATCAAATTTTCCTTTTTCAATACCTAAATCGATATCTTCATAAACATTTAGCATATATTGCTGCCAGATAGGCATTGCGGTACGTGCTCCTTGACCAAAGACCCAATCTCTGAAATGTATACTCCTATCGTCGCCACCTACCCATGCTCCAGATACAAGGTTATGAGTAACACCAATAAACCATCCGTCAGATGCGTTCTGTGTCGTTCCAGTTTTTGCCCCTACATCATTATCTTCTGTTAACTCAGGATTTAGTCCCCTTGCCGTACCACCCTCTTCTTCTTTTGAACCCTTAAGCATGTGCAACATTAAGTACGCAGTTTCTTCACTTAATGCTTCTTGTTTAGTTGGTATAAACTCTTGAATCAAATTCCCATATTTATCTTCTATCCTAGATATAAAAAATGGCTCTGTCCATATTCCTTTATTTATAAATGTGCTGTAGGCGCCTACTAGATCAAATAAAGAAACATCTCCACCAGCCCCTAAACAAACTGCTGGCACGGCATCTAGTTTACTTTGAATTCCCAACTTTTTGGCATAGTCAACAATTGTATTTGGTGATAATTTTTTCGTCATAAATGCAGTTATTGAATTTACAGATTTTGCCATTGCTCTTCTCAGGGTCATGGTCTCACCAGTCCATTTGCTATTGTGATTATCTGGCCTCCAGTAGGGAGGATTCTGACCTGGGAGTTCAAAAACTACTGGTGCATCCACTACAGGATAACATGGAGAATATCCATTATCAATTGCCGCCGCATAAACTATAGGTTTGAATGTTGATCCAGGTTGTCTTTTCCCTTGTTTTACATGATCATATTTAAAATATTTGTGGTTGATTCCTCCTACCCATGCTCTTATGTAACCTGTTTTAGGTTCGATAGATACGAATCCTGCTTGTAAAAATTTTTTATAATATTTTAACGAATCCATTATACTGAACACGGTATCAATCTCCCCCTCCCAGCTAAATACTTTCATATTTTTCTTTTCATTTAATTTCTGAAAAACAAATGAGGTATCGTTATCATTTTCTCTTAAAAGAGATTTGAAGTACCTGGTTCTCTTTATTGTATTTTCCAAAAAATCTTCAATTTCAAATCCTTTTTCATCAATCCAGGGGTTTTTTCCTTTCCAATGTTCACTAAATATTTTTTGAAGTCTTTTCATCTGATCCCTAACTGCATCTTCAGCATATTCTTGCATTCTGCTATCAATTGTTGTATGAATTTTTAAGCCATCTGAAAAAAGATCAAATCCATTTTCTTTTGCCCAATTTATCAGATAGTTTCTGACTACGGTTCTGAAATAAGTTGCTTGCCCTACATTTTGATTTTCTACTTTATAATTCAAACTAAGATCTACTACTTTCAGAGAATCATAATATTCATTATCGATAATTTTATACTTGAATAAATTATAAAATATTTCTGCTCTTTTCTCTTTTGCATTTTCTGGATTAAAATAGGGGTTATATTTTGTTGGTTTATTCAGTAAGCCCACAATGATAGAAGACTCATTATAATTCAATTCAGATGGGAGTTTATTAAAATAAGTTTTAGACGCTACCTTAATTCCATATGAATTGCTGCCATATTCTGCAGTATTTAAATACATTGTTAGTATTTCTTTTTTAGTATAAAACTCTTCTAATTTAACTGCTACAATCCACTCTTTTACTTTTGAGATAACAAGTCCAAGGAAAGGCACACCACTTAATTTACCTTTTTTTTCACGCCTTATTTTAAATAGGTTTTTAGCTAACTGCTGAGTTATTGTGCTACCGCCACCCTCAAGACCACTTGCCCCAAAAGTTAAAATATTTTTACCAACTCCATAACTCGCTCTTATTAAACCTTTTAAGTCAATGCCTGAGTGGTCATAAAACCTGATGTCTTCGGTAACTAATAATGTAGTCACAAGTTGATCTGAAAGTTCACTAAATTTTACTGGTGATCTATTATATCTAAAATACTTTCCAAGCAGTTTATTATCACTAGAGTATAATTCGGAAGACAACTCTGACTCTGGCTTTTCCAAGTCCTGTAAGCTTGGCATTCCACCAAACAAGTTAAATAAATTGTAATTGATTGAGATAATAAATGTTGAAATTACAATAATTCCTGAAATCAGGGAAAACCAGATCTTATTTATTAAGCTTTTAGATTTTTTCATTTATTGTAAAACTTTCTAAACTCATTATAATTTTTAGATTTGAAAATTAAGTTCATATTTTTTTCTCCAACTACAAAATTAGTGTTTCCTTTTAATTCTGTATTATTTAAATTCAAATTGAATTCCTTTTCTAATTTTTTTAATACTTTATAATTACTATAAGTTAATGCATTAAAACTAAGGTTATCAGTAAGGTTAAATTTATATATATCGAATGGAATTCCTAACTTTTGAATTGACTCATCTAAAACTGTTAATACTATCTCGTCAGTTTTATCAGCTACAATAATAAAAAAATATCTAGAGTCTATATTAGTAGAGAATTTAGGAAGACCACTAAAAATAAATCTTTTATGAACTTCTTCTGCCGAGAGTAGCAGTGTTGATGCGTAATTTCTAGAGGACTCATTTCTAGAAAAATTTAAAAAAGATCTTAGCTCGAATTGTAGTGTAAAGTTTCCTGATATTTTTCCAACACCTATTGATCTTAATAGTAATAAATTTTCAAAAAATGGATTCTTTTCGTAAGTCTTACCAAGGGAATCTACTTTAGAAATAACATATTTATTGTTACCTTTTATCAAATTATTATATAGTTCATTATACGACCTTTTTAAAAAGTTTAATTCTTGAAACTCATCTACTTTATAATATGGGTTAATTATTAATTTGTAATATTCTGTCCCAGAGTAACTACTTAGGATTATATCCTTATATCTCTGGTTATCTTCCTCTAATAAATATAGCTGGTAATATATTTCTGCTAGGTATTTTGAAGATTTAAACCTTTCAATCAATTTAGTATAAACATCGACACCTTTCCTTATTTCTTCTAGTTTCTGGATATAAATCTTTCCTACTTTATAGCTTGCTTCTTCGATTTCTGAAAGTAAAATATCTTTTTCATTTTGGTTAAAAGGTAAAGACGATCTCATATCATCAAAACTTAAGTCTTCATCATTATCAGCTTTTAAATCAATAGGGTTTGAGTCTTCTTGTTTAATTCCTGTCTGACTTAATTCATTATTAAAACTCATCTTGGAAGCTAATCTCCAGTTATCTATTAAATCTCTATTTCCCCATATTCTCTTGAAATCATTAATGCCTACGCTCACAATTGAGACATTATTAAAATACCATTCTCCTCCACTATTATTTAAAATAACTTTAGACTCCTGAGGAAGATAATTTTGTTTTTTTTCAGACTGAATTTTAACTTTTTTATTTTTTTTGTCTGTCTTAATTTTATTTTCAATTATTTCATTAAGGTCATATTCTGGAATTGTGGTTAGATAAATTAAACTGTCATTCAGTCTGATTAAATCTAGATTTTCAACTAAATCGTTTAGTACCTCGCTTTTTGATTTTAATATTTCATAATTAGGGTATTCTCTATTGATATTATTCAAAGCACTATCGTAATAAAGTTTTGCTGATTTATAGTCAAAATTTTTCTCATAAAAAATATCGGCTATATTTAAATAAGTATAAAAAAGTAATTTTGTCTTATTTTTATTTTTTTCTGATGACAGTTTAAAATTTATAATTGCTTCATCATTATCACCTTTTTCAAAGTTATATAGTCCAATCTCATAATAAATTCTGTCCTGATCTTCAATATTTTTTTTATCTCCAATAAGTTTAGTGTAGAATTTATTTATTGTAGCAGGATCACTTTTAGATAGAGATTTTGCATAAAATAATTTAGCATTGAATTCCATTTCAAAAGTAGGATTATTTGAAAGGCATTTCTTGAAATAACTCTGCGCAAGATTAAATTCTTTCTTCAATAAATAAACTTGTCCTATTGCGAAATAAACCCTGTTGATTAAACTCTTTTTTTTGGCAAATTTTTCTATAGATAAAAGTTCATTGAATACACCTTCAATATCCTCTGTCTTCCTAAATAGGTAATGTGAATAGAGGTGATATTCTAGAACTAGGTCCTTATCAATAGTTTGTTTTTTTAAGAAATTATAAACTTCCAATGCAGAACCAAAGTCCTCTTTTTCTGTATAGGCTCGCATCAAATAAATTAGTGACATTTGTTTAGAAAACTGATCAGAGGATTTTGAATTTACATACTTTAAAGTTGTAATAGACTGATTTATTTCCTGAGATAAAAGCCTCGCTTTCCCGATTAAGGCATAGCTAGGGTAAACATATTTAGATCCTTCATGCCTCTGAATAAGGATAGATAGTTTTTTTACTATGTCCTCTTTCTTTTGATTTAAACCACTGACTCTATTTGTATCAATTTCATACGATAAATTGATTAGGCTATCATAATTTTCATCATTTAATGACAGTAACTCATCTTCAATTTCTTCAATAGATTCTTCAGAAAGAAAGTATGCGTTATATTTTGCAGCTGTATCATTATAGGCTGTGTTAATTAAAGAATTACAGGATAGATTAAAAAACAATAGAAGAAGGAATAATATATGTTTTCTCATATTTTATCTGAGTAATGGCTACAACGTAGTTATTAAATATTTATTTTTGAATAAATTTTAATTTAATAATACCTTGAGAAACAAAGTTATTAAATGGTTTAGATATAGACTTCAAATTATATTTAGAAATAAAAGAGATTTTAAAGATATCTCGTTATATGAGTTCACAAATATTAGTTTACTTATCTATGCATTTATTTTTTTATCTTTAATTTTTATAATATCATTCAACTTATCCACAACAATATTAAGTCAATGGTTTGACCCAAGATATGCTGAAAATAAGGCTAATGAAAAGTTAATTAAATTATCGAATTCTATTGATTCTTTGATAATTGAGTCGGAAATAAAAGATCAATATATTGAGAATATCATGATAATCCTTTCAGGTGGAGAAAACCAATTTTTAGAAAATCAATCTGAGGACGATAAACTTGAACTACAAGACTTAACTAGAGATTATTCAGCGATTGATTCATTTTTCCGACAAGAATTCGAAAGTAACTTGTCATTTTCAGAAATAATTAGGTCAACTGATACCGAACAAAATATTTTATTGATGTCTCCAGTATCATCTGGGGTTATATTATCGACATATGACCCCTCGAAAGATCACTTTGGGATAGATTTTGTTTGCAAAAAGGAGGAGCCAATTAAATCTGTTTTTGAGGGAACAGTTCTCATGTCATCCTGGACAAAAGATAGTGGTTATGTCATAAGTATTGTCCATCCAAACAATTTAATATCAGTTTATAAGCACAACTCTAAAGTTTTTGTTGAGCCCGGTCAGATAGTTGAGACTGGAGAGGTGATATCAATCATTGGCGACACAGGCGAACTGTCATCTGGACCTCACTTACATTTTGAGTTATGGTTAAATGGTAAATCAGTAAATCCTTCGGAATTTATCTCATTATAATTAGATTTGTCTTTATTAATATAAATAAAATGTCGTGGACAATTCGAATGGATCAAACAATATCATAGGAGAGGGGAGTGTTTTAAAAGGTAACTTAAGTACATCAGGTAATATAAGATTAGAAGGAAAAGTAATTGGGGATATATCCTCTGATTCAAAAGTTGCCTGCGGTGAAACATCTATTGTTGATGGTAATGTTAATGCTGAAAATGCTGAAATAGCTGGGAAAGTTACAGGGAAAGTGAATATTTCTGAATTACTTATACTTAAATCAACTGCCTCAATTCATGGTGATATAAATACTGCAAACCTAATAATTGAATCAGGGGCAAACTTTAATGGAGCTTGCTCGATGGGAAAGGAGTTGGAGGTTGAGGAAGAAGTTAGCTCTGATAATGAAAAAGAGTAACAATATTAAATATCTAAACCTAAGTTTTCAATTTTTTATAGTTATTATATTCTTTAGTTCAGTAGGATATTTTATGGATCTGTATTTTTTTGGTAAAGTATCTCTACTCACTCTATTATTCCCAATAATTGGGTTCATTTTTTCTCTTTATAGGATTTATAGAAGCGAATTATGATTGCACTGAGTAGATATAATTTTTTTTTTTATTCTGCATTATTAATCGTTGCTCTTATAATAAAAGATCATTTATATGTTAATGAGTTTATTTTCTGCATAATTCTATTTAACATTTTTATAGATTTTTTATTTAAAGTATTAGTTCAAAATTTTAATTCGAGTCTAGTAATTATTAAAGGTATTATGTCAACACTTATAAGATTATCTCTATCAATAATTTTTATATTAATTGCACAATATATTGGTGTTGATAATCTCCTAAATTTTACATTAAATTTTTTAATTGTGTATTTGTTATTCATAATATTTGAAATAACAATTCTATTATTAAATTTGCAACATATTAAATAACCGATGTTTTCAAAACGAACATTTTCGCTGCTCATTTTACTATTATTTACTAGTATTAATCATGACGTTTTTTCAGCAGAAAAAAAAGGAGATGATTTTAATATGGGAGAAATGATTATGCATCATGTCCTGGATGATTACAGATATGAAATAATGCATGGTGTCTCTATTCCACTTCCCGTAATTATTTACTCTGATTCTGGTCTAGAAATTTTTTCATCCTCCAAATTATTTGATGAAGGTCACAACGCTCTAGAGGAAGGGTACAATGGGGTTAAGTATTACCACGGAAAATTAAAGCCGGTAGATCCGGAGTTTGCTTTTATTGATTTGTCTATTACAAAAAATGTTGCCTTCTTGATTATGACATCATTAATTATGATTCTAATTTTTATATCTGTAGCAAATGGTTATTCTAAAAAAAACACTCCCCCAAAAGGGATTCAGTCTGTTTTTGAGCCAATTATTTTATTTGTTAGGGATGATATTGTTAAACCCAATATCGGTCCACACTATGAAAAATATCTTCCATACATGCTCACATTATTTTTCTTTATTTTTTTTGGTAATGTATTAGGGCTTATGCCTGCTGCAGCAAACTTAACTGGAAACATTGCTGTTACCATGACGCTTGCAATATTTACATTTCTGATTACTAATTTTTCTGGAAATAAGCACTACTGGAAACATATATTCTGGACCCCAGGTATTCCATTAATCATGAGAGTAATAATATTACCAATAGAGTTAATTGGACTCTTCTCAAAGCCAATATCATTAATGATAAGACTTTTTGCAGCTATAACTGCAGGCCATATAGTTTTGTTGAGCTTCATTGGATTAATTTTTATTTTCCAAAGCTTTGGAGTTGGAATTTTCAGTGCTTTATTTGTTGTTGGTCTCAACCTTGTAGAGTTAATGGTTGCTGGAATTCAGGCCTACGTATTTACGATGTTCTCTTCTGTATATATTGGATTGGCAACTGAAGAAGAGCATTAAAGAAATTATTATGTTAAATTTTAAAATTAAATATTATGCTTAGTTTTCTATTACTAGATGTTGGATTAGCTGCTATTGGTGTTGGTTTGACAACAATTGGAGCAGGTATAGGTATTGGATTGATTGGAGCAAATGCTATGACTGCAATTGCAAGACAGCCTGATGCACAACCAAAAATTTTCACCACTATGTTAATTATTGCTGCTTTAGTAGAGGTAATTGCTTTAGTAGGTGCACTAGTTGCATTATTAGTTTTATTCCAGTAAAAATATTTTTATTAGATAATGGAACTATTAACACCAGGTACTGGCCTTTTATTTTGGCAAGCGATTATTTTTTTTATCCTATTCTTAGTATTATCAAAATATGCTTGGAAACCAATTACCGAATCCTTAAGGGAGAGAGAAAAATTCATAGAGGATTCTCTTGATTCGGCAAGAAAGGCGGAAGAGGAGCTGATAAATATTCAGAAGAAGAATGAGGATTTGTTAAATGAGGCAAGAAAGGAAAGAGAAAAGATACTTTCTGAGGCAAAGAAGCTATCAAATTCGATGAAGGATGATGCAAAAAGTAATGCAAAAGATATGGCAGATAAAATCATAGAAGATGCTAAAAAAGTTATTGAGGCAGAGAAGAATAAAGCCATGAATGATGTAAAAAATAATCTTGCCGAGTTATCTATCGATATTGCAGAAAGAATTATAAAGAAGGATTTAAGTAGTGACTCTTCACAAAAGAAATATGTTGAAGATTTAATCAAGGAAATTAATAAGACAAAATAATGCGAAATAATCGTGCTTCCGAAAGATATGCAAAATCATTATTGATGCTATCAATCGATGAAAGAATTACCGAGGAGATTAAGGGAGATATAGATTTAATTATTGATTCTTTTTCAAAGTCACGTGAAATTTCAAGTTTGTATTTAAGTCCAATAATACCTATAAAGCATAAAATCAATATTACCAAAAAAATTTTTACGGGCAAAATCCATAATAATACCTTGAACCTATTATTAAACTTGATTATAAGAAAAAGAGACAGCCTTATTGAGTCAATTCTTAGTAAATTCAATGAGTTATATAATGCTCATATGAATATTGAAGAGTCCTCAATCACAACAACATTCAATTTAGATCAAAAGTCATTAGATGTTGTTAAGAGTTTTACAGAAAAAATTACTGACAAAAATATTATTTTAGAAAATAATATCAATAAGGAAATTGTTGGTGGTTTTAATTTAAAGATTGGAGATAGAATGATTGACTGTACTGTCTCAAGCAAATTAAAAAACTTAAGAAAAAAATTAATAAATAACTAAAAAAAAAATAATGTCAAATATCAGACCAGATGAAGTATCTTCTATTATTAGAGATCAATTATCAAATTTTAAATCAGAGTCAGAGTTAGAAGAAGTTGGTACCATTCTCCAGGTTGGTGATGGTGTCGCGAGGATCTATGGATTATCAAATGCCAAAGCAGGTGAGCTACTTGAGTTTGACGGTGGAGTTAAGGGACTTGTTTTGAATCTCGAGGAGGATAATGTTGGTGCCGTTCTAATGGGTGAATCGAGTAATATTAAGGAGGGAGATACTGTAAAAAGATCGGGTGAAATTGCATCAATCGATGTAGGTGATGGAGTTTGTGGTAGAGTTCTTGATACTTTAGGTAATCCTATAGATGGTAAAGGTCCAATTAAGGGTAAGGTCTTCTCAATGCCTCTTGAAAGGAAGGCTCCAGGGGTAGTTTACCGTCAGCCAGTTAACGAACCTTTACAGACGGGTATCAAAGCAATTGATTCTATGATCCCTATTGGTAGAGGTCAAAGGGAATTAATTATTGGTGACAGACAAACTGGTAAAACAGCTGTTGCAATTGACACTATATTAAATCAGAAAGAATTTTATGATAAGGGAGAACCAGTCTACTGTATATATGTAGCTTGTGGTCAAAAGGCTTCTACAGTTGCCCAGGTAACTAATACTCTGGAAAAAAATGGTGCATTGCCTTATACAACTGTAGTATCAGCACCTTCATCAGCACCAGCCCCAATGCAATTTTTTGCTCCATTTGCTGGAGCGGCGATAGGAGAGTATTTCCGAGATACTGGTAGACCAGCTCTAGTTATATTTGACGATTTATCCAAGCAGGCAGTGTCTTACAGGGAAGTATCTTTATTATTAAGAAGACCTCCGGGACGTGAGGCATACCCTGGTGACGTATTTTATTTACACTCAAGGTTACTTGAGAGATCTGCAAAAGTTATCAACGATGATAAGCTAGCTTCAGATATGAATGATTTACCTGAGTCTCTTAAGGGTAAGGTCAAAGGAGGAGGTTCTTTGACAGCACTTCCTATAATTGAGACACAGGAAGGCGATGTATCTGCTTATATACCTACTAATGTAATTTCTATTACTGATGGACAAATTTTTCTTGAGTCAAATCTTTTTAATTCAGGAATTAGGCCTGCAATAAATGTCGGTATATCAGTATCGCGTGTTGGTGGTTCAGCTCAAATTAAGTCTATGAAAAAAATTGCTGGTACTTTAAAATTAGATCAGGCTGCATTTAGGGAGCTTGAGGCTTTCTCAAAATTTGGATCAGATCTAGATGCTGCTACACAGTTAATTATTGATCGTGGCCAAATAAATCAGGAGATTTTGAAACAGGCACAATACTCACCATTTAGGGTTGAGGAACAGGTAGCTGTTATTTACTGTTCATCTAATGGTTTTTTTGATGGAGTGCAACTAAATAAAATATCTAAACTTGAGGAAGAGTTTTTACAGCATGTAAATTCAAAATGTAAAAAGGTTCTAGATGAACTAGCTGATGGTATTTTAAAGGATTCAAGCCTTAAAATATTAGAGGATGCTGGTAAGGATATTGCAAAAAATTACAAATAGAATAGATGCCTAGTATCAAGGAAGTTAAAAATAGAATCGGTTCTGTAAAATCTACTCAGCAGTTAACCAAAGCTATGAAAATGGTTGCTGCTGCTAAATTAAAAAAAGCTCAGGATAGGGTATTACAGTTGAGGCCTTATTCAAAAAAACTGAATGAAATTTTATCTAATTTATCTAGTTCAATAAATAATGATTTATTTAAAACCAGAGAAATTAATAGGGTGTTGGTTGTAATTGTCAGCTCTGACAAAGGTCTCTGCGGAAGTTTTAATAGTAGTTTAGTCAAGGAGTTTAACTCATTTTGTAGTCAAAATAAATTTAAAAATCTAACGGTACTTCCTATCGGGAAAAAGGCTTATGATTTTTTTAAAAATTCTAAATTTGAATTAAATCTTGATTATTGGGAGGATCTTAATAACTTTTCATATGATAAATCCTCTGAGATATGTGAATTCCTTATAGACTCTTTTCTGGGGTCAAAATTCGATAAGGTTTCAATTATCTATAATGAATTTAAAAATGTTGCTGTCCAGAAAACTGTGTCTGAAGACTTTTTACCTGTTCCTCAGGTTGATAGTGAAGGTAATAGTTCTAAAAATTATATTTTTGAACCAGAAAAAAATAAAATCCTAAGACATTTGATTCCTCAAACATTAAAAACACAACTCCTTAAATCGGTTTTAGAGTCAAGTGCATCAGAGCAGGGTTCAAGGATGACAGCTATGAGCCAGGCCACAGATAATGCTGGTGAGTTACTCAAGGAATTAAAATTGACATATAATAGAACTCGTCAGGCAGCAATCACTAAAGAGATACTAGAAATTGTGGGCGGTGCTGAAGCCTTAAATAGTTAATTATTTTTTTGTTATCCTCTCTACTGGGATGGACCTGTCAAAATTAAATCTGTACGTGTGGTGAACTTTTCCAAGCTCTACTTGTGTCTGTTCAGCTACCTTGATCATACTCTTATTAAAGTCAGGTATCCAGTTTAATTCAAGGTCTTCATATCCAAGTTTTTCCTGGATTGTCTCTCGGCTTGCCATAATGAGCGCACCGTCAACTCCTTTACCCTGATGTTTTGGTACGATTCCAAATACAAGCCCTACCATTTTCTTACATGACTTTTTTATTTTTAGATGATAGAATGTTTTTATTTTTCCTATCAAATCTAATTTGCCATTTACATGTTTGAAAATTTGATTCATTTCAGGGATACTTATAAAAAATCCAATAGGGTCATTATTATAGTATGCAAACCATAGAATTTTTTCATCAAGAATCGGTTTTAATTGTGAGAAAAGAAGTCTAGCTTGAGATAGCTCGAGTTTTGATACACCTGGATATTTTGACCACGCTTCATTATATATTTTTGTAAAATCCTTAATATACTTATCAATATTTTTCTTTTCTAGTGTCTTAAAATTATAGTTTGGATCTTTTAAGGCTTTTTCTGCTCTCTCACTTAATCTATCTGATAATGGTGACCTTACTTTTTTTAAAAATGTAAGCTGTCTGAAAAGGAGTTGAAATCCATAGTCTTCAAATAAATTTTTGTAGTAAGGTTTTCCATAATTTTGCAAATAGTTTGGATCAATATCAAAACCTTCTACCAGGCATCCCCACCATTTATCTCTTTCACCAAAATTTATAGGTCCATCCATCGAATCATAACCCTTCTTCTCAAGCCATTTTCTTGCAGTATCAAATAAAGTTCTTGCGGCGGTTTGGTTATCGATGCACTCAAAGAATCCACATCCACCAACTTTATTTTTTTCTTTTGAGTTTTTTTTAGAATAAAAAGCAGCAATCCTCCCTATTATCCTAGAATTATCCTTCAAGATCCACCTTTCAACCTCCCCTTTTCGAAATGCTTTATTTGTCTTTTTATCGAAAACAAAATTTATATCTTTATCTAAAGGTCGTATCCAATTTTTATCACCTTTATAAATTGAGCAGCCTATATCTATGAAGTCTTTTCTGTCTTTTTCTGATACAACTTTCGTAATATTCATTTATAAAAATTGTCTAATATTATTTAAAGTTTCAATAATTTAGTTCATATTTTTGCTAACTAACACTAACCTGAAAAATATTTTTCTCAATGGAGGAAATTTCAAATATACCAATTCTACTTAACCTTTTAATCAATGGAATGATAACAGTATTTTTTGTTCTATTTTTAGTTTATTCATTGGGGAAGTTAATTATATATTTTTTTGATTCGGAAACAGTAAGTGAGGACAGTGAATTGGAGGATGTCATTAATAAAAAAGTAAAAGATATTGCGGGTGATAATGCCGAAGTTGTCAGCTTTAGAAAATTAGATTAAAATGCCAAAAGAAATTAAGCTTTGTCTAGTATATAGAGATATGTGGCAGTCATCAGGAAAGTATATGCCGAATGCAAATCAGTTAGTAAAAGTTGCTGAACCTATAATTAATATGGGGTGCTGGGATAGAATTGAAACAAATGGTGGTGGGTTTGAACAAATTCAATTGTTGGCTGGAGAAAATCCAAACCATGTTTTGAGGAAGTGGACAAAACCTTTTAATGAGTCAGGCATCCAAACTCAAATGCTTGAGAGGGGACTAAATGCTTTGAGTATGTCACCTGTTTCTAAAGATGTAAGAGAACTAATGTTTTCAGTCAAGAAGAAACAGGGTACTGATATAGCTAGATCTTTTGATGGATTAAATGACGTTAGAAATCTAAAGCTTTCTATAGATTATGCAAAAAAAGCAGGTATGGTTTCTCAGTCCTGTCTCTGTATAACTCATTCTAAAATCCATACAGTTAAATATTATATTAATTTAGCTAAAGAACTTATAAATCTTGGAACTGAAGAGATAGCTATCAAAGATATGGCAGGAATAGGAAGGCCTTCATCGCTTGGAAAAATTGTTAGAGGAATTAAAGAATATAAACCTGATATTACAGTTCAGTATCATGGACATTCTGGTCCTGGTTTTTCTGTTGCTTCATCTCTTGAGGTAGCCCGATGCGGTGCAGATATAATTGATGTATCTATGGAGCCTTTATCGTGGGGTACAACGCATGCTGATTTACTTACAGTCCATGAAATATTAAAAGATGATGGTTTTAAAATCAAAGATTTTGATAGAAAATCCTATATGGAAGTTAGGAATCTTACTCAAGAGTTTATAGATGATTTTTTAGGTCTTTATATAAATCAAAAAAATAGACTTATGAATTCTTTATTAGTTGAATCTGGGTTACCAGGTGGGATGATGGGGAGTTTGATGAATGACCTAGAAAAGAGTCACCTTAGTATTAATAAATGGCTCCAAAAAAATAATAAGAAAGAAATAAGTATTGATAATTTATTTTCCTTACTACTTGATGAAGTCAAGTATATATGGCCCATTATGGGTTATCCTCCTCTTGTAACTCCTTATAGCCAATATGTTAAAAATGTAGCAATAGTAAATGTTCTAAATTGTATTAAAGGAAAGGAAAGATGGAGTTTGATTGATGATAATACATGGGATATGCTTTTGGGAAAATCAGGTAAGTTACCTGGATCCGTGGGTGATGAAATCATAAAATTATCAAAGAAGTTAGGTAAAGATTTTTATAGTGGGGATCCACAAGATCTTGTGAATGATGTATTAGATCAAAATAGAAAAGAAATGAAATCTAATAACTGGGATTTGGGAGAGGATGATGAGGAACTGCTTGAGTTTTCATTACATAAAAACCAATACATCGACTACAAGTCTGGAGATGCAATGAAAAAATTAAGAAGTGATATTGACCTTAAAAAACATGAAAATCTTACCCAGGAGAAAAGCATTAACAAGAAAAAAAAGGAGATAATAATGATCAATGACTCAAATTATGAGGTTGAGTTTATTATTAATGAAGAAATTGAAAATAGTAATGGTAAATCTTTAATTAAAGGAAATAAAATTCTATCACCTATTGAAGGAAAGGTATTTCTTAGAAAGGATTCAAGTGAAAAGGGGGTAAAGGTTGGAGATGTAATAAAAAAAGGAGATGTAATTTGTTATATTGAATCAATGAAAGTTGTTAATGCCATAAAATCTGAATTTTCTGGTAATATAGAGCAAGTATGTTTTAAAGATGGAGAAGATATATATGACGATGATATTTTATTTATAATTAATTAGGAATATGGAGTTTGTCGATAAAATTATTGAGATGACTAGTTTTAATGAGTTTGTGTCAGAACCTTATTATTTGGTTATGATTGCAATAGGAATTTTTTTACTGTTTTTAGGTATTTTTAAAAAATACGAACCCTTGCTGCTAGTCCCAATAGGCTTTGGAATTTTAATATCAAATATTCCAGGTTCTAATTTAGGTGTTGTAGAAGTTGACGAAAATATTGGCCTAATAGAGATTGCTCAAAAATTTGGAATAACAAATTTCCTATATTATTCTTTAATTAAAACTGGATTTTTACCTCCGTTAATCTTTATGGGAGTAGGCGCACTGACTGACTTTGGGCCTATGTTAAGGAATTTGCGTCTTGTGTTTTTTGGCGCTGCAGCACAAATTGGAATATTTACTGTTTTAATTATTGCCAGTATGATTGGGTTTACTAATCAAGAAGCGGCTTCATTAGCAATTATAGGAGGTGCAGATGGACCTACTGCTATATATACTTCAATTATTCTTGCTCCTCATTTATTAGGTCCTATTGCGATAGCAGCCTATTCTTATATGGCTTTAGTTCCTGTTATAATTCCTCTAATTGTAAAATTTACTATTTCAAAAAGAGAGTTGTTGATAAATATGAAATCACAGGATGAAAAATTTCCAAGTTCCTATAAGATAAAAAATCTGTCTCGTATTAAAATTATTTTTCCTATACTGATGACAGTTATTGTGTCAATAATTGTTCCCTCATCTACTACATTAATTGGTTTTTTGATGTTCGGTAATTTAATAAAAGAGATTGGCTCAGCAACAGGCAGATTATCTAATGCAGCTTCCGACAATATTTTAAATACTAGCACTATCTTTTTGGGCTTATCTATTGGGGCAACAATGACTCCTAATTCTTTTTTAAATACTCAAACTTTGGGAATAATTGTTGGCGGTCTATTTGCATTTATAATATCTATTATTGGAGGTATTTTAGCTGTTAAGTTTGTTAATCTTTTAACTAAGAAAAAAATTAATCCTTTAATTGGAGCTACCGGATTAAGTGCTGTCCCTATGGCTAGTAGAGTTGCGAATGATATAGCTATCAAAAGTGACCCAAGTAATCATATAATGAATTATGCAATGGCTAGTAATATCTCAGGTGTAATTGGCTCTGCCGTGGCAGCAGGCGTCCTAATTTCTTTTCTTGGTTAGATTATATCATTTTTTCAAGCTCTGATACATTTTCAATTATTTTGATTTCTTTGGATATATCTGAATAAAGAAAATTATTTTTCTCCATTTCGTTGAATTGCTTTAAAAGAAAGTTATAATAACCATTAAAATTTAGGAGAAAAATTGGTTTACTTTCTATCCCTAAAATTTTCCATGTTAGAATTTCTGAAAATTCTTCAAGGGTGCCAATTCCACCAGGAAGTACAATGAAGGCACTTGATAAATCATACATTTTCTTTTTTCTCTCGTGCATATTCTCAGTGACAATTAGTTCTGTAACATCTTTATTTATTATTTCTTTTTTAGATAAGATTTTAGGTATTACTCCCGTGACTTTACCATTTCCATCAAGGATGGTTTTAGCGATTAGTCCCATTAATCCAATCTTAGCCCCCCCATAAACTAACTCTATCCTTTTAGTAAGCATTAGTTTGCCTAGGCTTATAACTTCATTCTTTAAATTAATATTTTCTGGTTTACTCGACCCACAAAAAACACATATTTTCTTCACCTTTTAATATTTTCTAATTTTGTAACTTTGTATCTGAAGTTGTAATCTATTGGAATTTTTTTATAATATTTCTTCGGACTCAATATTATTCCTCCTAACATACTTAATAGTATGTATATCTTCATTTTATTTAAGCTCTGAACTTAAAAAATTTGGTTTACCTCTAGTAACAGGCTTAATAATTGTTGGTGTATTTCTAGGCCCTAGTTTTTTAAGTTTAATTAGTAATGAGGCTATAAAAGAAATTGAATTTGTATTTGATTTATCATTAGGTTTTATTGCTTTTGCAGCTGGTTCTGAACTTTTTTTTAAGGAAATTAAAGGTACTTTTAATAGTATAAAGTGGAACACATTAAGTAGTATACTTATCACATTTACTGTAGGTTTTATTCTTGTTTTTTTTGTGTTTAACACCTTAGGTTTTTTTGATAATATTCAATTTGATACCAAAATATATTTGTCTCTTTTAAGTGCTTCGATTTTTGTTGCACGATCTCCTGCATCAGCCATAGCTGTTATAAATGAATTGAAAGCAAAAGGTAAATTTACATCTACTTCAATGGGGGTACTTTGTCTCTCTGACTTTGGCGTTATCTTATTATTTGCAATTATATTTTCATTAATTAAATCTATAGATTCTGGGTCACTTCAAATATTAAGTTTATCAATAATAATTTTCGAAGTTGTTATTTCAATATTTGTTGGTTTTATCTACGGCATATTATTAAATCTTTTTCTTAGTATTAGTATAAATAAATACATAAAATATTTTCTATTAGTAATTATTGGTTTTTCAGCTTTCGTTTTCTCAGACTACATACGGGAAATATCATTACTACTACTTAGTAAAGAAATAATTTTTGAACCACTATTAATATGTATGGTTTCTGGGATTTATGTAATTAATAGAACTGACAAGAGATTAGAATTTTTAGACTTTATAGATGTTTCTGGAAAATATATTTATGTTATTTTCTTTACACTTATAGGTGCATCGTTAGATTTATTTCAAGTATTTCAAGTATTTCAATTTGCTATCCTATTTTTTCTAATAAGGGTTCTTTCGCTTTTCTTAGCTTCATTTTTAGGAGGGTACCTTGCAAAAGATTTATTGAGTTTTAGACTCCTAGGTTGGACTCCCCATATTACTCAAGCTGGCGTCTCACTAGGATTAATTCAACTTATTCAGAAAGAGTTCCATTACTGGGAGAATGATATTACTGGACAAATATCAATAATTTTAATTTCTTCCATAATTATTAGTCAGTTTATTGGCCCCCCAATTTTTAAATGGGCTCTAAACTATTTGAAAGAAACCAATAGAAGAAAAAAATTTTTATTGTCAAAAAAAAAGAGAGTAATAATTTTTGGACTCGAGCCTCAGTCTTTATCTGTTGCATCTCTTTTAAAATCTAGAGATTGGGAGGTTGACATAGTAACTTTTGAAACAAATAAGTTTCTCAAGGTTCCTAGGGGGATTAATATGATCAAGATTCAAAGCGTTGATAAATACAATTTTGATAATATTGAATATGCCAAAGCTGACTCAGTTATATGTTTTTGTTCAGATATAATTAATGAGGAAATATGTAAACTATCTCACTCTACCTATGGTAATAAAAACCTTATTGTTAGAATTAATGAATATGTAAATGCTGATTCATTTTCTGAATTTAATATCAAACTAATTCATCCTTCAGATGCAATAATTAATTTAATAGATCAATATGTTAGATCTCCTCTAGGTACATCAATATTTTTAGGTAAGGAAAAAGATAAAGAGGTCAGAGACATTAGGTTATTAAATGAAAAAATATCTGGATCTCTTT
>CAJXDN010000010.1 GCA_913052485.1 uncultured Flammeovirgaceae bacterium | reverse complement strand
AATTTCATTAATTGGATACTTTAGGTATAACCAGTCGCTAGATGTGCCTGCAGTTCTAGGATTAATGTTAATTGTTTCAGGTGTTTTTATTCTTAAATTCTTTTCAAAATCAGCTAGCTTATAACTTTGAAGACGACATCTCATCTAAAAAGTAGGTAACATCATTATGTTTCTTGAGGTACGAAGCTGGATAGGAACTAGTAATTTCTCCTTTTATTGCCTTTTTAATTATTGATGATTTATTATTTCCCCAGGCCATAAGATAAATCTTATAAGAAGATAGTATGGTTTCTATACCTAAGGTTAATGCTTCTCTTGGGATGTTATTTGTCTCCTTAAAATCCTTCGATATAGTCTTGTAAGATTCGTTACTTATTTTAACTTTTCTAGTTTTCGATTCTATTTTTGATCCTGGTTCATTAAACCCAATATGTCCATTAATTCCTATACCTAAAACTTGTATATCTAATCCACCAACTTCAATGATTTTTTTTTCAAATAAATCGCAGTAATTAGCTAATTTCTCCTCTTTAATTTCACTATCAAGGAAATAAAGATTTTTCTCATTAAAATCAACATGATCCAATAAGTGATCATATAAATAATTACGGTAGCAATATTTGTTATCTTTTCTAATTGGATAGAACTCATCTAGGTTGAAGAGTATAACATTTTTAAATTGGATTAAATTATTTTTATATGAGTTTACTAATTCTTCATATAGTTTTACTGGTGAATTACCTGTTGGAAGTCCTATTGTACAATACCCCTTTTTTAATATAATTGAGTTAATTTCTTTGATAAGTATCTTTGCGAGATCTTTTGAGCCATCATAACTATTATTATAAATATTAATTTTATTCATTTTAAACAATTATAACAATTTTAAGTTTCTTACTTCTATTTTATTTAGCATTCTCCACTTTCCTCTAGGTAAATCTTTTTTTGAGAAGGGGCCAAATAAGACTCGATCTAATTTGATAATTTTAGTATTTGTTTTTTCAAAAACTATTTTAAGAATATCATCATCATATACGTAAGTTTCTAATCCGAACTCATTTTTATTATTTAATCTCTCGACTTTATTTATCCTAACAATAGTAGTATCAATATTGGTGCATTCTTTGATTTTTTTTATATCATCTTCAGATATATTTTTATTTAGAACTAAACTATAGATTACCTTCACTTGATTGGTTGAATTTAAAAGTTTTTCTTTTAATTCTAAATCATTTGTATAAAAGACTAATCCAGTTGTTTGGTAGCTTAAATTTCCAACAGAAACTATTTCTTGGTTTATATTTTTTATTAGCTCTTTTGCAGACTTTTTAGTTTTATTAGTGTTTGTGTTTGTACAAAAATCTTTTGGCTTATTAAGTAAAATATAAACTTTTCTTTTTGGCTCAAAAACTTTTCCATCAACTTTGACAGAGTCATTTAAATTTATTTTTATTCCTAATTTTGTGCATAAAGAACCGTTTACTGTAACTCTACCTTTAGTTATTAGTTTATCAGCTTCTCTTCTAGAATAAAAGCTTGTATTAGATATAAATTTATTTAATCGGATAGTATTAGAGCTAGACTTCTCTTTCATTTCCAATTGAATTTTCTTCGGACTGAAAATCTTTTATTGTTGGTAATTGATCTAAATTATTTATTCCAAAGTAGTCCATAAATCTTTCGCTTGTTGAATAAATTAGCGGCCTGCCTACTTTATCTGACTTACCATCTATATTTATTAACTCTTTCTCTAAAAGTTTCTGAATTGTGTAGTCACAGTTAACTCCTCTTATTTTTTCAACTTCTGATTTTGTCACGGGTTGTTTATAGGCAATAATTGATAGAGTCTCTAGAGCAGAAATTGACAGTCTCCTTCTTGATTGTTGTTTTAGCATTATCTCGGTTAACCTAGAAAATTCATTTTTTGTCAAAAATTGATAACCTCCTCCAGATTCAACTATTTCAAATGAAAACTTTATATCACTGAATTTTTTTTGAATTTTTTTAATACATTTTAAAATAGATTCCTCACTGTAATGTTCTTTTTCACTCTCTTTAAAAGTATTAATTATATCGACAATTTTTATTGGTTTTGGTGAACAAAATATTAGTGATTCTACATTAGATTCTAAAGAATTCAAGATTTATCCTCTTTTTAGTTTTGCCTCAATTGATTGTGTGGCATGTGGAACTGCTCTCAATCTCTTTTTATCAATAAGCTTGCCCGAGTCTTTGCATATTCCGTAAGTTCCATTTTTTATCCTAATTAATGCCTTCTCTAGATTAGAAATAAATTTTTGTTGTCTGCCGGCAAGTTGGCTTAGACTCTCTTTCTCCATAGTATCAGCCCCATCTTCAAGTGTTTTTAACGCTCCTTGTGTTGAATCAGTCCCGGATAGGTTACTTCTCAGTAAAGATTCTTTAATAAAATCAAGCTCCTTCTGTGCATTCTCCATTTTTCCGAGAATAAGTTTCTCAAATTCAACTAATTCAGATACTGAGTATTTGTTTTTTTCCTTATTAGCCATAATTACAAATTTAAAGTTTTCTTTTGATTTCTTGTATTTCGTATGATTCTATAATATCACCAACTTTTATATCATTAAAATCTTCAATGCTTATACCACATTCAAATCCAGATTTAACTTCGTTAGCATCCTCTTTAAATCTTTTTAATTGTTTTACTTTTCCAGTCAAGATAACAATACCGTCTCTTATTAATCTTATTTTGTTTTTTCTTATAATATTACCATTAGTAACATAGCACCCAGCTATTGTTCCAATTTTAGATATTTTATAAGTTTCTCTTACCTCAACATTACCCATTATTTTTTCTTCTTCAGTTGGTTCAAGCATCCCTTCCATAGCAGCCTTCAACTCATTAATTGCTTCATAAATTATTGAATATAATCTTATGTCAATTCCTTCTTTCTCTGCTAAATTCCTCGCGTTGAGAGATGGTCTAACTTGGAATCCAATAATGATAGCATCTGATGCAGAAGCGAGTAATACATCGGATTCTGTAATTTGTCCTACTCCTCTGTGTATAATATTTACAGATATTTCATCTGATGATAATTTCTCTAGGGAGTCTGATAACGCTTCGATAGAACCGTCTACATCTCCTTTTAGGACAACGTTAAGTTCTTTGAAGCTACCAAGAGCTAATCTCCTTCCAATCTCATCCAAGGTAACATGTTTCTTTGTCCTAAGTTTCTGCTCTCTTATTAGCTGTTCTCTTTTTGTAGCAAGTTCCCTGGCCTCTTTATCAGTTTCAAATACATTGAAATTATCACCAGCCTGAGGTGCCCCACTTAAACCAAGCATTAGTATTGGTGTAGCTGGTCCTACTTTTGTTTTTTCTTTTCCTCTGTGATCAAATAGAGCTTTGACTTTTCCATGTTGAGCCCCAGCTAAAACAATATCTCCCTTATTTAATGTTCCTCCCTGCACCATAATTGTAGTAAGGTATCCTCTTCCTTTATCAAGTTCAGACTCTACAACGGTTCCGGTAGCTTTTTTATTTGAGTTAGCTTTTAATTCTAAAAGTTCAGCTTCTAACAAAACTTTTTCTAGTAATTCTTCCACACCTTGCCCCGTCATCGCAGATACTTCTTGACACTGGTACTTGCCCCCCCAATCTTCAACCAGAATATTATTATTTGATAGGTCTTCTTTAACCTTATTAATGTTAGCGTTGGGCGTATCGATTTTATTGATTGCAAAAACTATAGGTACGTCAGCTACCTTACTATGATTTATTGCTTCTTTAGTTTGAGGCATGACTGTAGAATCTGCAGCTATTACAATGATTACTATGTCAGTAATTTTTGCTCCTCTGGCTCTCATAGCAGTAAATGCTTCGTGTCCTGGTGTATCAAGGAAGGCAATTCTCTGTCCACTTTTAGTCTCGACATCATATGCTCCAATGTGTTGTGTTATACCACCAGCTTCACCCTCAGTTACTCTTGAGTTTCTTATATAATCTAATAATGATGTCTTACCATGGTCGACATGACCCATTATGGTAACGATTGGAGCTCTAGGGGATAGGTCTTCTTCTTTATCAACCTCTTCAACTACCTCAATCTCATCATCTTCTGAGGTTGTGAACTCAACTTTATAACCGAACTCCTCAGCAATTATGCTAATTGTCTCAGCATCTAGACGTTGATTGATAGAGACAAACATACCTATCTCAAGATATTTCGATATGACATCATTTACGGTGACATCCATAAGCTTAGCTAAATCATTTGCAGAAATATATTCTGTAACTTTTAATATTTTTGCGTCTTGTTCTAATTTTATCTTTTCCTCTTCTAAAGCTTCAGCGTGTTGTGTCCTTTTTTCTTTTCTGTATTTTGATCTTTTTGTATCAGAATCTTTTGAACCACTAAGTTTAGCAAGTGTTGACTTTATTTTATCTTGAATTTCTTTATTTTTTTTATCGATATCTTCTTGACTCTCAACAGATGTTTTTGATTTTGGTTGATTCTTGTTTGAAATTATTCTTTTTCTTGGTCTTCTTTTCTTTTTAGATTGATCAGATGAAGCTACTCTCTTTTTATCATTATTATCTAGGTTAATTTTTTTTATAATTTTAATTCCTCCAGTATTTTTTTCATTGGGGCTAGCATCTTTTTTGTCATCTACTTTATTTGTTTCCGTTTCTTTTTTTTCATCCTTCTTATCACTATCTCTGACAACTGCATTTGGGATTAGTTCCTTCTCCTCTAAACCAATTTTTATATTAGAAGCAACCTTTTTTTCAACGGCAGAATCTTCAAATGCATTTTCGAGTAATTCAAATAGGCTGTCATCAATTTTAGTATTAGGGTTAGAATCAATATTGTATCCCTTCTCTTGCAGATAATTAATTATTGTATTTCTACCAACATTTAATTTTCTAGCAACTTGACCTAGCCTTAATTTTTTACTGTTACTCATATTTACTCAAATTCTTTTTTTAGGGTGGATATTACTTCATCAATGGTGCTTTCCTCTAAGTCAGCTCTCTTGATTAAGTCTTCTTTATCAAGATTTATAACAGCTTTTGCTGTATCCAATCCAATTCTTTTTAACTCATCTATTATCCAACCTTCTATTTCATCTGAGAACTCTTCAATGTCAACATCTTCTTCCTGTGATTCATCTAACTCTCTAAAAACATCAATTTCTAAATCTAGTAGTCTACTAGCTAGCTTAATGTTTTGTCCACCCTTCCCAATTGCTAATGATACTTGGTCAGGTTTAAGGTATACCGACACGGTTTTCTCCTCATTATCAATATTCATGTTAGTAATTTTAGCAGGGCTTAAAGCTCTGGAGATATATAATTCTTGATTATCTGTGTAGTTGATAACGTCGATATTTTCATTTTGAAGTTCTCTAACAATAGAGTGTATTCTTGACCCATTCATTCCGACACATGCGCCAACAGGATCAATTCTATCATCATAAGATTCAACACATATTTTAGCTCTTTCTCCAGGTTCTCTAACTACTTTTTTTATTGTTATTAGGCCGTCTGTAATTTCTGGGACTTCGTTTTCAAAAAGTTTCTCAAGAAATAGTGGGCTTGTTCTAGACAACGTAATTTTAGGATTTCCTCTAAACATTTCTACACTTGAGACTACGCCTCTTAAAGTATCACCCTTCCTATACTTATCTTTATAAATTTGCTCAGATCTAGGTAAAGATATTTCGTTACCCTCTCCATCTACTAATAGAACTTCTCTACTGAGAATTTGATATATTTCTCCGGTTATTATCTCTCCAGCTAATTCATCATATTTACTGATAATAACTTCTTTTTCAAGGTCTTTTACCCTTTGAATTAAAGTTTGTTTTGCAAGTATTACAGCCCTTCTACCAAAATCTTCAATCTTTATTTCTTCAGCCACTTCATCACCAACTTCAAAATCTTTTTCAATTTTTTTTGCATCTGAGAGCTTAATCTTATCAAAATCCCAGATATCTTCAGAGTTATCATCAACAATTTCTCTAAACCTCATTATTTCAAGGTCTCCTTTATCGGCATTAATTACAATGTCAAAATTTTCATCATGTTCGAACCTCTTCTTTATCATAGCTCTGAAAACGTCCTGTAATATTCTGATCATCGTAGGCCTATCGACGTTTTTTTGTTTAGCAAATTCTGTGAAGGTCTGTATTAGTACTTTAGTATCCATAATATTTTTCAAAAAAAATGGGGACAAATGTCCCCGCTTCCAATTAAATTAGTACGCAAACTTAACTTTTTTTAGAATATAGACAAACTTTGTTACAAAAAAAGGATATTAATATATGGGGCACACACTTAAACTTTTCAATTCTTTAGGAAAGAAGAAAGAGAATTTTTTCACAAATATTGACGGGGAGGTATCAATGTACGTATGTGGACCTACAGTCTATGACCTTCTTCATATTGGTAACTTTAGAGGGCCTATTTTTTTTAATTTCTTAAGAAATAGGTTGGTGGATATGGGTTTAAAAGTTAATTATGTTTACAACTACACAGATATTGATGATAAAATAATCAACAGGTCAAAAGAAGAAGGGGTATCTACAAACTATATATCTGAAAAATATATCAAAGAATTTGAGGTTGATTATAATTCTTTAAAAATATCAAAACCGACTTTTACTCCTAAATGTACAGAATATATTGACGAAATAATTTTATTTATAGAAGATCTTATATCTAAAGATTTTGCATACTCTAGGGACGGAAGTGTTTTTTTTAGAATTAAAAATTTTAAGATGTATGGAAAATTATCTGGAAAAAACATCGAGGATTTGCTTGCTGGACATAGGGTAAAAATTAATGATATTAAAGAAAACCCTATGGATTTTGTTCTCTGGAAGCCATCATTAGATGCTGATCCAGGTTGGAATTCACCATGGGGTTTTGGGAGACCCGGCTGGCATATTGAATGCTCTGCGATGTCTCATAAATTACTAGGATCGAAAATTGATATTCATGGGGGTGGTGCTGATTTATTGTTTCCTCACCACGAAAATGAAATAGCTCAATCTGAATGTAGAACTTCTTCCACTTTTGCAAATTTTTGGGTTCATAATAATCTAATAAATTTTGATAATCAAAAGATGTCAAAGTCATTAGGAAATATAATAAAGGGAAGAGATTTTATAAATGATTTCAATTCTGAGATTTTAAAATATTTGATTTTATGCGTTCATTATAGATCGGTACTAAATTTTAATAATACTTTTATTCATCAGGTTATCGGAAACTTAATAAAAATTTATTCTTCACTTAAATTGGCTGATAAAATTATAAAATCAAGTATTGACTCTCAACCATCTGATCAGTACGATATATTATTTAAAAAATATAAAAGTCAAATTGAGAGTTTTTTAGATAATGATCTAAATACACCAGGTGTTTTCTCAGTTTTATTTGATGTGATTAGAGAGTTTAACACTATTGCTGTAAATAAAAAAATTACAAGTTCCGCAAAATATTTTGCTGAGAAACTTATAAACCTCTTTGATCATTACGGGAAAATATTAGGGGTATTTCAAGAAGCAAAAAATAGTTTTGTTGATGATTTGAATATACTTATGTTAAAATCAAAATCAATTAAGTTAACTGATATTGAAAATAAGATAAAAGAAAGAAATATAGCTAGATCAGCTAAAGACTATATTAAATCTGATAAAATAAGAGACGAACTTCTTAAGTCTGATATTGAGTTAAAAGATAATTCAGATGGACAAACTACCTGGTCTGTAAAAGTTTAATGTTTTAAACACCTTCTGCAACGACTTCGTTAACTTCAGGAATGAATCTTTTTAAAAGTTTTTCAATTCCTGACTTCAGCGTTATCATAGATGATGGACATCCACTGCAAGCTCCCTGCAAAGAGACTTTTACAACTCCTTTATCAAATGATTCAAATTGAATCGCTCCACCATCTTGCTCTACAGCTGGTTTTATATACTCGTCTAGTATCTCTATAATTTTATTATCAATTTTTTTATTTGAAGAAACTTTTTTTACATCATTTTTTTTAAGATCAACTATTTTATTTCCTTCTTCAATATGTTGTTTTATATAATTTTTAAGTTCGATCTTTATATCATCCCAATTTACTTGATCATTTTTCGTTATTGTAATGAAGTTACTCATTATAAATACTCTTTCAACATAATCAAATTCAAATAAACGTTTTGCAATAGGTGAGTCTGATGCACTCTCAACATCAGGGTAGTCTTTGATTTTTCCATCATCAAGTAACATCCTATCTGTTACAAATTTTAAGGAATTTGGATTTGGGTTAGCCTCAAGATATATATTGACATTATTCATCATCAGTAAATTTAATTCTTTCTCCTTCAGTAGACGCAACAACACTTGCTACTGTTGCATCACCAGTAACATTTACGACCGTTCTGAGCATATCAAGGGGTCTATCAATAGCAATAATTAATGCAAGCCCTTGAGGGTCAATTCCTATAGCCCCAAGAACAATAACGAGCATGATTAATCCTGCTCCAGGAACTGCAGCAGCACCTATTGATGATAAGGTAGCGGTGAGTACAATTGCAACCTGATCAACCAAGGTTAGATCTTGTCCAAATGCTTGTGCTATGAATACAGCAGAGATAGCCTGGTGTATACTTGTACCGTCCATATTAATTGTAGCTCCAAGTGGGCAGACAAAACTTGTCACCTCATCTGAAACGTTCAAGTTTTTTTCAACTCTTTTCATTGTTAGAGGCAGAGTTGCGGCACTTGAGCTAGTCGAAAATGCTAGCATTTGAGCTGGAAAAATAGCTTTAAAAAATTTCTTAATTGTTATACCTGTTTTTAAGTAAATAATTAATGGATAAAATATAAAGACCATAAATGTTAATCCAATTATTACTGTAAGAGCATAGTATAATAAAGGAGTCAGCGTTGTGATTATATTATTTGGGTCATCTCCTGCTAAGTCAACAATTAAACCAGCCAATAATGCAAAAACACCAATGGGTGCATACTCCATGATTATCTCTACAATTTTTATAATGATTTCATTTAATCCGTCAAAGGCTTTTTTAATTGAATTGGTTTTTTTTGGAGATGAAAGAACTAGAGCGATACCAAAAAGAACAGCAAAAAATATTATTTGAAGCATATTTCTATTATTACTCGCAGAGTTAAAAAAATTATCAGGAACTACATCTACCATCATTTGAAGTGGTCCAGAATCCTCAACATCTTTTGCACTAGAAATTTTCATAGATGCATCTGAGGCGTACTTTTCTTTAAGTTCTATAGTCTTATCCTCAGGAAAATATTCACCTGGTTGTAATGTATTTGCTAGAATTAAAGCAATAATAATTGCAGATATTGTTGTCATTATATATATTCCAAAGGTTTTGCCACCTATTCTAGATAATTTTGAAGTATCTCTTAAATTAGAAATCCCTGATACTAAAGAAACTAAGATTAAGGGAACCGCAACAAGTTTTAGCATTTTGACAAATATTGTCCCAAAAGGCATAATCCAATCTGATATATATTCTCCAATACCCATGAAAACAGATATTATACCTACTATTAAGCCGAAAATTAAACCAAGAATTATTTTTGAGTGAAGAGCCATTTTACTTTTTACTTTGTAAATATAAATCAACTAAAACATTTGCAGCCATTGCTTCAACTATAGGTACTGCACGAGGTACAACACAAGGATCATGTCTTCCTTTTCCTTTTACAGTTACTTTTTTATTTTCACTGTCAACACTTTGTTGATCTTTCATTATTGTCGAGACTGGTTTAAAAGCTACATTAAAGTAGATATCTTCACCATTGCTTATTCCGCCCTGAATACCTCCTGAATGATTAGATTTAGTTTTGATTTTATCTTCTTTAATTTCAAACTGATCGTTATGTTCCGAACCATACATTTCTGATCCTTTAAATCCACTCCCATACTCAAACCCCTTAACGGCATTTATTGATAACATTGCCTTCCCTAGCTCTGCATGAAGTTTACCAAAGATTGGTTCTCCAATCCCAACCGGACAACCTGAGATGATGCACGAAATAACTCCACCAACCGTGTCTCTGTTTTTTTTTGCCTCATCAATTATTTCAATGAACTTATTAGCAAAGTTTTTATCAGGACATCTTACAATATTTGTTTCTGTATTTTTTAAATTAAGTTTCTTATAGTGTGTATTCATTTCTAGTTTTCCTACCCTAGAAACATAGGCATTTATTTCTAAACCAAGATCATCTAATATTTTTTTTGCTATGGCTCCAGCAGCTACCCAGTTAGCTGTTTCTCTCGCGGAGCTCCTGCCTCCGCCCCTAAAATCTCTATTCTCATATTTTTTGTGATATGTATAATCAGCATGTGAGGGTCTAAATACAGTTGTAATATGATCGTAATCACTGCTTTTCTGATCTTTATTTTTTATATATAAACTTATCGGTGACCCCGTAGTTTTGCCATTGAAAACTCCAGAAAGAACTTCAACCGAATCGCTTTCTTTCCTTTGTGTAGTAATTTTTGATTGTCCAGGTTTTCTCCTATTTAACTCTGATTGAATATCTTTTTCATTTATTTCAATACCTGTCGGACAGCCATCGATAACAACTCCTATCGCTTTACCATGTGATTCTCCGTATGTTGAAATTTTAAAAACTTTTCCAAAAATATTACTCATAATTTTCTTAAAATCATAAAAAAGATTAATAAACCAAATAAAGTTAAGGTAATAATATTTAGAATTAGAGCAATATCTTTTTGTTTTTTTAATGGTATTAATGCTTTGTAATCATTATCTATAAGTTCTAAAATTTTATTTTTTTCAGTGCTATTATTATAAAGTGTTTTTTTACTTAGACCTCCGATATTTAATTTTACTTTTGACTTTAATGTATCATATTTAACTCTAAATGGGTCAAAGTATATCCACTCAATATATTTTGATAAGTCGTATTTCCCTGGCTCAGATGGGACTGCATAATAGTTGTATTTTTTTCTTCCAAAAACTTTACCTTTTTCCCTTTGAATATTCTGTTGTGAATTAGGTGAATAAAAATTAATTCCTGATATATTTATTTTGGGCTCTGATATTGTTGATATATTTCCTTCACCATATATTTCAAAATCATATGTAATACTTTCTCCTGTCTGTATGTTAGGGTTATTTACCTTTTCGTTTAGTTTATATCTTCCAACAGATACGTTATCCTTCAATGGGTGGGGTGGTAGATCTTTTACAATAACTTTTATTGGTTTTGATGTAAACTTTTCAAAATCTTCCATCTTATTTCTTCCAAAGAATGATGGTCTTTTAGAAATTTTATATTTTATTAATTCTAGTTCTAAACTTGGAAATTGAATAATTTCATTATTTAGAGGGTAATAAGTCGCTTCGAATATTTTATACTCGTTATACCTTTTGTTGTTCAGGGTAATTGGTTTGCTATTAATATTCTCAATATTAAAGTTTTCTTCCCAACAGTTTGATGGTTTTATTTTCTTAATAATATCAGTAAGTTGTCTTCCGAGCTCATAGAATCTCATATCTGCCACATTATTTTCACTAACATAAAAGGATAGGGTTGTATTAAATCCTTCTCCAACAAACACACTCTTTTTACTTGTTAATAAACTTAGAAATGCATCTGCTTCAACTTCATAGAATTCTTCATTATTTCTATCAAAAAAATTGTCATATGGGTTGTTAAAAGGATCAAAAAAATTATTAAATGGCGAATTATTTGGTGTGCTTGTTGAATTATTTACCTCTATTTCTGTGCTATTTACATTAATTTTTTTTTCATTTATATTCAAAGTAAAACTTGGGATATTAAATTTTCCAACGTTAGTTGGTATATAATTTTGAATTATACTCTGAGAGCTAGACCTTTTCCCATTAATAAAGTTTGTTGAACTTGATGAGGAAATCCCTGATTTTCTAAAACCATCTATCTCTGGGAAAGGATCGTAATTATTAATTTTTCCATTATAAATTGTCACAGTAATTTTTAAATTATTTCCTAATGATATTTTTTTTGGTGAGATGTCAACATTAATTTCTTGAGAAAATACTAGAAATGGATATAGCAACAGATATGAGCATATTGTAAAGTGTTTAACCATGTTCAAATTTAATTAAACCGTTTTTTATAGATTTTAAATAAAAATTAAAAAAAGTTAAATTATGTAAGGGCTTTTATGTTACGAGTTAAGCCTTTATATTTAGTTCTCTTTACTGCAGATCCCTCAAAAATTTTATTGAATGTTTCTTCAGTGAGCTCTATCCAGTCTTTTCTTTTTAGTTTTTTAAGTTCTTTATTGGGAATGAATTCTTTCTCATTGTGAGGTGTTGATCTTTTATTCCAAGGACAAACATCCTGACATATATCACACCCAAAAATTGAATCATTAAGAGATCCTCTGAGTTCTTCTGGTATACTTTCTTTATTTTCAATTGTCAGATAAGAGATACATTTATTTGCGTCTATGACTTGTGCCTCTGTTATCGCATCAGTAGGGCACGCATCAATACATCTGGTGCAGCTGCCACACCTGTTTAAGACAGGTTCATCATACTCAAGTTCTAGGTCACATATTATTTCTGCTAAAAAAAAATAACTTCCTTTATTTTTATTTATTAGTAATGAGTTTTTACCTACCCAACCTAACCCTGATAATTTTGCCCAGGCCCTTTCGTGTATTGGGGCGCTGTCAACAAAAACTCTTCCCTCAATTTCGCCCATTTTTTCACGGATTCTTGCAAATAATTTCTTTAGTTTTTTTTTGAGGACCTTATGATAATCTTTACCGTATGCATATTTTGAAATAATAAAATTATTTTCATCTATTAATTTTTTTGGTGGGAAATAATTATATGAAAGTGATATAACAGATTTTGATCCTGGAACTAGTAGCCTCGGATCAAGTCTTTTATCTATATTTTTTTCAAGGTATGACATGGAGCCCTGATAACCTTTTGTCAACCAATTTTCAAAATTATCAGCTTCCTCAGATAAAAACCTTGCCTGAGATATTCCACAACTTGAGAATCCAAGTTTTTTTGATTCATCTTTTATAAATTTTGTATTCTTTTTCTTCACTCGAAAATAGTATTTTGGAAACCACCTTTGGGATTTATACCCAAGTGATTAAAGCTTGATTCGGTTGCTACTCTACCTTTTTGTGTTCTCTTTATATATCCCTCCTGAACTAGAAATGGTTCATAAACCTCCTCAATAGTATTTGACTCTTCCCCGCAAGCGGTTGCAATTGTCTTTATTCCGACCGGCCCTCCATTGAACTTTTTGACTATAACCTCAATTATCTTATTATCCATTTCATCTAAACCTTTTCTATCAATTTTTAAAGAGTCAAGACTTTTTATAGAAATTTCATTTGTAATTTCCCCCTTTCCTTCTACCTGCGCGAAGTCTCTTACTCGTCTCAATAAATTATTTAAAATTCTTGGTGTACCTCTGCTTCTCTTAGCTATTTCTTTAGCAGCCTGTGTCTCGATGGGTATTTTCAATATTTTGGCAGATCTATTTATAATATTTTCAAGTATATTTTTTTCGTAGTACTCCAATCTAAAATTAATCGAAAATCTAGACCTTAGGGGTGCTGATAATAATCCAGATCGTGTAGTTGCACCAATTAGTGTGAAGGGATTAAGTTTTATTTGTACTGATCTAGCACTTGGTCCAGAATCAATCATTAGGTCTATTTTGAAATCTTCCATTGCTGAGTAAAGGTATTCCTCGATAACCTTATTTAATCTATGTATTTCATCTATAAACAGCACATCCCCCTCCTCTAAGTTTGTTAATAGTCCTGCAAGGTCACCAGCTTTTTCAAGTACAGGACCAGACGTTATTTTTAGATTAGAGGATAGTTCATTTGCGATAATATGAGATAATGTCGTTTTACCTAATCCTGGAGGACCATGTAGTATGACGTGGTCGAGTGGTTCGGATCTTTGTTTTGCAGCTTTGACAAAAACTTTTATATTTTTTATAGTCTGTTCTTGACCCATAAAATCCAAAAAGGATTTAGGCCTTAAAATATTTTCAAATTCTTTATCTTTAGAACTTGAATAATTTTCTGAATCTAAGTAATCTTCTCTCATTCTATATTTGCTAATTTAAATATTTTTTATGCGTAGAATTATAATGTTTATAGTTTTTGTTACTTTTCTTTATCTCTTATTTTTTCAAGAAAAAGGAAATCAGGAATTTTCTATTACTGGCCTAACGATGGGTAACATAACTTATAATATTAAGTATATATCCAGTAAAAAATTAGTAAATAAAACAGAAATTGATTCAATCTTAATAAAATTCAATCAGACATTTTCAACCTATATTCCAACATCAGAAATATCAACTATTAATAATAGTTCTGGAATTATAGAAATTAGTCCTGAGTTTTATTTTCTCTTGAAAGAAAGTAAAATGATTTATGATCAGACAAATGGTTACTTTGATCCAACCATAGGGCCTATTGTAAACGCTTGGGGTTTTGGTCCAGACAAGGTAGAGTACCCACCTGATAATAGGGAGATCAGAAAAATCATGAATTATGTTGGACTAGACAAAATTAAATTTGATTCTTTATCATTAAAAAAACAGAACAGAGAATCATATATTGACTTTAGTGCAATAGCTAAGGGTTATGCTGTGGATATAATTACAAAATATCTCGAAAATAAAAATCTATCAAATTATTTTGTTGAAATAGGTGGTGAGGTTAGAGTATCTGGCAAAAATATTTCAGATAGATATTGGTTAGTTGGGGTAGAGGATCCTAAGTTTAGTTTATCATCAGAAATTTTTGCAACTGTTTCTTTAAATAATTTGTCTTTGGCTACCTCAGGAAATTATAGGAATTTTTACAATCTTAAAGATAGTTTAGTTTACCACACAATTGACCCCAAGTCAGGATACCCTTCAAGATCTAATATGTTGAGCGCATCAGTCTTTGCAAAAAGCTGTTTTATTGCAGATGCTTATGCCACTTCGTTCATGGCTTTGGGATTTGAAAAATCAAAAAAAATTGTAAGCAGCATCGATGGCCTAGACGTATTGGTGGTCTATATTAATGATGAAGGTGACACAACCAAATATTTTTCTGAAGGTATAAGGAATAGTATTAATCTATTGTAAAATAATTAGCTTCCGCACATTTCACAGTCGTCTTGATTATCTATAGAACACTGCATTGCTGACTTTTCTTCTTCTTTATCCATAGACTTTTCCTCTTTTACAATTGTAAACTTAATCGCATCTGCTGCTGCTTTTGTCCTTAAGTAATAAAGTCCGGTCTTTAATCCTTTTTTCCAAGCATGGAAATGCATTGATGTTAGTTTTCCAAAGTTTGCGTCTTGCATGTGGATATTCATACTCTGACTTTGGCAAATATATGCTCCTCTATCAGCTGCCATGTCAATTATACTTTTTTGTGATACTTCCCATACGGTTCTATAAAGTTGCTTTATATCTTCTGGAATTTCCTCAAAACCTTGGATTGATCCATTAGATTCCATTAATCTATCTTTCATATTTTCATTCCATAGATTGAGCTTGATCAAATCTTTGAGCAGATGTTTATTTACTACAATAAACTCACCAGATAATACTCTTCTTGTATATATATTTGAAGTGTAAGGCTCAAAACACTCGTTATTTCCAAGGATTTGTGAGGTAGATGCGGTTGGCATTGGTGCCAATAGTAAAGAATTTCTTACACCGTGTTTTTTAACTTCTCTTTTGAGCTTTGTCCAATCCCATCTTTTAGAGTTAGGCACAACACCCCACATATCGAATTGAAAAATTCCTTTTGAGACTGGTGATCCTTCATAAGTTTTATAAGGCCCCTCTTTTTGTGCGATTTCCATTGAGGATTCCATTGCTGCAAAGTAAATTGTTTCAAAAATTTCTGCATTTAGTTGCTTTGCTTCAGGTGAATCAAATGATTGACGCATTAATATGAAAGTGTCAGCTAGTCCTTGAACACCAATACCAATTGGTCTATGTCTCATGTTTGAGTTCTTTGCTTCTTCTACTGGATAATAATTTACATCTATTACCTTATTTAGATTTCTGGTGATAACTTTTGTTATCTCATATAGTTTTTGATGATCATATGTACGGTCATCTTTTACAAACTTATTTAGTGCAATTGACGCAAGATTACATACAGCAACTTCATCAGGTGATGTATACTCTATAATCTCAGTACATAAATTTGAGGATTTTATTGTACCTAGATTTTTCTGATTAGATTTTTTATTTGCGGCGTCCTTATATAAAATATATGGGTTTCCAGTTTCTATTTGTGCCTCAAGTATTTCAAACCACAGATCTTGTGCTTTGACTGTTTTTCTTGCTTTACCTTCTTTCTCGAATTTTTCATATAGCTTTTCAAATTCTTCTCCATATGTCTCATGAAGGTTTTTGGCTTCGTCAGGAGAGAATAAGGACCAGTCCTCGTTTGATTCGACTCTCTTCATGAATAGGTCAGGAATCCACATTGCGTAAAAAAGATCTCTGGCCCTGAGCTCTTCTTTCCCGTGGTTCTTCTTTAGTTGTAAAAATTCAAAGATGTCGGAGTGCCATGGCTCAATATATATCGCAAAACTTCCTTTCCTTTTCCCACCACCCTGATCAACATACCTTGCGGTCATATCAAAGTTTCTTAACATCGGAATTATCCCGTTAGAAACTCCATTGGTACCTTTGATGTAGGATCCAGTTGCCCTCACGTTGTGTATGCTCAAACCAATACCTCCAGCTGATTGAGAAATTTTTGCACATTGCTTTAAAGTATCATAAATACCATCAATACTATCCTCCTTCATTGTAAGTAGAAAACATGAAGAAAGTTGTGGCTTTGGTGTTCCCGCATTAAAGAGTGTTGGTGTTGCGTGAGTGAACCACTTCTCGGACAAGAGGTTATATGTTTCTAATACAGAGTCAATGTCATCCATATGAATACCTACAGCAACCCTCATCAGCATGTGTTGTGGTCTCTCGACTACTTTCCCATCTAATTTGAGGAGATAAGATTTTTCAAGTGTTTTAAATCCAAAATAGTCATAGCTGAAGTCTCTGTCATATATAATTGAAGAGTCGAACAATGCTGCATTTTTGTTTATTATACCGTAAACTTCTTTTGATAAAAGGGAAGCGTTTTCACCTGTCTTAGGACTCACATAAGTGTAGAGCCTTTTCATTGTACTTGAAAATGACTTACTTGTTGTCTTATGTAAATTTGAAACGGCTATCCTAGCAGCCAATGTAGCAAAATCAGGGTGCTTGGTTGTGAGGGTCGCAGCCGTTTCTGCTGCTAGTTCGTCAAGCTCCTGAGTAGAGACACCATCATAAAGTCCATCAATTACTTTCTTCGCAATTTCAATAGTTTTTACAAAGTCAGAATTTAATCCATAACTGAGTTTTTCGATTCTTGCAGTTATCTTATCAAATTTTACTGTTTCCTTTCTGCCGTCTCTTTTAATTACTAACATATCTTTACAATTTAAAAGTCTTCTTCCAATGAGAATTTAGGTGTATCAGCCGCATCCTCCTTCTTAAGAACTCCAGCTTTTTGGTATTCTGCGACTCTTTTCTCGAAGAAGTTAGTCTTTCCTTGGAGAGATATCATATCCATAAAATCAAATGGATTGGTGGAGTTATAAACTCTTGAGCAACCTAGTTCTACTAATAATCTGTCGGCAACAAACTCAATGTACTGGCACATTAGGTCAGAATTCATCCCAATTAATTTAACCGGTATCGCATCCGTCACAAATTCTTTCTCTAACTCTACCGCATCCTTTATTATCTCCTCAACTGTTCCTTTTGGCAGGGTATTAATTAAATGTTTTGTATAGAGGTGGCAAGCAAAATCACAGTGTAGCCCCTCATCTCTTGAAATAAGTTCATTTGAAAAAGTTAACCCTGGCATCAACCCCCTTTTCTTCAACCAGAAAATTGAACAAAAACTACCTGAGAAGAATATTCCCTCCACAGCAGCAAAGGCAATTAGTCTTTCGGCGAATGTTCCGTTGTCAATCCATCTAAGTGCCCAGTCTGCTTTTTTCTTTACACAGTCCAGTGTTTCAATAGCATGTAGAAGTGTGTCTTTTTCTTTTGGGTCATCAACGTAAGTGTCTATTAGTAATGAATATGTTTCAGAATGAATATTTTCAATTGCTATTTGAAAACCATAAAAGAACTTAGCTTCAGTGTATTGTACATCAGAAACAAAGTGTTCAGCTAAGTTTTCATTTACAATACCATCGCTTGCAGCAAAAAATGCAAGTACGTGTTTAATGAAGTGTCTCTCTCCATCATTCAAATTCCCCCAATCTTTTAGGTCTTGACTTAAATCAATTTCTTCTGCAGTCCAAAAACTTGCTTCAGCTTTCTTATAGAACTGCCAGATATCATCGTGTTCTATTGGAAATAATACAAATCTGTCAGCGTTTTCTTGTAGTATTGGTTCTAGGGTTTGCTCTTTATTTTGCATTTTATTAATGTTTAAACTAAAAAAAAGACAAAAGAATCCTCGTCATTACATTAATTTTTTTGTAACATAATGACTAAAATAATTTAGTCAATAAGTGGTTTATAATCTTTGTGTTTGGAAGCTATGATCAGAAAAAAATAAGTAATTTTCATCTTCCGATCTAGGCTGTACAAATATTATAAAAAGACTTTAAAATATCAAAACATATTTCAAAGGTTTTTTATTTTTTTTTTAATTTTTTCTAATTTGATTTTTTAGATTTGATTAATACAGATAAAATCATAAATTTGCAATCGTTTTAAAAAAAGTAGATATGTATGCAATTGTTGAAATTTCAGGAAAGCAATTCAAAGTAGAAAAAAATAAATTTATCTACACTGATAAGATTGAACCAAAATCTGGAAAAAAAATTGAATTTAATAATGTCCTATTTATAAGTGACAAGGGTAAGGTAAAGATCGGTAAGCCTACCATTAAAGGATCTAAAGTTACAGGTGAGGTTTTATCACAATTCAAAGATGATAAAGTTATTGTTTTCAAAAAGAAAAGAAGGAAAGGCTACAAAGTTAAAAATGGCCACAGGCAGAAGATGACAAAAATTTTAATTAAAGATATTAAATAAGATATGGCACACAAAAAAGGAGCAGGTAGTTCCAAGAACGGAAGAGAATCACACAGTAAAAGACTTGGTATTAAGATTTTTGGTGGACAGAAGATTATTGCTGGAAATATCATAGTAAGACAAAGAGGGACAAAACATCATCCTGGTGATAATGTCGGCATGGGAAAAGATCATACACTGTTTGCTTTGACTGATGGAGTTGTAAAATTTAGAAAAGGTAGAAATAATAGGTCTTTTGTATCTATTATAGACCCTAGCTAAAATTTTCTCCTTCTAATCACTTCAAAATATTTCTTTAATTCCGAAGATTTACCGGGAATACTTTCTAGTATCGAAATACCTTCTATAAAGAATTCATTCATGATTTTTTTCGTGAGTTCGTCAATTTTATACTTAATCATATATTCTGTTATCTTTTTAACTTTAGTGGTATTCTCCTTTCTTTTATTCAATAAATTATTAATTATTTTTTTGTCCGACTCTTCTGCATGCTCCAAAAGTTTGATCATTAGGTATGTTTTTTTATTGGATGATATATCTCCACCAATTTTTTTCCCAAATTCTGAATTTCCAAATACATCTAAGTAATCATCCATTAACTGAAATGATATCCCAATTTTTTCACCGGCCATATACAATTTATCAGTTACTGTTTTTTTTTGATTAGCGATTAATCCACCTAACTCAAGACTAAAACCTATTAAAACTGCAGTTTTTAAAGTAATCATTTTTATATATTCTGACTCTGAAATCATTTCTTGATTCTCAAAGTTCATATCAAGTTGTTGCCCTTCACAAACTTTTATTGCAATCTCATTAAACCTTTCAAAAGTATTTACTATAATATTTTTATCAATACCTTCTAACATCTTATATGCAAAAATCATCAGAAGATCTCCGGATAATATTCCAATATTATTATTCCATTTACTATGAATTGTTTTTTCCCCTCTCCTAATATTGGCATTATCCATTATATCGTCATGTATCAGAGTAAAGTTGTGAAAGAATTCTAATGCAATTGCAGGTTTAACAATTTCTTTGATGTTTTTACAAAATATAGAGTAGGATAGAAGACTTAGTGTTGGCCTTACTCGTTTGCTTTTTAAATTTAAAATGTAATTAATGGGATCATATAGTTCTTTAGGTTCACCTTTAACATTAATATCCTTAATTCTAGAATTTATTATTTCTTGGTATTTATTAGATACATTCATGATAGTTCTAAATCAATCGTCCTTTTTTCAATGTCAGTGTCAATTACTTTGACTCTAATATTCTGACCTAACCTAAATATTTTTTTACTATTTTTCCCAGTAATTCTCATTTTTTCGGTATCAAAAAGGTAGTGGTCATCACTCATGCTTGAAAGCCTAATCAATCCCTCACATAATGTTTCTGAAATTTCTGCATATATTCCCCATTCTGTAACTCCTGTAATAATGGATTCAAATTTTTTACCTATAAATTTTGACATAAATTCAGCCTGCTTGAATTTGATTGATTCTCTTTCTGCTTTTGTCGCATTGATTTCCATTTTAGAACTGTGTTTGCACATGAGATCATAATACCTTTTCTTTTTGGGTTTACTATTATTAATGTAGTCACTCAAAAGTCTGTGAACCATAACATCAGGAAATCTCCTAATTGGAGATGTGAAGTGTGTATAATGTTTGAATGATAACCCAAAATGTTTTTCTTTAATTGTAGAGTACTTAGCTTTTGACATAGACCTAATTGCAAACTTTTCAATTGATTTTTCTTCCGGACTACCCTTTATGTCTTTCATTAATTTATTCATTGAGTTCGCTAAGTTTCCTTCTTCAGTATTAATTGTATATCCAAATTGCTTAATATAGTTTTTCAGTTCATTAACTTTACCTTGTTCAGGTTCCTCATGAATTCTGTAAACAAAAGGATAATTTTTTTTTTCTTCTTTTTCTAAGGTGATAATTTCTTCCGCGACTATTTTATTTGCGAGTAGCATATATTCCTCAACCATTTTGTGTGTATCCTTTCTTTGTTTTTTATAAACTTCAATGGGCTCTTTTTTTTCGTTGAGCTTAAATTTTATTTCGTCACTGCCGAAATTAAATGAACCAGAGATAAATCTATTACCTCTTATTTTTTTTGCAATAGAATTTAAAATAGTTAGTTCACTATGAAAGATACCATCATTATTATCTATCGAATTTTGAGCCTCCTCATATGTAAACCTTTTATTGGAGTGAATAATAGTTTTGCCGATCCAGCTATCAATTATTGAAAACTCTTTATCAAATTTTATAATTACGGAGTAAGTTAATCTATCTACGTCTGGTCTGAGAGAGCAAAGATTATTAGAAAGTTTTTCTGGTAGCATTGGTATTGTCCTATCAACTAGGTAAATAGATGTAGCTCTCTTTTCGGCCTCCTCATTAATTTTTGTTCTCACATTAAAAAAGTGAGAAACGTCGGCAATATGAATTCCAATTATATAATAATTTCTTTTAACTTCGACGGACAGTGCGTCATCAAAGTCTTTGGCATCATCTGGGTCAATAGTAAATGTATCAATATTTCTTAGATCCTTCCTTTTCTCAATTTCTTTACTTGATATTTTATCATTAAGTGATTCAGCTTCATTAATTATTTCAGGGGGAAACTTATTAGGAAGATTAAAGTCATAAATTATAGAATTAATTTCAGTCTCATTCTCTCCAATATTACCTAAGCACTTTATTACAGATGCTTCTGGCTTCTTATTCTTGTTCCCCCAATCAATTATTTTTACAAGGTATTTTTTTTTGTTTGAATATTTGTCAGACTTTTTCTTTCGAATAAAAAAATCAACAAATATTTTCCTGTTTTTTGGTATAAAAAATGCAAACCCCTTACTGTCCTCTATAGTTCCAATAAATTCAGTATTTCCCCTAGAGGTTATTTTCACTACCTCTCCCTCAAGATTCCTTCTTGATAAATGATGAAAAATTTTGACCTCTACCTTATCTCCATGAATAGCCCCTTTAAGGTACCTACTTCTTACTTTTATGTCTTCTGAGAATTCATCAATTTCGATAAAGGCATATTTTCTATTTACATGATCAACAGTACCTGATAATGTGTGTTTATCTGAATTATTCTTTTTCTTTCTATGATTCATCTTTAAAAAAATTAAACTCAAATACCTTTGAAAGGTTTCTTAGGAGGTTTTTTTCTAAAACCTCCACATCAAATTTTTTACCTATTTCTTTTTTAATTGAGGTAACATCTTTACCCTGAATCCCACAAGGAATAATATTTTCAAAGTATTTTAATTCTGTATTTACGTTTAAAGCTAATCCATGCATTGTCACCCACCTACTAGTCTTCACCCCCATAGCACAAATCTTTTTGGGAGACTTACTGCGATGGTTAACCCATACACCCGTGAGACCTTCAACTCTTCCTGATTCTATATTTAAGTCTTTCAGGGTAAGAATTACTGCCTCTTCAAGATTTCTAAGATATTTATGAATGTCTGTAAAAAAGTTTTCTAAGTCAATGATAGGGTATATAACTATCTGACCTGGCCCGTGATAGGTAATATCACCACCTCTATTTATTTTATAAAAGCCTAAATTTTCTTTTTTTACAAATTCCTTATCAATAAGTAAATTTGTTTCATTTCCGCTTCTACCAAGGGTGTAAACATGAGGATGTGAACATGAGAGAATATAGTTATCTGTTATATTATTTTCACCCGTTTTCCTATTATTAATTTTTGTTTCAATTATTGAGCTAAATATCTTCTCTTGTTGATCCCAGGCCTCTTTGTAATCTATATGACCAAGTTTAATAAACTTGACTATTTTATTTATTTTATTATTCAATATAATATTAGATTTAATAAAATTATTTTTTGATAAATAAAGCTCTATCGTATATCAATTTACCATTTATATTCCATTCTCTAGTTATAAATGATTTATTTAAATTTAAATCTGAATCAACAAATTTAATCTCTCTTTTCTTTTTACCTGAACTATAAAATTCAGTCCAGGTACCAACTGGGTTATTAAAAGCGAACTCTCCTCTTGCTGCAAGCTTACCATTGTTGTGGAAGGCGTAATATATACCCTGCTTCTCTCCAAATCTTTTTGGAATAATTTCTTTGAGCTTTTCTTTTTCTGAATCCCAAAAAAACCTAACTGATTCGTTATACCAACCAATGGAAAAAAACTCTTTATTCTGTAAAATATCAGAACTATTATATCTTAACCATCTATCGTGTTTTAATCCATAATAAAATATTCCTTCTTCAATTATTTGATCTCCGACTCTTTTTTTATATGGACCGTGCATCATTACGGCATCATCAATTATTTCTTTGGTTTTTACTATCTTTTTTTTCTTTTTGTCATAGAAAAATATCTCCTGAGCATACTTATTTTTAATTTCCGGATTTTTGATATAGTAGAAATTCTCATAAATAATATTTCTTCCTCTTGTTGATCTTATAAATCCTTTCTTAGATTTAATACCGAAGAAAACATTTTTTTTTTTCTTTTTCTTTTTACCTATCATAAGAGTGTCTTCAGCCTCTCGATAAAGAAGGTCAAAGGATGAAATAGTATCAGTATTTATTCTAAATATATCCTGGCCAGAGATATTGAATTGTATAAAAATTGTAACTAACGAAATGGTGATAGCATGCCTAATCATATAGATGTAACGAAAAAATTACTTTGATAATATATCAAGGCTTCTTTTAACAAAACTTGTTAAGTTGGAGCCGCTTAACATATTCTGGGATAGTAAAGCTAAGTCATATAGTTGAGAGGCAATCTTGTGCTTGGTTTTAGTCGTTTTTGCTTTTAAAATTTTATCAATTGTTTTATGATTTCCATTAATACTCACAGAGATCATTTCTCCGGGCCCTCCCATCATCATTGGATTTCCCCCACTTGTTTTAGCCATGTCTTGCATCCTCCTAAAAAACTCAGGAAGAGTTATTATTACTGGGCTGTCTTGTGGAGCTAGGGCATCAACCGTTACAGTTGAAGCTTTGTTATCTATTATTTTTTCAAAAATATCTTTCAACTCTTTCTGGTTTTCTTCAGATATAACTGTTTCCTTTTTTGTTCCTTTATCAATGAGTTTATCTAGTATATCTGCATCTACTCTTTTGATTTGAGTTTTTTCAAGTTTTTGTTCTAAGTGATTGATGTAATGACTATCAATTACATTATCGAAGATTACAACATCATAATTTCTGTTTTTGGCATCTTGAATGAATGAGTCCTGTTTGTCAACATCTGATGTGTACAAAATTATATGATTCTTATCTTTATCTTTTTGTGTTTTACTTATAAATTTTTTATACTCTTCAAAGGTTCTCATCTTTCCATCAACACTCTCAAGCATTGCCAAAGATTCAACTTTATCATAAAATTTCTCTTCTGATATCATTCCATACTTAACAAAAAGGTTTATGTCTTTCCATTTACTCTCAAACTCTTTTCGATCATCCTTAAAAAGTTCATTCAATTTATCCGCAACCTTTTTCGTTATATATGTATTGATTTTTTTTACGTTACCGTCTGCCTGAAGATAACTCCTGGATACATTTAATGGGATATCTGGTGAGTCAATTATACCATGAAGTAGCATAAGAAATTCTGGAACTACATCTTTAACTTCATCTGTAATAAAAACTTGCCTTGAGTATAGTTGTATTTTATTTTTTTGAACTTCGAAGTCATTTTTAATTTTAGGAAAATAAAGTATACCAGTCAAATTAAATGGATAATCTACATTTAAGTGTATCCAGAATAGGGGTTCCTCACCAAAAGGATAAAGCTCCCGATAAAAACTTTTATAATCCTCATCTGTTAAATCTTTAGGACTTTGGTTCCAAATTGGACTTGGGTTATTAATGATATTATCAATCTTAACATTTTTATATTTTGGGTTTCCATCTTTATCCTTGCCATCCTCTTCTGATTTATCTTTCAGTCCAAACTTAATCTCGGTAGGTAAGAACTTACAATATTTATTTAGGATTTCATTTATCTTGGAGTCCTCTAAAAACTCTTTTGAGTCATCATTAATGTGAAGAATAATTTCTGTACCTCTTTCTTTTTTATTTGATTCCTTAATTTCAAATTCTGTATTTCCATCACACTTCCAGTAGGCAGATTTATTCTTTGATATATAGGATTTAGATTTTATCTCAACATATGAGGAGACCATGAATGCAGAATAAAACCCTAACCCAAAATGACCAATTATTTGCTGTGCGTCACCCTTCTCCTTATATTTCTCAACAAATTCAGTTGCTCCAGAGAAAGCAATTTGATTGATATATTTTTTTATCTCCTCAGCAGACATACCAATACCTTTATCTAGAATTGATATTGTCTTCTTTTTCTTATCAACACTTACTTCTATTGTTAAATCTCCGAGTTCCTCCTTCAGTTCACCCATTTGTGAAAGACTCTTAATTTTCTGCGTTGCGTCTACTGCGTTCGACACAAGTTCTCTTAAGAAAATATCATGATCCGAGTATAAAAACTTTTTTATTATCGGAAATATATTTTCAGTATTTATAGAAATGTTTCCTTTTTCTTTCATGTCTCTTATCTAATTCTTTCAGATTCTCTTACTAATAATTCGTCTTTTCTAATAAACCTATTCGCTAGAAAATTAAAAAATATCGCCAAAAATATTAAATAAAATGAAATTAGAAAACTGATTTTGTCTTTGATATCTATGTAGTCAATATTATAGAATATCTCATAGAGATAGTATGTGACTAGTAATGAGGTGAAAAGTGAATTTAACGTACCTAACTTTATCTGTGTCAATCTGTTCTTAAAACTCAAAATTGACATAGCAGCAACAATGCATGCAATTATAATAAATCCCCCAACCCAAAAGTTGTCATAAATAATAGCTTCCCCCGCTCTATCATATATGACAGAGGAGACATGGCCTGTAACGATAACATCAACTTCATTTGTTTGGTCATTAAATGAAATTTTTTGCCATACAGGAAAAAAAAATGTAGAAATCAATGCTGCAATGTATAAGAATAAGAATATTGTTTGGATTCTCTGTATCATGAGCGTATTTTGTACAAAGAAATATAAAATTGATTTAAAAATTGAGATTTTTTATTGACATATCATATTTAGGTAAAAATTTTCATGGATGGCAAATCCAAGAAAATGCTAGAACAATTCAAGAAGAAATTGATAATGCTTTATCGCTAATTTTAGATTGTAAGATAAGAACCTTAGGTAGCGGGAGGACAGATACAGGTGTGCATGCGCTTGGTCAAGTTGCTCATTTTGATTATGGGCAAGATATCGATGATTCTTTTTTATTTAAAGTAAATTCTTTTCTCACAGATGACATTTCAATCAATTCGATTAGAAAAGTCAGGGAAAATGTAAGTGCTAGGTTTGATGCTATAAGGAGGGAATATATCTACAGGATTCATTCAGAAAAATCACCATTCTTAAAAGACAGGTCTTTTTTTTATTTCAAAGAAATCGATACTAATCTCATAAATGATGCCTGTAAGATCTTAATGTCATTTAAAGATTTTAAGACTTTCTCAAAAGTAAAAACTGATGTAAATAACTTTGACTGTGAAATAGATCAGGCATACATGAAAAATGAAAATGGCAGCTATATTTTTAGCGTATCATCTAACAGATTTTTAAGAGGTATGGTCAGAGCTATAATGGGTACATTGTTTCAAATAAACGAGGGAAAACTAAGTATTAAAGATTTAAATGATATTATATTAAAGAGAGACAGAAAATATGCAGGACCCTCTGTGCCTGCACACGGTTTATATTTAAATAAAGTGTGTTATGATAAGAAAATATATCAATGAAGGTAAATAATATAAGTGGTAATCTTTTTGATATCAAAATATTAAAGAGGCTATTTGTTTTTTGTAAACCTTATATGAGTGTCTTTTATACCTTGATTATTTTGACACTAAGTTTATCAATATTACAACCAGTTAGACCATACATCACACAGATTATTATTGATGATTATGTTTCTATGAATGATGTCAAAGGATTAAAATCTATGACATTATTGTTATTTGGTCTTCTGATCGTTAACGCAATTGTTGTCTATTTCCACACCTACCTTTCTGGTTGGCTTGGACAGAATATAATAAAGGATATTAGAATTAAACTTTTCTCTCACCTACAAAACTTTAAACTTAAGTTTTTTGATAAAACACCAATTGGTAGAATTGTTACAAGAAATGTTTCAGACATCGAGACAATTGCAGATATTTTTGGACAAGGAATAGCAACAATTATCGGTGATATTCTTCAGTTATTTGGAATAGTAGCCTTAATGTTTTATATAAATTGGAAATTGACGTTGATAAGTTTAGCCACCCTTCCCTTCCTTTTTTTGACAACTTATATCTTCAAAGAAAAAGTAAAGATTTCCTTTAATAATGTTAGAAGTGCAGTTGCTAATCTCAATACATTTGTCCAGGAACATATAGTCGGGATGAATATTGTCCAGATATTTGGAAATGAGAAGAAAGAATACGAAAAATTTGAGAAAATAAATGAGCTCCATCTAAAAGCTAATTTAAAGGCTGTCTTATATTATTCAATTTACTTCCCAGTTATGGAGCTTTTCACATCTATTGGGTTGGGTCTACTAATATGGTACGGATCTAGCCAACTATTTATGGAAGAAGTTACGCTAGGTGTTTTAATAGCATTTATAATGTATCTTCAACTATTCTTTAGACCCATTCGATCTATTGCGGATAGATTCAACACACTTCAGATGGGAGTGGTAAGTTCAAAACGAATTTTTGATTTATTAGATAAGAATGAAAGTATTAAATCTAAAAACTTGATAACTAATAATAAAATTGAAGGTAAAGTTGAATTTAAAAATGTTTGGTTTGCTTATAATGAGAATGACTTTGTACTCAATAATATTTCTTTTAAAATCGATAGAGGTCAATCTGTTGGATTTGTAGGGGCAACGGGTTCAGGTAAAACTTCAATCATAAACTTGATTAATAGATTTTATGATTTCCAGAGAGGAAGAATTTTAATTGATGGTGAAGATATTATCGACTATAATATTTCATCTCTAAGAAATAATTTGGGATTAGTTTCTCAAGACGTATTTCTTTTCTCAGATTCAATTTATAATAATATTACCTTATTTAATGATTCTATTTCTGAGGAGGAAGTTTGGAATGCTGTGAGAAGAGTAGGAGCAGAAAAATTTATCGATAACCTACCAAATAAATTACAATTTGATGTTAAAGAAAGGGGAATTTCTCTATCAGTAGGGCAGAGACAATTAATTTCCTGTATTAGAATTATGTTATATGATCCCAAAATAATTCTACTTGACGAGGCTACCTCATCAATTGATTCAGAATCTGAGATTATGATTCAAAACGCTATAACAGAGATTTTAAAAAATAGGACATCTATTGTAGTTGCACATAGGTTATCTACCATTAAAGAAGTTGATAAAATAATTGTAATTGACTCTGGCGAAATTAAGGAGGTAGGGAGCCACAGTAAGTTATTAAAAGAAAATGGTTTTTATAGAAAACTTTATGAGATGCAATATGAGAATATTGCAAATTAATTTCGTACGTTTTCTTTTTCTAACTGCTGATTATAAAGATCAAAATAGTACCCTCTTTTATCGATAAGATTCTTATGATTTCCAGTTTCGATAATTTTTCCATCATCTATTACAATAATCTTTTTTGCGAGCTTTACCGATGAAATTCTATGAGAAATAATAATAGAAGTTTTATCTAACATAACTTTTTTTAGGTTCTCAAGAATTATATTCTCAGTTTTCGTATCGACAGCTGAAAGACAGTCATCTAAAATTAAAATTTTTGGTTCTTTTATTATTGCCCTAGCTATAGAAATTCTTTGTTTCTGACCTCCTGACAATGTTATGCCTCTCTCGCCAATTTTGGTTTCAAATTTTTCTGGAAAAGAATTTATATTCCTCATCAGGTCAGCATTTACAGAAGCATGCTTTACATTTTCATAATTTTTATTTTCTGAGCCGAATAATATGTTATTAGTAATTGTATCTGAGAAAAGAAATACGTCTTGAGGTACATACCCTATTTGTCTTCTAAAATGTTGAATGTCTAAATTTTTTATGTCAGTGTCATCGAATAAAATTTTTCCATTGTCAACATCAAATAATCTCATTATACTATTTGAAATGGTACTCTTTCCTGAACCAGTTGCTCCAATTATACCAAGCGATTCACCAGGATTTATTTTGAATGAGATATCTTTCATCCCATGAATATTAGTGTCTGGGTATCGGAAAGAAACATTCTTAAATTCAATTTTTCCTAAAAGCTCTACCTTTTCTTTTTTGCTAGATAATATATCTGTCTGTTGTTCTAGAAACTCATTAATTCTTCTCTGCGAGGCTGATGCTCTCTGGATAATACTTGTTATCCAGCCGAGTGCTGTTACTGGCCATGTAAGTAGGTAGACATATATTAAGAATTCAGCTATATTCCCAATAGATAAATTACCCTCAAAAACTTCAGTAGCTCCTATATATACAGTGATTATAATACTCATACCAATAAGTGTTATGATTATGGGAAAGAATAAAGCAAGTACGTACTGCAGGTTTACTGATTTATCTTTGTAATCAATGCTCTTACTCTTAAATACATTTTCGAAATTTATTTCCCTCACAAAAGATTTTATTAGCCTTATTCCTGAAAAACTCTCTTGAACGTAGGTTGATAAATTTGAAAGAGACACCTGTATTTCTTCAGATCGGATATTTATGATATTTTGAACTAGGTATATACACACAACCAAGAAGGGAAGAGGAATTAAACTATAGAATGCAAGATTAAAATTTATATAAAACATAAAAGGGATAACCATAACCATAAGAATAATTACATTTAAACCATACATTAGAGCTGGCCCAAGATACATTCTAACTTTTCCCACATCCTCAGAAATCCTATTCATCAAATCCCCAGTGTTATTATTTTTGTAAAAACTTAATGGGAGGGTTTGATAATGAAAGAAAATCTCATTCTTAAGATCATACTCTATTTTTCTGGAGGCAACTATCATTGTCTGTCTCATCATGTACATAAATAATCCTCTAAAAACGGCTGCAGCTATAATTGCAATTGCAAAAAATAAAACATTCCCAAGAATTTCATCCTTCACATATATGTTCCCTTCGTTATATTCTTGGAAGCCACTTTCTATGAGATTAAAAGTTTCTCGAATAAGTGTTGCTGGGACAATTGCGAAAGCGGTTGAAATTAATATAAATATTCCCCCAATTATGTAATAATATTTATACTTTAGAAGGTATTTATTTAAATAGGAAAGGTCTTTCAAATTTTTGTATAATTTTATGATCTAACTAAGTGTAAAACTATTACTAAATATCAAATAAATGAGTAATCACCAAAATAATTCGGTCTTTGAAAAAATTAATGGGGATAATCACGAACAAATAGTTTTTTGTAATGATAGCACACTCGGCTTGAAAGCTATAATCGGTATCCACAGCACTGTCCTTGGACCAGCAATTGGTGGTACTAGAATGTGGGATTACGTTACTGATGAAAAAGGGCTTCAAGATGTATTAAATTTATCTAAAGCTATGAGTTATAAATCCTCATTAGCTGGTTTAAATTCAGGAGGAGGAAAAGCTGTAATAATTGGTAATACAAAAATTAAGTCTGAGAAATTAGTTAAGAGGTTTGCTAACTTTATTAATGATCTAGGAGGTAAATATTGGACTGCTCAAGATGTTAATATGAGCACTCAAGATTTAATATGGATAAAAGAAAAAACAAAATACGTTGTTGGGTTACCAAAAGAGCATGGTGGTTTAGGTGATTCCTCAAGTCCTACTGCCTTCGGGGTTTACATGGGGATTAAGTCGGCAGTAAAACATATCTCTGGAAGCGACTCCCTTACCGATAAAAAGGTTTTAGTTCAGGGAGTTGGAAATGTTGGCAGAAAATTAGTAAATCATTTACTAGATGAAAATGCTAAAGTGACAGTTTGTGATATTAACACTAATAACATTGAATTACTTAGTGGTAAGAATATAACTGTTGTAAGTCCAGAAGAAATATATGATTCAAACTATAATGTAATTTCTCCGTGTGCACTTGGTGGAACAGTAAATATTAACTCTTTAGAAAAAATAAATTGTGAAATTATTGCCGGAGCTGCAAATAATCAGTTGGAAGATGATGAATTAGTTCCAGATATATTACAGAAAAAAAATATATTATATATCCCTGATTTTTTAATAAATGCAGGTGGAATAATTAGTGTCTACCATGAGCAGATTAATGATATTGATTATAAGAAAGTTATGGATATGACAGAGTTAATATATGATAAAGTAAATTCGGTATTAAAACACTCAGAGGATAATTCCTTAACAACTAATGCATCTGCAATTCGATTAGCGAAAGATAGAATCAAAGAAAATTCTAAAAAGTAGTTACATTTGCATCTCGTTCTTGAATTTAAAGCATATGATAAACAGAAGATCCCTAAGGGTAAAGGTTTTACAGTTACTCTTTTCCTACTACAATCAAATATCTTTGAGGAAAGACAAGGGTGATGCACAGCTTAAAATTTCAAACCAGTTAGAAGAATCAATTTGTAGTATTGAAAAAGGATATTATGATATTTTTACACTTTGTATAATTTTTAAGGAGATTAATGAAGAGAAAAGGATAATATCAAAAAGTGAATTAATAAAGAAAAGTCAATCAAGATTTAATCTATCAAAAAATAGAGTTATTTGTTTTATTCAAAAAAACTCTGAAATTATAGATGGTCAAATTAAATATGATAATAAATGGACTTTAAAGAATGAAAAGATTAGGGCCTGGTACAACTTGTTACTGAAGGAAGATTTTTATATTGATTATATCAAAATTAATAAACCTAATTTCGAGGAGGATCTTGACTTCTTTCAAAATTTAATATTAAAATTTTTATTTAAAAATGTAGATGTTATGCATTTCTTTGAGGAGGGTAATATATTTTGGAGTGAAGATTTTTTAGTAGTTAGGTCAATGATAAAAAAAACTCTTAAATCTTTGAATTCCACAAATTTTAATAAATTTGCTGTCGCAAGTTTATCGGATGATTTAGGAGATGACGTTAAATTTGCTCGCTCATTATTTAATTGCGTTATTGATAACTCTTATGATTATGATAACTACATAACCAAATTCGCTAAAAATTGGGATTTGGAAAGGGTATCATCAATGGATAAGATTATACTTAAAATGGGAATTGGTGAAATGACTCATTTTAGTAATATCCCCTTGAAAGTTACAATTAACGAATGTATCGATATCGCAAAGAATTATAGTTCACCAAAGAGCAGCAAGTTTATAAATGGTCTTTTAGACGTAATTTCATTAAGTTTGTTAAAAGAAAATAAAATAAATAAATCCGGGAAGGGTTTAATTGATAATAAATAGATAGTTATGAGTAAAAATTCTACAAATTCTTTTATCAGCCTTATTTTAGGGTTAATAATTGGAGGTATCTTGGGTATTTTATTTGCTCCTGACAAAGGAAATAATACTAGAGATAGGCTAACTTTTAGACTGAATAAATATAAGAGAAAATTAGAGGATCTCTTAGATGAAATCATTGATGAGAAAGATTCTATCGATTCAGAGGCAAAAACTAAAGGTAAGAAAGTTGTTGATGACGCTAAAACTAAGGCGGAGAGACTAATTAAAGATGTTGACGGCATATTATCTAAAATCAAAGAAAATTAAATATTATGAAAAACTTTATATCAGTATTAATTGTATCATTTTTAATTTCATGTGGATCGCAGGTGAGCGATCTGGAACTTCGAGTTGCTAAACTTGAAACAGAAATTGCCTCAATGAGGAAAGGTGGTGTAAGCACAATAGTTCCTGCAGGTGCATTTCCAAAGTTTAATTTTAGTGAGGAGGAACATAATTTTGGAAATATTAGAGATGGTGATATAGTAAGCCATGTTTTTAGATTTACCAATACTGGACAGGCACCATTAATTATTTCAAAAGCTACGGCTGCATGTGGATGTACTGTTCCTCAGTGGCCAAGACAACCTATACCTGTTGGAGGATCTGGAGAAATTAAAGTTCAGTTTGACTCTAGTAATAAGCCTGGAATGCAAAATAAAGTCGTTACTATAACTTCAAACACAGAATCTAAAGTTAAAAAGTTACTGATACGAGCTCAGGTCAATCCAAGGTCTTAAATAATACATGATACTACTGCAATCATTCGGATCTGGTTTCGCTCAACTTTTTTTCCCAATTGCGATAATAGTTGTTGCCTACTTTTTTATTTATAGGCCGGAACAGCAGAGAAGAAATAAACAGAGTACTTTTATCTCAAATTTAAAAAAAGGTGATCAAGTTGTAACAGCTGGGGGGCTACACGGTAAAATACTTTTAATTCAAGAAAATACAGTTACCCTTGAGGTTGATAGAGGCACAAAGTTAAAGTTTGATAAAAACTCGTTATCCTTTGAGATGTCATCAACTAAAAAATAAGAAGTTATGAGGAAGTTTAGTCCCTCAAATCTTATTTCTCAACCAAAAATCCTACTTTATTGTTTTGTTGCCGGATCCTTAATTTGGTTTTTTAACGAACTAAATAATCCCTCAAACGCAACAATGAATTATCCAATAAACTTTAATTATGAATTATCTGAAGAACTGATAGAGGTTACTCCACCACCTAAGACCGTAGAGATTTCCATTAATGGCACTGGGTGGAATTTACTTAGGAATTTATTGAAATTAAATATAGTAGATGTCGAGTATAATATAAACAGACCTCTACAAACAAAATTTATTTTATCTAGTTCACTTGTTCCCTATATATCCGAGACCCTAGAAAATGTCAATTTAAATTATGTTGTTACAGACTCAATTCTTATAAATATTGAAAAAAAAAGTATAAAGCAGATTGAGGTTTTAGTAGACACATCAAAATTTTTTTTTACTTCAGGGCATGAGAGGGTAAGTGATTTTATCTTATCTAACGATAAGTTATCTGTAGAGGGACCGCAATCAATTTTAAATTCTTTGCCTGACCAGTACTATATTAATTCTAAAGCAGTATCGGACTTAAATTCAGATTTTAATGAGAATATAAGCGTAGATATAGTTGGGGACCTAATATCTGTTTCACCAGAAATTATTAATCTAAATTTTAAAGTAGTTGAATATATTAAAGAAGAAGTTAGATTAAATGTAAATTTTAATGAAAATGATTATAATCTAGATACATCTGTGGTTGTAACCTATAAATTTAGGAGAGACGAAGAGTTAACAAATTCTGATTCAATATTTATAATTCTTAGAAGGGAGGATAATATTTTAGTGCCTACTGTTAATGATACTGACCTCATACAAATTTTAGATATTTATCCTAATTCATTTATATTAGATTAATGAAGCAAAGGTTAATTGGAATTACTGGAGGTATGGGATCTGGTAAATCTACAGTCTCTAAGATATTAAGACATTTAAATTATAAGGTATACAATTCTGATATAAGAGGAAAAGAGATAATTGGAGAGGTTAGGAGTATTAGAGATAAGCTGGAAAGTATTTTTGGGGATGAAATATTTAATAATAATAAATTAGATTCTAAAGCATTATCAAGAAAGGTTTTCAAAGATGATTCATCTTTAAAAAAAATTAATTCAATTATTCATCCAGAAGTTGAGAAAGACTTTAATTCCTGGATAGCTTCTTATTCAAATGATAAGTACTTATTTAAGGAATCTGCGCTCCTTTTTGAGACAGGGGCATTCCGTCATTTAGATAAAACAATTTTAATGATTGCCGATAAGGAATTGAGAATTAAGAGAGTCCTAGAAAGAGATGTTGATCGTTCAAAAAAGGAAATTGAAAATATTATAAGTAAACAGATTGATGAGGATGAGGCCTCAAAATTAGCTGATGTTATACTTTATAATAACCAGGATGATCTTCTATTACCCAAGGTAATTGAAGAGATAGAAAGATTATTCAAAAATTAAAATTACATTTTAAAATTGCTATCCATTATCATGGCTGTATGTAAAAGAGTTGCTGACAACTTTTCTTCAGTGTTAAATAGTTCTCCTTTAATGGTCACTATATTTTTTCCTTTTTTAATAATTTCCGCTGTCGCGATAGCTTCACCTTCGAATAGTGGCCTGTGATGTATAGTGTGTAAATTAGTCGAGTTCGGGTAATGTCTTCCCTGGGACTCAAATATGAATAATAAACTAGTAACGTCGTCAAGCATTGAATTCATTTGGCCACCTTGAACAGTACCACTAGGATTTAATGTCTCAGAGGAAAATTCACCTTTAAGTTTTAGATAGCCCTCACTATAATCTATAAACTGAAATTTAAAAAGTCTACCTGTGCCACCATTGGATTTGTGGTAGTTTAGATATTGATTAAAATCATTTCTCATTTATGATAATATTTATTTCTCTTATCACAATTTAATATTTAAATAAAAAAATATCTATTTTTATGAAAACACTTTCAATTCAAAATTAAATATTATGATACATCGATTAAAATCAATTCTTTTTATATCATTAGTCCTTTTATTTAGTTGCTCAGGACCAAGTAAAGAACAGCAAGAGAAGTTAGATACCCAAGCTCAGCTCGAAAAAGATCTTGAAATGTATAAATATGTTTGGGAGCGTTTCTTTGAGGGAGACACCTCAATTGTAAATGATAAATATTTTGCTGAGGATGTTGTGGTTGTAACAGATCAAGGAGATCTTGTTGGTGTTGAAGCTGTTAAAAATTTTTATTTGAATTACTTCCTGGGATTTTCAGATGCTGAGTTCACAATTGTTGATGCATTTGGACAGGGTGATAAGATTGTTAAGTATTGGAACTTTAAAGGTGTTCACACTGGTGATTTTTTCGGAATCCCAGCATCAGGAAATAAATTAGATCTGTCAGGGACAACTTTAGTCAGTATAAAAGACGGAAAAATTTCTAGAGAGCAAGATTTTTTTGATATGATGTCTCTTTTGAACCAGCTTCAACAGACCTCAGGAGATGTAACGGTTGATGCCCAGAATCAGGGAGTTCTGTAGTAGGTTACACTGTCCATGAGGCTATTCCTTTTATGTTTATTTATTTTCTCATGTGGAGGTAACTCCGAATTATCAAGAATTAATTTTACTCAATACGTCGACTCCAACAATTTGAGGATATTTGGTAAGGAAGATGTGGATACTGATTTCCTTGAAAAAGTAGCTACATCATACGATGCAATGTTTGGGGATAACTCTAAAATTGATGAGAATATGCGTTCACATTACCTATTAACCTCATTGGATAAGAGAGTTTTTCAAAGAGTTGGGTTAGAGTCTTCTTTCAGTGAGAATGAAAGCTATGCTGATAATGGTAAAATTCCTGGACCTTATAGACATAATTGTACAGATTATATCTGGCAAGAGAGTAGTGGGGGTCCAAGGCAAATTAATGAGGTGATAGAACACCTACTTCATACTGTAACTAACGTCATATTAAATCTAGCCTACCCAGCTGATTGGGGTTTTATAAACTCTTCTACAAGGTTGCGGGAGGCAATGCAAGAAGCTATTGATAAGGGGGTCTATGATATATCACAATATGATGAGTTTAAGGGTGATACTGAGGGTTATAATAGCGTTATCACTCAAGAATATGCGTACTGGCTCATTCTTGCAGAGTGGAATTATTTTGATATAACAGGAAATAGAGATAATGAGAATATAACAGGTAATAGTGAGTTTTCTTTAGGTACTTCAGATGAAATTAGAGATCAGCTTCCAATTGGACATAAGTTATATGTTGACTATATTGAAAAGATATTGACAGAGCCTGATAAGCAGTTAATTGAGTCTTTATTCAAATAATTTTATGAAAAAATTTTTAGTAATATTTTTTATTTTCTTCCTGAACTCTAACTTAAGTGGACAAGACTATTCAGCTTCTGGAATTCACCAATTATCGTACAGAGATAGTCTGAATTTATTGTCTCTGGGATTAGATATAAATAAAACTGAATATAATAATCTAAAACTTAGGCAACTGCTTCTTATTGACAAAAGAAGGAAAATTAATAATGTGATTGGATCAATTTTCAGAGTAGTTGGGTTTATTAATGGTGGTCTGGGAGTTATATTTTTATCTACAGCTTCTGCTCAAAATTCAGGAATAGGTCAGGGAATTGCCGCCCTATTTGGAGCGAGTTTTATAAGTGTTGGAGTGATAGGATATGGGATTTCAGTTCCATTCAAGACGGCTGCAAAAAGAAGAATATTAGAGAGGGAATTAATGATTCAGAAACTCAGGGAAAAGAATTGAATTACCAATGCCTAGGTCGAATAGTATATTAAAATATTTTATTGAATTTACAGTCATTGTCCTAGGTGTTAGTGCGTCTTTTTGGGTTGAAGAGTACAGGGAGAAATTACAAAACAAGGAAGAAAAGTTTAAAGTTTTAAATAATTTAAAAATTGAGTTAGATGAGATTGATGTCTTCTCCTTAGAGAGAAAATTAATGTTTACAAAAGATGAGAAGATATTATATCATTTGATGAGTGAAGATCAACATTCTATTGATAGCCTAAAAGAAATTATAACATCATATGATGAAATTAACATAGCTGTTATCGACTACAGAGGGTTTGGTCCTCCTCTTAACAGATATAATTCAATAATTAGTGAGGGCACATTAAAATTTGTGGAGTCAGATTCAATTAAACAGTTACTCAGTCAACTGCATAATACTTTCTTTAAATATATAAATGCAAACGTTAGTGATGAGAAGATTATTCAGCAGAAAATAAGTCTGTATCTTGCTGATAATTATCCTCAAACTTTTCTTGATCAGGATCAATTATCACTTGACGAATCCATAAAAAATTTGAGATCAAATATAATGAATGATGCTAATTTTAAGGCCTATCTTAAAATTAAACTAAGGACGATGACTGTGAAGACATTTTTTCTCGAAAAATACTATGAAACTCTAGTTGATTTAAGAGATAAGATTGAGAAAAAATTAATTAAACGTTAGATACCTTTAATTTTCAGAGCTATGTAACTCGACATATTTCACCACTGCCTTCTTATCTAAAATATTCACATCCCACATCACAAAATTCATAGCTCCGTTATTTAATGCATCAGTAAAATAAAACTTAACTACAGCTCCCTCTCTTTTCCAGGTGCCTCTCAGAGGGGTAGACAATAAAGTTCCGTCCTCTAGGATAGTTCTGCCTTGACCGTCTAATGTTCCACTAGATTTAGAGGTATTAATCGATGCAACTTTAAATTTGACATATACCGTGCCATAACCCGTTATATCCCCCTCAAAATTCATTATAGAGTAGCCATCACCAGGACTCACTAATACTATATCAAGTGTCCCTCCTCCTGTAGGCTGGGAAAGGTCCTGAGAGAAAGTATTAATATTTGATCCCAATATAAAAGTTATAAATAATATCAGTTTTCTCATTTTATTGAATTTAGTTTTTGTTATGATTTATTTTTTAATTTAATTCTATAAACTTTTGGATTATTAACGAACCCTGTTGCGTACAGGTATTCTTCATTATCATCAAACGCACAATTTGTTATCTGTCCAAAATCAATTTTTCCTAGAAGCTTACCTTCAGGTGAAATTATTAGAAGACCACCTGGTCCTGATGTAAAAATATTACCAGATGAATGTACTTTCATCCCGTCAAAATCTCCTTCATTATCAGATGGTAGATTAGCGCCATCAAATAAAGTGCTCATCTCCATATTTTCTAGATTTATTTTCATAATTTTTTTGTTGCCGTCTATGGAAGCCATCTTGTTTACATATAGTGTCTTCTCATCTGGAGAGAGTGCAATCCCGTTAGGCAAATCAACCTCGCCGGTAATAAGAGAAACATCACCTGACTGAGTATTATACTTGTAAACACCATTGAAATCTAAATCTTTAATTTCAGACTCAACAAATTGACCAGTTTCTAGATTAAAAAATCCGAATGCAGGGTCTGTAAAATAAATATTTCCATCACTTGACGATGTGAGGTCGTTTGGGCTATTAAATCTTCCGCCTTCGTAGTTATCAACCAACGTAGTGAAACTTGGTGAAGTAGTTGAAGCGTTTTTAATTTTTGATATTCTTCTGTCACCATGCTGACATACAATGATGTCTCCTTCAGCATTAATCATTAATCCATTAGCACCGAGTAATCCTAAATTTACATTGGGTGCGTAACCTGTATTTCCACTTGGAGATATATACTCAGTTGTACCCTCAGCCTCATTCCATTTATACATAACATTATTCATTACATCTACGAAAAGTAATGAGTTAGTTGATTTGTCCCAGACAGGTCCTTCCGGAAGTGCTATCTCATCAGCTATTTGTTCAATGTCCGCGAAGTTGTCTATAATTCCTAATACAGAATTATCATAGATTTCAATTTTAGGATTAGATTCTTTATCCGTTGTTGAACATGAGATAAGAAAAAAGATTAGAGTGATTGATAAGAGTTTATTCATAATAAAAGTTTTAATATTTAATAATTTAATTTTTTTTATTTAACGTTTACTAATTTATAGTCATATAGCTGGGTAGCAACAAGGATATCACTATTATATTCTCTAATAGAATATATTAGGCCATCTTTCATTTTAAAAATCCAAACATATTTATTGTCATACTCACCGTTCTTACCCTCTGCATCGCCCTCTTGTATTATAGCCACTCCGTTTTCGTCAGAAATACTATCAACTGTCTTTAACACTATCCCGTTTGGAAGTATCTCAGGAATTATGTTTTTAAAGTACTCATCAAATAAATTTTCTCTATTCCAAATTTTTCCTCCCTGCTCTATTATCCCCATCCAGGCGAATGTAAAGTCTTTGTGTAGAAGACTCTGAGCTTTTTCTGGGTTGCTGATAATATTATCAAGAAAAGATTGAGCCATTTCAAGATTTTTTCTGTTTAGCGAATTTTCTTTCGTTACAGAACAAGAAAAAATCAATGATGATATTATAATTAAAAATGTTTTCTTCATTTTTTTGAATTTGGTAAAAAAGCAATCACTAAAATTGATAGAGGAACAATAAAACTTCCCCAACTGGGAGTAAAGCTTTTATCAAAAACTTCACCTTTAAACTCAATAACTGCCATCTCTGTTGTATATCCGTGATAATCTGAGGCAATCATCAAAATGCATAATAACACAGCACAAACTGTTGCTATCAACTTCTGTTTTTTCACTTTTTCTTTTAAATAATCTAATTACTACTTATTTGTATTGTGTTCCAATACACTAGAAATAAGAGTTATTTCATTTGCAGGAACTCCAGCTCGCTCTGCGTGTTCTTTTACTACTTCCTCTGAGTCTGCATTATAAACACAGAAGACATTATTGCCAGCCACATAGCTTTGTTCTTGCTCTATATTCTTACCCTCATTTCTCATCTGGACAAGAACTGATTCTGACCCCTGTCCAATCTCCTCAAGTTTTTCCGAAGGTATTTGAGAGGCACCCTCGATTTCTCTTTTAATTAAATATTTATTCATAATCTATTTTTTTAATTTTACTTAATTTAGGAAAGAACACTATTAATTAAAAGAAAAATTAATTGAAAAAGGGTGCTAACCGGCGACCTCGTAAACCATAATCAGAATAATTTCCAATTTGCATGTGGGTATAAAAAAATTAAATCCATCTTCTAGTTTTCTTCTTGTATGATAAATACTCTTTACCAAATTTTTCTGCGAGAAAAACCTCTTCTCTTTTTATCTGAAATTTATTTATCCATAATAAAAATAAAAAAGGTGCTAGTATAGAGCAAATATTTAAATAAAATATTGATGTAGATATAACGATCATCAACATGCCTAAGTACATAGGATTTCTTGAATATTTAAAAATTCCTGATGTTACTAGTTTATTAGTTTCCTCGAACTTGATAGGATTTATAGTAGTTTTTGATTTTATGAATTGCACCACTGGATTTATAAAAATAAGTATTCCAACAGAAAGTATAAAAATTGATATTTGGAGTTGAAATGGTATATGAATTAAATCTAATTTAGTTGATGAAAAATAAATGGATATTACTAAAACTAAAACTATAAGTGGGGGAGGTATTTTTAACATTATTAAATTTTTTTAATTTAAAATAATTAGTTAAATAAAACAAAATATAACATATACAATCCTAGAGACCTTAAAAGGTTGATTAATTAAATCTAGAATTACCTCCATTTTGTATTACAGTATAAAAATTTTAGATTGTGAGTATGAGAATACTATTTATCCTCTTATTTATATCTTTTAATTCATTTGGTCAGATTATTACTAATAAGAAAGGAGAAGTTTTTGATGTTAGAAATGTTTCAGAAGATGCATTAATTGATTACAGTTCTTGGGCTCAAGGTATTTTTGTTGGAAGATTTATAGAAGTTGACACCAGACCAGTATTTTCTTTTAAAAAATGGAAAAAAGTCATTATTAAAATAGATGGAAAAGTAATGCAACCTGAAAAAAATATGATGCCTGTTGTAATAGAATTCTTTAGGTTTTATGGATACAAAATTGTAGATAGAGATAGTCAGTCAAGTATGATTCCGTGTGGAAGTGGTAAAGTATGTAGAAGAGTGACAAATAGAATATCCTTCATTAAGAAGGATTAAATTACCAAAAATCTATGATTATATAATTTTCTTTAATTAACACCCAACCTTAAAGGCTTTAAAAGATTGATTAATCAAAGTGCCAGATAAGTGCCAAGATTTTATATCTTTATTTCTAAGAGAAGTGCAAGCATTGTAAGAAAAAAGGGTGGAAGACCGGACTCGAACCGGCGACCTCCTGAACCACAATCAGACTCACCTCCATTTTGCATTTTGGCATAAAAAATTTTAGATTAAGGGATGAATTAAAATTAAGTTTAAATCTATGTCATATATAAAAAAAATAGAAGATGATTATAATAACGGAAAAATTTCTTTAAAAGAGATTAGTGATTTGAGAGACAAATACAATAAAAAAGATAATGATGAAAAATTGAAGTTGGATAATAAATATAATAGCGGTGAATACTCTAATGTATTAAAAAATAATAAAATAGAAAGTAATTCAAATCAAGTTGAAACAACAATAGATTTAGATGTTAGTAAATATATTGGTTATGTTGTTGCAGTATTATCATCATTTATATATGTGGTAATTACTGGTGAGTTTAGCGCTGATTTAGCAAGTTTATTTGGTTCTCTTTTTGGGGCATTAATAATACCAGCAATTATATCAGGAATAATTATTTTATTTAAAAAAAATCTCAGCTATGGAAAAGTCTTGGGCCTTTCTACACCAATACTCCAGGCTTTATCATATTTTGGACAAACTCTTTAAAAAAAACATAACTCTTTTGAATCATCATCCAACCTTAAAGGCCTTAAAAGATTGATTAATCAATAACTGTCAAATAACTGTCAGAATTATTTATATTGTAGAGGAAAAAACTGTAAGCATTGTAAGAAAAAAGGGTGGAAGACCGGACTCGAACCGGCGACCTCCTGAACCACAATC
>CAJXDN010000009.1 GCA_913052485.1 uncultured Flammeovirgaceae bacterium | reverse complement strand
AGTTTTTTGATTCTAATAATTTAAAAATATCTGAAGAATTAATTTTTGATAAACAAAACTTACCCTATAAAATTTTAAAATCTTTTCAGGGAAAGGACATAGTTGGTTTTGATTATGATCAGTTGTTACCTTATGTAAAAGCAGAAAAACCAGCATTCACAGTCGTTAGTGGTAATTTTGTCACAACTGAAGATGGAACGGGAATTGTCCATATAAGCTTAACTTTTGGCTCTGATGACTTCCATGTTTCCAAGAAAAATAATTTGCCGGGAATTTTTATTAAGAATGATAAAAATGAAGATGTCCCAATAGTTGATAGGTCTGGAAGATTTGTTGATGAAATTACAGATTTTGCTGGTCTTCAGGTTAAACTATTTTCTGATGAGGAAGGATTAACCACCGATGAGAAAATAGCAATTAAATTAAAACAAGAAAATAAAGTTTTTGATGTAAAAAAGTACGAACATAGTTATCCTCACTGCTGGAGAACAGATAAACCTATTTTATACTATCCATTAGAGTCTTGGTTTATAAACTCAACAAAGCTCAAAGATGAACTTATCAAGAAAAACAAAGAAATTAATTGGCAGCCTGAGTCAACTGGTAGTGGTCGTTTTGGTAATTGGTTAGAAAATCTTGTTGATTGGAATTTGAGTAGGTCTAGGTTTTGGGGTACACCTCTTCCTATATGGAGAACAAAAGACGGTAAAGATGAAGTTTGTATCGGGAGTCTGGCGGAATTAAAAGAAGAAGTTAGAAAATCAGTTAAATTAGGTTTAATGGAGGATAATATTTCTTCAAATATTGATCTACATAGGCCGTATGTTGATGATATTATTTTATCTTCCAAAGATGGGTTACCAATGTATAGAGAAACAGATATTATTGATGTATGGTACGATTCTGGATCTATGCCATTTGCACAATATCATTATCCATTTAACAATAAAGATATTTTCGAAAAAATGTTTCCTGCAAAGTTTATTGCTGAGGGAGTTGATCAAACAAGAGGATGGTTTTTTACTCTTCATGCAATTTCTATAATGTTATTTGGGAAAGTAAGTTTTGAAAATGTGATATCCAATGGTCTAGTATTAGATAAAGACGGGAACAAGATGTCAAAAAGACTAGGGAATGCCGTTGATCCATTTGAAGTTATCAAAAAATATGGGCCTGACGCTACAAGATTATATATGGTAATTAACTCTAATCCTTGGGATAATTTAAAATTTGATTTAGATGGCATATCGGAAGTGCTAAGAAAGTTTTTTGGTACTTTAAATAATACATACAGTTTTTTTGCTCTTTATGCAAATATCGATGGATTTACAGGGAGAGAAGATATAATTCCTTATGATGAAAGAACCTTCGAAGATAGATGGATTATTAGTAAGTTAAATTCCTTGATAAAATATGTAGGTAAAAGACTTGACGAATATGATCCAACTAAAGCTTCTAGAAAAATTAATGCTTTTATTAACGACGATCTTAGTAACTGGTACATAAGATTAAATAGGAAAAGGTTTTGGGTAGGAGATCTTTCTGAAGATAAAATGATGGCCTATCAAACTTTATTTGAGTGTTTATATAAGTTGTCAATAATATCCTCACCTTTCATTCCATTTTATTCAGAGAAGCTTTTTTTGAATTTGAATAAGTTTAATGTTGAAGATTCTGAATCTGTACACTTACTTGAATTTCCTAAGTCAATAGATAATTTAATTTCTAAATCTTTAGAAAGAAAAATGTTATATGCTCAGAATATATCTTCTTTAGTTCATTCTATTAGAAAGAAGGAGAAAATAAAAGTTAGACAACCCCTATCAAAAATCTCAATTCCAATATCATCAGATGATATTAGATATAATATTAAAAGTGTTGAGAATATTATATTGTCTGAAGTTAATGTAAAGGAGATTGAATATGTAACTAATACCTCAGATGTTTTTGTTAAAAAAATAAAACCTAATTATAAGATTCTTGGCTCGATTCATGGTAAAAATATGAACGCGGTCGCTAAAGAAATATCTAAAATGAATCAAGAGGAGATACATTGGTTAGAAAATAACGGTATTTTTGAATTTTCTATTGAAAAGGATACAAAAATAGATTTACTTATTGATCAAGTTGAGATAACTTTTGGTGAAATAGATGGTAAACAAGTTGCCAGTAATGATATGTTTACAATAGCTCTTGATATATCCATATCTGATGAACTTCTGTCAGAAGGTATTTCAAGAGAATTCATAAATAAAATTCAAAATGAAAGGAAGAATATGGGTCTTGAAGTCACAGACAAGATTCAGATATATATCGACGGGAATTCAGATCAATTAACTTTATTTTTAATGAATCATAAAGAATTTATATGTAATGAAACTCAGTCACAATTTTTAGATATTAAAGACTCCATAGATAATTCAAAAAATATGGAGATAAATATTTCATCAGATAATCTTGATATGAATAAGTTAAACTATAAAATTATAAAAGTATAGATTTTATGAAGCTCAGATTTTTACTATTTGTTATAACTCTCATATTAATGGATCAATGTGTAAAAGCTGTTGTGCATTTTAATATGCCCTTACACTCTGAAATATCTTTGGTAGGAGATTTTATAAAGCTATATCATATAGAAAATCCAGGAATGGCATTTGGAATAAATTTTGATTTTAAGTATACAAAATTATTTTTATCTCTCTTTAGACTTATAGCATCTTTCTTAATAGTAGCGTATCTTATTCAACTTATAGATAAAAAATCTAATATAACTTTATTAATATGTGTTTCTTTAATTCTTTCCGGCGCAATTGGTAATGTAATCGATAGTATTTTCTATGGTGTTTTATATAATAATGCACCTGTCAATGCACCCTTTTCTCTCTTTAATGGCCAAGTTATCGATATGTTTTATGTTGATATTTGGGAAGGTTATATCTCAGAAAGTATTCCAATAATTGGGGGGACATATTTATCATTATGGCCAGTTTTCAATTTAGCTGATTCGTATATTTTTATAGGTGTCGCAATTTTATTGATCTTTCAAAATAAGGTGCTTAATAATTAAATAAATTGTAGAACTGTAATATTAGGATGTTTTTTTTGAATTTTGATTAAAATATTTTTTTTATGATTTTCAAGTTCATTTCTAAGAGGAGATGAGCTTATTTCTATAAAAACTTTATCTTTTTTAGTAAAAATTCTATTAGTTCTTGACTGAATTTTCTCGTCTGTTATTGAATTCCATGTTTTTAGTAATTCAACCTTATTAATCCCTTTTTTAATTTTTTCTTTTTCATAAAATTCTGAGGTTAAATCAGTTATTGATAATATTTTTCTTTTCCTTCTATCTTTCATCTACTTCTCCTTTATTTATCCTTATAACATTAGATTCAATTAACTTATTTTTTAATAAAGACAGCCTCTCATCTATGGAATCGGATAAAATTATTTGAGAAAACTTTTTATCCAGTAAGTATTCTATTAAGGTATCAATTTTATTATCGTCAAGTTTATGAAATACATCGTCTAGTAAAAGTATAGGTTTAATATTTAAATTATTTTTTAAAACTTCAAATTCGGAAAGTTTTAATGATATAATAAATGTCTTTTGCTGTCCTTGTGATCCAGATCTTTTAATTAAATTTTTATCCATCTTAAAAAGATAGTCATCATTATGAATTCCTATATTTGTTTTTTTTGTAAAGAAGTCTTTCTCAAAGTTTTGATCGTAAATACTTGTATCCATATTATATGAAAAATTTGAAAAATATTCAATTCTATATTTAAGATCTTCATCATTAATTTTCAAAGAATTTTTGTTAAATATTTTAGTAAAATTTTCAATTTCTTTTAGTCTATAATCTTGAATGGATTTGTTTAGATTAATCATCTTGTCGTCATAAGACTTTATTATATCTCTTTCAATCATTTCAATGTTATTAATCCTCTTTAGATATGCATTCCTTTGTTTTAGTAACCTATTATATGATAATAAGTTTTCTAAGTATTTATAAGAGGTTTGTGATAATATTTGGTCAAAAAACTTTCGTCTCTCTGTACTATAATTTCTTATTAAATTTATATCGTATGGGCTTAAGAAAACAACAGGTATTTTACCTATATGTTTTTTTATCTGATTATATTTTTTATTGTTTTCAAATATTTTTTTTGAGTTTGACTTTTCGTAGGTGCATTTATATACCATGTTATTAGAAAAACATCCCTCTAATGAAAAGAAGTTGTTTTTATGATTAATATTATCATTATCAAATTTATTTATAGCACTCTTTCCAAATGATAGATAATGGATGGCGTCTAGAAGATTTGTTTTTCCCGCTCCATTCTTACCATACAAAAAATTTATTTTCTCTGAAAAGTTTACCTCACAAGAAATATAATTTTTGAAATTATTAATCTTTATTTTGTCAATATGCATATATATTTGTGCAAAAAATAAGAGTTTATTTATATGTAAATAAATAAATTTTTATTCTAGAATAAGTTTTTTTACAGATAAAATATGCCAGCTACGAAGGAAAAAAAATTGAAATCAAATGTTAAAGAGGAATTTAGCTCCTCTACTTATATATATTGGTTAAAATCAATGCTTCTAATGCGAAGGTTTGAGGAAATGGCGGGCAGGCTTTATGGGCAACAAAAGATTCGTGGTTTTTGTCATCTATATATAGGACAAGAAGCTTGTGCTTCAGGTTGTGTATCTGCATTAAGAGAGGGAGATAAGTACATAACAGCTTACAGAGATCATGCACATCCACTTGCACTAGGAACTAACCCAGATAAGATTATGGCTGAGCTCTTTGGGAAGGCTACTGGTATTTCTAAAGGAAAAGGAGGTTCAATGCACATGTTTGATAAAGAAAAACATTTTTTTGGTGGACATGGAATTGTTGGAAATCAAATACCTATGGGTGCTGGTATCGCTTTTTCAGAGAAATATAAGAAGACAGGAAATGTATGCCTCACTTTCTTTGGTGATGGTGCATTAAGAATAGGTGCCTTTCATGAGGCTGTCAATATTGCCATGTTTTTGAAACTACCTGTAATTTTTATAATTGAGAACAATGGATATGCTATGGGCACATCTGTGGATAGAACATCTAATGTGACTGAGTTGTATAAATCTGGCTTATCATACAATATACCGTCTGAACCAGTGGACGCAATGAATGTCATAAAAGTGCATAGAGCTGTATCTAAAGCTGCAAAAAGGGCTAGAGACGGGGAAGGTCCGAGTCTTTTAGAATTTAGAACATATAGATATAAAGGTCATTCAATGTCTGATCCAGCTAAATACAGAACTAAAGAAGAGGTTGAAACATTTAAGGATCAAGATCCAATTGAGCAAGTGAAGAGTATGATACTTGCAAAAAAAATATTGAAGTCGGAGGATATTGATACTATAGATCAAAATATAAAAGAACAAGTTAAAAAGTCAGTTGAGTTTTCTGAAAAATCACCCTATCCAGATCCAAAAGAAGCTTATACCGATATTTATGTGCAAAAAGATTACCCTTTTTTAAGAGAATAATAAGATTATGGTAAAAATTAAAAAGAGCAAGAAAGATGATAAGGAAATTCTTCCTCTAGATAACCCAGAAGTCATAAGTGAGACTTTGAGTAAATCTGAAAAGTTTATAAGTACCTATAAAAACATGATATTCATATTTTTTGGTGCATTATTATTAATTATATCTGCCTTCTCGATATTTTCTTATTTAAAAACCTCGCAGAATGCTAATGGTCAGGATGAAATGTTTCAGGCTGTTTATTACTTTGAAAAAGATAGTTTGGTCCAAGCATTGAACGGAGACGGAAACAATTATGGGTTTTTAGAAATAATTGACGAGTACAGTTTATCTGATGCTGCTAATTTATCTAGATTCTATGCTGGGGCTTCTTACCTTAAGCTTGGAAATTATCAAAATGCTATTAAATATTTAAATGATTTCTCTTCGTCTGATTTTTTAATACAGTCAAGAGCTTATTCACTTATTGGTGACGCATATATTGAATTAGAAGATTATGATAATGCAATATCATTTTTTAAAAAAGCATCTAATGAAAATCCTAATGAGTACTTTACTCCATCATATCTATTAAAATTAGCATTAGCGTATGAAAAAGTTGGTAATTTAAACTCTGCTTTAAATTCTTATGAAGTAATTATTGAAGATTATAAAGGTTCTCCGGAATTTCAAACCTCAGTTAAAAATAAGTCAAGAATTGAAGGTTTAATGTTATGAGTTTTGATTCTCCAAGTTTTAATTCCAGTATGGAGAAAAATCTCAGCGGAAAAAAAATTGCTATTGTCAGGTCTCTGTGGAATAAAAATATTACTGATCTACTCTTACAATCTGCAACTAATTATCTAAAATCTACAGGTCTAAATGATGGAGATATTCTGATAAAAAATGTCCCTGGAAGTATGGAATTAGTTTATGGTTCTAATAAAATGATAGAAAAGGAAAAGGTGGACGGAGTGATAGCATTAGGATGTATTATAAAAGGTGAAACTGACCATGATCAATATATTTCAAATGCAGTTTCAAATGGCTTAGTTAGTGTTTGTTTAAAGTATAGTAAGCCGGTAATTTTTGGTGTTTTAACAACAAATAATTTAAATCAGGCAATTGATAGATGTGGAGGTAAGTACGGAGATAAAGGCCTTGAGTCGGCTAAGAGTTTGGTCTATTTGTTAAGTAATTAAAATTATACGCCTAGAAGCATATTTTGTAATAGATATGTACCAGCACCACAAAAATATCCAATCACAGCATAAAATGATATTTTTCTAAGGTACCAGAAGAAAGGTATTTTTTCAAGTCCCATTATTGCTACACCTGCTGCAGATCCTATAATAAGCGCGCTACCACCCGTTCCAGCACAATAGGCAAGAAACTGCCAAAACAATCCATCTTGAACAAAGAAACCAACACCGCCAATCTCGAGAGGATACATTCCAATTGCAGCAGCAACTAAAGGTACGTTATCAACAATTGCAGATAAAAGGCCTATTATTAAACCTATTGTATAAACACCATTTGTAGTATCAGTGCCAATTTCATTATCAAGGAATGTTGCCATCTGTCCTAACTGTCCAGCTGCCTGCAAACTGCCAACAGCAAGTAGTATACCAAGGAAAAAGAGTAAAGTTGGAACATCCATTTTTTCTAATGCATGGTATGCGGAAAAATATCTCTTGTCTTCCTTATTATCCTTCCTATGTAAAAGATCAGTTAGAAGCCATAGAAATCCTAGGCTTAACATCATTCCCATGAAAGGTGGGTAATGAGTTATTGACTTAAATACAGGCACAAAAACAAGCCCTGCTACTCCGCTGTAGAACACAATATTTCTAGTTCTGTCTGTTGTATGATGTGATACTTCCATTTTATCAGTATCTGGTCTCTGAAATGTACCCTTCACTTTAGGTGACATTATAATTAGAGGTACAATAAGACAAACTAGGCTAGGAATTATTAGTTTTGTTATGACTTCATATGTTGTTATTTGATCACCTATCCATAACATAGTTGTGGTTACATCTCCAATTGGTGACCAAGCTCCTCCCGCATTTGCTGAGATGATTATCATCCCAAGAAAAAACCATCTATCTTTTTGGTCAGCTATAAATTTTCTAGTCAAAGAAACCATAATAATTGATGTGGTGAGGTTATCAAGAAGAGCTGAGAAGAAGAATGAAACAAAACCAAGAATCCAAAATAACTTGAGTTTACTTGTCGTTTTGATTCTATCTGTTACTACCCTAAATCCTCCGTGAATATCAATTATCTCTACTATAGTCATAGCACCCATCAAAAAGAAAAGTATACTTGATATCTCTGATAAAATCTCAAATAGTTGAACTTCAGTTACATAATGTTGAATTATTTCTTTCGTTGATTTACCAACACTCTCAGTGGTTTCAATAATTTCATCTGGATAAATGTTTGTAAACTCTTCCTCAGCGTAATTTTTTATTTTATCAATTTGTACTATCTCTTCCTTACCGAAAACATATATAGTCCAACATAAAATACCAGTGATCAAAGCAATAGCAGCCTTATCTACCTTAAGTTGGTGTTCTATTGTAATACAAGCATACCCTAGAACAAAAATGACTATCATTAATTCATACATCAATCTATAATTTTATTTTCTACTATTAGTCCTGAAGAGCTTGATAAGTTAGATCCTGTAACGGACTTGCTTATGTTTTTATGTTTCAAGAATCTCAAAAGTCCTAAAAATGCAAATATAATTGCTTCTTTAAAAATAATAATACTTCTATTTGGAACGATAAATTTATGATCAAGTTTATTGTAATTACTAATTTTTTCTAATAGATGAGTATTAAATGCTCCGCCACCAGTTAATAATATTCTTGATTTTTCCTTTTCAATCGCATTATTAACTTGATAAGCTATATGATTTACAAAGGTATAAAGTATATCTTTAGGGTTAATATCAGTAAATAATGGATAATATATTTTTTCAATAAAACTAATATCGAGGCTTTTTGGTATTAAATCCTTATAGTAATCAATTTTATTTAGTGCGTTAAATAAGTTAGTGTTAAAGCTTCCAGAAATTGATAATCTTCCATCAATATCATATTCTTTATTTAACTCTCTTGAATATTTATTTAAAATTATATTTGCAGGACATATATCATATCCGATCAATTCTTTTTCATACAACCTGCTGATATTTAATATGCCTCCAATATTAATACAATAATCAAATTCATTGAATAGCTTTTTGTCTCCATATGGAACAAGTGGAGCTCCTTCTCCACCCATAATAACATCTAACTCTCTAAAATTAAATATCACTGGAATCTTTATTGAATTGTATATGATAAATGGGTTCCCTATCTGATAAGATAATTTTTTATTTGGGTTATGAAATACTGTATGACCATGGCTTGAAATTAAATCGAATTTGCTTTTTGAGCTTTTAATAAATTCACTGATATGATTTTGAATAAATTCACCTAAATCAATATCCAAAATTTTTAATGATAACGCATCAAGTTGGCTACAATTTATAAGCCTGACTTTTAATTTTTTTGGATATTCGACACTAATAGAGTTAACTAGCTCATATACCCAATTATTTTTTTTTTTATAAAATAGACAATGTGCTATATCAAGCCCATCGCAAGAGGTTCCAGACATAATACCTATGATATTATATTTTCTGTTTTCCATGCTAAAATTTATTTTTTTTTTATGATTTAAAGGATGCATCTTTGCATTTGAATAACTCATTCACTATGCGAAGGTTTACCTTTACTACTTATCTAATATACTTTTTTTTTATAACTAAAGTATCTTTATCTCAGGTTACAACCCCTTTTAGTTCTTTGATTCCAATTGGTGAGCTTTCAGATAATTCATTTTCTAATAATTTAGCAATGGGAGGGCTTGGCATAAGTAATGGCTCATACTGGCATCTGAATAATCAAAATCCCGCTGCACTAGTTTATAATAGGTTTACTACTCTCGAAATGGGTATTGCCTCAGATGTGAGACAACTTGTAAATAATAGAATTAAAGATATTTCAGGAAATGGAAATATTAATTATATGGGATTTGGGGTTCCACTACTTAAGGGAGGTAAGTGGGTTGCATCATTTGGTTTTAATCCATTTAGTAATATGAATTATAAACTATATTCTGAGGAATTAGTAAGAGGAGTGGATGGTAGTTTTACGTCAGCATTAGTAAATCATGATTATGAGGGCACTGGTGGTTTATCACAATTATATTTTTCGAATGGGTTTAAATTAAATGATGATTTCTCATTTGGTCTTAAGGGTTCATATATATTTGGAAGCTTATCGAGTAATATTTCATCTAAAGTTTCTAATAAACCTCAATTTTATTCTAACCTATTCGAAAAGTCATCATTCAATGATTTTGCTTTACAATTAGGTTTATTTTACCGAAAAGAAATATCTGAAAACAAATTTTTAAAATTTGGCTTTATATATGATTTTAATAATGCTCTTGACGCAAAAAGGTTTTCACAACTTGAAAGAAAAATTCCTAACTCTCTAACTGTATTTGTTATTGACACTTTATTGAATAATGAAATCTCGACTTTTGAAATTCCCTCAAGTATTGGATTTGGAGTATCATATGAAGTGATAGATAAAATATCAATAGGGGTTGAGATAAGAAGTCAACAATGGAATGAAAGTAGTGGTTTTATCAATGACTCAAATACACAGTATAAAAACTTATTACAACTTTCCACAGGATTTGAAATTATACCTGATGCTGAAAATGTTAATAGTTTTTTCCAAAGAGTTACATACAGAGGTGGAATATTACTAAAAAAATCGCCTTTAATTATTAACGGTAATCAGTTAAATACAACAGCTATCACCTTTGGTTTGTCTCTCCCTATCGGAACTATATCTAGAGTTAATCTTGGATTTGAAGCTGGAAAAAGAGGAAATTTGAATAAGATATCTATCAAGGAAAACTATCTGAAATTCATCATTGGTAGTACAATAAACAATATTTGGTTTATTAAGAGAAAATTTGATTAATTTTAATATTATGAAAAAATTAATTTTGGCACTATTTGTGTTGACTATGTCGTTTAATGTATTTGCTCAACCTGGCTGGAACTGGCCAGAAAATAAGGCAGAGGCTGAAGAGAAAAATGTTCTCTACACAGATTATCTTAAACAACAAAATTGTGAGGCAGCAAAAGTTCATTTAGACTGGTTAATTGAAAATGTACCAGGTCTCCATGTGTCAATTTATCAGAATGGAATCAAGATTTATAGATGTTTGATTGATAAAGAAGAAGATCCCATAATTAAGAATGAACTTATTAACACAGCATTATCGTTGTTTGATGGAAGGATTGAAAATTTTGGTAGAGAAGCCTATGTTAAGAATAGGAAAGTAACTTTTGCTTATACTTTTTACAGGTCAGATAAAAGCCAGTATGAATCTCTTTTCAATATGTTTAAAAATACATTTGAGTTGAATGGTAATAAGATCGGTAATAGCAACCTAGTTGCATATATGGATATAGTTAGAAAACATAAACTGACTTCAAAAAATATCTCAGATGATGAAGTTCTAGAAATTTATGATATGATATCTAAAACAGTGTCCTTCAAAAGATCTAATGACACTAAAAATGAGGTGAGGTACAAAAAATATCAAGATAACCTAGATAAGCTATTAACAGCTACTATAACAGTAGACTGTAATTTTGTTGAGAATACGCTTGGCCCTAAACTTTTAGAGCTCTCAGCAGAACCAGAAGATGAAATTGTACAAACGGACTATGAAACATTGACACCAGTTGATGTAACTTACTCTGACGAAGTTGTGAACTTAGCTAAGAAAATTTTTCAGTTGAGTATTACAGGCAAATGTACTTCCTCAGAGATAGCTCTGGAGGCAGCAAAAATAATGTTTACTAATGAGAAAGATTTTGCAGTTGCAAAATTTATATCAAGTAGAGAGCTGTCTGTTAAGAATTATGAAAGTGCTCTAGAGTACTCCGATGCTGCAATTGAGTCAACTGAGGATAATACACAGAAGTCTGAAATGTTCTTGAGAAAGGCTCAAGTTTATCAAGTTATTGGAAATAAAACTAAATCTAGAAATAATGCTAGAAAGTCTATCTCTCTTAACTCATCAAATTCTGATGCTTACAAGTTAATTGGTAATTTATATATGTCTTCATATGAAGATTGTAGAGAAGGTAAAAGTAGAGTTCAAGATAGATTAGTATTTATTGCTGCTTATAATATATTTAAAAGTGGAGGACTTACTTCACAGGCTAATCAAGCTAAAGATCAATTTCCCTCTATGGAGGAAATTTTTAATGAGAATATGGAGGTTGGTGAAACTCTTAATACCGGATGTTGGGTAAATGAGACTGTGACTCTGAATAAAAGGTAATGAAAAATTTTAGTTTAGATCAGTTTATATCTAGCGTACCTGTTCTCAGGCTTTTTGGAAAAAATCTAGCTCTAAATGCAGGAATTGCTTTTGTCATACAAGATTTTCTAATTCCACTTTATTCAAATTATATATTCCATATTGTTGTTGGATTATTCATATTTGGTATTTTGGCGCTGTCATATTGGTTTTTAATTTTCAAGAAGAAAAATAAAAACTTTGCTCATTTTTCCTTCCAGTTGTCTGTTGTATCTATTATTCTTTCAGTTATGATTGGTGCATTGAGCTCAGTTTCTAAAGCATTATCATCAGATGACAGGGGAATTTTAGCAACAAATGTTGACTTTGTTGCAGACCTTCAAGACAATACAAATATATATAATGAAGATTTAGAGTCATTAGGTAGAGATATATCAAAGGTTTCAAGCCAATTTTCTGAGCTTCAAGATGATCTTTCTGTTTTATCAGAACAGATCTCATCTCAATTATCAGAGGAGGGTAGTACTTTAGATGAAGAAGAGTTCCTCAATAAAATTTCTTCCCTAATTGATGAGAAGGGATTGAATAGTGATAATACTGTTCCTAATCCTTCAGATTCTGAGGAGGTGATAGAACTGAAAAAAAATCTTGACATAGCCACAGAGCTGTTGAGACAAGTCACCTTAGCAAATGTTAATCTGCAGAAAAGGGATGAGCAAAAAACAGAGTCACTAAATTCTGATAGTTTAGTGTATTATATTGGTGATCTTAAGAGTGATGTTAATGACTTAAGAAATTTTTCATTACAACTATTAGCTAATACAGCATTAGTTGATACTAGGTCTGAGTTTAATACTTTCAAAAATGAGACAAAGAAAGAGTTAGAGGATTTTAAATTATTTACCTCTAAAGAAATTCAAGACATAAAGGATTTATCCAAGGAGATATTGAATAATTATAAGAGGAGTCCAGGTAAACCAGATAATAATCTTTCCAGAGAGTTGAAAGATTTATCTAAGGCAATGGAAAAAAATAATTCTAATGTTACGACTCTTGATGAGACTTATTTGGAAGAAATTGTTGAAACCTATCAAGAGCTTGCAGAAAAGATTGAGAATAATTCTGTACAAAATGATTTGAAGGAAATAAAAGAAGAGATTGCAAATCTTTCTACAAATTCAAGAGGCACAATAGATCCTGCCGTCATGGAAAAAATTAATTCGGCTCCTGAAGGGGTAATTGATAATTCTGCTGGGTTATCTGAGTTAAAATATTACATAGTTGAGCTGATGAAAGATCAAAACGAGATAAGACAGATAGTTAAAGATCTGAGAGAGCTTCTCGAGAAAAATGAAAATGATTAATGCCTTATTTTCTCATAATATTAGCTTTCCTGTATTTCTCTTGTTCTACTGTTAATAAAACACAAGACCTTGATTTATATGATGGTCCAATAATGGAAATTAAGGATTTAAATACACTTTTTTCAGATTCAGCAAAAGCCAAGTTTAGATTAAAGTCTGATATTTATCAAGTTTTTGAGTCGGGAGAAGAGCAGTATCCTATAGGTTTATCTATGGATATTTTTTCAAAAGATTCTGACTCTATATCAGCATCATTTAAAGCTAATTTTGTTATTAAATTCGAGAATGAAAATTTTTATAAAGCAACTGGAAATGTAGTTGTCCTAAATTACACAACAAATGATGAGTTGAGAACAGAGGAGTTATTCTGGTATCCAAATGAAGAAAAGTTTGTCTCTGAAAAGTTTGTCACAATAAAGACAGGAAACGAGTTACATAAGGGTGAGGGCATGATTTCAAATCAAGATTTTTCTGATTACGAAATTTTAAAACCATCAGGAATAATTGAAGTTGATGAAAATTAAGTATTTGGTTCTTATTAGCTCTATAATGCTATTAACATATGCATCATATATAGCAATAGTTGCAAGCTATTTAGAATCATATTCTGTTTTTATGATTTGTTTTGCTCTTTTTTTTATATATAAATTAATGAGGTAAATAAGCTAAGTTGTCATTTATCTTTTTTTTATGAAGAAAGTAAATATTTAATAATAAAAAATTTAATTTTGGCATCCAATAATATCATATGGCAATTATTAGTACTTTAAGAGATAAAATGGGAAAGTTCCTAGTAGTAGTAGTAGGATTTTCTATTGCAGCCTTCGTCCTAGGAGATATCTTAGGTCCTGGCTCAACAATTGGTAATCAAAATCAGAACGTTGTTGGAGAGATAAGTGGTGAAGAAATTGACTTGATTAGATTTAATTCAGTATTTGAACAGCTATCATATAATTTTTCACTGAATAATGGCAGGTCCCCAAACTCACAGGAAATGATAAGTATTAGAGATCAAGCTTGGGAAAAATTAATTAATGATATTAGTTATAATCAAGAATATAATAAACTTGGGATATCTGTAACAGACAGAGAGTCTGTCGATATGGTGCAGGGCGATAACATTCACCCTATGATATTACAAGCTTTTACTGATCCAAATACAGGATCATTCAGTGTCGATAATGTCATTGGATACCTCCAAAATTTGTCTAGTCAACCTGTAAATCAGCAGCAGGCCTGGTTTTCATTTGAGGCGAACTTAAAACCGATGAGGTTAAGAACAAAGTATGATAATTTAATTAGCCATACAACTTTTGTAAACTCTCTTCAGTCTGAGAATGAATATTTCAATACTTCAAATACTGTAGATATATCTTATTACTATCTTCCTTTTTATAAAGTTCCTGATTCTTTATTTAAAATTTCTTCAAGTGAGATGAATAACTTCTTAAGAAAAAATAAGAATGATTATAAACAAGAAGAATCTCGATCAATGGATTTTATTTTCTTTCCATTATCACCGTCTGCAGATGATTCAACTTTTGTAGTTTCTGAAATTAACAATATCAGGTCGAGTTTAGATAATGGTGAAATAAACGATTCAACATTCGCATTATTAAATTCAGATGGTTTTAACCCATACAGAAAGTATAATGTTGATGAATTGCCTATTGAACTTGTTGGTAAAGATGTAGGCTACATTTCTGATATAGTTTACAGTAATGGAGGTATAATGATTTATAAGTTATCAGATGTTATCAATGATGAAAATTTTAAGGCTAGAGCAAAACATATCCTACTAAAATTTAATGATGGTAATAAACAAGAAGTGCGATCAGAAGCTCAAAGAATTTTATCTTTATTAAGGAATGGAAGTGACTTCGATGAGACAGCTAGGACTTACAGTGAGGACGGATCTGCTTCCTCAGGTGGTGATTTAGGATGGTTTGAGGACAATATGATGGTCAAACCTTTTCAAGATGCGGTTTTCTCAAGAACTAGGGCAGGTCTAATACCTAGGATTGTTGAGTCAGATTTTGGGTTTCACCTTATTTACGTGATGCAACCAAAAACTAAGAGGTCATATGTTGTAACCTCGATCTTCAAAGAAATTATACCTAGTGACAATACGAGAAATAATACTTATAGAAATGCTGAGATGTTTAAGATTGAGGCTCAGACTTCAAATGAGTCTTTTGAAATTTTAGCAGAGAAAAAAAATTATTCGGTTATAAATGTAGAAAATATTGATAAAAACTCATCAGCAATTTCAAGTGTTTTAGATGCTAGGAGTGTAGTTCTCTGGGCGTATGACGATCAAAGAGATATAGATGACATTTCTGACGTAATTGAATTAAATAGCGGCTATGTTGTTTCCCTCTTGAGTGATATTAAAAAGGAGGGTACGAAAAGACTTGAGGATGTTGAGGTTTCAGTTAGAAAGAGCATTATTGATCAAAAAAAGTTTGAGTATTTTGCTGAATTATTTACAGATTACAATAATCTAGATGATTTGAAAAGTTTATATGATGTTGGGGAGATAGATAATATGTCAGAATTAGATTTTAATACAAACTCTATATCAAATGTTGGATTTGCACCAGAGGCTATAGGAGTAGCTTTCTCAATGAGTGACGGAGAATTAACAAGACCTATTAAAATTGATGATGGCATAATTGTTATCCAACTTAATAATTTAATAAATTCTGATACACTACAGTCTTATTCTGAGTATGGTACAGCAATACTTCAAGCAAATAAATTCACCTCATCCCTTAAGATTGATAAGGCTATAAAAGAATTTTCCAATATAGAAGATTTAAGGTACAAATTCTTCTAGTTAATGAAGGGTTCAGAAAGTTTTAAAAAATCTCTGGATGAGGAATATAACTTTCCTGCAACTTATAATTTCAAATTTATAGTAGCTTCAGTATTAAAGAATAAAATAATAGATCTACTTCCTGAGGCGAAATGTTCAGAAAAGAAATCTAGAAATGGAAAATACACATCTTTAACTCTAACCTCAGTTATGAAAAATTCTTCTGAAATACTTTATATTTATGAAAAAGCTTCAAGAATTGATGGAGTTATTTCATTATAATTATGTGGATAGAATCAGACAACAAATTAAAAAGAGAATTTAAGTTCAAAGATTTCAATGAAGCTATCTCCTTCATTAATCGTATAGCTGTGGTTTCTGAAAAATATAATCATCATCCTGAAATATATAATGTCTATAATAAAGTTATAATTTCTTTATGCACTCATGATCAAGGCTCTGTAATAACTGATAAAGATTATGATTTAGCAAAAAAAATTGATGATATTTTATGAATAATAATGTTATAAATATTATTCCAACCCCTATAGGAAATCTAGAAGATATAACATTCAGAGCAGTAGAAATACTAAAGAAATCTGATTATATTCTTTGTGAAGATACTAGAGTATCAAAGAAATTATTAATAAAATATAATATTGATGTACCGTTGGTATCCTTTCACGCCTTCAACGAGCATAAGACTGTAAAAAAACATATTAATAAAATTCTTGATGGGAAGATAGTTTCATTAATAACTGATGCCGGAACACCATCAATTTCTGATCCAGGCTTTTTAATAGTTAGAGAGTCTATTAAAAATAATATTGAAATTAATTGCTTGCCTGGAGCAACTGCTCTGATTCCTGCGATTGTTAATTCAGGTCTTTCATCAGATAGATTTGTTTTTGAGGGATTTCTTCCTTCAAAAAAAGGGCGAAATAAAAGAATTAAAAATTTAGTAGAAGAAAAAAGATCCATTGTTATTTATGAATCTCCAAAGAGAATCTTGAGGTTATTAAATGACTTAATTAGTTTTTTTGGAGAGCATAGAAATGCTTCGATCTCAAGAGAATTATCTAAAATATATCAAGAAAATATTAGGGGTACTCTAAAAGAACTATATGATAAATTTGAAAATAAAAATGTTAAAGGTGAGTTTGTAATAGTTATAGATGGTAAAAAAAAATAAAAGAATATTTATAATTATTTTATCATTTGTTTTTTCTTTTTCCCTTAAAGCAGATGATGAGATAATGTTCTCTGTAGTAACTATTGGGCCATATGAATCTGAATTATATAGCGCGTTTGGTCATAGTGGAATTAGGTATATAGATAAAAAAAATAATATAGATCATTTTTATAATTATGGAATATTTGATTTTAATCAACCAAATTTTTATGTGAACTTTTTAAATGGTAAACTCCTTTATATGGTTGCTAAATATGACTACAGGACTGCTGAAAAATACTATATTAATGAGGATAGGTATATTAAGGAGCAAGTACTTGACCTTAATGAATCCGAGAAGATTTTATTATATAATATTTTGGAGCAGAATATAAGGCCTGAAAATAGAACATACTTATATAATTACGTCTTTGATAATTGTGCAACTAAAATTAGAGATGTTCTTGATAATGTATATGGTGAAAGTTTAAGCTTTACATCTGAACCAGAAAAAAAGTCCTTTCGTCAATTAATGGATTTATATTTAGAAAAAAATAAATGGGGAGATTTAGGAATCGATATTTGTCTTGGACCTGAAATCGACTATGATGTCTCTTTCGATGAGGAGATGTTTCTTCCAGATTATTTATTTAAAGGGATAGAAAATGCTGTTAGGGATGGGGATAAAAATATTGTATCAAAAACAAATATTATTAATTTACAAAAAGAGGATTTTCAAAGTTACTCTTTGGGCCCTCATTATATTTTTCTGATTTTTTTTATAATCTCTATCTATCTATCATTTAGACAGGTTAAGTATGGAATTAAATATTTTGTTTTTGATTCTATTTACTTAATGGTTTCTGGAATAATAGGATGCCTTTTAGTCTATTTGTGGTTTTTTACAGACCATTTATCCTCATATAATTTTAATATAGTTTGGGCCATGCCCTTAAACATTATTATTTCTATTTTGATTTTAGTGAATCCTAACTCTAGCCTAGTAAAATGGTATATGTTTTTATATAGCGTGCTCTTATTTTCCCTTCTGATTTTGTGGAACTGGATCCCACAAAATTTAAATGAGATTTTATTATTTTTCATTTTAGGAATCGCCCTAAGATTATCTGTAAACTTTATTAGTTTATCTAAAATAAGATTATGATATATTCCTAATTATTAGGTCCATCTCATAACCTTTACTAATTAGGTGAGCTATGAGTTTATTTTTGTTCGGTTCTTTTAATTTTTTGTTATATAATTCTATGTTTTTCTCTAGAACATTTAAGTAAACACTTTCCTCAATACTTTCTATTCCCACACTAATCTCTTCGGAAGTTAAGCCCTTGTTTTTTAGATGAAATTTAATTTTATTTTTACCCCACCTGTTATATTTATTTTTTCCTCTAGAAAATGATTTGGAAAACCTGATATTGTTAAGAAAGTCCAATTCTATAAGCCTATTTATACAATTTTTAATTGTATCAAGGTTAAAATTTTTAGATTTTAATTTGTCTTCAACTTCTTTTTTTGATCTTTCTCTATAACCACAAAACTTCATTGCAATTTGTATTGCTTCATTTTGTGGTATACTATTTGACATAGCCCTTTCTATTCAAAATGCTTTTTAAAAATCTTATTTCATTATCATTATTAAATACTCTGAATGGAAATATAATGAACTGGACGATATTGAGTTTAAAAAGAAATCCATCATTTTGAATTTTAACTTTCTTTATCGTATCCCATTTAATTGGCATGCCCTGTTTGTTATTAATCTTCATCATAATCTGATTACTTGATATCTCATAAGATAATTTATCAAACATGTAGCTACTCTGTTCTACTTGTGTCACGCCAAAGAATTGAATTAGCCAGAAAATTAGGTATATGAATAAAGCTATTGATGCCCCTACTATCCACCACATCGATGGACTAACATAATAAATACCACATAGGGCAAGATAGATTATTAATACCCACCACTGCTCAAGTATTAAATTATAGAATCCTTTTTTAATATATTCACTTTTATTCATTTGAAATTTTTTGGTTCTAATAATCATAACTTTTTATCGATTTTTATTTTTTTGATAGTTAATTCTTTTTCAGACTTGGTAAGGGTTATTAATACTTTGTAAATATCGGTATTAGAGGAGTACTCACCAAGTATATAAATTAGATTATTTTCTGAACCTCCTCTATGAATAACCTTAAATTTATCTACCTTGCTTACATCAAAAAAATCATCTAAAACCAAAGATTGTTGGTAACTATTTCCTATATGTATTTTTTCATCTATTATTATCTGTGACTCAGTATTTAGGTAGCCTGAGATATTAATGCTATTGTTTATCTCAAATAATATTATTAGATCATCTACTGAGCTTAAAGAGGTTATAATTAGAATGGTATTAATTATTATAGATTTCATATAAAATAAATCTTTTGAAAAATAATATAAATACCTAATATTCAATAATTATTTTTACAATTATGAGTGAGAAAGTGATTCTACTTATTATGGATGGATGGGGTATTGGAGAGCAATCTAATGATTCTGCAGTATTTAAAGCAAGAACACCATTTTATGATAATTTTTTAATGAAATATCCAAATTCTAGCTTATCAGCTTCTGGTGAGGACGTTGGACTACCATCTGGCCAAATGGGTAACTCGGAGGTTGGGCATATGAATATCGGAGCGGGGCGAGTAGTTGACCAAGATTTAATTAGACTTAATAAATCATTATCAAATGATGGAATTAAAGATAAGAAGGATTTTATGTCTTCGGTAGATTATGCTATTGAAAATAATTCTACCTTTCATCTGATGGGTCTTTATTCAGATGGTGGGGTTCACTCACATTCTGACCACTTATATCTTATATTAGATTACCTTAAAAATACAGCATTATCTAAAATCAGTTTGCATCTTTTCACTGACGGGAGAGATTGTAGTCCCAATGAAAGTTATGATCAATTTGCCAGATTAATTTCTTACATAGAGGGATCAAATATTTCAATTGCATCAGTCTCGGGAAGATATTATTCCATGGATAGAGATAATAGATGGGAAAGAATAAAATTATCTTATGATGCTATGGTCAATGGTGTTGGAATTAATTCAAGGAATATTTTGTCATCAATAAAACAATCTTACAATGAAGGTATAACTGATGAATTTATAAAACCAATAGTATGTACTAAAGATGACGAGGAACCGATTTCAAAAATTAAAAATGATGATGTTGTATTTTGTTTTAACTATAGATCTGATAGGATGAGGCAGATATCAAAAGTTTTAACTCAGGAGGACAAGGACACTTTTGGCATGAAAAAGTTAAATTTAAAATACTTAACTCTAACACAATATGACCAAAGATTCAGTAACGTTTCAGTATTATATTCAAAAGAAAATATTAAAAATACTTTAGGAGAAGTTCTATCAAATAATTCTAAAAAACAATTGAGGATTGCTGAAACTGAGAAATACCCTCATGTCACATTTTTTTTCAATGGCGGCAGAGAGAAAGAATTTGATGGTGAGTCGAGAATATTATGTCCTTCACCAAAAGTTGCTACATATGACTTAAAACCGGAAATGAGCGCATATGATATTTCTAAAAAATTCATAGAAGAGGTTAAAGCTCAGTCTTTTGATTTTGCATGTCTGAATTTCGCAAATCCAGACATGGTTGGTCACACAGGTGACTTTGATGCTGCCGTCAGAGCTTGTGAAATAGTTGATATGGAAGTTTCTAAAATCGTTGAAGCTGCACGTAATAATGGGTACACTATATTATTGACAGCCGATCACGGCAATGCAGAGCTTATGAGAAATGAAGATGGTTCCCCTCACACTTATCATACTACAAACCTTGTTCCTTTTATTGTATTTTCTGAAAATAATTACTCGCCTAAAGACGGTAAGCTAGGTGATATTGCTCCAACCATACTTAAAATTATGGGGATTGATATACCAAATGAAATGTTGGGAAATATCCTTATATAAAATCTTTTTAAAATAGATATTTTATATTCGCGTTATAAACTAAAACCCAATCTTTTGAGAAATTTTGTATTAATTTTTTTATTCTTTTCTTGTGAAAAGCTTGATATCTCGGGACCTAACCATACCGGTATGGAATTCAGTACTGCTATGGAAAAGTGGGAGAATAAAAATTTTAATAACTATGAATATACTTTAGATGTATCATGCTACTGTATTTATGTCGGCCCAAATAATATTGAAATCAAGAATAATAATTTATTTGAAGTTAATGGTAAGTCTGTAACATCAGAACAGTTACAGAATGAGTATTGGGATGTTAAAACAATAGAGGAGTTATTTAATATCATAGATTCGAAATTAGAAGATGATCCTTTTAGCTATTCATTGCAATTTGATGAAAATTATGGTTATCCAATCGATATATATTTTGATATGAATGAAATGATTGCAGATGAGGAAATTGGCTATACTATATCTAACTTTAAAATAAATTAATTATGAAAAATATATCCGTTCTTTTACTAACATTTTTATTTATAAGTTGTGATGATGAAGATTCTTCCACTCCATGTCAATTAAGTGAAAAAGATGAAGATATGGCTTGTATTGAAATATATCAGCCTGTTTGCGGATGTAATAACCTGACATATTCAAATTCATGTTATGCTGGGAGAGATGGTGTGACATCCTGGTCAGAAGGTGAGTGTTCGGGTTAATTTACTTGTTACTTTTGACCCTTTTTTTTACTTCTTCAAAATTTAATTTATATTGATCTCATATTTTAATTTATAAACTATAGAGAGATGAGAAAATTTTATCTAATAATCGCTACGATTTTTATTGTGGCTGCGTGTACTGCGCCTACTCAAAATACTAATATGGGAATGAGTATGGACGGTGAGCCAGATGGTCCACACACAAGTGTTGAGTGGCAGGTATGGGCTTACTCAACTGCAGCCCCGGAATTTATTGCTGAAGGTGCAGCTGTATATGATGCTCCTGGAGGTAATTTATTGAGAGAGGGAACCAATGGCTGGACTTGTGTCCCAGCTAATCCAAGAGGTATGTCTGATCCAGAAAATGGTTGGGTAGATCCACACGAGGCAATGCCTGCTTGTGGTGACGCTGAATTTTTCAAGTGGGTAGTTGCATATTTTAATGGAACTATTCCAGGAGATGTAATGGAGAAAGATGGATACGCATGGATGTTACATGGAGACATGGGTGAAGATAATACCAAGCCTATGGTATTCAATAAGGAAGATGCAGCTGAAGGGCACTGGATTGAGTCTGGACCGCACCTTATGAGAATGCCTAAGGATCCTGCTTCATTAGACGGTATGACTACGGATTTTAACTCTGGAGAGCCTTACGTTATGTTTGCTGGAACGCCTTATGCACATGTCATGTATCCAGTAGGTGACTACTATAAGTACCAGGATCAAGAATAAAATTTATTGATTTTAAATATTAAAGGGTATGTTATTCATACCTTTTTTTATTGGATTCTCTCAAGATCTAAAAAAATTGAATTGTTTTTATTTAATTTATTTTAAAATTAAATAATCTCGGAAATCCGTTGCCCTCATCCTCTGATGTGATCCAAAATGAGGATTCGTCAATAATTTTTATTGCCTCAATTTGAGCTTTTCCTACTAGGATTTTGAATTTTCTAAGTTTAGAATTATCTAAATTATTTCTTTCAAAATCTTTTATTGTATATAAAAATTGATTGCCAGCAAAATCATATCCAACTAGTGCGACAAGTTTTAATTCCTTACTATAATCAGCCCCTGTAATTAGGGAATTTACTTGGTATGAGTATAAAGGTTCTATTTCATAATCTCCAGGAATTTTTGGTAATGAATATAGCTCAGTTATGAGATCCTCTCTATCCTTTGAAAAAATAATTAATTCATCATCAACTGAAATTAGACCTTCTGAGTCGTAAGGATGTCTATTTCTACTTTCGAAATTATTTTGTCTCTTATACCTAAATTGTATTAGTCCTTTGCACTTAAAATTATTTTCTTTATCAAGTACTAGTACAGCTAGATTTTCTCTAGTCCCAAAATTATTTCCAGAGTTTGCAACATAAATATTTTCATTGTCAGCAGTGATATCTTCCCAGTCATTATTAACTCCACAGTTATTAATTGTATGTTCAGACACAATTTTTCCATCTTTATTAAATTCATATAATATTGGTTTGCCACCAGAATCATTATGTGTCAAAAAATTTTTATTGTAATATTCTAGTCCAGATGTCTCATTTATTTCTAACGGTAGAAATTGTCTTTCAATGGATACTTGTTCAATACATGAAAATAGAACAATTAAGAAAAAGATTACATAGATTTTATTCCTCATTATTGTTGAAGTTTGTTGGTATAAAAATGATTTTATTTTAATTTAAATAAAATTTATTAACTAAACACCTAAAGGCAGTTATGAAAAATTTAATTCGTGAATATCAAATTAAATGGGCAAATGGTATAGTTGAATTAGGTAAGACTAAGGGAGATATTGTTAACTCAAAAAAATTGGCAACGGATTTCATAAATTCTCTATATGATTTTAAAAATGGAACTGTTCAATTTAAACCTACAAAGGCATCTGAGTTTCAATTTAGAAATGATTTTGATTCGGCTCTTTCATATTTTATAGGTAGCAATCCAAGTTTTGCAGAGGATGCTGGTTTCGCATTAAATCCATGGGTTGATGTCGAATTTAAAAATGATAGTATCAATGTTTTTGATAATTTAGGCCTTGCAATGGGCAACTATTTTTTTACTGATCTAAAAGGTGAAAAAACTAAAGTGGAGTACTCTTTTGTTTACAGAAGGGAGGGTAAATCTCTTAAAATAATTTTACACCACTCATCTCTACCTTACAGCTCATAAAGCCGAGTGGGTGATACTGGATTCGAACCAGTGACCCCTGCCCTGTCAAGGCAGTGCTCTGAACCAACTGAGCTAATCACCCATATGTTAAAAATACTTAAAAAAGCTCACGAAAATAACACTAAATTTTACTTTAAGTAAATTTGAGTATGAATAAGAAAAATTTTTTGTTAATTATTATACTTCTCGCTGTCTCATTAGTTTCCATACTCTTTGTTCAGTTTAATTGGATTTCTGATCTTAATAAGCTCAATGAGGACAGATTTAAGCAGGATATTCAGAATGTTCTGTTCATGGTTAATGATAGGTTAGAAGAACAAGAAATTATAGCACTGACCAGAGACAACTTGCAGGCAACCTTCAAGGTAAGGAGGAGTGTCGAGAGTGGAGACTTTGAGTTAATTGAGTCTAGTTTTAATAAAAAAACACTTGACTCAACGGAGGTTCAATCAACTAAGAGCTCATTCCAGTATGACATTGAAGCTGATAACTCATCAATTAAACGACTATCACCTAAAATAAATGCTTCAATTCAGATTGAAGATATGGGGGATCTAACTCTAGACTCTTCAATGCAAGATCAAATTAATAAGATATTGGATAGGTCTGAAATGATTCAAATTATTTTAAATAAGTTATTAACAAATGATAGGACGATAAAATCAGAATTAGATATTGATTTTCTCCATAACCTTATCAAATTAAGTCTTTCTCAGATGAAACTCGATTTGAAATATGAGTTTATAATTTTTAATAATCTTGATAAAAAAATTGAATTAGCAAGTTCCGATAATCTTGAAATTTTAAATTCAGAATTTAAAATAAATTTATTTCAAAATGATTTAATTGATTCCGACTTTGATCTTTATCTGTTTTTCCCTAATCAAAGCCAGTTTATCAGAGAAAATAATTTTTTTAGTATGATATTCTCCGTTATGTTCTTAACGGTTATAGGTTTATGTTTCTACTATGTGATTTTAAAGGTTTTTGAGTTAAAGAAGCTCTCTGAAATAAAAAATGAATTTATTGATAATATGACTCACGAACTGAAAACACCAATATCAACTATATCCCTAGCATCTGAAGCACTTCTTGATAAAGAAATTAAAGACGATAATTCTAGAAAAAACTATATCAAAATTATTAATGATGAAAACAAGAGGTTAGGAGTTCAAGTAGAAAAAGTTTTAAGTATTGCACAATCTGAGAAAGAAAACTACAATATTAAATTTGAAAAAATTAGTATAAATAAAATAATTAAGGATTCAGTAGATATTAACAGTTTTAAGATAAAGAAAAGGAGCGGTGAAATCATTTTAAAACTCTGTTCCGATGAATCATTTATATATGGTAACTATGATCATTTGATAAATGTTTTTAATAATCTTCTAGATAATGCAAACAAATACTCTACTGATAAACCAATTATTAAGATCTCATCTACAAAAATTAATAATATATTGGAGGTAAAGATATCTGATAACGGGATAGGTATAAAAAATAGTAATATTGATAAAGTATTTGATAAATTTTATAGGGAGCCTCAGGGTAATATTCATAATGTAAAAGGATTTGGTTTAGGGTTATCTTATGTAAAAAATATTTTGAATAAACACAAAGCAACTATAGATGTCACAAGTAAATTAAATCATGGAACAAAATTCATAATTAACTTTAAATCATATGGTAGAAATAAATAAGGTTCTTATTGTTGAGGATGACCCCAATCTGGGTAAAATTCTTTTTGAATATTTAGAAGCAAAAAATTATAATGTCAGTCTAGCCATAGATGGTGAGGACGGTCTTGACAAATTTTTAAAATCTAGTGAATGGGATATTGTATTACTAGATGTAATGATGCCTAAAAAAGATGGTTTCTCATTAGCTAGAGATATAAGAAAAATTAATAAAAATATTCCAATAATTTTTTTGACAGCAAAATCACAGAAGGATAATATCATTAAAGCCTTTAATTTAGGCGCCGACGATTACCTGACAAAACCTTTCAGCATCGAGGAGCTTATAGCTAGAATTAAAGCAGTAATGAAGCGCGTCCTAAAAAAAGAGGAAAATATTCTACCGGATAAGTTTAAATTATCAAAGTATGAATTTTTACATAATCAAAATGTTCTTATAGATATTGATAAAAAAAAATATAAATTAACTACAAAGGAAAATGAACTTTTAAAGCTGTTCTGTGAAAATTTAAATAATAAAGTTGACCGAAATGCTGCTTTAATAAAAATTTGGGGTGATGACTCATATTACAATGCAAGAAGTATGGATGTGTACATTGCAAAATTGAGAAAATATTTAAAATTGGATCCAAAAATAGAGATCAAAACTATTCACGGTCAAGGTTTTAAATTACTTATTTTGGAGTAAATATTTGTTTTAGTGATTTTTTTTATACATTATATATAGTGAACCTTATAGCTTCAATATACATCAAAAATAATCAGGCGGTCAATATCAGATCTGGAGATTTCAGAACACTTAAAATTCATCCTGAAAGCCCTATTGATTTAATTAATAGGTTTGAAGATGCTGGCATAAAAGAAATCTATGTCGTTGATCTCGGTTCAGCAAAAATATATGAAAAAAATAATTTTAATTTGTTGGAGATGATGAGTCAGTTTAGTAAAATAAAAATTAACTATTCTGGTGGTATGCGTAATAGTGAGCAAGTCAGTAACGCTTTTATTCATGGTGCAAAAAGAGTTACGCTAGGCAGTATGCCTGTTTATGATAAGGAAATATTTTTAAATTGTTTGACCACGTTTGGTTACAGAAAAATTGTTTTGGCAGTAGATATATTAAATAAAAGTTTGAGAATAAATGGATGGAAATATCAAACTAAAATTGATCCAATTGATCATATAAAATACTTTCACAATAAAGGTCTCAAAAATATTAAGGTGACAGATATCTCCAAAGATGGAACTATGGATGGCCCCCCATTTAATCTTTACAGAAAAATTTTAAAAAAATTTCCACATATAAATTTAACTACTGGAGGTGGAATTAGAAATATGAAGGATTTAGAAAAATTAGCAGATATAGGAGTGCATAATGCTATTTTTGGAAGAGCTTTCTATGAGGGAAATCTTCTTCTTGAAGATATTAAAAAATTCATTTAATAATAGTATTGAACTTGCATTTTAAATTTTATTAATTCCCTTCTTTTACAGTTTGTTTTTTTGATTAGAAATTAGTGTAATTTTGCTTTCATGAAAACCAATATGTTAAATAAAAAACTTGGTATTATTGGAGGTGGTCAATTAGGTAAGATGCTACTTGCTGAATGTAGTAAAATGAATATTAATACCTATGTTTTAGATCCTGATCCAAACGCACCATGCAGCTCTTTAGCTAATAATTTTACATGTGGAGATTTTAATGATTTTGACACAGTCTACTCTTTTGGCATTAAATGCGATATAATAACATTTGAAATTGAGCACATTAATGTTGATGCTTTAGAGGCATTAGAGAGAGATGGAAAGAAAGTATTTCCTAAATCAAAAACCTTGAGAAAAATTCAGGATAAGGGAATTCAAAAGGATTTTTTTGTCCATCAAGGTATACCTACATCAAATTTTAAATTTTTTAAGTCGATTAATGATTTAAAAGAATCACTTAGAGTTGGGGGAGTTTCATTTCCATGTGTATGGAAAAAAACAAAATTTGGATATGACGGCTTTGGAGTTAAAGTTCTTAGATCATTACATGATTTAAATGATATTCCTGAATCAGAGATGATTATTGAAGATTTTATTTCTTTTGATAAAGAAATTAGTGTGATAGTTGCCAGAAATCAGAGTGGTGAAGTCAGATGCTTCGAGACAGTTGAGATGGAATTTAATAAATCAACAAACCAAGTTGAGTTTGTTATAAGTCCAGCGAATATTTCTGATGAGAATAATCTGAAAGCTAAAAACTTAGCAACAAAAGTTTCAGAATCTTTTGATTGTATTGGGGTATTAGCAGTAGAGATGTTTCTCGTAAACGATAAAATTTTAGTAAATGAAATAGCTCCAAGACCTCATAACAGTGGACATTACTCAATTGAGGCTTCTAAATCCTCTCAATTTCAACAGCATATAAGAGCAATTCTCAATTTAGATCTGGGTGATACAGAACACTCAGGTACTGCAATCATGTTAAATTTAGTTGGAGATGAAGGTCACGAGGGCCCTGTTTTTTATGAGAATATTGAATCAGTTTTTAATATTTCTTCAGCCAATCTCCATATTTATGGAAAAGAACAAACAAGACCAAATAGAAAAATGGGGCACGTCACGATAATTTGTGATAAATTTGAAGATGCATATGAAAAAGTTAAATATTTAAAAAAAACAATTAAGGTAAAATCAAGAAAAAATGACTAAAGTAGCAATTATAATGGGTAGCAAATCGGATTACTCAGTTATGTGTGAAGCCGAAAAAATATTGAAGGAATTTGATGTTGAATTTGTTACTAATATTATTTCAGCTCATAGGACTCCTGAGAGAATGATGGAATTTAGTAAAAATGCTCATAAAAATGATATTGGTGTTATAATTGCAGGTGCAGGCGGTGCCGCCCATTTGCCTGGTATGGTTGCGTCAAACACTCATCTCCCCGTAATTGGTGTGCCTGTGAAGTCAAGAAATTCTATTGATGGTTGGGATTCAGTTTTATCTATTTTACAGATGCCAGGCGGAGTTCCAGTTTCAACTGTAGCTCTTGATGGTGCAATGAATGCAGGTATTCTTGCTGCTCAAATTTTAGGTATTTCAGATTCTAAATTATCAGATAGAATTATAAAATTTAAAAGTGTTCTAGGTGAGAAAGTTTTGAAAGACGACTCTACTTTATAAAATATTTGAATGAATAATTCAGAACCGCATATCTCAAATGAAAATTTTCTCGAGCAAATAATCAATGATGATCTAGATAAAGGTCTAGATAGAGCTAAATTGAAATTTAGGTTCCCTCCCGAACCTAATGGATATCTTCATATAGGTCACGCTAAATCAATTTGCTTGAATTTTGGATTTGGTAATACATTCTCATCACCAGTCAATTTAAGATTTGATGATACAAATCCAGAGAAAGAGAGTATAGAATATATTAACTCAATCAAGGAAGATATAAACTGGTTAGGTTTTAAGTGGGAAAACGAATGCTTTGCCTCTGACTATTTTAATCAGCTATATGAGTGGTCTGTAGATTTAATAAAAAACAAAAAAGCTTATGTTGACTCTCAGGATCAGGAAACCATATCAGAACAACGAGGTGTCCCAACACAGCCTGGAACAGAGAGTCCTTTTAGAGATAGATCAGTGAGTGAAAATATAGATTTATTTCATAAAATGAAATTAGGAGATTTTAAACCTGGTGAATGTGTTTTAAGAGCAAAAATTGATATGTCATCTCCTAACATGCATATGAGAGATCCAGTCTTATATAGAATTATGTTAGTAAATCATCATAGGACTAGTGATAAATGGAAAATATATCCAACCTATGACTGGGCCCATGGGCAATCTGACTACATAGAGAAAATATCACATTCTTTTTGTACTCTAGAGTTTGAAGTTCATAGAGAGCTTTACGATTGGTTTCTCCAAAATATTAATGTGTCTGGTGGTAACCTTATCCCAAAGCAAAGAGAATTTGCAAGACTCAATATTTCAAATACAATAATGAGCAAAAGAAAGTTAGGTGATTTAGTAAACTTGGGATTAGTTGAGGGTTGGGATGATCCTAGAATGCCTACAATTTCAGGCCTCAGGAGAAGGGGAGTCCCTCCTAGTGCAATAATAAATTTTTGTGAGAAAATAGGTGTTTCTAAGCGTGAGAATGTTATTAACTATGCATTATTAGATTTTTGCACTAGGGAAGTTTTAAATAAGATTTCATATAGGGTTATGGTTGTATCAGACCCAATAGAGTTAGAAATATCTAACTATGAAGACATGAAATCTGAAATGCTTAAAGCTGAAAATAACCCAGAAGATGATAAATATGGTAACCGTGAGATAACTTTTTCTAAAAATTTATTTATTGAGAGGGATGATTTTAAAGAGGAGGCAAATCGAAAGTTCTTTAGATTGACAATAGGTAAGGAAGTTAGACTTAAAAACGCTTATATTATTAAAGGAGAAAGTGTAGTAAAAGATTCTGGAGGTAATATTAAGAAAATAATTTGCACCTATGATCCAAAATCAAAAAGTGGTTCTGGCTCTCCTGAGAGTTTGAGGAAGGTTAAGGGTACAATTCATTGGGTCGATAAAAATAATCATGAAAAAATTTCCATAAATATTTATGATAAGCTTTTTGATATTGAGACTCCTGATGATATTGACTCTAGTGAATACAAAAGTCAGATTAACAAAAATTCTTTCATGGTAGTAAAAAATGCATGTGCAGAGTCTAGTATTAAAAATGCGGAATTTGATAAATATTATCAATTTCAGAGGAAGGGATATTTCAAATTGGATAGCAAAAATTCAAAAAAAATATTCAATAGAACAGTTACGTTAAGGGATAATACCAGATACTGAGGTAACATTTTCTCATTTTTTTAGTATAACACAATAGTTAAATAATAAATATGGATACAAAAAAGATAGAACTCATAGGCGATAACCATGAAATTTTTTCCTTAGAAACACCTCTTAGAAAGGATGCATTTGTTAAGTCTAACAATGAGAAAATAAAAAACATAGAGAAACATTTTACTAAGATAATAGATGAGTTAGGTCTTGATCTTAATGATGACAGTATTAGTGGAACTCCATACAGAGTAGCTAAGATGTATGTTAAAGAAATCTTTAGCGGTTTAGATCCTGAAAATAAACCTAGGATATCACTATTTGACAATAAGTACAACTATAATAAAATGCTTATTGAGAAAAACATTGATCTTAATTCTACATGCGAACACCATTTCTTGCCGATTACTGGAAAGGCACATGTTTCTTACATTTCAAGTGGTAAGGTAATTGGGTTATCAAAATTAAATAGGATTGTTCAGTATTATTCACACAGACCTCAGGTCCAAGAGAGGCTGACTACTCAAATTTATAATGAGTTAAAGGATATTTTAGATACAGATAGTGTCATGGTAGTCATTGAAGCTAAACATATGTGCGTTTCGGCTAGAGGTATTAAAGATTACTCAAGTTCTACAGTAACTGAAATGTACGGTGGAGATTTTAATATCTACAACAAGAGAGACGAATTCTACAAGCTCTTAAACTCTGTAAAAATTTAGTTAATATAATCTTCCAGATAACTATATCTTTTCAATAGTTTTCCATCTTTAGTAATAGTAGCCCTTTCGATAACAGGTTCATCTTCTTTTAGTAGAAGTGGGAAAACTTCACTCGTTAGTTTTTGTCCAAAGTATTCTGATGAATCCCTAGGTAACTCAGATGCTAGGTTATCTATCGACATCATTGTAATGCCCTCTTCAGAACTAAATGCTTTTTTAATTTTCTTCTCTTTAAGACAGTAGTCAAAGAAAGGCTCCTCAATTGATGATGCAAATTTTGTGCATGGAATAGATCCATTTATATCACAAGTTATGTCTCCAATAACTCTAATTTTAAAATTTTTATCGAGTTGATTTTCTTCAAATAATCTAGGTGAATTTGAATTCCAATAAGTCCCGTTAATTAGTATATCTGTCTCAGATATAAATTTTTTAAATGTAGAAATATAATCTTTAGGGTTACTATAGAAATGACTCCTATTAAATTCTTTCTTGTTTTTATGTTCATAGTAGTTAGAAGAGCCTGCAACAGTGTATGTTGGTATTTTGAACTTTTTCTTTAAAAAATCTTGAATACTGATTTTTTTAATTTTAAATGATTTTAGTAGCTCTTCAGATCCTTTTGATACCTGTCCAGTTCCAGTCAATAAAACCTTAAATGGTTCTCTAATTTTTAATTTTCTGTTCTGATTATATAATTTTTTTACGCTATGAAATTTATTTAGTCTTTTTAATTTAAAATTTCCATTTTTTATTCCATATCCCATTAAAGAATTGTAGGCCCCTGCTATACCGGCATGCTTTCCAAAGGCAATTACCCTTCTATTATTTTTTGTGAGACACTCATAATCTATCAACTTAATTTTTTTATTTATTATCTTACGAAGTAAAATTCTGTTGTGCCTCTGCTTTTTAATTGTATGTGAAAAGATTAGGTAAGTCTTATTTTTTAATAATTTATTTGTTGGTATTTCTTTAATTCCAATTATTACATCACAATGATTTAGATTTTTACATACCTCGACATCTTTGCTTAAATATTCCTCATCAGAGAAACATCTTATGTTACTTTCCTGAATACTGACACTGAAGTCTTTTGAGTCATTTAATTTTTTTGACTGTGATGGTGTTATTGGACTTCTGCTGTCAAATGGTTTTTTATATTCTTTAATTACTCCAATTTTAATCATTTATCAGTTTAAGGCTGTTGTTTATTCTTTTGATAATTATATCATTTTTGATAATATTAATTAGCGAGAAGAGATCAACCCCGCTTAATTTTCCTGAAATACATAGTCTTAGTGCTTTCATCCCATCTCCAATCTTTATTTCTCTCTTTTTCATATCTTCCATGTAGTAATTTTTAATCATATCAATACTTTCATTTTTCTTATAATAATCCATAAAAAGTATCAATAATTCATTTATATTATTATCAAAATTTAACCTACTAAGGTTTTCTTTAAACTCCTGAATATTATACTCAAGTGATAAATTTATCTCCTCAATTATATCTTTTCTAAATGTTACTCTCTCTCTAACAATTTTTAGTAAATCTTTAACTTTATTAGTTTCGATAATTTCTTGAAAATTTTTTAATATGTCGTCTGTGAGCTTTTGTGTAATGTTTTTATCTGATATTTTTTTTATATGTTCTACATTGAACCATTTTGCTTTTTCAAAATCATATTTTGCTCCACTTTTTATAATTCTACTTATATCAAATTTTTCAATCAATTCATTTAAATTGAATATCTCATCTTCATTTCCAGGGTTCCACCCTATCATAGATATAAAATTTATAAATGCACCTTTTTCAAATCCAATTTCTTTAAAACCATTATAGATTATATTTTCATTTTCTATCCATTGTATTGGATAAATTGGTATGCCAAATTTTTCCCCATCCCTCTTGCTTAGTTTTCCCTTACCACTTGGTTTTAATATTAGTGGTAAATGTGCGAAACTTGGTTTTTTCCAATTAAAAGCATCGTATAACTGCCAGTGTAGAGCAAGTGAAGGTAGCCACTCTTCACCCCTTACAACATCTGAAATTTCCATCAGGTGGTCATCAATTACATTGGCGAGGTGGTAGGTAGGCATCCCATCATTTTTAAAAATGATTTTGTCGTCTTGTAATTTTAAGTCAATATTAATGTTTCCTCTTATTTTATCTTTAATTTGGATTGAGCTTTTTTCTGATTTTTTATCGTAAGATTTAAATCTTATAACATATTTATTTTCCTCAACATATTTTTTATTTGTATCAGCATCTAATGATAATGAATTTTTGAATCTTTCTCTATTTTCCCAATTATATATGAAGGTCTCTCCCTTTTGTTCACTTTCTTTTCTTGCTTTATCAAGACTTTCTGTGCTATCGAATGCGTAGTAAGCAGTATTATTTTCTATTAATTTATTAACATACTTTTTATATAATTCTTTTCTTTCGGACTGCCTGTAAGGACCATACTCCCCTGGGGAGAAAGGGCTCTCATCTGGTAAAATACCACACCACTCTAGAGATTCATAAATATGTTTTTCTGCATCCTTATTAAATCTTTTTTGATCTGTGTCCTCAATTCGTAGAATGAATTTTCCTTGCTCTTTTTTTGAAATTAAGTAGTTGTAGAGTGCGGTCCTTAACCCTCCGATATGTAATGGACCAGTAGGACTTGGTGCAAATCGTAATCTTTTCTCTGGCATTTATTTTTTTATAGCGATACAAGAAATCTCTACATTCACATCTAAAGGTAATTTCGAAACTTCAACTGTCTCTCTAGCAGGTGGTATGCTACTACTAAAATATGTGCCATACTCTTTGTTTACAGCTCCAAAATTTTCCATGCTTTTCAAAAAAATAGAAGTTTTAACAATGTCTTCCATATCAAAACCACCTTCTTTTAATACGGCTTTGATGTTTTCCATCACTTGCCTTGTCTCATCTTTTATTCCGCTACCAATCAAATTTCCGTCTTCTGGATTTAATGGTATCTGACCAGAAACAAAAATCATATTTTCGAACTGAATTGCCTGGTTATATGGTCCTATTGGTTCTGGAGCACTTGATGTTAAAATTGCTTTTTTCATAATAATATTGTTTGATACAATATACTTTTTTATTTCTTCTCTAAAAAATTTTCAGCTAACATACATCTAGCGCTACCCCCTCCAAGGGTCTCAATTGTATCTAAGTTACTATATATTATCTTATTAAATGACTCAATTAACTCTACCTGACTTAATTGTAAACTTTTGTATGCACATTTGCTCATTACCAATAATTTTTCATCTTTTTTATTTTTAACCTGTAACATATTTCCCGCAAAATTATTTAACTGATCTTCTGATATCTCAATGATTTTTTTTCCGGAGTCTATTAAGGAATTAACCACCATATTTCTATCTATCTTGTCATCAATAGAATCCAGGCATATTATCGCATAATCTTCGGCGATGTTCATTATCACATTTGTGTGATAAATTAATTGTCTTCTATTATTGATTGATTGATATGAGCTGAATAGTTTTTTCTGGAATCCCAAATTATCACAGACGATTTCGATTAGAGTTTTATCAGTTCTTTCTGATATTGATGCGTAGCATATCTTATTTTTTCTATCAAAGACCATGCTACCCGTTCCTTCTAGAAATTTATTTTCTTTTTCATATGATGTTAGGTCAATAATGTTTTTAACACTATATCTTTTCTGTAGATCTGTGATTATATCTTCTCTTCTCTCCTTTCTTCTATTTTTTGAAAACATTGGGTATAAATATAAGCTCCCATCTGTGTGAAGAGAAAACCAGTTATTAGGAAAAATACTGTCAGTCGTTATAATGCCCTCCTTATCATCGTAAATATCTATATCGACATTATTTTCATTTAATATCTTTACTAGTTGATTAAACTCTGTTACTGATTTTTTTTTAATTTGTATTTGTGATAACTTATCTATTCTCTTCTGAAAGAAATTACTTCCCGCTGTCTCAACGTTATAATTGAAATGTTTAGGTCTTATCATAATTAGATTAGATGTAGTGTGAATCATTCTTTTTTTTATTTTTTTTTAATAATATATACCTTTAAATTGTCTATTTATGTATTTTTTACTACTGTATCCTTTTGTGTATCCTTCCTATATCCTATAAGGTTACCCCTTTTAAATAGTGTTTTCTGTTTCTTCTTCTCAGTCTTCGTGTCTTTGTTGATGTTCAAATTATATAATTTATCAATGTAGTCTTCTTCATTCATGTAAGTATAAGTTCTTTTAGTTTTCTTAATTGAACTATGACCGATTATAGATGATATTAAATAAATATTCTTTGTTTTTTTATAAGTTTTCATAACAAAAGTGTTAATCGCATCAGAATATTTTTTGCTTGTGTCAACGTTACTATCTTTTAGAAGCTTATAAAACTCTTTTGACATATTCTTCTTAGACTTAATCAGTTTAAAAACATAATTTTCGTCTTTCTTCCTTTTTCCTAATAATTTTCTTATCTCTTTCTTAAAAGGAATTATATATTTTTTGTTACCATATCTAATGTCAAGAAAGTATATCTTATCTTTATTCCTCTTAATATTTTCCCATTTTAGCTGCTCAATTATCTTTAATTTGGTGCCTGTGTAACATGAAAATAGAAATGGATTTTTTAAGATATTTTTTTGTGTGTTTGAGCTCTTAATTTTCTCAATTTCACGATCGTAAAACACTTTTACAGATTTTTTTTCGTCTATGTAAGTTATACCCCGGGCTTTTGGATATTTACAAAGTTTTAATTTATTGAGGTTTATAAGGACGCTTTTAAAGTTGTTCCAGTACTTTGAGGCTGTGCTTCCTTTAATATCTTTTGACTGGATCCTTTCCTCTATCTTGTTTTTTAATGATTCTAATAGTTTTTGATTTATTTTTTTTATGCTTATAGTTTCTACTTGCTCATCTATTGTTTTTATAAAATTAAATACAGCATTCGTATTATGAATATTCGAAAATTTGTAGAATAAGTTTTTAAACTGGTATGTTTTGGGTTCTTCAAGTTTAATAGATGACCTATTATTTTCTAAATCATCTTTAGCCCTTCGAACAATTTCTTTACAACTAACTCTTACCTCTTCATTATGAATTTTTTGAATATCATTTTGAGGATTAATCCACTCCCAAAGTTTTAAACTTTCAACTTTTGCCTTGTTTTGATTTATTCTGTACCTGAGGTATAGGCTATACTTTGTTTTACTATAGTTCTTTCTCTTCCAGAGCTGAATTACCATAATGTATCCTATGTTGTATCCTATAAAGTGATGTAAATATATATTAAATTTTAATTATGAATATGTTTTATTGCTTTCTTTTTATTGGTAAAGTAGAACATCTAAATAATCCACCAAATTTAGATATTTCTCTGTAGTATATTTTTTCAGTTATAATTTTATGGTCTTTTAAAATATTATTTAATCTAGTAAACGTTGGGTCTGAAACTACAATTTCCTCATTTATTGAAAAGATATTTGAATTTCCTTCATACATTTCCTTCTTATCAATAAATATTAAATTTTGCTTCCCAAAAATTTTGATAATTTTTTTTATGTCATCAATATTTTCAAATCCTTCTTCATATATTATTATTTTATCTTTGCCAACAGGTTGCATCGCACAGTCTAGATGAAGGATACTTTCATAGGGGTTTGTATCATCTTTAATCATTTCAAACCCTATTACCTCTTTATTAGGAAAGTGATCTTGAAAATATTTAATACTTTCTGATGTTGTCCTCGATACCTTTAAATTACTATTACTGTAGCCTATAAATAAAAACTCATTGTGAACTATCACATCTCCTCCCTCTACCTTTATTAAGTTTGGTAGCATAATTTTCTCTTCTCCGTCTAGATTATCGATAAAGTATTTGATTCCGTCTTTCTCAGTATTCCTTTGCTCAATAATCTCAGATATAAAAAGTTTATTATCAATTACGAATCCAATATCTCTTGTGAATATTTGATTTAAATTTTGGATAATATTTGGTCTTAAGACTTCAACATTATAATTTGTTAAAACCTCACAAAATTTTTCAATCTCTTCTACACAACTTTCTTGAGTTGGGAAAGTGTTATTTAATATATTTTCTCTTGTTTTAGGGTCAATACAATCCTCCAGAGACTGTTTTTGAACCATTTCATTAGCAACACCTAATATAACAGAGACTAACTGATCAGTCTCATTTTTTATGTTTAAACTCATTAAATTTTATTACTTAACTATTAAACTAATTTTAGTGTATTTCTTTGGTGCAATAATACCATTTAGTACCTCAAATTTTAATTCATTTAAACTATTTCCTTTAGTTCTTACTGCAATTGTATGTTTTGAATTAGGGTATATTGTAATAATATCACTGTTAGTCTCAAAAGTGAAATCACTTAAGTTTTTTAAGAAAAATGGGGCATCAGATATGTTTTCTATTTCAATTTTTTTTATTGATGATTCACCATCCTCAGAGTAACTTAAATTTAAATTGTTGACATTATTAATAACCAAACATTTTTCAATTAGAGGTTTTAAATATTCTTCTTTCCCAATCAACATTTCATTATAGAAAACTGCAGTTCTACCCTCAAATAGAGCTTCTTTTATGCTCTTTTTATCTTTACTTTTAGCAAATACCATTGTGATTGGTCGGTGACCGGGTAGATTTTTATTTTCTGACTCGTTGTCATCTGGAACCTTAAATAGCCAGTCAATCAGACCATGGATATCAGATGTTCCCATTATAGTAAGATTATGTTTAAGAGCTATATCCAATGCCTCCTCAGAATAGTATAGCTCATTGACAACCTCTATTCCATGTAACAAATTTTTATCAATTAGATATCTATGAAAGTCATCTAGTTTGGCAATTCCATCACTTCTTTGTGCTGGCCAACCTGGATGGTTCCAAAAAACAAATGCATTTTGTTTATTTGCCTCCTCAATCCCTTTCAGTGAATCGTCCGGATGTAATAACTTATTAGCATCGTCTAGGAAAATTGCATTTATATGGCCAGGTGGCATAGACCTTGTAATTTCTTGCCCGTTAATAATAATTAATTTTTTATCAACTGTTTTATTAATCCTATCGGTAAAATCTTTTGCGACTATGTATACTCTATTTCTATCTGGATTTGGGACATCTTTTGAAAATGGTTGATACTCTAAATGATCAGTTAATGAAATTGCATCTAGTCCATCTTTTACTGCTTCCTCTACTCTTATGGTGGGCCAAACCAGTCCATCTGAGAAAACAGTATGCTGGTGGAAATCGGTTAATAGTGTTTTGTAGTTATCGAGATCAGGAAAAAATAACTTTCTCTCATATTTTTTTTTAGTTTGTGCGTATAATGTGATATTGAAAAGAAAAAAAATAATCAATAGAAATACTTCTTTGATTTTTATCATTTTAAGTATTGGTTAGGTTATATTGTTGATAAATATATGAGTATTATTTTAAAATCATGAGAACATTCTATTTTTTGATTTTGATTTTTATGATGTCAAATTGTACATCAACAAGGTATCTAGTTTCTGATACGGGATTCCCAAAAGCTCCAGACTATAATTATATTAAAAATTGGATTTCTTCCCCTAAAAAGGAAATTCCTTTGCCTTTAAATTATATTGACTCATTAAAAAGCTTTAAATCTCAAGTCGATGTTTTTTACATATATCCAACAGTCTATTATGGAGGGTATAATGGTAATTTTTGGAATTCCAATCCAGAAAATTTTAATCATCAAAATAGAGTTGACGCTCTTGCGTTAAAAAATCAAGCTAGTGTATTTTCTGGACTGACAAATGTTTATACACCCCTATATAGACAACTTTTTTATGATGGTTTAGTTTATCATAGTACTAACGAGTTATTAACGGAGATAGCTTTAGATCAAAAGCTAAAAGATAATTTTAAGTACTATAAAGATCTAATTTATTCTAATAAATCATTAGAGTTCTTTTCATTTGAAAATAATAAATTAAAGTCGTATGCTAAGGAATCTTTTGATGTTGCATATAATGATATCAAAAGAGCTTTCCTCACATACTTGAACCAAGAAAATAAAGGAAAAAAAATAATAATTGCAGCACACAGTCAGGGCACACTACATGCCGCAAGGTTAATTGAGGAGCTCATTCTACCAGACAGAAAATTAAGAGATAATTTATTATTAGCATATCTTATTGGTATGCCAGTCGCTAGTAGCTTCAAAAATTTTCCAGTTTGTGAGAATCCACTGCAATTAAATTGTTTTGTTTCTTGGAACACACACGGTAATAATTTTTATCCTTATGATAATGAAGTTTACAAAAAAGTAGTAGCTAATAACCCTATATCTTTTACATCTGATAAACAAATTACGAAATTGGAAGACCACAAAGGAATTTTAATGCCAAGTTTCTTTCAGATGTTCAAATATCAAGTTCTAAAGCGCCCAATTGGTCCATTAAAAATAAAAAATGAAAGTAAAATTAAAGCTAAGTCAGACAAAGGCTCACTACAATTAATTGAACTTAATATTCCATGGGTAAAAATATTTGAGAAGGAAAGTTTTCATGCTGGAGACTACAATTTTTTTTGGTTAAATATCAGAGAAAATTTATCAGATAGACTAACAAATTATTTTAATAAATAATTTTTTTCGTTTTAGTTAAATAACCTTTTTTTATTGTATTTAATTTGTGAATTGTAATACTGTGATTCGGTTTTAATATTTTTTAGTCTTGAAATATTAAAAAAATTAGGAATTTTTTTATCGGATGTGATAATATCCTTTACTAATTCTCCAAGTCCAGGTCCTAGCTTAAATCCATGACCAGAGCTCCCAGAAAGAATTAATACATTATCATTATCTTCATGATAGTTAATAATATAATTGCCATCCAAACTATTCTCGTACTGGCATACTCTGGTTTCAGCTATTGGTAATCTATGTAACCTAGGAAATCTATAATAAAAATATTTTTTTGTTCTTTCAACCAGGTGAGTCAAAGGAATTCTATCGTCTTTGTCAGGATCGAAAATTGTTGATCTTTCATCATATGCAATTTTGAAGCCTTTGTTTAAATGGAATGGGATACCGTAGTATGATGGATTATTTTCATTTAAATCCAGCCAACATGGGATATTACTTAAATTATAATTATTAGCATTATTATTAGGTACAGAGAAATAATAAACTTCCTGTCTTGATATATATGTCTTAGACCCCAACATTTTAGGAAATAAAATTCTATTCCAAGGCCCACATGCTATCACAAATTTATCGGCATTAATTACTTTGTCATTGAAAGTAAATGACTCTTTATTATTTAATTTATCTTCAAAAACTTTGACTTTTCCAAGGTAAAACTTGCCACCCTCACTCTGATATTTTCTTACTACATTCTTACAGCATCTACTCGCCATAAGGGCCCCTGCCTTTTTCTCAAAATAAATTTCATTAATATCATCAAAATTAATCTCTGGATATTTCTTTTTCGCATCTTTTTTCTCGATTTGAACTAAGCTATGTCCTCTGCTCTCAATATGTTTTTTCGAGTTCTTGATATAATTGCTATCATTTTGACTAACCATCCACAGCATTCCGCATTCATTATAAAGCTCTCTTTCGCTCTCATCTGTTAGTTCCTGCCAAAAATTAAATGAGTTATTAGTCAACTCTGTATAAATCTCATCGTACCCATATGCCAGCCTTATTATACGTGATGCACCACCAGAACCTGATCTTGAATTACCTGCTCCCCACATGTCATAGAGCTCAACATCACACCCCTCTTTATTTAGGAAGTAAGCTGTACAAGCTCCCCAAATTCCTGATCCGATAACTGCTACTTTCATTATTTAGTAATTAACATTATAGTTTTTATAAATATAGATTTATTATTTTTAACAATGAGAAATTCATTAATAAAACAGGGATATTTTGGAATTTTCATTTTCATTCTATTATGTTTTTTCTCAATGGTTTATTATCCGGGCGGTACTATAATAGAATCAGATACCGTTGGCTACCTTTTCTTCTATAATTTCCTAAGTAATTTAGGTGAATGGACTGCCAAAAATGGAGAGTCAAATTTTCTTTCAGCTTATTTATTTAATGTCTCAATGCTAGTTTTAGCATTATCATACTCTATTTTCTACTATAAATTTTTAAGAATTCTTATAAACAAAAGTGAAAGTACTTTACTTCAAACCCTGTTGATATTAACTATTTCACTTTCACTTATTGGATTTGTGTTTGTCGCTATTTTTTCATCTGACCCTAGTACATTTTCGCTTCATATACTTTTTGTGAAGATCGGCTTTTATTCTCTTTTTATTCATTGCATTATCCAAGCTATATTTATACAATCCATAAAATTATCATCTAAAATTTTATTTATCTCAACTCTTTCTTTCACACTTATCATGTTTTTGTTTGTTCTTATGATGGAATTTGGACCAAATCCTTTCAGTGATAACAGATCACTATTTATTCAAGTAACTTCCCAGAAAGTTATTGTCACAAGTATCTTGATATATTACTTTATCCAAGTAAGAGAGGCTCTAAAAATTGGAAATTCTAATTAGAAACTTTTTTTATAATTCTTCTTAACTCTGACTCTGAGAAACTATTGTTAACATAACACGAGGAGTGATATTCATATATATTTTCATCTCTATTAAACGTATCAATATTATCTGATCTTAGTTTTAATCCAGGCATAACTGATATTCTATTATGTCCTTTAATAGCTAACTCTTTGATGAGGTCTTTACCTTTTATTGCGCTTGTTTCTTTTCCACTAGTTAATATTCTATCAAATCCAAGATCAATTATCTTCTCCATTGAGATAAACGAATCTTTTGCTAAATCGAAGGCCATATGAAAGGTCTTTGACATTCCCTCAGATTCTTTAATTAGCTTCTTGCAATTACTTATATCGATTCCATTCTCACTGTTAAGTATTCCAAAAACTATACCCTTACAACCATATTCCTTACAGAAGGATATGTAGTTAATCATATTTTGAATTTCTTTATTACTGTATGAAAAGTTACCGGGCCTGGGTCTTACGATAGGATAAATTGGTATCCCTTTAGATGTAGCATATATTATGTCTTCTTTCTCAGGACTTATTCCCCCAACATCTTTACTTGCACACAATTCAATCCTGGAGATATTGTATTTGATAGCTTTATTAAAATCTTTTAAATTAAAAGTACAGACTTCAAGGTTTTGGTTCAATTTATTCCTTGTATTTTGTATAATATATTTTGAGAAAAACTTTGTCTTTATCTATTACAAGGTTATCAAAAGTGTTAGGTAATTCTGGATAAGTTATCAATTCATTTGCGGTTAAATTACCCATAGCTAATTCTTGGAAGAAAACTGTTGACTCTCCTTTGTAGGAGAATGATACAATACTATCAAGAGGGTGCTCTGCTGCATCTGACTCATCTGAGTAGTACGCATTATCTCTCATAACCACGTTCTCTTCAGGGTTTGATATAATTCCAATTGGATTAAGATTATTATTTCTTAATATATAGTATAGGGCCTTTGATGGAGGTGAAAAATTATCTATTTCATCAATAGGTCCGGTGACTAATTCAACTTTATTGAGTACAATATTTTTTGCTGAATCCAAAAAGTTATAATAATTTTTTAAATCGATCACTGGATAAATTCCTGTAGCTGGGTGCCAATAAATTTTATCTTGAAAATCAAATTTCTCATTTGAATTGTATGAGTCAAGAAACGATAATTCAGATGCGGAACGATCGATATCATAATAACTGTATTTTTTTGTGATAGGTGAGTTAAACCTAAAGATGTACTGTAAGGAATCTTCTACAGGACTGAATAATCCATTTTCCTCAGGATTATTAAAATATAAGATAAGTTTTGAGTCGTCATCGTCGAGATTAAAACTTACTAACTGTGAATTATTTTCACCTGGAACAAATGCAAGACCTCTCATTCTATCAACCAATTCAGCGACAGGTACATCGTTAACAATCTGATTTAACATAAACCTCCCATAGAAATCTTTTATAGGTATTCTTAACACAGTATCCATATTAAAGGTCTTAAACCTTGTAAATCCAATATCGCCAATGGGTGGGCTAACCTCAACGTACCTTGAGGAGGTATATAATGCAGATGAGAATAAAGTATCTTGTATTTGTGATACAGTTATCTCCTGTTCGCTAAAAATATCTTCGCCGTAAACCTTAGAATATTTTAGGTAAAGAACTGCAGAGTCAAGTATTGAAGATTGATTTGGAAAGTAATAATTTTCGGAAACTTCTCCAGGAAGGGGTGGAACTTCACTGCCTGGTTGATATGAAAGTTGAGCATAAGAAATTGATTTAACATCCCCAAAGTTTGGGTTAGAGTATTTACCAAAATAAACATCTCCCTCGTCTGTCCTTACACTATCTAAATATATATTTGAGATATTCAAAGGTACATTAACATAATGTACTCTTATCTTGTTTTTTTGTCCAGACAGGAGTTCATCTATACCTATCTCATTAGATTCGTCACAAGATAGATTAAGAAATGATAAAATTATTATTACTCTAGTTAAGAATTTCATTATATAGTTTATAATGTGACTCTACAGACTTTTCATCATTAAGGATTGTATGTAATTTCTTTTTTGGAGAAATTTCTGAAAGAACCTTTTCAACTTTTTTACTGAGTTCATCTTTTGGCCTTATGACTGCGTCAGAAAATTCAGAAGCTATTTTAAGTAGGCCAGAATAATCTAGAGGCTCTAGTGATTTAGTCATTTTTTCATCTATTTCTTCATCTTCAAGAATTTTTTTGATCATATTTTTGTCAAGCTCTTCTTTAAACTCATTTGTATAAAGTGAATAAATACATTTAGTGTTTTCGAAAAGATGAGACTCGGAGAAAGCAGATTTAATTAGCATCGGTACTAGAGAACTCATCCAGTCATTGCAATGAATTATATCTGGTGACCAGCCTAACTTGATTACTGTCTCGAGGACACCTCTACAGAAAAATAATATTCTCTCGTCATTATCTTTATGGAATTTTCCACTCTTATTCTTAAAAACTGTTTTTCTCTTAAAATAATCTTCGTTATCAATAAAGTAAACTTGCAGCTTTGCAGCCGGAATTGAGGCAACTTTTATTATTAGAGGTTTATCGTCATCGCCAATAGTGATATTCAAACCAGAAAGTCTGACAACTTCATGTAGTCTATTTTTTCTCTCATTAATTAAACCAAACCTAGGTACTAAAATTCTTATTTCTATATCCTTCTTCTGCATCTCCTGTGGCAACATTCTCACAATCTCTGATACATAGGTATCGTTAAGAAATGGTTTTATTTCCGAGGCAACATATAATACTCTAAAACTTTTAGCCATTTTTTTCGGTGATTTATAATTAATTGAACCACAAATTTAAATAAAATAAGTCATTTATCAATTTTATAATTTAATCATTAGAATTTGGTTAGAATGATAATTAATAAGAATTAAATTTGTTTTAAAAAAAATAAACATTGAAAACGAGAAATATCATTGTTAATACCGTAGTTTCTCTAGTCTTAGGGCTTTTCCTTCTATATATTGTATTTAACAATATTGACTTAAATCTTTTTCTTGAGAGGTTAGATAATTTAGATTACTCTTGGATCTATTTGTCGATGTTTATTTCAATTTTTGAACACGTTGTAAGAGGTTACAGGTGGAACTTATTGATGCAAACAAAGCAAACAAACCTTTCAACATACATTACCACTCACATATTAATTGTGTCTTATTTCTTTGCCTTGTTCATACCTAGATTTAATGATTTTGTTAGATGCTATCTCATATCAAAAACCAATGATATAAAGGTAAGCTCATCCCTAGGAACCGTAGTGTCTGAGAGAATCTTTGATTTAATATCATTGTTAATAATTTCTTTACTATTCTTTATTATAGAATTTGATTTGTTTACAAACTTCTTTTCAACATATATTTTAACTAACATATCATTTGATGTTTATTACTTAATCATATTCTTTTTTGTTATTGCAGTAATTATTTCATTTTTATATTATTTGAATAAAAAATCAGATACTTTCTCATCCAAATTTTCTGAATTTAAAAAAGGTGTTCTTTCTGTTAACAAGTACTATAAGAATAAAAATTTTCTGCTTTCGACTTTAATCCTCTGGATAATTTATTTCTTAATGGGTTATGTAATCTTTTTTTCATTAGAGGAGACAAGTAGTTTAGCAATAAGCTCTGGCATTGCAGTATTAGTTGCGGGATCGCTCGGGATGGTTGTTCCTGTAAATGCCGGAATTGGTGCGTATCATTTCCTTGTAGCTTCAATTCTAATAAGCTATAACATAAATTATGAGACTGGATTATTTTTTGCTACTATTCTTCACACCTCCCAGATTATATGTCTGGCTCTACTTGGAATAGTAAGCTCTCTAATTTTATTTTTTAAGATAAGGTCTAATGGATAAAAAAATATTGACCTGGGACACTTTAGGAAGAATTTTAGAATTACTTAACAAACAGAAAATTGTTTTTACAAATGGTTGTTTTGATATTTTGCATCCTGGCCATATACATATTTTAGATCAAGCAAAATCTTACGGAGATATATTAATTGTCGGTCTGAATTCTGATAATTCAATTAAAAGATTGAAGGGTTCTTCAAGGCCAAAGGTCTTTCAAAAAGACAGATTGAAGATATTATCCTCTATAAAGTTTGTAGATTATGTAGTACTCTTTGAGGAAGAGACTCCATTAAAATTAATTGAGAAAATAAAACCAAATTTCCTTGTAAAAGGTGGTGATTATACTCTAGAAGATATTGTTGGTAGAGAATTTGTCGAAAAGAATGGCGGTCAAGTAAAAATTATTAAATTATTAGAAGGCCATTCTTCATCTTCACTCATTGATAAATTTGAAAATTAATTTATTTGATTTTACCCTTTTTATTTTAGATTTGAAGTCCTTTCAACTATTATGGATAGAAATTTTATAAATGTTATTAATGATCATCTCTCAATTTCATTGAAGAAGGTTAATATTATTGATGTAAAGAAATCATTTACAATTGATAATTATTATGATATAGACAACACAATAATCTATCCAATATCAGGTAAGTTTAGATATGGAAAATATAAGAAGTTGTTATATAACGACTCTGCTTTATTTATTCCGGCCCATAATACAGTTTCCCTTTCTTTCGGGTCAGAAAGAACAAGAACATTAGCATATGAAGATTTTATTGATCAGAAGAGAAAATATTTACGAGAAAATAGAAATACAAATTCTAAATCGGATAAGTATCTCATACTCAATTTAGATGCAAAGGCATACGATCTTGTTAATATATTTCATAGTAAAAACCTGGGAGTATCTACTATTGAAAATAATAAACCTTTTGTCTACCTGCTAAAAAGTATAATAAAAGAAGTGTCTAGTGGTTTGCCTGGTTCTCAAAAGGTTATTGAGTCGATCACTAATCAAATCGTTTATGAAGTAATCAGAAACATTTTATCGAAACAGCCACTTTTTTCTAGTATTGAGGAAAACTTTAGGTTTTTTAATGATGAAAAAATTTTAGATCTTTTCTTATTTATTGATGACAACCTTCACAGAGATTTATCAAATAAAATACTATCTGATCATTTAAATATATCAGAGGACTATGTTGGACAATTTTTTAGAAATAATATAGGGTTCTCTCCTCAAGATTATATCGAGCATAGGAGAATGGAAAAAGCTATAAAAATTTTAAGGGAGAAAACTGATGCTATTAAAGTTATTAGTAATGATGTTGGATTCAAGGATACAGCTTATTTCTGCAGAAGGTTTAAGATGATGTTTGGTGTTCAGGCAGGGAAAATGAAGAAAAGACTAAACGAAATTTAATTTTTTAATCCCTTTCTCATTTCTTTTTCTATAATTTTTTTAAGTGTTCCAGACTTGGATAATCTATATAATGCTATAAAAATAATAAGATAAAATAGACTAATTATCCCGTGTCCTAAATAAGTACTATTTAAAATAGAATTGATATAATTCCCTAGGGCAATACTTGTGAACCCAATCACAAACATTAAAATCAAAAAAAGAATAAAAAAGGATATTAACTTTGATATGATTGAAGAGATTTTTTCAACCAGATCTCCTTTCATACTATCAAATCTTTCTCTTAAGAAAGATGATATTGAATCTATAAGTTTATCTATTTTAATCATAATCAGGCAAAGTTACTTTCTTTTTTACAAATTGCTTTTAACTATTTTTTCTTAACATTCTTTTAACAAATAATTGATAAAATTAACACATACATAATATTAAATTGATCTCTAATTTTTAATACCTAAATATTTTTACAAAACTATAAATATTCTAATATGAGTCATGAATTTTTAATGTGGACGGTATTCTTTCTAGCTGCTTATTCAGCTATTGCAAATGATAGTATTCAAACTATAGGTACATTTATAGCTTCTAATAAAGATAGAAAGTGGTATTATCTATGGATCTATATGGGTGGAATTTTATTGTTTACACATACATACAGTTGGATTTATTACGATGGAGATATTAGTCACGGTAGACTTCTTTCTAAGGGATTAAATGAGGCCCCTACAAGTTTTAGTTTTTTACAGGTCATGGCTCCTGCGATACTTCTCGTTTTAACAAGATTAAAAATGCCAGTATCAACTTCAATATTATTATTAAGTGCTTTTACCACTAAAGCAAGTTCTATAGTTAGCATACTTCAAAAAAGTATGTTTGGATATGTTATTGCTTTTGTTACTGCAATAATTGTATGGCTTCTAGTTACCGATTTATTTGAAAAATTCAAAAAATCAAAACCATCAGTAATTTGGGTGCCTTTACAATGGATTTCTAGTGGTGCTCTTTGGTCAGTATGGTTAACTCAAGATATGGCAAACATAGCAGTTGTTCTTCCAAGATCTCTTTCAACAGATCAGTTCTTAGTTGTTGCTTCAACCATGTTTTTTGGTATGGGACTGTTATTCTATCTCAGAGGTGATAGAATACAGGAAATTGTTTTAGAAAAATCAAATGTAATAGATGTCAGGGCTGCAACAATTATAGATTTTATATATGCTTGTTTATTATATTATCTAAAAATTATAAGTACAATTCCTATAAGTACTACCTGGGTCTTTTTAGGTTTACTTGGAGGAAGAGAATTAGCCATTCAACTTAGAAAGAAAAAAGGCGATACGAAAATTGCAACAAAGATGATCTTTAAGGATATGTTATATGCAGGGATTGGATTGATAGTTTCACTAATTTTAGCATTTTCCATTAATGAAAACATGAGAAATCAATTATTTAATTGATTTTTATCTTTTCAGGAATAATTATTGCATTTGGAAATAGTTTTTTAAACTTCTGATATTCCTCTGAAACCT
>CAJXDN010000008.1 GCA_913052485.1 uncultured Flammeovirgaceae bacterium | reverse complement strand
TAAAATTAATTGAATTGTTTAATTGATGAACTATAATTATTTATATATTTTTGATTAATATGAAAAAAACAACATTATATATAGCACTATTTTTTTTACTTTCATCATTTATTCAGAAACCAAATATAAGTTTTGAAGTTAATGAACATAATTTTGGTGATGTTAAAGAAAATGATGGAAAGGTCTCATATAAATTTATGTTTACCAATAATGGTCAAAATGCATTAAAAATTCTTTCTGTTAAACCATCATGTGGATGTACCACCCCTGATTGGTCTAAAAATGAAATAAAACCTGGTAAAGATGGGTATGTAATTGCTGAATATAACCCCAAGGGTAGGCCCGGTGTTTTTAGAAAATCATTGTCTGTTATAACTAGTGATAATAAAAGGTCTTTAATTTTTATTAAAGGGAAAGTAATAAATTAATTTTTTTCCTTTAATATTTTTTTTTCATATATTGAATTGAACAACAATACTAAACAATGAGATATATTCTTTCATTACTTTTATTTATTTCTCCTTTTTTAACTTTTTCTCAGGAAGGTTTTCCCCTCAATGGTGTGGAAGATGTAAGAGATAATCATTATGCGTTTACTAATGCTAATATTATTGTAGATTATAATACAAAAATTGAAAATGGTACCCTAATTATAAAAAACGGAATAATAACTAATGTTGGTAAAGATATTACAATACCTGAAGGCATTAGAAAATTTGATTTGAGTGGTAATTATATATACCCATCTTTCATTGATCTTTATACAAATTATGCAATTGTTGAAAATAAATCTAGGAGCTCATCATCTGGTTGGATGTCAAGCTACAATAATCCCCAAATGCTTTCAAATAAAGATGGGGCATTTTCTTGGAATGAGTCAATAAGGCCTGAGTATAATAGTGTAGAAAATATAAAATTTGATCAAAAGAAATCAAATGATTTAAGGAAAGAGGGTTTCGGATCTGTAGTATCTCATAATATGGATGGTATTATGAGGGGTACAGGTACATTTGTATCTCTTGCTAATGATGTTGAGCAAAACATAATTTTAAGAGAAAAGGCATCAAACCATTTCTCTTTTATGAAGGGTTCCTCAAGGCAGAGGTATCCAAGTTCTCTTATGGGAGCAGTTGCTTTAATGAAGCAATCTTTTTTTGATGCTGAATGGTATAAAGCTAATTCAGGTAAGTTATCCCAAACTAATCTTTCACTTTCAAGTATAAATGATAACAAAGGTTTACCTAAAATAATTGAAGTTAGTGATAAACTTAGAGTACTTCTAGCTCAAAAAATTGAAAAAGAGGTTGGTGTAAAATTCTTAATTAAAGGACAAGGAGATGAATATCAAAGAATTATCGAGATTAAAGAGGGGAATTCAGATCTGATTATACCAATAAATTATCCAAAGCCATATAATGTTGATGATCCATTTAAAAATAAAGATATTTTACTTTCTCAGTTAAAACATTGGGAAATGGCTCCTTCTAATCCATATTTTTTAGAGAAGAATGGAATTAATTTTTCAATCACATCTCATGGAATTAAAAATTTATCTGACTTTAGAAAAAATTTAATAAAATCACATGAAAGAGGAGCATCTAAGTCTACGTTATTGAAAGCATTAACATATAATCCATCAAAGTTCATTAATATGGATCATAAAATAGGATCTCTTAAAGAATCTTTTATAGCAAATTTTTTTATTTCTGATGGAGATATTTTTTCAAGAGAAACAAAGATTCTAAGTAATTGGGCACAAGGTAAATGGCATAGAGTTGCAGATTCTAATATCAATGATTATGAAGGTAATTACTCATTAGTTTTTGATACTGAAGATAATAAAAAAATTGCCAGTTTGATATTAAATGTAACTGGAAGTAAGGATAATCCAAGTGCAAGTATTTTAAGTGTCAGTAAATCAGATTCTTTAAGAATAAAAACAAAAATTATTGTTGATGATGAAAATATTAATATCTCGTTTAATATTCCAAAGGGTAAATCAGGAATCACATCAGGTGAGTATAAATTATCTGGTTATTTTTCAAAAGATCGTTTTCTTGGAAAGGGAACTCTAAATAATTTTGATTGGATTGATTGGGTTGCTACAAAAAATGATTCTCAATTAATGGATCAAGATACCAATAAAAAACAAAATATTAAAAAAGATATAGGAATCGGTAAAGTTATTTATCCTTTTGTTGAATATGGAACGGAAACTTTGAAAAGCCAACAAAAAATACTTATTAGAGGAGCAAAACTTTGGACTCTTGAGGGTGATGGAATAATTGAGAAAGGTGATGTTTTAATTGAAAATGGTAAAATTGTTGATGTTGGAGAAGAAATATCCATTAATGAAAAAAATATAAAGATAATTGATGGAAATGGAATGCATCTAACTCCTGGGATTATTGATGAACACTCTCACATAGCTCTTTTTGGTGTAAATGAGGGTTCACAGTCTAATACTGCTGAAGTAAGAATAAAGGATGTAGTGAATTCTGAGGATGTAAATATTTATAGACAGTTGGCGGGAGGAGTAACAACCTCGCAACTTCTTCATGGATCAGCAAATGCAATTGGAGGTCAATCTGCAATAGTTAAGTTTAGGTGGGGCTCATCACCTGAAGATATGATTATAGAAGAAGCTGATGAATATATAAAATTTGCACTTGGAGAAAATGTTAAGAGATCTAGAGCCCCTTCTAGTACAAGATTTCCAGATACAAGAATGGGGGTTGAACAAGTATATATTGATGCTTTTAATAGAGCTAGAATTTATGAGAATAAATGGAAAAAATACAATTCATTAACAAAAAAAGAGAAGCTTAGTGCTATTATTCCTAGAAAAGATATTGAATTAGATGCTTTATCTCAGATTTTAAATGGTAAAATGCATATCACATGTCATTCATATGTTCAATCTGAAATAAATATGTTAATGAAAGTTGCTGAAAAGTTTGATTTTAAAGTAAACACATTTACTCACATTCTTGAAGGATATAAGGTTGCAGATATTATGGCTAGACATGGAGCTGGAGCTGGTTCTTTTTCAGATTGGTGGGCTTATAAAAATGAGGTAAAAGAAGCAATTCCTTATAATGCAGCCCTTATGTCACAAGCAGGTGTTGTAACATCAATTAACTCTGATAGCAGAGAAATGGCAAGAAGATTAAATCAGGAAGCAGGTAAATCTATAAAATATGGTAATATGTCTGAAGTTGAGGCAATGAAGTTAGTAACACTCAATCCTGCTAAATTATTAAACTTAGATCATAGAATTGGAAGTATTAAAATTGGAAAAGATGCTGATTTAGTGTTGTGGAATGATAATCCACTATCAATATATTCAAAACCTTTAAAAACTTTGGTAGATGGTAAGATCTATTATGATATAGAAGAAGATGAAATCTTAAGAGAAGAAATTAAAAGAGAGAGAGCTAGAATAATTTCAAAAATGAAAAATTCAAATACACCAATGGGAGGCAGAAGAAAACCAATTAAGACAGCACATTTTGAACTTCATTGTGAAGATGAATATGATTATCAATCAACAAGTGAAAATTAATTTACGATTATGAATAAAATATATTTTTTAATTTTCTTTTTTATATCTCAAATTATATTTTCACAGGTCCCTGAACCTGTTAGTGAACAGGATAAGGCTATAATATTATACAATGCTGAAGTACATGTTGGTGATGGAACTATTTTTAAAAATGGATATGTATGTTTTGACTCAGGGAAAATTACTCATGTTGGTGATTTTGATGACTTAATTCTAAGTGATTTTCAAGATCATTTACAGATTGATTTAAATAAAAAACTTATTTATCCGGGTCTTATATTACCTATTTCAAAGGTTGGACTTGAAGAGATATCTGCGATAAGAGCAACTTTGGATCATACTGAGATTGGTGATATCAATTCAAATATTAGAACTCTTACATCTTATAATACTGACTCGGAAATGATACCAACCTTTAGATATAATGGGATACTTCTTTCTCAAGTTGCACCTGACGGTGACTTAATTACAGGGAATTCGTCTGTAATGATGATGGAGGGATGGAATTGGGAAGATGCGGCATATAAGGTTGACAATGGTATTCATGTTAAGTGGCCTAGAAAAACATATCCACCCAGTAGATGGTCAGGATCAACAGAGTTTAGAGTAAATTCTAATTATAAAAGTACAGTAGATAAAATACATAAATTTCTTATTGACTCAAGATCGTATTATAATAGAAGGGGTAGTATTGATGAAAATAATTTAAAGTTGGAGGCGATGTCCGATGTTTTTTCTGGTAAAAAGAAAGTTTATATTCATGCAAATTCTAGAGAACAAATAATTGAATCAGTTCAAACCTTTAAAAGACATGGAATAAATGATTTAGTTATTGTTGGAGCTAATGATGCATATTATACAATTGATTTTATCAAGGAAAATAATTTACCAATATTATTAAATAATATACACAGAACACCTTCAAGAAATCATGAAGATATTGATTTACCTTACAAGCTTCCTTATCTTTTATATAAGGAAGGTGTTTTAGTTGGATTGACTGCTTCTGGTTCCCTTCATTCACAAAGAAATTTACCTTTTTTAGCTGGAACTTCAGTGGCATACGGAGTTCCCAAGGAAGAAGCTTTGAAAATGATATCTTATAACACAGCTAAAATACTTGGAATTGATGATGTGACGGGATCTTTAGAAGTTGGTAAGGATGCTAACATAGTTGTATCAAAAGGGGATATTTTAGATATGAGGACAAGTCAGATTGTTCATGCATTTATAACAGGTAGAGAAATTAATTTAGATGGAAAACAGCAAATCCTATATGATAGGTTTAAAAGAAAGTATTCTGAATAGTTTATAACTTTCCCTCTGTACAGGTTGTATATAAACCACCCCTTACATTATACTTGCTTGTTATTTTAATTTTATTTGTTTTAAGAACCTCTTTCAAATCATTATAAATTCTTTTTGTTACTTCTTCCTGATAAATTCCAACATTTTTAAAGCTTATTAGGTAATATTTTAAAGATTTAAGTTCAAGAGCAACCTTACCTATAGGATAATACTCAATTTTAATCTTAGCTACATCAGGAAGTCCACTAAATGGACAAACTGCAATAAATTCTTTTGTATGAATTTTTATATATTGATTAATGCTATTGAATTTAAAAACTTTTAATTCTCCTTTCTCTATGGAATCTGTTGACTCAAACTCAATTCTTTTTCCTTCTGCAGTTTGACCAATATAAGGGTCTACTATATTTGATTTTAAATCCATTTATTTTTTTTTGCTTTAAGATAACCTTTATGTCTTAGAATACTTGCAGGATTGTCAAGATTTCCAAGTCCCCAATCATTTTCATTTTGAGATCCATTATAATCTGTCATGGTAGAATTAATTATAGTCTCTATACATCCGAGATCATTTGCTAATTTCCAAGTTTGTGCTTTATCTAGATTCATTAGGGGAGTGTGTATTTCTATTAATTTTTCTGTGGCTAAATGAATGGTTTTTTTCATTGATTTTATGAATTCATTTCTGCAATCAGGATATCCACTAAAATCAGTCTCACAGACACCGATGACGATATTTTCTATTTCTCTATTATATGCAATTGAAGATGCTATTGATAGAAAAAGTAGATTCCTTCCGGGAACAAATGAATTTGGTAAATTTTCATTTGATGGATGATTATCATTTAAATCCAAGTGAGGATTAATAAGAGCTGAGTTTGATAAAATATCCTTCAATGAAATAATATCAAATGAGATATCTTCTTTATCACATATCTTTTTAGCAAAATCCAGTTCTACCAAGTGTCTTTGGCCATAGTTAAAACCTATAGCTTGAATTGAATCAAATTTTTCTTTAGCCCAGTATAAGCAAGTAGTTGAATCTTGTCCTCCAGATAATAAAATTAGAGCTTTATTCATTTTTTATCAATAATCTGTAAAGCTGCCTCTTTTATCGACTCAGGATTAAGGTTATATTTTTCCAGTAGATCTAATGGTTTTCCACTTTCACCAAATGAATCATTTACGCCTATAACTTTAAAGGGGACTGGACTCTTCTCTGATATTAATCTAGAAATACTTTCTCCTAAACCCCCAATTACATTATGTTCCTCGCATGATATTGCACACTTTGTCTTTTTGATGCTTTCTAAAATAATTTCTTCGTCGAGAGGTTTAATTGTATGAATATTAATTATCTCACAGCTAACACCTAAAGAAAATAAGATTTTTTCTGCTTCAAGAGCTTGCCATAGCATGTGTCCTGTCGCAAAAATTGAAATATCATTACCATCTAAAAATTTAATACCTTTTCCTATCTGGAATTTAATATTTTCAGGAGTAAATATCGGCCATTTAGGTCTTCCAAATCTTAAATATGCAGGGCCAATATGATCTCCAAGGGCTATGGTAGCTAACTTTGTCTGGTTGTAGTCACATGGGTTAATTACCGTCATGCCAGGCAACATTTTCATCATACCGATGTCTTCTAGGATTTGATGTGTTGCACCATCTTCACCAAGTGTTAGACCGGCATGAGATGCACATATCTTAACATTTTTATTAGAATAAGCTATTGATTGTCTTATCTGATCATATACTCTTCCTGTCGAGAAATTTGCAAAAGTACCTGTAAATGGAATTTTACCTCCAATAGTTAGCCCTGCAGCTAAACCCATCATGTTAGCTTCAGCGATTCCAACTTGAAAAAATCTCTCAGGATGATTATTTTTAAAATCATTCATTTTTAGTGACCCTGTCAGATCTGCACAAAGCGCTACTATATTTTTATTAGATTTTCCTAGTTCTGTTAGGCCGTCACCAAACCCAGATCTAGTATCTTTCTTTTCAGTGTAGGTATATTCTTTTCTTTCCATCAGTAATCACCTAAAGTTTCCTTTATATGCTTTAAAGCATCATTTAATTGTTCATCATTTGGTGGTATCCCGTGCCACTTATGAGAGTTTTCCATAAAGTCAACTCCCTTTCCCATAACTGTTTTCATGATATTTACAATTGGGTAGCCACTAAATAAACTTTTTTTTGCATCCTCTAGGGTAGAGGATAGGCTTTCGAAATCATTGCCATCACTTTCGTATACTTTCCAACCAAAAGATTCAAGTTTATCCTTTAGATTAAGGAGTGAGTTAATTTCATTAACCGGTCCATCGATCTGCTGACCATTCAAATCGATTGTAGCAATTATGTTATCTACTTTATTGTGTGCAGCATACATCATCGCTTCCCAAACTTGCCCCTCTTGCAGTTCTCCATCTCCCATGAGGATATATATAATATTCTCTTCCTTATTTAATTTTTTTGCTAGGGCAGAGCCAACCGCCACTGAAAGTCCCTGGCCAAGAGATCCGGAAGCAACTCTGATTCCAGGTAATCCCTCGTGAGTTGCAGGGTGACCTTGAAGCCTTGAGTTTAATTTTCTAAAGGTACTTAGCTCACTTTTGTCAAAATATCCAGCTCTTGAGAGAACACTATAAAAAACGGGTGAAATATGACCATTAGATAGAAAAAATAAATCTTCATTAAATCCATTCATATCAAATGAATCATTTCTTTTCATCAAATTAAAGAATAGATATACAAGAAAGTCTGTACAACCAAGAGACCCACCCGGATGTCCAGATTGGACCTGATGGACCATCCTAACTATATCTCTTCTTACCTGAGAGGAAATATTTTTTAATTCATCAATATTTTTACTCACCAAGAATTTGATTTGTGTGTTCTTTTGTTTTGACTTTAGTTATTATGTCAGAAATAATACCATTTTCATCAATAATAAAGGTCTGCCTGGCTGTACCCATATATGTTTTTCCATACATTTTTTTCTCAACCCATGTCCCATACAACTTATGTACAGATTTATCCTCATCTGAAATTAAATCAAAGTTTAAATCATACTTATCAATGAATTTTTGATGTGATTTCACAGAGTCTTTACTAACACCTAGAACCACATAGTTTTCATCATTTAAACTTTCTTGATTATCATTAAGATTACAAGCCTGGGCTGTACAACCTGGTGTGTTATCTCTAGGGTAGAAATATAAAATAACTTTTTTACCAAGATAGTTTTTAAGTTCAATATCATCTCCTTTCTGATTAATAGACTTAAAGTTTGGTGCTTTGTCTCCTATATTTAATGACATATTATAAATTTAAATTTAAAGTTTTTCTGTTATTAGAATTATCAATAACTTCAAGTACAAATTTACCTTTAAATGATTGAATTGAGTTCTTTTTTTTAGAAATAATGATATCGTTTTTATTATCATACTCAAATAATATCCAGTTATTATTTATTCTGCCCTCATAGGACTTTATACCTGATAATTCATCATATATTCTAAATACCATTAGGTCATTATTAAACTTTACCCTCTCAATAACTGGAGGATCCTTATCCTCAAGTATTGAATATTCTGATAATTCACTAGTCTTGAATACAATATTATTTTCTTCCCAGACGCCTCCTATGAAAGAGGGCTTATTTGATATATCATAGATAAATGATTTCTCTTTATCATATGTATTTTTTGGTTTAAGTGTCACTGATACTACTTTTTTTAATGGAAGAGAATTTTTAAAAATAAATTTTTCAATTGTATCAATTTTTTTTTCAAACTCTACATACATTGTATCAAAAATATTATTATTTGCAATTTCAAGTTTCAAATTTTTATTATCAAAATCATAAATTTTGTCGTTTTCAATTTCGATAAAATTGAACTCTATTTCTTTATCTTGTAGAAAGGCTTTTTCTGGTAGATCATTTCTTAAATCTATTATATAATAATTGTATAGCTCATCACTAAATATAGATCTAGATATATCTAACCTATTTGAAAACTTGACCTCTATAAATTCTCTATTTTCTATTTTTGATCTAATTGCTAAAGTATTTCCTAATACATAATAGTTGTCATCAAACAAATCAATGAAATTATATTTTTTTATTTTATCACTATTTACATTAATTTCTATACTTGATTTATTATTGAAAAAGTCAAAAACAATAATATTTATGTTGTAACTCTTTTGTTTATTGAAGTTTATAATGCCATTTTCACTATTCTTGTGAAAACTTAATTTATTTCCATCGTCCTGATATAATTTTACGTACTGCTTCCTAAATTTTTTAAAAATATCTTGGTCAATAAACCAACTCACAAAATTTGTTTCTGAATAACTAAGGGTATCAATTTTATTATCAACTAAAAGTTTATTATCAAGAAAAAGTTGAAATCTAGAAATTCCTACCTTATGTAAATATCCGTCTAGCATATCAAATGCAGATACTGAAATACCAATATCACCTTCAAGGTTTAAATTTATTTTATTACCACCCTGAATTGGAATATCAAGTAATCCATACATTCCATTTATTCGAGAGTCAAAACTTAATGTTTTAAGAGAAACAGATTTTATTGTTGGTTTGATATTATCTTTTATCTCCTTAAAAGAAAAATTTAGTGGATTCATTACATTTTCTTCTCTATCTCTAATCTCGTAATGAAGATGAGGACCTACTGATGATCCAGAGTTACCTGAATATCCAATAATTTCTCCTTTTTTAAAATAAAATTTTTTCCCAGGATATAGATTAACAATAAATTTTTCGTTTCTGTACTGGTAATCAGTCACATATTTTTCTATCTCTTTATGAAAGCTATTTAAGTGAGCATATACAGATTTAAATCCATTATTATGCTTAAGGTACAATGCTTTACCATATCCAGTTCCAGACACTCTAACTCTAACAATGTAACCATCATCAGATGCATATACCGGGACATTAATTCTACCGTAAGTTTTAATATCTAGACCCATATGGAAGTGGTCGCTCCTAAGTTCTCCTAAGTTTCCTGATAAATAATTTTGAGATCCAGGATTAATTGGAAATAACAAATCTTGGGAACCTGATATGAAGTGAATTAAATTAAATAATATTAATATTAAGAATCTTCTCATTTTCTATGAATCCTTCTAGTTTATCTCCTCTTTTTATTTGATTTACTCCTTTTGGAGTTCCAGAAAAAATAATATCATTTTTTTCGAGTGAAATAAATTGAGATATGTAGTGTATTAGAAATTTAATATTAAAAATCATTAATTTAGAATTTCCTGATTGAACTTCTTTTAAATTTTTATTTAAAGAAAATTTAATATTTTCTATATCCATAAAGTCACTCAAGGATTTGAATTCTGATATAGCAGCGGAATTATCAAAACTTTTTGAGACGCTCCAAGGTAAACCCTTATCCTTAAATTCAAGTTGAATATCCCTTGCAGTAAAATCTATACCTAAACCTATTCCTGAAATGAAGTTAATTGAATCTGACATTGGTATATTCTTTCCACTTTTTGAAATTTTATAAATAATTTCAATTTCATGATGAACATCTGATGAGAAATTTGGCATTTCAAAATCTGATCCTTCAAGTTTACAGATAGATGGTTTAAAAAATATTATTGGATTTTTTGGCATATCATTTTTGAGCTCATCAATGTGATCCACGTAGTTTCTACCTATGCAAATTATCTTCATATTATTTCTCCTATTACCGAAAGGTCATTATCAATCTTTTTAAGTAAAACATTACACTGTTTACCAACTAGCTTTCTATTGAACTTGATTTTTGTCTTTACATAATTATCAGTGAAACCGTAAATAAAATCCCCTTTTACTTTATTCTCAAATAGTACATTCCTTACATTTTTTATGTTGGACTCATAAAAATCTCTCTTTTTTTTATCGGATAACAATCTTAAAACTTTTGATCTTTTGTTTCTAATCTCAATAGGCACACTTTCATTTAATGATAAAGCTCTTGTATTTTCTCTTTCTGAGTACGGGAACACATGTAGATAAGATATATCCAAATCTTTGATAAATTTTAGTGTTTTATCAAATTCACTATTGTCTTCTCCTGGAAAACCAACAATGACATCACCCCCTATACATGCATTAGGCATTAAAAATTTGATATATTTTACTCTATCCTCATACAATTCACTTGTATACCTCCTTGACATTCCATTTAATATTTTATTTGATCCTGACTGAAGAGGAATATGAAAATGATGAACAAATATTTTTGACTTACTAATTAATTCAATTATTTCATTACTTAAAAGATTTGGTTCGATAGATGAAATTCTTATCCTTATATCTTTTATTTGATCATCGATTACTTGAAGAAGGTTATAAAAGTCGTTAGATCTTTTTCCTTCTATTATTCCGTAGTCTCCAATATTTATTCCACTCAGAACAATCTCCTTCGATCCCTTCTTGATAAGCTCTTTTAAGTTAGATAATACTTCTTCTGGAGCTGCCGACCTACTCCTTCCTCTTGCCAATGGAATGGTACAAAAAGAGCAACCGTAATTACATCCATCTTGAATTTTTAGGAAAGATCTTGTCCTATCATCAATAGAAAATGAAGATTTAAATTTTTTAGACTCATTTATTTTAGAATGAATTACTGAACTATCGCTTAGGTAAGATTCAAACTTAAATTTGTTTTTCGCACCTATTACCTTATCGACACCCTCAATATTAATAATTTCCTTGGGTTTTAGTTGAGCAAAACAACCAACAACGGTAATTTCTGAATCGGGGGACTTTCTTTTAATTTTTCTAATTAAATCTTGACATTTTTTATCTGCGTTATCAGTAACAGAACATGTATTTATAATTACCTTATTTGGGTTATCATAAATGGATTTTTTCTTGAATCCATTATCAGAAAACTCTCTTGAAATTGAGGATGTCTCAGAAAAATTTAACTTACATCCAAAAGTATGAAATCCTACAGTCTTCATTTTTTAAAAATCAGCCCCTAATTTAAATGATAAATTATTTTCATTTAATGAATTCCTAGATAATTCTGATGATAAAGAAATATTTTTAAGGGTTACTAAATCTATACCAACACCAAAACTGTATTGATATTTATTATTCAAATAGCTATTTTTAGGTTGATTATTGTATTTCCAAATAATTCCATTGTCAAAAAATATTTTAATATAAATATCCAAAGGAATATTTTTTATTCTCTTAATTAGCTTTTCATTATCTCTATTGAAGCTAGTTGATAGAATATTCTTTTTCAAAGAATTTTTTTGAATAAAATAAGAATGACCATGAATTAAATATTTTTCATATCCCCTGATTTTATCGCTAGATTCATAAAATAAAAAAGGTAGATTCTTACTACTATATAATGTTGAGAAATTAAATGAGTAATTAAAATTTCTTTTTAATGGAATATAGTTTGAGTAATATAGCTTTGTACTCCATTTATCTAGATTTTTAAATATGCCAATACCATCCTTTCTAACTCTAAAATTTAGCCGAAAACCATTTAGAGGATAATTTTTAATATCTCTGAAATCTCTATTAAACTCATACCCTAATGATATTCCGTTTATGTTTTTGTGGTTTTTGAAATAATTTTCATTCAAAAAATTTAGGGTATCATTCAGTTTAATATTATTATATTCTAAACTGAAATAATGATAATTGTAGAAAGATTCTCTGTGTGAATATTCTAATGATGATTTCAAATGTTTTTTTAAAAAGTTATCTGACTTATAAAAAATAGGAACATAATCATTGGTATTGTAAAACAAATGATCAAATTCTATTAAATTAAAATAAGCTTCTAAACCTCCTTTTTGTTTTTTGGATAAATAGGGGATAAAATATGAGGTGAAAAGCTCTCTAATAAATCCTCTTCTAAAAGTAAATTCAAGAATATCTGCTCTTCCAGTTAAATTATATTGTAAGAAACCTCCACCATAATTTATTCTACTGAAATCATGATCAAAATTTACCCACCAATCATTGAAATTTCTATCTGATAATTCAAATATTATTGATGGGAGTAAGTAAAATGATTCTAATAAAATAATTTCAATAGATAAATTAGAATTATCTACCAAGATAATGTTGATATCTACTTCATTAAAAAGATTAGTATTTATTAGCTTCCTCTTATCTTCTTCAATAATATTAACTAAGGTATTTTTATCAATTGTTTCATCTTCTTTTATAGACAGCTCTCTTAGAATAATATCCTTTTTTGTTCTTTTGTTTCCCTTTATTTCTATGGTTTTAATCTTATACCTATTGCTTTCTAAAAAATCATATTTATTAATATCGGCAGACACTATATCATTTTGAGAAAAAATAGTAACTGGATTATAAAATAAGGCTAGTATAAATAAAGAAAAAAGATTTAATTTTATCATTAAAGAATTGTGATTGCAAATATATTATTAATAGATGAATATCAGGAAATTATTTATTTTACCAATAATACTATATCAAAAAACATTATCTCCATTTTTTCCAAGTTCATGTAGATTTACTCCAACTTGTTCTGAGTATTCAAAACAGTCTATCTTAAAATATGGTTTATTTAAAGGTTCATATCTTGGAGTTAAAAGAATTTTAAAATGTCATCCTTGGGGAAAATCAGGGTATGATCCTCTTGATTAATTAGAGGTTTTTTATCTCTTCCTCAAAATTATTAGATAAAATTGGAAATCTAAACCAGGAAGATGAATCAAGACTGTAATCGTCAAAGTGAAAAGATGGAGCTGTCCTCTCCCTTTTCCATTGGTTTCTTCCTAGTAATTGAAAGAAATCTTTTATATGTTTCTTAAGTGTCTTATCATCAGTCAATTCTTTTCTTTTCAGAATATGAAATATTTCTTTAGGGCTTTTTCGGTCTTTAACGAATTTTCTCTCAATTTTAGATAGAATATTGTATGGCATTAAGTCGTCTTCATCGAATTGCTTTTTATTTGAAGGTTTGAGCTCTGCACTTGGTTTCAAGTTAAGTACATTATCTAGACACGTATAGTTATAATTTTCTTTAAGATATATTAAAAGCTTCTTTATAAAGACCTTATCAACACCAGCAATAGGTGAAATTGATCCACTTGAATCACCATCCATTGTAGAGTACCCTACACTTGATTCACTTCTATTTGAGGTTGATAATAATAATAAATTATTAGCATTTGCAATAAACCAGATGAATGGTGACCTAACTCTTGCCTGTACATTTTGCAATGTTATATCATCTTTCTCCCATGAATAGGTTTTTGTGGTTTCGTTAGAAATTTTACCAGTTATGCTTTTTACCTCAGAGTCGATAGACCACTCGTAATGATTCGATCCAATAAATTCTGATAAAATTTTAGCTGATTTTTTTGTTTCCTTGCTTGAATTTTGAGTCTCTTGATATGCTGTGAATAATATTTTTTTGATAACCTTTTTTACATTTAAATCGATTTTATCGGTAAAGTTTATCTTTAAACCTATCTCTTTATTAAAAATTTCGGTGCCTTTTCTCTCTAAAATCCTTTTGACCATCTCGTAAATTAAAATTGCTATTGATGATGAGTCCAATCCCCCACTTAGAGACAATGCAAACCCTTTAACTTTTGATTTTAATAGATAATCTGATAGGCCAAGAGAAAAAGCGTCAAGAAATTCCTCATAAATAATTGGAGATTCATAGGTTATCTCTTTAAGTTGATTGCTAAAATCAATATCATAATGGGAATAAGAAATCTTATCAAATGAAAATCGATTATTAATTGATAAAAGTTTTCCTTTAGATGCTAGAATCGTATCGCCTTCAAAAATCACTTTTCCTGACTCATTTCCTAATAAGTTGATAGAGAGGTATGAACAGTTATATTTCTTTGAACTTTCTAATACTAATTTTTTTCTAAAATCAAATTTTTTAAATGCATAATGACTTGCTAAAGGATTAAATATTATCAAGTTTTTTTTTGTTTTAATAAAATTTGCTGGTCTCTCCTCATCCCACATATCCCTGCATATTTCAAATCCTAAGGTTATATCTTTATTATGCTCTATCTGAATATTTCCGATTGGATATTTTTTACTCTTGTATTTAGTTTGATCAATTTTCCCCCATTCCCAGGAGTCAAACCACCTCTTCTCATAATGAATCCCGTCATTTGGAAGATTACTTTTTATAAAAAACCCTAATATTTTTTTATCTTTTATTATACAGCATCCATTATATAATTTTTCTTTATGAATTACTGGGTTTCCAATTATTAAGGTTATTGTTTTAGTGTACTCAATAATCTCATCCAGGATCTCATAGGATTTTTTAATAAACCATTGATGATAAAATAAATCTTGGCATCCATATCCTGTTATTGAGAGTTCTGGAAGACATAAGATTTCAACTTTATTTTTCTTTGCTAGTTCTATACTTTTTTTAATATTCTTAAGATTCCGGTCCCAATCAAGTGGTGTTTGATTCAGGTTAGAGCTTGCAATTCTAATAGACATTTATATCAGCTTAGTTTTAAAATTTCGCACGCAACCCTTGATGCATCTTTCTCAGCATTTTTTTTACTTTTTCCATAACCAACAGAAATTTTCTTTCCGTTCAGTTTTAGTATCGATTTAAACTGAGAGAATCTACTTGAGGTTGATGTCTTTTCAACAATAAAATTAATTTTCATTCTTTCTTTTTGAGCCCATTCTAATACCTTACTTTTAAAGTTATGTGTTTGAGTTGTAAGATCATCAAGATCAAAATAAGGTACAATTATATTTTTCACAACTTTTTTTTCACAGAAATCAAACCCTTTTTCAAGATAGCAAGCTCCAATTATTGCTTCAAGAGCATCTCCATATATTGAATCATATGATTTAGATTTAATTTTTTTAATATTAATTATTCTTTTTAGACCCATTTTCCTACCAATATTATTGAGAGATTCTCTATTAACAATTTTTGATCTTATTTTTGTGAGAAATCCCTCGTCTTTGAATGGATAAAGTTTAAAAAGGTATTTTGCAACAATCAGCCCAAGAATTGCATCTCCCAAAAACTCAAGTCTTTCATTTGACTCATCAGATTTTATCGATTTATGAAGTAGTGCAAGCTTATATAGTTCAGGTTTGTTTGTTTTGTATCCTAGTATAAAATCAATTGCCCTAATTAATTCCTTATCTTCTTTATTTTGGAAAAAAAATATCATTGATTATGATATTTTTTGAATATTACTGAGGTATTATGACCTCCAAAACCAAAGGTATTGTTCATAACAATTTCTGAATTTCTCTCCTGAAGTTTATTTAGAGTCAGATTTAAATTTTTATTTATTTCTTCATCAAATGTTTGATGATTAATTGTGGGTGGAATTTTATTTTCATTTAGAGTAAAAATTGATGCTATAGATTCAATAGCCCCTGCAGCACCAAGAAGATGGCCAGTCATTGATTTAGTTGAACTGATATTTAAATTATAAGAATATTCACCAAATACTTTTTCGATTGCATTAATTTCACTTTTATCACCAAGGGGGGTTGATGTTCCATGTACGTTAATATAGTCAACAGAGTCCTTTTCTATATTTGCACTTTTAATTGCATTCTCCATAACAAGTTTTGCTCCTTCACCTTCTGGGTGTGGTGCAGTTATATGGTAAGCGTCACAGGACATGCCAAAACCGATGACTTCAGCATAAATTTTTGCGTTTCTCTTTACTGCATGATCGTAGTCCTCAAGTATCAATGCTCCACCTCCCTCACCAAGAACAAAACCATCCCTCTCTTTATCAAAAGGTCGAGAGGCTGTTTTTGGATCATCATTCCTCTCAGATAATGCTTTTAATGCATTAAAACCTCCCACTCCTGTCTCATTTACTGCTGACTCTGAACCACCAGTAATTATAATATCTGAAGTTCCAGACCTAATGTAGTTATAAGAATCAATTATAGCATTTGAAGCAGATGCGCAAGCAGATACTGTTGCAAAATTTGGCCCTTTGAAGCCATATTTAATTGCAATTAAGCCGGGACATATGTCTGGAATAAGTTTAGGAATGAAGAAAGGGTTAAATCTTGGATTTTTATCATTTTCACTAAAACTAATTAATTCATTCTGGAATGTTTCAATGCCACCAACTCCGGAACCCCAAATTACACCTACTCTTGACAAATCTATTTTATCAAAATTAACATTTGAATTTTTGATAGCTTCATCTGCAGCAATCATACCAAACTGTGCATAATTGTCCATCTTTCTGGATTCTTTCCTTTCAAAATATTCTAAAGGATCATAATCCTTTACTTCACAAGCAAATTTTGTTTTAAATTTTGAGGTGTCGAATGACTTAATAAGATCACAACCACTTACTCCTTTGTAGAGAGATTCTTTGAACAAATTCAGTGTTTTTCCTATGGAGGTTATAGCCCCCATCCCTGTGATTACTACTCTTTTGGAACCCATATTTAGGGAGAAAACTACTTTACATTTTCTTTTAGGTATGCTACTGCATCACCCACTGTTTGTATTTTTTCTGCTTCTTCGTCAGGAATTGATACATTAAATTCTTTCTCAAACTCCATTATTAACTCTACAGTATCGAGTGAGTCAGCTCCGAGATCATTTGTGAAGCTAGCACTGTCGGTTATTTCAGACTCTTCAATACCTAACTTGTCAACAATGATTTCCTTGATTTTGTTTTCTAAATTTTCCATATAAGTTATGTTTTAAATATGATGCAAAAATAATTTTTTTTTTCGATTCTCAAACTATTAAATTACTATACTTTATTAAATAAAATTTATTGAAAAACTTAGATTATAATTTTATTAAAGATAAGGACGAATACTATTTAATAGGTGTTGTGTCATCCTATAAGGAATATAAACTTGCTTGGTATATTAATAAAATTTTTAATATATCTATGATTAAAAAAAAAAATGAGATAATTAAGTTAGTAAAAGATCAGAATATTGAAATGTCTTATTTGATTTATAAGAATAATAAAAAGTATATAAGATTAATTTCTAATAAACTGAAGAAAAGACAGGCAAAATCTCACTTTATACCCTCTCTCCCAAATTTTGACTACCTGATCCAGTTCTCTAAGAGTTTTTTTGATGATAACCCACAAATCATATTAAATAAGTTAAAATCTAATAATGTAATTCAATTTGCTAATTTTGTTAATATTAATCTGATTAAAGAAAAATACTTATTGTATATATGAAGCAAGTTGTAAATAATAGAACTAAAATTATTGCTACTATTGGCCCATCTTCATCTGATTATCTAACTTTAAAAGAGATGGTAATTAAAGGTGTTGATGTTGTCAGGTTAAATTTTTCACATGGTAGCCACAAAGATCACAGGAAAGTTATATCGAATGTTAGAAAAATTAGTGATGAATTAGGAGTTCCTATTACCATATTACAGGACCTACAAGGTCCAAAAATTCGGGTTGGAAAATTAGAGAAGGAGCAAATAGTTTTAAAGGATGGTAATAACCTCACTGTAACTTCTCAAAATATAATAGGTAACCAACATTCTATATGTATAGATAATAATGTTATTGGAGATATTAAAATTGGTGAGAAAATATTAATTAATGACGGTAAGATTGAATTAAGAGTAGTAAGTAAGGCGGATAAACAGTTAGAGGCAACCGTAGTAAGGGGAGGAATACTTTTAGAGAGAAAAGGTGTAAATCTGCCAGAGAGTAATATTAAATTATCATCTGTAACAGATAAGGACATTAAAGATTTAAACTTTGGTCTTAAAAATGATGTTGACTGGATTGCATTATCTTTTGTAAGAAGTGCGAAAGATATCTTAGAACTAAAGAATCTAATTAAAGATAATGGATATTCAACAAAAGTAATTGCAAAAATTGAAAAGCCACAAGCTATTAAAAATATTGATGATATCATTACAGAATCAGATGGATTGATGGTAGCTAGAGGTGATTTGGGAGTTGAAGTGCCAATGGAGACTGTTCCTATTATTCAAAAGAAAATTGTAGATAAATGTAATTTAGCATGTAAACCAGTAATTATCGCTACTCAAATGTTAGAGAGTATGATAACATCAAAAACACCTACCAGAGCGGAAACTAATGATGTAGCCAACGCTGTCCTTGATGGAACTGATGCTGTAATGTTATCAGCAGAGTCAGCTACTGGAAAATACCCCTTACTCGCCGTTGAAAGTATGAGCAGAATTATAAATTCTGTAGAAAAAACCTCTAATGTGATTTATTATAAATTTGAAAAATTTAAAAAACTAAGAAATAAGTTAAGTGAAAGCTTGATAACAACAGCTTGTAGGTTAAGTAAACAAATTAATGCAAAGGCAATTATAACAATGACTAAAAGTGGATATTCAGCTTATAGAGTTTCAGGAAGTAGACCAAAAGCAAGAATCTATATAGTGACTAATGAGAAGAAAATAGGTAATGAAGTTAATTTAGTTTGGGGTATAAGATCTATTTATTATAATAAAACTGAAAATATTGATTCTACTCTAGAAAATATTGAAAAAATTTTACTGGATAATAATCATCTTGATAAGGGAGATAAGTATATAATAACTTCATCAATGCCTACACATTGGAAAGGACATACTAATATGATGAAGCTAAATGTAGTTAACTCATAGTTCTATCACTAAATTATCATAAGCTAGTTGTACATTCTTAGGTAATCTTTTATTTATTTCCTTATGAAGACCAAGATTATGAGAAATATGAGTGAAAAAAACCTTTTTAACCTTAACCTTTTCAATTATATCTAGTGCTTCATTTAGATTTAAATGTGAAAGGTGTTCATTAATTTGCAAACAATTAATTACTAATATTTTTGAACCATTTATTTTTTTAAGTTCTTCATTTGATATTGTTTTTGCATCTGTGATATATGTTAATTCTCCAATTCTATACCCTAAAATTCTTAATCTGTAATGGTAAACTTCAATAGGATAGATATCGATGTCCAAATAATTAAATTTTTTTTCTGCTACCTCAAGGTTAATCCTTGGTAAGCCAGGATAATTATGTTTCTGGAATATATATGAGTAGTCTTTTTTTATTTGATTAACAAGTTCACTATTACCAAATCCTTTAATTTCTGATTTCTGAATAAAATTAAAAGATCTTATTTCATCTATTCCAGATACGTGGTCTCTGTGAGCATGTGTATATAATATTAAATCAATTCTGCAAATATTATTTTTTAGTGACTGTTGTCTTAAATCTGGACCAGTATCAATTAAAATATTTTTACCCTGATACTCTATTAAAACCGAAGATCTTAATCTTTTATCTTTTGAGTCACTAGAATTACAAACTGGACATTTACATCCAATTACTGGTATGCCTTGAGATGTTCCAGTCCCTAAAAAAGTCAATTTCAATTTTTAAAAATTAGGTTTAGTGTTTTCTTATGTTCTTTAGGACAATTGTCTTTATTTATATTGATAGATTCAATTATCTCAATTAGAGCATAAATTTTACCCTCTGTTGTAAAATATTTATTTATTATAATTATTTTATTATCTATTAATACACAATAACCTGATTTAAAATTTCCCTTTTCAAATCTTACTTTAAAGTCAAAAGATTCTAATAATAATTCTAATTTTTTTTGGAATTGTTTTGTTAATTTGATGTCCATATTAATTATAATATTGAAGATAAATAAAAAAAACTTAATAGTAATTACTGGCCCAACTGCAAGTGGAAAAACTAGTTTAAGTATCAAGCTTGCAAAAAAAAATAAATGCTCAATAATTTCATGTGATTCAAGACAGTTTTACAGAGAAATGAATATCGGTACAGCTAAACCTTCTCAATCTGAATTAAAATCCGTACCTCATTTCTTTATTGATAATTTATCAATTTTTGATACTTATTCTGCAGGAAAATATGCTACTGAAGTAAATGAATTTTTTCTAAAATACTTCAAGCAAAATGATAATTTAGTGATGGTCGGTGGCTCGGGTTTATTTATTGATGCTGCCTTGAAAGGTTTAGATTCTTTTCCTAGGGTCTCCGGTAAGATAAGATCTAAACTTAATCAGGATTTAGAATTAAAGGGGCTTGGATATCTTACAAAATTGCTCAAGAGGGTAGATCCAAATTATTACTATAAAACTGATTTGAAAAATCCTCGAAGAGTAATTAGAGCTCTGGAGGTCTATTGTGCATCAAATAAACCTTATTCTTCTTTCACAAATCAAAAAAATAAATACCGAGACGATATTAATATTAATTTTTTTGGCATAAGTCCCGAAAGAGATCTATTAATAGATAGAATTAATTCAAGAGTAGATTTGATGATGGAGAATGGCTTACTTGAAGAAGCTAAAACATTATTTAAACATAAAAGTTTGCTGCCTTTAAAGACAGTAGGGTACACAGAGTTATTTTCATATTTAGAGGATAAAACGACACTTTTTGAGTCAATTAATCTAATTAAAACTAATACGAGAAAGTATTCAAAAAGACAGATGACTTGGTTTAGAAGCAATAAAGAAATAAAGTGGTTTGAAAGTAATAATATTATTGATAAAATAAAATACTGATTCTGTCAATAATTTGAAATTATTTTTGAGATATTCATTATCTCTTTATTAATTCCCCTCTCTTTATTTATAATTTCTTTTAAAGGAGTGAGTAGACATTTATTTTCAACTAAACCTACCATCATATTTTTTTCACCATTTAATATTGAATCTACTGATTTATAACCTAAAATTGTTCCGAGAATTCTATCTGAAGGGACAGCTGTACCACCTCTTTGTATATGTCCAAGGATTGAATATCTAACATTACTACCAGGTATACTTTTTGATATTTTTTTTGATATTTTATCTAGTCTACCGAGTTTACAGCCTTCTGCGTATATAATAATAATAGATTTTTTTTCTTCATTAATTTTTTTGATATCAGTAATAACATCTTTTATTTCTTTTTTATTTTCAGGTATTAATATCATTTCAGCTCCAGAAGCTATACCTGATTCAAGTGCCAGATACCCAGACTCCCTTCCCATAACCTCAACTATAAATATTCTCTCATGAGATGCAGCTGTATCTCTTATCTTATCGACTGCATCTACTACAGTTTCTCTAGCTGAAGCAAATCCAATGCTATAATCACTACCATATAAATCATTATCTATGGTACAAGGAATACCAATAACCGGAAATTTATTTTCATCTCCAAATATTTTTGCGCCTGTCAGAGATCCATCTCCACCTAAAACAATTAGTCCATCAATGTTATTTTTTTTTAAATTTTGATAAGCCTTATCTCTACCTTTTTTTAATCTAAATTCATCAGATCTAGCTGTTTTTAAAATTGTACCACCAATATGAATGGTATTTCCGACATCTTTATTTGTGATAATTTTTAAATTATTTTCTATTAATCCCTGGTATCCGTATTGGATCCCGTAAACTTCAATATTTTTATAAGATGCAGTTCTGACAATTGAACGAATACACGCGTTCATTCCAGGTGCATCCCCTCCAGATGTTAAGACAGCTATATTTTTCATCCTTATAAAAATACTTAATAAACTTATTAAATGTATATTTAAGATTATTAAAATAATAAATTGAAAAAAATATTATTAATAACATATTATTGGAAAAATAGTGAATCTGTTGGTAAAAAACGTTGGGTAAATTTTATCTCTGAGTTAGGAAAATCAAATTTTGATATATCCGTTTTAACATTTGGTGGTAGAGATTTTATTAAAAAAGAAAATAATTATACCCTTATTGAGAGAAATATAAATTCAGCAAATAAATTTTTCTCAAACAAAATAGTGAAAAATTATTCGAGAGGTGTAATCGACTCTTCAAGTAACATATTTCTATCTATACTATCTTGGATACGTGTTAACTTTTTTATTCCTGATGGTAGAATCCTGTATTTCAAAAAAATAGAAAATTTTGCTGTAAAATATATAACTGAAAATAGTATTGATACATTAATAACTACCTCTCCACCTCATAGCATACAAAAGTTGGGAATGAGGATAAAAAAGAGGACTGGGGTTAACTGGATATCAGACTTTAGAGATCCTTATCTGAACTGGAATATTATGCTTAGTATGAAACCTATTTTTATTTCAAAGATGATACATAACTTTTATCAAAAAAAGTTTATAAAAGCCTCAGATAAGGTAATAGTCACTAATAGTGAATTAAGAAAAGAGTTTTTAAAAATTTCTACAATTGATAAAATAAATCTAATAAATAACGGATCAAATATTAAACCAGAAAAATACAATAATAACAAGTTTATACTCTCCTATTTTGGTCTATTGAACATGTTTAGGAATCCAGAAAAGCTAATCGATACTCTTGATATTATGCTAGAAGAAGACAGTAATTTTAGGAGTAAATTTGAATTTCATCTTTTTGGAAATATTCAGAAATCAACTGTAAATTATATAAGTAAAAAAAAGAATTTATACCCACTTACAAGATTTGATATGATTAATTCTGAAAAAGAGTTAATTAGTAAGATGAGCTCCTCATCTATCCTCCTATTACTCTTAGATAATTTGCCAATACAGAATACGACTCCCTATAAACTTTATGAGTATTTAGTTTCAGAAAAATTAATTCTAACTCTTGGAGATTATGAGAATATAGATGTGGATCGTTTCCTTAAAGACTATAAGAGAAATAATAGAATCAGATATGACGATGTGAGTAAAATAAGATCATTTATCAAAAAGTCATTTATGTTATATGACTCTAAAAAGTTAAAAAACATTAATATTAATTATTCTGATTTGAGATATAGTTCACTAATATTTAAACTGATAAAAGTTATTAAAGATTAATTTTTTCCTTTATGATCTCATTTACTTTTTTTGAGATTTTCATATAAAAAATACAAATAGAAAATAATAGAATTATAAGTATAGACTTCACTAAAATTTCTAATATTTTATTATCAAAGTCAATGGGGTAGTAGGTAAAAATTAAAAATAATATAGACCCTAAAGAAATTACTTTTAAGGTTTTACTTGTAAAAGGTGATATTCCAAATCTTATTTTTATAAATATAAATTTAATAATATTAAAAATAATAATTGATATTAAGGATGCCACAGCAGCCCCTATTAATCCATAGACAGGTATTAAAATGATATTTAAAATTATTCCTACTACAGCCAATATTAATATTGTAACAACATTAAATTTATAGAATTTTGAAAGTGAAATTAGTTCAGAACTGTAACCAAAGACCATAATAATTAATTTGCTCAGCCCAACAACATATACAACATCTTTACCAGATATAAAGTTTTCAGAATTTGGAATAAGACTAAATAAACTGTCTAAATTAATTATTATCAAAAGGTAAAAAAGCACTCCTATGATTGTCTGATAAAGACTCACTTCAGTATAGTTTTTTTCTAAATTTTTTATATTATCATTTTTTATATTTTCAGAGATGAAAGGAATAGAAATTTGAGATATTGCCCTTCTAGGTATTTCAATTATCATTCCTATATAAAATGCAGTTGTATAGATTCCTGTCTGAGATAAACCAAGTAAACTAGTAACCATTAGGATATCAACATTTAAAACTAAAATATTGGAGAATGACCCTAAAAATGAGAAAGAGCTAAAATTTAGGATGTTCTTTATTTCTGAACTTATTTTATCATATTTAAGTTGAAATTTAAATTTTTCTTTTCTGTATGCATATGATATTATAATTATTAAACCAATTCCATAAATAAGAATCTGAAGATTAATGACCTCTTCAAAGGTTAATACAGATAATGCAAGTAGAATTATTGATATAGCGGTAAAAAATCTATTTGAGACACCGTTGATTATATTTGATAGTACTATATCATACCTTGCCCTTAGGTAAGATTCAAATAATGCACTTAAGCTCATTAAAAATAATATGAAATAGACTAAATAAAAATAGTCTAAAAAAAGTTGTGAGTTTTGACTGAAGTATATACTAAGACTATCAAAAAAAATTACGATTAAAAACGTTGTTAGGAGGTAGGATGAAAATACTACTAATAAATTATATGAAAAAAATTGATTTTTTTTATCTATATTCTCTTTAAAGAGAGGATAAAATTTTACGTATGCTGCACTCACACCAAATGTAGTCAGTGGAACAAGTAATGACGATGCACTTATTATCTGTCTGAAAAGTCCGATTTGCTCCGTACTTAAATATTTTGGAAAGAGTATAATTGAATTAATGAACCCAAGAACAACTCCAGAATAAATTATAATGGTAGACCAAAAGCTCTGCCTTAAAATTTTCCCCATTTATATATTTTTTTTAGGATCATTTGATACCTGTACCTTTTTACAAACTTAGAAAATTTATTACTTACAATTTTTTTTTCACTATTTGTTAAGCATTTTAAATAACCATATGTCGACTGAAAAAATGGTAGAATAGACAGATGTTTAAATGAAAATTTTACTGAACCTAAAAAACATAAAATAAAATCATACCCTAATAGATACATAACCCTCCCTTGCTTATAGAACATCTTATCACTATATCTTTCACCTGTTTTTCTAAGTTGTTTACAAACTAACGATTCATCAATGTATAGATCAATATTAAAAAAATGAATTTTTAATTCATCAAGACTATCCCAACCCATTGACTCAGTAAGTCCTTTAATTTTTTTAAATGTTGACTTATTATATAGTTTTAATCCACCTCTTACATGTATTTTTTCATATAAATTTTCGATCTCCCACGAATTATTTTTATAGGTTGATAATAACCCAGATGCCAACCCTATTTTTTTATTATTAACAAAAATTTTAACCATATTTTCAAAATAACTTTTTGGTAATTCAATATCACCATCGAATTTTCCAATTAAGTCATAATCTTTTATGGATCTTTCTAGACCGTAATTAAATGCTTTAATAATTTTTGATCCAGGCTTTGGATATGGGTCAGAATCAATTTTAGATAAATAATTAATAGTGTTATATTTTTTTGAATAATTATTTAAAATATTTTCTGTTCCATCTGTTGAGCCGTCATTAACAACAGTAATCTGAGTAATGGGATATGTTTGTTTTAAGAACGATTTTAAACATCTCTCTAAATTTTTTTCTTCGTTAAATACAGGTATAATTATCAATATTTTCATCCTAAAAAAACCAAAGTTTTACCGACATTACTAATAATATTATTGATAATATGTATTTTAAAATTTTATCTGATTTATTGTATGACCATCTACTTGCAGTCCAGGCTCCAAGTGCACTGCCAAATCCTATATTTATTCCATAAATCCAATTTATTTTATCTTCATAAAGAAATATTATAAATGCAGCAATAGAAAAAATAAGCGCTACAAAAACTTTGATACTGTTACTATGAGCAATGGGTATATGATTCACATTTGTTAAAACCATTATCATTATAAAACCTACTCCTGCATGAATAAATCCTCCATATATCCCAATTATAAAGAAAAATAATATTGACAACCATTTATTTTTGATATCATATAAATTTTGTGAATCATTTTTATTTTTAAATAGAATAGACAACATAACTAATATCATAATTACAGATAGTACTTTTTTAAATAGATCCTCAGGGAAGTCTACTGCAATAAAAGCTCCAAGAATTGCTCCAAAAGCAGAAGATATAGATAAATAAGATGAGAATTTAAAGTTTGAAATTCCTTTAGATTTAAAACCGTAGACAGCAAAGAAATTTTGAAAAATTAATTGAATTCTGTTGGTGCCGTTTGCAACAGATGGCGGTAATCCTAGAAAAATCATTAGAGGTAATGTCAGTAGAGAGCCGCCTCCTGCTAATGTATTAACAGCACCTGAAAATAGGCCACAAATAATTAAAATAAATATTTCACTAATATCCATATTGGGCTATTTTTGACTTATCGATACAATTATTTAGGAGCTGCTGATTATTTATTTTAAGGGTGGGATGAACAAAATCTTTATTCAATTCATTAAGGGGTAAAAGAACAAACCTTCTCTGATGAATTAAGGGATGTGGAATTTTTAATTCTTTTTTATTTATTATATCTCGAGAGTAATAAAGTATGTCTATATCAATTATCCTCTCTCCCCACTTCTTTATTTTTTTTCTTCCCATATTCTTTTCAATCTTTTTGCAAATTTTTAAAAGATCAACAGGATTAAATATCGTTTCAATTTCAATAACCTGATTTAAAAAATAGTTTTGATCTTTCTCGCCCCATGGCTCAGTCTCATAAACCCTGGAGGTTTTAGTAATGCCACCAACGTCAGAAGTTAAAAATTTTATTGAGTTTTGAAGATTAAGAAATCTATCTCCAATATTTGATCCAATACCTAGGTAACATATTTTAGTTTCCAAGTTTTTGCCTGTCCCAAATTCTTTCGTGGACATAATAAATAAATATTTTTGTAAAAACTTCGGCAATAGCTACGTATCCACCTGTTAATGCGTCTCCAGTAAAAATCCATGCTAATATGAAGGTGTCAAGGGTGCCTATTGTCCTGTAAGTCATTGCCTTGTAAAGACTCCTTCTCTTAGAATGATGGAATTTGTCGGTCTGTTTTTTCCAACCAATTCTCCATGCTCTTTCGTGTAAAAAGTAAATAACTATTTTAGTTAATATTTCCATTCCACCAACTTTTAAGCCAATGATGACATCCCCTGAAAATAACCAGGTAAGTAGAGCAGTATCTAATGAGGCGGCTATCCTCCAGGTTAGGGTTTTATAAAGACTTCTTTGAAATGTTTTCTTTACAGACACAGTAGATATTTTTACAATTCAATATCAGATAATAAATCGAAATTTTCAATATTTTCCGCAACTTTTTGCGCGAATTTTCCTCCAATAGCTCCGTCAATTATCCTGTGGTCATAGGAATGGGATAAATATAATTTATTTCTTATTCCTATCTCATCGCCTTTAGATGTCTCAATGACCGATGGAGTTTTACGAATACTTCCAATCGCTAAAATACCAACCTGTGGCTGTAGAATAATTGGTGTGCCCATTATATTTCCGAAAGAACCAACATTCGAGATGGTGAATGTTCCACCGTCAAGGTCATCAGGCGACAAATTATTATTTCTAGCATTATTTATTAGAACATTAGATTTTTCTGCCATTTCCATGAAAGATAGTTTGTCACAGTCTTTTAGAACTGGTACTATTAAATTATCGTCTTCTAAAGCAACGGCAATACCTATATTTATATAATTCTTTTTAATGATTTTATTATTTTTAAATGAAATATTCATGAGTGGATATTCCTGAAGAGCTTTAGATACACAACTTATAAAAACAGGATTAAATGATAACGGAAATCTATTTTTTTCAAGAAATTTATCTTTAATTTTTTTCCTGGCATTGAATACATCAGTTATATCTGCCTCAACAAATGATGTGACGTGAGCTGATATTCTCTTGGACTCAACCATCCTCTCAGAAATTATTTTTCTAACTCTGTCAGTCTCAATAATTTCTTCTCCCTCTTTTAAGATTATTTCCTCTGGTAAAGATTGGGTATTAGTTGGTACCTCAAGATTTTTATCTTCTAAATATTTAAGTAGATCATATTTTGTTATTCTGTTATTTTCACCAGTTCCTATAATTTTTTCTAAATCACTAATACTTATATTTTCTCTACTTGCAATATTCAGAACTAGTGGAGAAAAAAAATTATTTGATTTTAAATTTTCTTTAATCTTATTTTCTGGAGTTGGAGTTGGAGTTGGATCTGGTTTAAGGTCTTCTTTTAAATTCTCAATATTATTTTCTAATGTATCGGCAAAACTATTCTCTTGACTAACTTCATTATTAACTTCATCAGACTCAATTAAAGCTATAGGAGCACCAACATTTACAATATCTCCCTCCTTTACTAAAAGTTGTGAGATCTTACCTGAACAAGTTGATGGAATTTCAGTATCGACTTTGTCAGTAGCAACTTCTAGAACAGATTCATCTTCTTTGATATAATCCCCCTCTTTTTTTAACCATTTTAATATGGTTCCCTCCATTATACTCTCTCCCATTTTAGGCATTATCATTTCAATCTTATTCATTTATTAATATTTAATTAATAATAATATATCTTTACCCCAAGCGTTCAAAGTTATAAATGAAACTCACAAGATACATATTTTTTTCATTTTCTTTCCTTCTTCTTTCATGCCAAGATACTTGTGATTATTATAGAACATATACTGTATACGATCCAATTTATAATTCGATGGAATCTATGAGAGATTCTGTAAAATATACTGACTCAAGGGAGATTAATAACCCAGGTAAACTAAATTATAAAGATGGATTTCTTTATATAAGTGAGACAGAAAAAGGTATTCATATTATCGATAATAGGAATATTAATAACCCAGTTAATATTGGCTTTATAGTTTTGCCTGGAAACTACGATATAGCAACTAAAGGTGATTATTTATATGCTGATAGTTACCTTGATTTAGTTGTTTTTGATATCTCCGATATTAGTTCAGTGAAAGAGGTAAATAGGTTAGAAAATAATTTTGAGAATTATTATTTAAGTCAGGGTTTGTACATTGAAGAACGTGGAGTTGTGATTGGTTATGAGGAAGAAATAGTTGAGGAGTTTATAGAAGATCACGATTGTAATTCTGCATTTGATTAGTTATGAAGAAAAATTTATTATTTGTTTTATTATTTATTATAGGTTGTGAATCCTCTAATGATTCTATTAACCTGTCATCTAGTAATGGCTTTAGTTCTGATTTTTCATCTGGAAATGAATCCTCTACAGGTATTGGAGGATCTATGGCTAGATTTACGATTGTTGACGACTATCTATATACTGTTGAATCGTGGACACTCAAGTCATATGATATATCAGATCAAGTAAATCCAGTTCATAGGGATGACATACATTTGGGGTGGGGAATAGAAACTATTTTTCCATATAACGGCAATTTATTTATTGGAGCTCAGAGTGGAATGCACATATATGACCTAGAAGTGAAAGAGACTCCTCGATGGATATCAACTTACGAGCACATGACAAGTTGTGATCCAGTGGTTGTCCAGGGAGACTATGCATTCGTTACGTTAAGAGGAGGAACAGAGTGCCAAGGTTTCAGTAATCAGCTTGATATCATTGATATTTCAGAACTTAGAAATCCCCTACTTTTAAAGACATATCCTATGATTAATCCTCACGGTTTAGGTGTTGATGAGAATTGTTTATTTATTACTGAAGGCGAATTTGGTTTGAAGATGTATGATATTTCTAACCTCAACAATATTGAACTAATAAAACATTTTGAAGATATAAACTCCGTTGATGTTATTCCGTTCATGGATGTGCTAATGGTAATTGGTTCGGATGGCTTTCACCAATATAATTACGACTGTGAATTGGGAGAAATCGAATATATTAGCACCATACCAATTAATAGTTTGTAAAAGTGAGAGAACTATTAGTAATATTATTTTTAATATCATTTTCATCAATAGCACAAAAAGATTTACTGGTACTAGATGGTATCAGGTATCATGGAAGGTTGATTGAATATTCTAATTATGATATTAGAGACAAAAATTCTGGAAATGTAATTTTTTATATAAATAAGTGGGAAGATACACTTGAAATTAAATCAGGTAGAAATTTTAGATTGAAAATTAGAAAGGATAAGAACTACTTTGACTTCAAAAAAAAAACATGGAACAATATCGAATTGGGATTTAGTATGGGAATCGACTCCTACACAAATGTTGGATTATTTTTTGCGAAGGGATTAGTAAATGAGAAATTCTACAATGTTGGAATTGGAACAGGTATTTTTAACCTTGATAGAATTAATTTCATTCCATTTTATTTTAAAAATTTTTATGATTTTCCTATTATAGGTAGGTCTTTATTTAAACCTTTTATAGAAAATAATATAGGATATTCCTTTGGAGAGGATTTAGGTAACCAAGATTATATATCTGCGGAAGGAGGTTTTTTCTTCAACCCATCGATAGGAATAAAAAAATCATCTGGAAGGAAACATATTTCCTTAAAAATTGGTTATTTACTTCAAAGATATTCCTCTAGCCATAATAATATTTGGTGGGGTTGGTGGAGTCCTGTTGATATATCTTTTCCTGGACAGAGTATAGTCGATGATATAATTAGTAGGGATGGTTCATTTAAGAGAATGACATTATCATTCTCTGTATTTTTCTAAAAAAATTCTTATAATATTTAATAGGCTAATAGATGATAGAGTTATATTGACATCCCTTCTGTCAGTTAAACTTAATTTTTTGCTCAATACATTATTTTTATCAGCAATAGCGATCCAAACTGTTCCAACCGGTTTGTCTTTTGTACCACCTCCGGGTCCTGCTATTCCTGAAGATGCGATTCCTAGAGAGGTTTTAAACTTAATTCTTATTTTTTTAGCCATCTCCTCAACTACTTCTCTTGAGACAGCTCCAAATTTTTCTATCTTATCTTTTGGTACTTCTAACGAATTAATTTTAATTTCATTACTGTAGGCAATCATACCTCCTTTAAAATATTTTGAGGAGCCAGGTACAGAAGTTAATAGACTTGATACATTACCACCCGTACAGCTCTCGGCTACGGAAATATCCTTATTTTCTTTTATTAATTGTTTGCCAACAACATTCTCAAGTTCATCAGAGTCAAAGCCAAAGACATATTTTTTTATTAAAGGAATCAGAGACATCTCCTCCTTCTTTATTTTTGATTTTACTTTTTTTAAATCTTTTCCATGTCCTGTCAACCTTAATTTTACTCTCCCTAAGCTAGGTAAGTATGCTAATTTTATAGATTTATCAAGATTATTTTCCCAATCTGAGATGATATCAGATAGCCACGATTCACCAATCCCTACAGTTTTAATTATTCTATGGTGTATTACAGGTAGCTTAAACTTACTTTTTATTAGATTAATGCACTCATCATTGAATAAACTTTTCATTTCGAAAGGGACACCTGGTAGAGAGATTAATACCATTTTATTTTTAATAAAAGACATGCCAGGTGCTGTTCCATACTTATTGTGTAGAACTTGACATTTATCTGGCACCAATGCCTGTTGTTTATTTTTAGGTGTAAAATCAAGATTTCTTTTCTTGAAGATTTTTTTAATATGGTCTAATGTTTTGTTATCGTAAACAAGTTCACATCCAAAATATTCGTTAAGACAATTTTTGGTTACGTCGTCATTAGTTGGTCCCAATCCTCCGGTAAGAATTGTTAAATTATATTTTGCTATGGAGTCATTAACGGAAGTAGTGATCTCCTTGTAGTTATCACTAATTGTTGACTTCTTGGATATTTTTAAACCTAATAAACTTATATTTTCACTTAACCACTTTGAGTTTGTATCTAAAATATGTCCGTAAAGAATTTCATCTCCAATTGTGATAATATGACAAGAGATTTCAGACATTTTTTTTATAAATTATATAATCAAAACTATACTTATGTCTTTCATCTTTAGGGTGAGATATCCTGCTTATTTCAATCCAGTCATCTTTTTTCCATTTTGGAAAGAAAGTATTGCCTTCAATTTCAGCATAAATTTCTGTTATATATATCTTGTCAACGTATCTAAGCCCTAACTTATAAATTTCTCCTCCTCCAATTATAAATACTTCCTCATCTTCATCAGTTCTAGATATATCAATTGCTTGTTCAATTGAATTGACAACAAATGCCTCTTTACTTTTAAAATTTTTACTTCTAGTAATAACAATATTTTTTCTTTCTGGTAATGGTCTGTACTTTGTTGGTATTGACTCCCAATTTTTTCTTCCCATTATTATTGAGTGTCCCTTAGTCATATTACTAAAATATTTCATATCGTCAGGAAGGTGCCAAGCTAATTGATTATCTTTTCCGATAACTCCATTTTGAGATACAGCTACAATTAGTGATATGTTTTTCATAATTTATTACCTCTGAGGAAATCTGAAGAACTCATTATTTTTTTTCCTTCAGCTTGAATCTCTATAATTTCTATGCTTTCACCGACATAATTATTGAAATATAATTTATTATTTTCAACAAACATGACACTTTTAGATTTAAAGTTAATATTCGATTTTTTACAATTTAAAATTTTATAAACCTTATTATTAAAATTTAGTTTTGCACCAGGGTAGGGGCTGAGTCCTCTTACCAGTCTTATTAAACTATTTCTATCTTTGTTTACATCAATTCTACATAGATCCTTATTTATTTTTGGAGCAACAGGGTCATCTGATGATATAATTTGCTTCTGGCGCTTAAAATTATTTTTAAAGATATGTTTTACTGTTTTTTCTACTAAATTACTTCCTAAGATTTTTAGTTTATCATGAAGTGATCCTGCAGTTTCATCTTCAGTAATTTTTATCTTATTTATTTCAATAATGTCTCCCTCATCAATATTTTTATTGATAAAAAATGTTGTTACACCTGTTTCTTTTTCACCATTAATAATAACCCAATTTATTGGTGCAGCGCCTCTATAATTTGGAAGAATTGATGAATGGAGATTAATACAGCCATAGTTTGGAATCGAAATTAATATTTCAGGAAGCATTCTAAAGGCAACTACAACAAATAAATCAGGCTTTAACAATTTTATTTTTTTGATGAAATCATCATCTTTTAGGTTATCAGGTTGAAATAGAGGTATTTTATTTTTTATAGCATACTCTTTTATGGGAGAATATTTTATTTTTCTACCTCTTCCTCTCTCCTTGTCGATTGCGGTTATAACTCCAATAACATTATAATTTTTTTGTATTAGTTTCTCTAGAGAGGAAACAGCAAATTCAGGTGTGCCCATAAAAATTATTGATTTTCTATCCATCTATTCAAAGTCTTGGTATAATAAATATTTTTTCCTTTTCATTTTATAATTATCTAAGTCTTCTTGCCAGGATGATCTTATCTCACTCTCTGTCAAACCACTTTTTATTTGATTCTCTAACTTTTTTGTTCCAGCAATTCTGTAGAAATATTTATTGAAGAAGTTATGATTTCTATTTTTTAGTTCATTATAAAAATCTATTAGATAGTCTATTTTTAATTTTTTTTCTACGTCTTTATATCTTAAGTCAATACCATAAGATATTCTTCCTTCTAGTTTTGGTTTACTCTCCTCATTAACACTTATTGGTTTAAAATTAAATTGAGTTTTTTTATAGTCTGGATGCCCGATAACTTGAAAAGGAAATTTAGTTCCCCTTCCTATACTAACTATTGTCTGCTCAAAAAGACATAAAGAGGGATAAAGTAATATAGATTTTTGATTTGGTAGGTTTGGTGAAGGTCTTATTGGTAAAATATATTCTTTCTTGTGGTCCCAATTATTGGTTTTAATTATTGTCAGTTTTAGTCTCTGACTATTTTCAACCCACCTTTCACCAATTATCATTTTAGCCAACTCCCCAACTGTTAATCCATGCACTATGGGTATTTCGTGCATACCTACATATGATTTAAATTCTTTCTCAAGGACGGGTCCATCAACATAATTACCATTTGGGTTTGGTCTGTCAAGTATTATAAATTCTATACCCAATTCTGCACATATTTTCATCATATTATGCATTGCAGATATGTACGTGTAGAATCTAGCTCCAACATCTTGAATATCAAAAATCATAACATCTAACCCCTCCATGTTTTTTTTAGAGGGTGTTCTTTCTTTACCGTACATGGAGATTATAGGAATCTTTATTCCATTAATTGTAATTGTATCATCATCAACAATCACCCCCCTTTCTATCATCCCTGAAAATCCATGTTCAGGTATAAATATTTTTTTTACATCATATTCTAACGAGACCAGAGTGTCAATTAAATGAGTACCTCCAACAGTTGATGTGTGATTTACTAATAAACCAATAGATTTATTTTTTATCTTATTTTTATAAGCATTAATTCTCTCGGCACCAACTATAATTTTATCATTATTATTTATTATTGATAGATTTATATTAAGAGAAACTAAAAGAGCTAATATTTTTATCATTTTAGCTGTAAATTAGATTTTTTGGTAATAATTATAAAGTTAACATAAAATTATAGTGGTAAATAAAAGAAGATATAGAAAAACACTTGACATGCTTAAATTAATTATGCCAAACAAAGGCATAATTTATGATCTTGGTGTTGACAATCCTTTATCTACACTTATGAGAGAAGAAGGTCATGAAGTTTATAATACTCATGGACAGGATCTAGACGATGATTATAATTTAAGTATTTCAAAAAATATTGATTTAGTTACTGGATTTGAAATATTGGAGCACCTTGTATCTCCATACCCTTTACTTAAAAATTTAAAATCCGATAAACTTTTTGTGACGGTCCCACTTAAACTATGGTTCTCAAATGCATACCGAAATCGTAAAGACATCCGAGATTGTCATTTTCATGAATTCGAAGATTGGCAATTTGACTGGTTACTTAAAAAGTCTGGTTGGAAAATCAAAAAAAGAGAGTATTGGACAAATCCTACAAAAAAAATTGGGTTAAGACCTATTCTTAGGATGTTTACATACAGGTACTATGCTGTTTATGCTGAGAGGTAGTTTCATCTATATTGATTTTAAGTCCTTTTCAATTTTGATAAGTTTTTTATCATCTGATGAGTTTCCTACGTAAAAATTATGGTTTATATCTTCTACTTCCCATCTGTTCATTTCATCATTGTAGTAAGATAAATCCTTAATATCAACTGACAAAAATACGGTTTTCTTTTCTCCTGGTTCGAGTTCTAATTTTTTAAAATCCCTAAGTAGTTTTAGAGGCCTGTTTATTTTAGAATTTTCAAATCCAACATATAACTGTAATACCTCTTTCCCCTTAATTTTACTATTATTTTTAATGTCGGTACTGAATACAATTTTTTCAGTGTTACTATCTATTATTCTGAAATTATCTATTAAAAAATTACTATAGCTTAATCCGTGTCCGAAATGATAAGCAATTTCCTTATTATATTTTTCGAATAAAGTGTATCCATGATAATATTCATAAGTAATAGTATCGGTAAATGGATTAAAATATGGATAGTCCTTATCATTTTTTGCTATTGTGAAAGGTAACTTACCACTTGGATTTACATCTCCGTAAAGTATCTTGGCTAGAGCATTACCACCCTCCATACCTGAGTACCAAGAAAATAAAATTGCTGGTATTTTATCAACCCATTTATTCATATTTATTGCACTTCCTCCCACATAGACAACAACAACATTATCATTTACTTTACTAATTTCAGTAATTAGCTCATAATCTTTTATACTTAACTCGAGATTTTCACGGTCACCACCAATACCTTCTACACCTACAAGTTCCTTTGCTTCTGCGGATTTTAACATTTGGCCTCTGCTCATAATGTACTCACCTTCGTCTTTGAATGTATAACCAACAACTATAATAATTTGATCAAGGTTTTCTGCGATTTTGACTGTTTGTTCTAAATTATTTCCGTCATCATATATGACTTCAGTATCAGTGTTTTTAAAATAATTTTTAATACCCTGGTAGGGTGTTATCACGTATGGAGAACTGGAGTTACTGCTTCCCATGTCACCTGTATTGTTAAGATCAGCTAAATTTCCAAAAACACCAACTCTCATTTTATCCATTATTTCAAATGGTAATATTTTTTCATTTTTTATTAGTACCATACTTTCTTCTGCAGCTATTCTTGCTAATTCAATATGGTCCGATTTTAGAATTAATTTTTGATTATATTCAATACTATCATAGGAAAATGCATACTTTAATCTAGTTCTTAAGCTATTATAAACTAAATTATCAATTTGCTCAATTTTAATTATTCCCTCATTTATTCCCTCCTCAATAATATCATAACTGTATTCATCTTGCCATGGCATCTCAACATTTAAACCTGCATTTATAGCTTCTATGCCATCATATATTCCATACATCCAATCAGTTGATACAAATCCATCAAACCCCCAGTCATTTCTTAATATATCTGTAAGAAGTTCTCGATTACTTCCACTATATGTACCTCTTACCTTATTATATGCAGACATTATTGATGCGGGTTTACCTTTTTGTATTACTTTTTTGAAATGAGGTAAATAAACTTCTCTTAGTGCCCGTTCGTCAATGGAGACATCTATAACCCACCTCGAGTTTTCAATACTATTTAGGGCAAAATGTTTTGGACATGCCATTACGTTATTTTTTTCTATTCCTTTTACAGCGGCAACACCAAATTCTCCAAGTAACCACGGATCTTCACCATAAGTCTCTTGAGCTCTACCCCATCCGGGATGCCTGAGAAGATTAATACATGGAGTTGCTGCGTAATTTGTCTTATTTGCCCTCATTTCCTTTGAGATAACATCATGAACTTGGTATTCAAGTGATGTATTCCATGACGCAGCTCTTGCCATTGCAACTGGAAATGTAGTTACAGCACTAATATTTTTATCAAGAACTCTTGCTCCTCTGGGACCATCTGATAGTACCCAAGGAGGAATATTTAACCTATCGTTTCTACCAACATATATATGAGGAAATTTTTCCTTGAAGATATAGCTACCAAAAAATTTAGGAACTGACTTATACAATTTCTCGCCATACATTTGATCAATTTTCTCCTCAAAAGTCATCAATGAAACTAGCTCTCGGGACAGGCTGTCAGTATCTATTTCCCATAAATTATTTCCATAATATTTTCTATCTGCTTCAAGATCATACATATCATAATCTAGGTTAAAAAGTACTACTGAGATTATTGAAATAGTTAGTATGAAAAAGAAAACGAATAATATTTTTAAGTATCTAAGAATTCTCATAAGTTATTAATTGAATCATCCAACCAATTTAATCTATTCTCGGTCCAAATTTTTAAAAAATTTATTTCTTGATCGTAATTGCCACCTATAAAACTATTAGGCCAAATATAAATCCCTAAAATTCTCCACTTATCAAAATTTTTCTCAACAATATCTGTTTCATTATTTAGGAAGGTGTAATAGTTATTTATCATCTGTATTATATTAATATTTGATAATGTATTTGACCTTAACTCATTCCATCTTAACTTTAATTTATCAACGAATTTTTGATCTTCTAATAATCTATTCCACCAGAATGGAACATTCCAAAAATCCTCTGGACACCTCTCATTGAATTTATGTAGCCAAACATCATACCTCTCACCACCACAATAGTTTGCATTTCCAAATGATAAATTAAAATCCCAAATAGGACCAATCATAAGCTTTTCATCTCTGTCTTTATGTAGATATGTACTTAACCTAAATCCATCAACATTATTTGATAGCTCATTCAATATAAAGAAATCAATAAAAGAATCTTCATCAATATATTTTCTAAAACCGTTTTCAGGATCTACAAATTGATCGGATGCTAGAGCTGACTCGAACTCATGAAAATAATTTTTAATATAATTTTTTTGATCTGCATGAATAATTCCTGGTTTTGGATACTCATAATTAAAATAAATTTTTTTTTCTCCATCCAAATTCCCATTTATATCAAAATTTGATTGAAATGAGTTATAATCCGTGTAACTCCCGTCATCCATATCACTTTTATCAATTTTTATAATATATCCCCCAGAAATTAGATTTTCATCAATATCACCTTGATCAAGTTTTTGTACATTAATTCTATTTTTATCTCTTTTTAATTTTTCCATAAATATGTAGAGTCCCTTATAATCATAATTAATATATAATTCAATAAATTCAGTTCTTGACGCATATCTACCTATCTTATTTGATAGATCATATATTAATTTATTTCTAATCAATGACTTGTCACTAAATGGTCCGTATAAAATCCAATCCTCTTCATCTGGGAATCCGATGATTGAAACATCAATATCATTATATTCTCTATCCCAGGTTTCCAGGCCGTATGATTTTTTATCAAAATATTGAGATGTTTCCCCTCTTATCTCAATTCCAATTATTCCCGAAAAGTGTATTGAATCTTTCTTTCTAACTGTGAGTGCAGCAGGAACTTTTGGTTCGTCAACTATTTCTCCCTCTGGGCCGACTCCAAGCGTAATTACTTCAAATTCATATGAAAATATACAACTATCACATTCTAAGTTCTTATTTGTATCATCTGAGGTATCATTATTATCATTTGTATTGTAATTTTCATCTAATTTATTACATGAAATAATTGTCAGAATAAATATTAAATAAAAAATTATATCAATCCTCATAGATTATTTAAGTTTGAAACAAGCAAATTTAGTAAATGAAATTATTAAGTAGAATTTATGAATTAAATAACAAGAATTCATCTCATTTTTCTAAACTTCTCAGAAAAATTTCACTGATAAGTATTTCTTTAGGTCTTTTCTCAATTCTGATCTCTTCTTTTATTCTTGTAGGATTCAAAAAAGAAATTAAAAATAAAATTTATGATTTTTCAGGTCACTATAATATTTCAAGTTACAGTAACGGAATAAGCTTTAAGAATTCACCTTTGAGAATTGATGAAGGTTTTAATAGTAATTACTCTAAACTAAATTTCATCGATAATGTTTTCCCATACATATTAAATTCGGCATTGATACAAGGGAATGATGGATCTATTGAAGGTGTTATTTTTAAGGGAGTTGATAAAAATTATATCAACAATTTTACATCCCATTTTGATAGCTCAAAAGAATCAATAAACTTTTCAAAAGGCTTAATAATAAGTGCTGATTTATCTAATAAATTAAGCTTATTTCTAGGAGATACAGCCACTCTATTTTTTCCAAATGATCCTCCAGTTTTCAGAAGAATTGAAATACAGGCAATCTTCTCTACAGGTTTGGAGGAAATAGACAAATCCATAGTCTTTGGAGATATATCATTATCAAGAAAAATTTATGGATGGGAAAATAATATGGCGTCAGGGATAAATGTATTCATAAAGAATTTTAATGAGGATGAAATAAATACAGAAAAATTAAATAGTTTGTCATCATATGATGAATATGTTGAGTCGACACAATCAAAATATATTCAAATTTTTGACTGGTTAAAATTATTAGATCAAAATGTAATTATATTTTTTGTAATTATTTTAATAGTAGCGTGTTTCAATATGATATCAATAGTTCTTATAATTATAATGGATAGAATAAAATTAATTGGTACATTGAAGTCTTTTGGTACCTCAAAAAAAACTATTTACTCAATTTTTTTTAAGATGGGATTTAAGATTTCAATTAGTGGAATTATTATTGGTAATATTCTTTCCTTAATATTCTATTACCTACAAAGTAAGTTCAAGTTGATTAAACTTGATAGAGAAAACTATTATATTGACTTTGTCCCTGTAGCCTATGATTTATATGGGGTGCTTTTAATAAATTTAATATTATTTCTAATGATTTTACTCTCAGTTTATCTGCCCATATTATTCATAGATAGAATTAGGGTAATCAATTCAATTAGATTAAGCTAACCTTTGAACTTAGTAAAAAAACTTATAAACTTCATATAAATTATTCCAAAAAATGCTTCTCCTGGAATCTGAAGTGACATTTTCGATTCACCTATCTCTCTATCTTTAAATATTATAGGTATCTCTTTTAATCTATATCCTAAAGTACTACCTATAAATTTCAATTGAATTTGGAATGCATACCCCTTAAAGTATATGTGATTTTTCATAATACTTTTTAATGCTTTTGAGTTGTAACCATTAAATCCTCCTGTTGAGTCATTAATTTTTAGGCCAGTCACAATTTTGACATAATAATTTGCAAAAATAGATAGGAGTAGTCTTGGTAATGGCCAATTTATTACTGTAATTCCTTTTATATATCTTGAACCTACTACTATATCACAATTACTGAACTTAAGTTCTTTATGTAATTCAATAAGTTGTTCTGGGTTATGAGATCCGTCGCAATCTAATTGAAATATAAAGTCATATCTCATTTCAATAGACTTTTTGAATCCTGCTATATATGCAGTACCTAATCCATCTTTGTTTTTTCTCTCAATAAGAGAGATATTTAGTTTATACTTTTTTTTCTTAATAGCTTCTTTGACAAAATCCCCAGTCCCATCTGGTGAGTTATCATCCACAACAATGACATCAAATTTCTCTTCTAGCTCTATAATTTTTTTTAAAGTAATATCAATATTCCCAATTTCATTGTATGTAGGAATTATTATAACACTTTTACTCATATATTTTAAAAAAATTTTTCAAACTTAGTCTATTAAATATTATGAATATAAACCTTTTAATTTAATTTTTGTAAGATGATTGATATACGGATAGAAATTAAACACGAGATTAGAAAGGCATTTAAAAAACTTTATAATTATAGCTGTTCATTAGATTCAATTTCTATAGATGATACTCCAAAAAATTTTGAGGGTTTTTATACTTTAATAATTTTCCCACACCTAAAGAAATTAAATTCTTCGCCTGATGAAGTTGGAAATTCTATCGGTAAATATTTAATTGAAAACACCTCTATAGTATCAAATTATAACATTATAAAAGGATTTTTAAATTTAGATTTATCTGAAAAATATATTATTACATTATTTAATACAATAATAAAGTCAAAAAATTGGGGAATTAATTCAACCCAAGATAAAGAGGTAATGGTTGAATTCTCATCTCCGAATACAAATAAACCTTTGCACTTAGGCCATTTAAGAAATATATTTTTAGGTGATTCTATATCTAGAATATATAATTCTTGTGGCTATAAAACTCATAAAGTACAAATTATAAATGATAGAGGGATACATATTTGTAAGTCAATGGTCGCCTGGAAGAATTTTGGTAAAAATTCCTCCCCGGATACAAATTCAATCAAAGGTGACAAATTTGTTGGTGATTATTATGTCATGTTTGAAAAGGAGCAGAAAAAGCAAGTTAAAAAATTAGTTGAGGGTGGATTCGATAAAGATAATGCAGAAAATAATACTCCTATAATGAAGGAGGCTATTGATTTATTAAAGAAATGGGAAAATAAGGATAAATCAACAATTGAATTATGGAGGAAGATGAATAATTGGGTTTATGATGGTTTTGATAAGACATACAACATACTCGGGGTATCATTTGATAAAAATTACTATGAATCTGATACATATCTTCTTGGGAAAAAAAATATTGAGGAAGGAGTATCTAAGAAAATATTTTATAGAGAAGATGATGGTTCAGTGTGGGTTAACTTACAGAAAGAAGGCTTAGATAATAAAATTTTATTGAGAAGTGATGGGACTTCTGTTTACATGACACAAGATATTGGTACAGCAATTAAAAGATTTGAGGATTATCCAAATATTAAAAAACAAGTTTATACTGTGGGTAACGAACAAGATTATCACTTTAAAGTATTATTTAAAATACTTGAAAAGTTGGATTATAAATGGGCTAAAGAGTGCTACCACCTCTCTTATGGGATGATAGATCTTCCTGACGGTAAAATGAAATCGAGAGAGGGGAAGGTTGTTGATGCAGATGATTTAATCGATCATATGATTGATACGGCCAAGGAAAGAACTGAACAATTAGGCAAAATTGATGACTTTGATTCATCTGATCTAGAAGGTTTATACAAGAAAATAGCTTTAGGTGCACTTAAGTATTATTTATTAAGAGTCGATCCAAAGAAAAAAATATTATTTAACCCACAAGAATCAATTGATTTTCATGGTAATACAGGTCCCTTTATCCAGTACACTTATGCAAGGATTAAATCAATAATAAGAAGAGCAGATTCTTTAGGTCTAAAATATAAAGATATTGATATTGAAAACTCAGTAAAGTTAACAGTCCGCCATAAAAAGTTAATTAACCATATTTATACATACCCATCAGTTTTAAATCAGGCAGTAGAAAATTATTCTCCTGCACTTATTTGTCAGTTTCTTCACGACCTATCAAAATTATTTAATAGTTTTTATCAGGATGAAAAAATTATCGATAATATCAAAAATGAAACAACTTCCTTCAAGATTGCGTTATCTAACTTGACATCAAATACATTATACAATGGCCTCAGTTTACTGGGTATTGATGTAACTGAAAAAATGTAATGAAAGTTGTATTAATTTTAGCATTATCAACATTAATTTCTGTAAGTGGTATTTACGTGCTTAGGGAAAAAGTTTTCAAAGTAAATGATCAGGCACCAGATGGTGATTTAGTTAATGATAAAAGTTTCTACTCTCTTGAAGCAAATGATATTGATGGAAAGACTATAAACTTTTCAAAATACAAAGGGAAGAAGGTATTAATTGTTAATGTTGCATCTAAATGTGGATATACTAATCAGTACAAAGATTTACAGGAGCTACATAGAAAGTATAATGATAAATTAACGATTTTAGCATTCCCATCTAATAACTTCGGTTTCCAAGAGCCCGGTTCAAATGACCAAATTGAGGAATTTTGTGAAACAAACTATGGTATTGATTTTCAATTATTTGAGAAATCTAATGTAAGAGGAAAAAATAGTAATAATGTGTATAAGTGGTTGTCATCAGTTGATAGTAATGGCTGGAATGACAAAGCACCAAGATGGAATTTCTTCAAGTATTTAATTGACGAAAGAGGCATGCTGAAGTCTGTTCTTTCTTCAAACGTAAACCCTCTGGACAAGGAGATTGTAGACTTTTTAATCAATTAAACTTAAAATCTCTATTATCTTTTTCATTTATAAATATTCTCCTAAGAGTATATCCCGTGATCATACCTAGTCCTGAAACTATTCCTCCTACAACTGATATTAAAATAATAATATAATTAACTGAATCAACTTCTAAAATTTTTATAATTTTTTCAGATAAGATCGATTGAGTATTAAAATCAATGCTTAAAATTATAAATATCCATGCCACTCCTGTGCCTATAAATCCACTTAAAAAATGTGAAAGGTAATTATCGTCAAATAAGCATCCGAGAATAAATGGAATAATAATAATTGTCCACCAGGGAAGTATACTAGGTATATAATATGAGGATATTCCTACAATAAGTATTCTTAATATAAAGTTCATTTTATTATTATTTTTTTCTCATAAATAATTTTTGAATTATTTGTCAGTGGTTCTTTATTAAAAAGTAGTTTCTTATAGTTACCCTTACCCCAATCATATATTCCTTCAAAATAATTTGGACTACCAGGATTTCCAGACTGTCCACCGGGATAAATTCCCCATGCCTCAGTTTCTTCGTACTGGCTTAATTTTACGATCATTCTCCATGATGGGCCGTGTCCCTGACTTGCAGCATTTACAGTGTTTCTATAGCCACCAATATCTATATTATATTTACTGAAGCTTTCAATTCCCAGTAAATGCCTTACTCTCGTATTCTTAAAGTCTTTCCATAAAATTTTAGATTTATTATTTCTTTCTTTCCAGTTATCTAGAGAGTCTACTGTCTCAATAAATGATTTACTAACAATATCACTGATAGATTCTTTGTTTTTTGTTGTTATGTCATCGTAAAAATCAAAGTCATCATATTCCTCTAATATCTTTGATGTAGTGAATGAATTTGGTTTTCTGTACGAGTATGTCATAGTATCAAATTCTTCCCAAAGATTTTTTCTAATGTTACTCCACCATAAATTAAATATTGGAGCACTTGTATTATTTGAGTTAGAGAAATAGTCCCAATCTAAAATCTGATTTCGATATTTGAGTTCCTTTTTACTTAAACTTACAGTATCGATTTTATTTAATATGACTGGTAAAGTTTCATATGCTTTGTAACTAAAATTATCATTTTGAATTTTCATAATATCTTCTAATCCAACAAAATTTATTGATTTAAGTCTATCATTTAATCTTCTCCCTCTATACATTTCATAATTATGACTATAATAATAATAAGGGTATGTTTTTTCTGATGGATGTTGGTTTGCGGAGCTCACAAAACCTCTTTTTGGATTTATAATTTTTAATGCATGCTCATAGGGTATGTAGTCTTGCCACTCGTGATTTGGGTCAGAGCCATCTAAAACAAATTTTCCCTGTTCTTTCCACTTAATTGGGAACTTACCGGCTATTGTCAATCCAATGTCACCGTACTTTGTTCCGTAGGCAAAATTTTGAGCTGGGCCATGAAAATATTTGAGTGCCTCCTCAATATCATAAATATTCCTAGCTTTATTTAATAATAAGAAGGTTTTATATTCAACAGATTCGTCGTGTGCAATCCATCTCATTGCAAAATTAGTTTTTAGGGAATCTCTACTGAAGTTATGGTCATAAGATACAGGTCCGTAGTGTGTATATATTACTGTATCATAAAATACTTCTGAATTTTTAACTTTAATTTCTTCAATTACTTTCTCAGTTTTTAGCCATTTATTTCCGTATCTATACTCACTCCTTGAATTATCTCTAAAATTAATTTTATACCAGTCAACAACATCTCTTGTTGCGTTTGTTTCTCCCCAGGCCACATAATCATTAAAACCAATAATAACTCCAGGTGCTCCTGGTAAAGAAGCCCCCATTGTATTATATGTTGGAGAATTTAAATGTATTAAATACCAGATTGAAGGTAAGTTTAATGATAGATCCGGTTGGCTTGCAACATAGACATTTCCATTTTTTGTTTTATCTGGTGATATTGCAAAATTATTACTTCCATTATCTTGGTGGGCTTTTGTTAAGGTCTTTTTTGGAAGAAGATTAAAATTTTTTATTTTAGGTACCTCCAAGTTCATATTTTTAAAATTAAATTTTGTTCCCTTCGGAATTATAGGATCTATTCTCTCATCAAATTCTGGAAATAGTTGGTCATATTTTTCTTTCCCTAAAATATTTAGCAAGTAAGTATCTTCAATATCTGTATCTCTGCTAGATAACATATCAGACATAGACTCCATTAAAATAAACGTTTTTAATAAAGTCCATTTCTCAGGTTTATAATCTAATAATTTATATTCAATGGGGTAGTTTGAATAGTTTAAATTATCGATATATTCATTTATTCCTCTGACATAGGCTTCTAATAATTTATTTGTTTCTAAATCTGTTTTAGATTTTTTAAGTGTTCTTTTAGCGGCATGTAATATCCCTTTTCTCCTCTGCTCTCTATCTCTGTTAAGAGCGCCTATTCCAATAATTTCCGAAAGTTGACCTGAGGCAGCTCTAATCTGAAACTCCATTTGCCATAGTCTATGCATTGCGGTTAAATAACCCTGAGCGTAAAATAAATCTTCGTCATTATTAGCATAAATGTGTGGTATTAGCATACTATCATACTGTATTGTTATAGTTTCATTTAGGTTACTAAGATTGATATTTTTCAAAAAATTAATTTTATCGGATTCTGCATTCTTCCAAAATCCATTATATGGGTTCAATAATTTTCCAAGTGGGGGAATATTTTTAAATTGATTATTTAGAAAATAGGTTAGGGTTCCGGTAAGAATTAACAGGAAACCAAATAGTATTTTTTTTTTCATCTTTGCTCTTTGTGCGTTAGGAAGGATTCGAACCCTCAACCGTCAGAGCCGAAATCTGATGTTCTATCCAGTTGAACTACTAACGCAATTCAGTTATCTTTTAATATTTCATTAATCTTATTTGCGGAATCCTGTAATGTATCTGTTGAGAAAACTTCTAATCCTGACTCTCTAATGATTTTTGCACCTTCCTCTGAATTAGTCCCTTGGAGTCTGACAACAATAGGAACACTAATTTCTCCAATATTTTTATATGCTTGAACGACACCATTTGCAACCCTATCACATCTCACAATCCCACCAAAAATATTTAATAAAATTGCCTTTACATTTGAATCTTTTAATATTATTCTAAATCCTGCCTCTACAGTTTCAGCACTTGCTGTACCACCTACATCTAAAAAATTAGCTGGATCACCACCAGATAATTTAATTATATCCATAGTAGCCATGGCTAAACCAGCTCCATTTACCATACATCCTACATTACCTTCAAGTTTCACATAGCTTAGGTTAGATTTATTTGCCTCTATCTCAGAGGGGTCTTCTTCTGAGAGATCTCTAAGACTCTCGATATTTTTTTGTCTGAACAGTGCATTGTCATCAATATTAACTTTAGCATCTACAGCAAGAATTTGATTATCTGAAGTCTTTAAAACTGGATTAATTTCAAATAGGGAGGCATCTATTTTATCATAGGCATTATATAAAGAGTAGATAAACTTTATCATTTCCTTAAATGCATTTCCAGACAAACCTAAGGCAAATGCTATCTTTCTAACTTGATAACCTTGGAGTCCTAGATTTGGATCAACCCATTCCTTAATTATTTTTTCAGGAGTCTCTTCTGCAACTTTCTCAATTTCAACCCCACCTTCAGTAGAAGCCATTATGACATTTTTTCCATTTGACCTGTCAAGTAAAATTCCAAGATAAAATTCTTTCAATTCATCTTCTCCTGGGTAATAGACATCTTCAGCAATAAGAATTTTATTTACTTTTTTTCCTTCTGACCCTGTCTGATGAGTGACAAGTGTACCCCCAATAATTTTTGAAGATTTTTCTTTCACTTCACCTAAATCCTTGGCAATAACTACACCATTTGATTCACTTTCTATTATTTTTCCTTTACCCCTTCCTCCTGCATGGATTTGAGCTTTGATAACAAATATATCAGTATTTCTCTCTTTAGATAATTTATTAGCAACTTTTACAGCTTCTTCAGGACTGGAGGCTATGTGTCCATTTTGAATTTTTACATTATGGTTTTTTAAAATTTCTTTAGCTTGGTATTCGTGTATATTCATGATTTTACGAAACTAAGTTATATTAAATTATATATCAAATCTTACAATATTTTTTAACCTTAAAATTTTAATTAGTTAGCTTTGTTTTATGCTGAAGGCAAACAATATTTCTAAGTCATTTGGTGATATAAAAGTTTTAAAAAATATTAATTTAGAAATATCTAAGGGTAGTATAGTTTCCATTTACGGAAACTCAGGTGCTGGAAAATCAACTTTATTATATATTCTGAGTACATTAGATTTGCCTGATTCAGGTACGGTCTATTTCAATAAATTACCAATCAATACCCTGAAAGGTAACGATTTATCTAATTTTAGGAATTTAAATATTGGATTTATATTTCAGTTTCATAATCTTCTTGATGAGTTTAATGTGATCGAAAATGTCTGTCTTCCAGGTTATGTCTCTTCGAAAGATGATAGAGAGGTTTATAATAAGGCTAGTGAGCTATTAGTTACTTTGGGTCTAGGTGATAGGTTAAACCATAAACCAAATCATTTGTCAGGTGGGGAACAGCAAAGAGTAGCTATTGCAAGGTCATTGATTAATTCCCCTGATATTATTTTTGCCGATGAACCCACCGGAAATTTAGACTCAAAGAATTCTCAAAATTTTATAGATATCATAAGAAATTTAAATAAGGAACTAAGTCAAACCTTTATAATTGTAACTCATAACAAAAACTTCATAAAAATTTCAGATCAGAGTTACACGATAAATAATGGAAAAATAAGTTGAGTAGGGGGGTCTATTTTATGTTTTTTGCTACAATTTTTTTTATGATTGTAAAAATTGGAGTTAAACTCTTGCCACATATTCCACCTATGGAGATAGTTTTTTTTAGGTGTTTAATTTCGTTTGTTATTACTTATTCATTATTAAAAAGAAAAGGCCACAGTATTCTGGGAAATAATAAAATATTATTGCTAATGAGAGGGATATTTGGTACTGTTGGTCTTTATCTATATTTTATAATTCTTCAAGAAATTCCCTTAGCAACTGCATCTACTTTAATATATTTAACTCCCTTCTTCACGTCTCTAGTTGGTGTCACGATATTAAAAGAGAAGATGTCTATGATACAATGGATTTTACTTCTCATAGCTTTTTTGGGAATTTTATTAATTCAAGGTTTTGATGATAGGGTAACAATTTATTATATAATTTTAGGTGGACTTGGAAGCTTGTGTGCTTCCTTTGCTTACAGCATTATAAGATATTTGAAGGATAGAGAGCATTCTCTAGTATTGATGATTTATTTTCCTATGATTGCTTTCCCCATAGGTGGGTTAATTAGTTTTTTTAATTGGGTAACTCCATCATTTAACGATTATATAATTTTAATATCTATTGGTATATTCACTCAGTTCGCTCAGTATTTTATGACAAAATCTTACCAGTCATCTGAGGTTTCAAAGGTATCAATTGTTAGTTATATTGAGATATTATTTGTTATAGCAATTGGAAGCATTTATTTTAATGAAAATTTTAATTTTTTAGTTTACGTGGGCATGTTTATGGTAACAATTGGTGTTTTATTTAATGTAGTATTTTTTAGAAGTGATAAGCAAAATATATAATACATCTTTGTCTCTTCTGACAGATTTATATCAAATAACAATGAGTTATGGGTACTGGAAGAAGAATATACACTTGAGAGAAGCAAATTTTTCTGTTTTCTTTAGAAAAAATCCATTTGATTCTGGTTATGCTGTCTGTTGTGGATTAGAGTTGATTATTGATTATTTGAATAATTTAAAATTTAGTGAATCAGATATCAAATATTTAAAAACATTAAGAGCCGATAATGGTAAAAAATTATTTGAAGAAAAATTTTTAAAATTTTTAAAAACTTTTAAGTTTTCTTGTGATGTTGAAGCCGTCGAAGAGGGTAGAGTAATCTTTGCTAATGAACCGATACTTAATGTTAGAGGTCCTATATATCAATGTCAACTCGTAGAGTCTGCTATTATTAATATTTTTAACTTTAATACCTTGATTGCGACCAAGGCCTCAAGGATGAGATATAGTGCAAAAAATGACTCAATATTGGAGTTTGGTCTTAGGAGAGCCCAAGGAGTCGATGGGTCGTTATCAGCAAGTAGAGCATCCTATGTAGGTGGATCATCTAAAACTTCAAATGTTCTCGCGGGGAAACTTTTTAATATACCAGTAAGTGGTACTCACTCCCATAGCTGGGTTCTCGCATTTGATAATGAATTAGAATCATTTAAGGAGTATGCAGAAATTATGCCTAATAACTGTATTTTATTGGTTGATACTTTTGACACATTACATGGTGTTGAAAATGCAATATTAGTTGCTAAAGAGATGGAGGAAAGAGGTAAAAAATTACTTGGTATCAGAATTGATTCAGGTGATTTAGCCTACCTGAGTAAAATAACTAGATCAAAACTTGACGAAAGTGGTTTGCAGTATGTGAAAATTGTTGCAAGTAATGATTTAGATGAATTTTTAATTGAAAGTTTAAAAAGTCAAAAATCTAAAATTAGTGTTTGGGGTATTGGAACTAAATTAGTAACTGCATATGATAACCCATCTCTTGGAGCAGTTTATAAAATTACTTCAATGAAAAACTCAAAGGGTAAATGGCAGAGAAAGATTAAGTTGTCCGAGCAGAAAATAAAAATTAATAATCCTGGAATAAATCAAATCATCAGATATTCTAAAAATGGATTATTTAGAGGTGATATGATATATGAAAAAAATAATATTTTAAAAAGATTTAAAATGATTGACCCAAATGATTCTACTAGATCAAAATTATTTAATGATTCATTTTCTAAAGAAAAGCTACTAACTAAAATTTTTAACAAAGGAAAACTTAGGTATAAAGTTCCCAGCCTAGATAAAATAAAGTCGAAATTGAGTAAAGACTTAATGATGTTAGATGATTCACATAAAAGACTGAAAAATCCTCACTATTATCCAGTTGGCATTGAGGAAAACCTATTTCTGGAAAAAAAGAAAATGATACTTAAGTTAAGGGGATGAAGACATTATTAATTATAGATCTTCAAAATGATTTTTTACCAGGCGGATCTCTGGAAGTTAGAGATGGTGATAAAATTGTTAATCCAATAAATGAATTAATGGAAAGTTATGATCACATAATAGCTACTAAAGACTGGCACCCAAAAAATCATATAAGTTTTGCATCTAATCATCAGGGTTTGGAAGTAGGTCAAATTCTAGAAATTAATGGTTTAAGCCAAATCTTGTGGCCAGACCACTGTATTCAAAATACTTTTGGCTCAGAGTTTCCAAAAGAATTAAATCAAAAAAAAATTGATAAAATTATTTATAAGGGATCCGATAAAGATATAGACAGCTACAGCGGCTTCTATGATAATTCAAAGAATGCACCTACAGAGTTAAGAGATTATTTAAAAAGTAAAGGAATTCAAAAAATTGATTGTGTTGGTTTAACTACTGAGTATTGTGTGAAGTTTACTGCAATTGATTCTATTAGAGAGGGAATAGATACTCGAGTAATTCTGAAATGTACTAAAGGTATAAATAAAAACGATACAAGAGATGCTGTTGAGGAAATGAGAAATAATAAAGTGATAATGATCTAGCTATTATTTTGAGTTCATAAATTCAATAAGCTCAATAACTTTTGAGGAATATCCCCACTCATTATCGTACCAACTTACAAGTTTTACAAATTTATTATTTAACATAATTCCTGCTCCTGAATCAAAAATAGATGTTCTTGGATCCCCAAGGAAATCAGAGCTGACAACAGCTTCATCAGTGTAACCAAGAATTCCATTCAATTCATTTTCAGATGCTTTTTTCATTACACTACAAATTTTTTCATAAGATATTGACTTACTAAGATTTACGGTAAGATCAACAACCGAAACATCAACTGTTGGTACTCTGAATGCCATTCCAGTTAGTTTTCCATCTAAACTAGGAATTACTTTACCAACCGCTTTCGCTGCCCCAGTCGAGGACGGAATTATGTTTGAGAAAGCAGCTCGACCTCCTCTCCAGTCTTTTATTGAAGGGCCATCTACAATTTTTTGTGATGCTGTCGCAGCATGGACTGTTGTCATTAAACCACTTTCAATACCAAAATTATCATGTAAAACTTTTGCCATTGGAGCAAGACAATTTGTTGTACAAGAAGCATTAGAAACGAAATCCATCTCAGAAGTATAAGTGTTATTATTAACTCCCATAACAAACATTGGTGTGTCATCTTTTGAAGGAGCTGACATTATAACTTTTTTAGCACCTGAAGTTAAATGACCTTGAGCAGACTCTTTTGTCAAAAATAATCCAGTTGATTCAACTACGAAATTTGCCTCGATCTGATTCCAATTTAAATTTGAAGGGTCTCTTTCACTTGTAACTCTGATTCTATTACCATTCACAACTAGATCTTTATCATCTACACTTACATCACCATTAAATTTTCCGTGAGTGGTATCATATCTTAACATATAACTCATATAATTAGCATCAATGAGATCATTTATACCCACAACGTTTATGTTCGGATTATCTATGGCTGCCCTGAAAACTAATCTTCCTATTCTCCCAAAACCATTAATACCAATATTTATTTTATTCATAATTTTATAATTGAATTTTTGTAAAACTATTAATCATTCTTTTTAAAACAAATAAATTAATGTTATCAAATTATTTTTATTAAAACTTTTATGATTTTTTGAGTACTAGTTTATATTTGCATCCGTATAGGTCCCTTCGTCTAGGGGTTAGGACGCCAGGTTTTCATCCTGGAAACAGGGGTTC
>CAJXDN010000007.1 GCA_913052485.1 uncultured Flammeovirgaceae bacterium | reverse complement strand
TCTAAAAAGTAAGCTCCTACTAATTTTCCATACCATCCCCAATCGTATTCAGTATCAGTTGCAGAGTGAATTCCAACAAAACCCTTTCCGTCTTTTATGAATTTTTTCATTCTCTCCTCTTCATTCTCATTTAAAACATCTAAAGTTGTACATAGAAAAATTAAAACATCATTTTTCTTTAGAATTTTACTGGATAAATATTCTGAGCTATTTGTATGGGTTACATTAAAGTTATTTTCTTTCCCAAGTCTTGAAATAAGTTTTATCCCTTGTTTGATAGCAGCGTGGTGGACATAGCCTTGCGTTTCTGTTAAGACTATTACTGAAAATTCATTTTCTTTTGAAATGTATTCTGTCTTTATGAATGTTTTATCCTTTTTTTGGGACAGAGGGAATAGAAGTATAGCAAAGAGTATTTTAAGAATCATTATATATATTAACTTTATAAATATAATGAAATTTAGAGTTTTAATTTTTTCATTTCTTTTCACTTCTGCATGTGAAACCCAAGATCCTGAAGAGCATATCTCGTGGAAAAAAAAGAGATATGATGAGCTTTTTACAGATGATGGGTATCTAAATATTGCAGGACTCTATCCAGTTCAGGATGGTAACTATTTAATGGGTTCAGGAGAATCAAATGACATTAAAATTCCAGGTGATCTTCCTGAGTTATTAGCTAATGTAATTCTTGAAGATTCACTAATTACTTTTAAATTTAATTTACCGGTTATCTTGAATGACACTTTAGAGGTAGAAAGGATTTCATATAATTTTTATGATATAAAAAATTCTTTTTCGTTGGGGAGTTATGTTTGGTTTGTTCATTTGGATTCAGGATCTAAGGCTATTAGAATCAGGAATTTAAAACACCAAATGTTAGATACTAAGTTAGTGATCGATTTTTTTCCTTATTCGTTAGATTATGTTATTCAGGGTAGATATGAAAAATATGATATGCCTAAAGTTTTAAGCTTTAAAAATATATTGGGCGATAGTTATTTAGATGCTATTCCTGGAGTTATTCATTTTAATTTTGGTGATAAAGATTTTTCTTTTGAGCCAACTATATCTGCTTCTGGAAAATTTTTTGTTGCATTTGAGGACTTAACTAATGGATACGATACTTATGGAGGAGGAAGGTATTTGTATATTTTACCTGAAGATGAGAATGGTAACGTAATCATTGATTTTAATAAATCATTAAATCCACCATGTGTATTTTCAATATTCACCACTTGTCCAGTGCCACGAAAAGAAAATAAGTTACCTGTTAAGATCAGTGCTGGAGAAAAAAATTATGATGGAGTTTTATTTAGTAGTGTCTATCAATAATTTTTTATATATTAAAGATTATGTTTAGACGAAAATTTATAAAGAATTCTCTTTTATCGATCCCATTATTATCTTCAGGTAATTTATATGGAAATTCAAGTGCCCCCCTTAAAATAGGTTTAGCACAGTGGTCATTAAATAAATCTATTAATTCTGGTAAGTTGGATAATTTAGATTTTGCTAAAGTAGCAAAGGAGCAATTCGGTATTGAAGTTGTTGAATACGTGAATCAATTTTTTCACAATAAGGCTAAAAACAAAAGCTATCTTTCAGAGTTGAAGCAACGCTCTAACGGAATTGGGGTAAGGAACTTATTGATCATGATCGATAACGAAGGAAACTTAGGCGAATCAAATTATAGAAAAAGAAATAAGGCAGTTGAAAATCATAAGAAATGGGTAGAGGCAGCACAGTTTATAGGTTGTGATCATATAAGGGTAAATGCAGCTGGAAGAGGTAGTGAGTCAGAGGTTAGTAAGTATGCATCAGAATCTTTATTTGCCCTAGGAGAGTTCTCTAAGCCTTTTGGAATTGATGTTATTGTTGAGAACCATGGTGGGTATTCGTCAGATGCAAAATGGCTCGTAGATGTCATTAAAAATTCCAAATTAAATAATATAGGTACATTACCGGACTTTGGTAATTTTTGTATTAGATCCAAACCAGAACAATTATCGGATTGGGGGGCTTTGGGAGGTTGTGCGGTTGAGTATGATAAATATAAAGGAGTTCAGGAGTTACTTCCTTTTGCTAGAAGTGTTAGTGCAAAGTCGATAAACTTTGATGAGGAGGGTAATTGTATAGAGATAGATTTTTTCAAAATGATGAAAATCGTAAAAAACTTTGGATATGGGGGTTATGTCTCTATTGAATATGAAGGCACAAGCCACTCAGAGATGGATGGAATAGCACTCACTAAAAGACTTATGAAAAAGGCCTGGGAAGTGGCCTAGTTTTTTCTTCCATTAACATAAACACCTAACAATATTAGAAGCATACCTAGAAGTTGAGTTAGGTTTATTTTTTCACCATCTAGTACCCCAAAGGCAATAGCTACTATCGGCATCAAATATGTGACCATAGAGGCAAAAACAGTGTCCTTAATTTTAATTAAATTATAAAAGATTAATGTGGCTATTGAAGTCCCAAGAACCCCGAGAATAAATACGTAGGTAAATTCATTTTTAAATTGGTTAATATTCTCTAGATGAGATAAAAACTCAGTATTTGCAAATAAAATATATAAGGTGATTGGTAGAATTGAGACTATGGAGAAACTAGTTATAGTTATTGGCTTTAGGTGGCTCAGGTGATACTTAACGAGATTGAGATTGATGCCATATAATAGGGTAGCAGCAACAACAAATAAACCAAAAAGATCAGCCTTAAAACCATCTGTTGAGCTAGAAAATAATATTAAAATAGAGGTTCCTAAAAAGCCAAAAACCAAACCAAAAATATTATTTTTTGTAGCTTTAAGTTTATAAAAAATAACCCCAATTATAAGAGCAAAAAAAGGGGTGAGTGAAGTTAGAACTCCTGAGGTCGCGCTATCAATTCTAGTTTGAGCAATTGGGTAAAGAAAATAAGGAATTACACTTCCTACAACTCCTGAAATAAATAAGATAAAGTAATCACCTCTCCTAATTTCCTTCAGGTTTTTATATAGAAATGGCATTAAGACTATAGAAGCTAAACTGAGTCTGAGGGCACCAATTTCGAAGGGATCAAGCTGGATTAATGCTTTCTTTATGAGAATTGGAGAGCTACCCCATATTACAGCTAGCAAAAGCAACAAAAACCAAGCTAACACATTTTGATTTTTCATGTAAGAACATTCTCTTTAGCTATAAACTTTTCTGAAATTTCATTTAAAATTTCTATGGAATTACTGTAAGACTCACTTAAAACTAATTTCATTCTGTACTCTTTAAAATTCTCTACACCCCTGAAGTAGTTTGAGTAGTGTCTCCTCATTTCAACCAGTCCTAATTTCTCGCCTTTCCATTCTATTGAGAAGTTTAGGTGTTTTTTTAGAATACTTACCCTCTCTTTTATGCTCGGCTTTTCCATTTTTTCACCAGTATTTAAGTACGTTTTAATTTGATTAAATATCCACGGATTCCCAATAGCTGCCCTACCAATCATAATACCATCCACACCATATTTTTCTTTGTATTCTTTCGCTTTCTCTGGGGAATCTATATCACCATTACCAAAAATAGGAATTGATATCCTCGGATTGTTTTTTACCTCGGCAATGTAATTCCAGTTAGCGGTGCCTTTATACATTTGTTTTCTTGTCCTACCATGAATTGATAGGGCCTTGATTCCAACATCCTGTAATCTCTCAGCAACCTCAACTATTTTGATTGTGTTATCATCCCATCCGAGTCTTGTTTTTACTGTTACCGGGATATTTACTTGTTTTACGATTTCTGCAGTCATTTTCTGCATTTTATCTAGATCTTTTAGTATTCCCGCACCTGCTCCTCTACAGGCAACTTTTTTTACAGGACATCCATAATTTATATCAAGTATCTCGGGTTGAGCAGATTCGGCTATGCTAGCGGCCTGTCTCATAGAATCTATTTTATCTCCAAATATTTGAATTCCTATTGGTCTCTCAGAATCGTATATATCAAGTTTTTGAACACTTTTTTCTGCATCTCTTATAAGGCCCTCAGACGATATAAATTCTGTGTACATTAAGTCTGCACCATTTAATTTACATACAGATCTAAATGGGGGATCGCTGACATCCTCCATAGGGGCAAGAAGTAATGGGAAATCACCTAATTCTAAATTGTCAATCTTCATAAAAAGAAGTATTTTAACCTTTTAATAATTCACAAATAAAAAACATAATGAATAAACACTTCAAAGAATTGCTATTTATTATTTTATCAGTCTCTCCTCTCTTAATATTAAGTATTCTCTCTAATATGGTTGAGGTTCCAGCCGATATATCTTACGAAGGAATAGATAGGAAGATGCTAATGTTCTCAAATTCATTATTTCTTCTTTTTTTTCTTCTACCCTTTTTTGTAGTTCGAAAGAATAAAGATTATTTAATGAATTTTAATCATTTTAGGATTTTACCTTTTGTTTTTATTATTATAACTACTTTTTTATTTATCATTTTAAATGCTCCAGTTATAGAATGGAATAGAGCCATATCATTTCCTGAGTTTATGTCTGGATTTGAGGAATGGGCTACATTGAAAGAAAAACAATTAGAGAGCTTAACCATACATCTTATATCTTTTGATAACACTACCGAATACCTAATAGGTATATTAACGATAGCTATAATACCAGGCTTCTGCGAAGAATATTTTTTCAGGGGAGTGCTTCAAAAAAACTTTAAACTATTACTTAATAATCCCCATGTCGCAATTGTGTTGAGTGCATTGTTATTTAGTGCTTTTCATTTACAATTCTATGGGTTTTTCCCTCGATTTCTTCTGGGTGTATTATTTGGCTATATGTTCTACTGGTCTGGAAGTTTAATTTACCCAGTAATTGCTCATGCATTAAATAATTTTATAGGAATATCTTTAGTTTATGCAGCTAAAAGTGGTTTTTTTGGTGAAGATTTTGACATGCCAATAAACTCGTCTCCTGATATACCAATCTCAATTTTAGCATTTAGTTTTTTCCTATTCATTCTAGCTGTTGTAAAAACTAGAAATATTTTAAGTAAAAATTATGAATAAGGACAATCTTAAGCGCCGCGTTTTAACTGGAATGTTTGGCGGTTCTCTGCTGCTCCTTTCAGCACTTCATGAGGTCTCTTATTTAGCTGTTTTTGTATTGATTATTTTTTTATCTTCTAGAGAGTATTTCAAGATATTAGGCAGTAACGGATTTAGGCCAAATTATAATCTTGGGGTTTTTCTGTCAGTTGTCATATTTATTACTACTTTTTTTTATGCTAGTAAGGGAAGCTTGTTAGGGATTTATTTTCTATTGATACCTATATTACCCTTAGTCTGTCTTTCCGCCCTTTACAGTTCAAACAATAGCGAGACACTATCAAATGTATCCGTAACATTTTTTGGTATACTATATATTTCTTTACCCATCTCTTTACTCAATTTTATTGTGTTTGATGGCAATGGTTATAATTCAATATACCTCATGGCAACATTATTATTTTTATGGACCAGCGAATCTGCTGCATATTTTGGCGGATCTCTTTTCGGTAGAAAAAAACTATTTGAATCAGTATCTCCAATGAAAACGTGGGAAGGTGTATTATTTGGGCTTTCGGCGAATATTTTAATGGCTTACTTAATAAAAGAATTCTTTTGGAGTGGACACCAAACATTAATTTACTGGGTGTTTTTCTCTATTGTAGTTTTGATATCAGGTGTTTTTGGTGATCTTTTTGAGTCGTTACTAAAAAGAAATTTCAATTTAAAAGATAGTGGAAATAAATTGCCAGGTCACGGCGGTTTTTTAGATCGTTTTGACAGCTTTTTTTTTGTAATACCTTACGTGTATTTTTATCTAAAAATTATTGATCAGCTCACTTAAAATTGTAGATTTACATAATTAAACCCAAACAAAGATATGAGTTATAAAGAACCGGCTCCTATCTCACACGACAAGGACCCTCTTGAATCTATGATGAAGAGATTCCATGTTGCTGCAGAGTATCTCAAGCTAGATGATGAAGTCTATAGTGTGCTAAAGTCATCGGTAAAAAAAATAATTGTTTCTTTACCAATTTCTATGGATGACGGATCAATAAGAGTTTTTGAGGGCTACAGGGTAATTCACTCAAATATATTAGGACCCTCAAAGGGAGGTCTTAGATTTGATGATAGCGTAGATTTAAATGAAGTTACTGCTCTTGCTGCTTGGATGACTTGGAAATGTGCTGTTGTTGATATACCCTACGGTGGAGCCAAGGGAGGAGTTAAATGTAATCCCCATCAGATGAGCCAATCGGAGTTAGAGAGATTAACTAGGGCATACACTCAAGCTATGCACGATGTTTTCGGTCCAGACAAGGATATTCCAGCTCCTGACATGGGAACGGGCCCAAATCAAATGGCATGGCTTATGGATGAATACTCAAGAGCAAAAGGTACAACTGTAAATGCAGTCGTTACAGGAAAACCAATTATCCTTGGTGGTTCAGTTGGAAGAATTGAAGCTACAGGAAGGGGAGTAATGGTATCTACTTTATCTGCCTTGACTAAAATGAAAATTAATCCATTTAAGGCAACTGTAGCAATACAGGGATTTGGGAATGTTGGGACATGGGCAGCACAGTTGTTGAAGGAAAGGGGATGTACGGTTGTTGCAATATCTGATGTTACCGGTGGTTATTTTAATAAAGACGGAATAGATGTAGGTAAGGCAATAACTCATAAAAATGAAAATAATGGAACTCTTGAAAATTTTCAAGGTGGAAATCAAATTTCAAACGAGGAGCTCCTAACCCTAGAGGTAGATGTTTTAATACCAGCAGCCCTTGAAAACACAATAACTGAAAAAAATGCAGATAAAATAAAAGCAAAATTAATAGTTGAGGGGGCAAACGGTCCAACTTCACATGAAGCAGACCCAATTCTGGAGAAGAAGGGAATAGTTGCTGTGCCTGATATTTTAGCTAATGCTGGGGGTGTTATTGTATCATATTTCGAGTGGGTTCAAAATAGGTTAGGGTTCAAGTGGACAAAGAATAGGGTATATAGAAGGAGTGACTCTATTATCAAGCAAGCTTTTAATAATGTTTTTGCCATATCAAGAAAATATAATATTTCTTTGAGGACAGCCGCATACATAGCTGCTATTGATAAGGTTTCTCGTACTTATAGGTATAGAGATGGCTCTTTTACTTTTCAAAAAAATGATGAGGATTCATAAAGAGGGGAGGTTTTTTTTAGGTATGTTGTTTGTCTCAGTAGTTGTCATAAACATATTTATTTTCTATTTACTTTCATCAATTTTTCTTATTTCTAGTATATTAACATTTTCTGTTTTTTTATTTTTTCTTCAGTTCTTTAGAAGCCCAAAAATTGATAAGAGAGATAAAGAAAATTGTATTATTTCACCAGCAAACGGTAAAGTAGTATTTATTGGCGAATCTTATGAGGGAGAATATTTTAAAGAAAAAAAACTACAGATATCAATTTTTATGTCTCCATTTGATGTACATGTAAATAGATATCCTATCTCTGGAAAAATTAATTACTACCAGTATCATAAGGGAAAATATCTGGTTGCTTGGCACCCTAAATCTAGTACAAAGAATGAAAGAACTACTACGGTTATTGAGAATAAAAATATTACTATTTTAGTTAGACAAATCGCTGGACTTGTAGCCCGGAGGATAATTAATTATTCTAAACTTAATTCGAGTGTAAAACAGTCCGACCAGTTGGGTTTTATTAAGTTTGGCTCTAGAGCAGATATATTTTTACCCCTAGATTTCAAACCTAAAATAAAAGTAGATCAGACAACAATCGCTGGCGTAACTGAGTTAGGAATTATCAATTAACTTTCTTTCAATTATTCCCACTAAAACTTCAAGGTACTGTTGGTCTATACTGTCAAATGTATTTAGCTCTTCACTATCGATATCAAGAACACCATAAGTTTTTTTATTTTTAAAAATAGGCAATACTATCTCTGACCTAGACTGAGAGCTACAAGCTATGTGCCCGGGAAACTTTTCTACGTCGGGAACTATTATTGTCTTCCTAAGTAACCATGTTTTACCACATACTCCTTCTCCTTTTTTAATTCTAAAGCATGCTACTGGACCTTGGAATGGGCCAAGTATAAGTTCATCCCCTTTTACTATATAAAATCCAACCCATAACCATTTGAATGTTTGATGAATAGCTGCTGAAATATTAGAGAGAATACTAATAATATTACTTTCGTTCTCAACTAAACTCTCAATTTGCGAAACAATATTTCTATATTTTTCCTCTTTGCTTTTATCCTTTGGTATTAAAAAATCATGCATAGTTTTTAATTAAATATAACAGGTCACTTCCAATTTTTTGTGGGTTGCTTAACTTTATTTTGGGTGCCTTTATACCATTTTTAAACTTTCCATCTGATACAAACACTCTAGCTTCATCCCACAGATTATTTTCAATAAATGACTTTAGTGTAAACGACCCACCCTCTACCATTATACTAGAGATTCCTCTACTTAAAATATCTTTTAAAATGTTCATTAAATCAAACTCTAACAACCTCACAAACTGTTTATTTTGAACTTTACTCTCTCTTTTTTTATTATAAATCAGTGTTGGTAGAGAGTCTGATAAGATATCATTTTCATTAGAACATCTATTATTTGGATCAATGATAACCCTGATTGGATTTTTTCCATTCCAAGATCTAACATTTAATTTAGGGTTGTCACTATTAACGGTTGTGGCTCCGACCAAGATACCCAATTCCTCTGACCTCCATTTATGAACAAGTGTTCTCGATATATCATTTGATATCCATTTTGAGCTACCATCTGATTTAGCAATAAACCCATCTGATGTCTGTGCCCATTTCAAAATTATAAATGGTAGCTTTTTAGTTTGATTTTTAAAAAATCTTTTATTCAGTTCCTCTCCCTCCTCTTTGAGAATATTACTTTTTACATTGATATTATTATCGATTAATTTTTTAATGCTCTTTCCGTTTGTTAAAGGGTTTGGATCTTTGTTAGATATAATAACCTCTTTAGGCTTGAGTTTCACAAGAGCATCTGAACAGGGTGGAGTCTTGCCAAAATGATTGCAGGGTTCAAGGTTTATATAAACACTGCTACCATCTATTTCTTTCTTATTAGATACGCTATTGATAGCGTTAATCTCAGCGTGTTTATCTCCATACTCTTTGTGGTAACCCTCTCCAATTATTTTATTATTTTTAACTATTACACAACCAACTAATGGGTTAGGAGCTACTTTCCCAATACCCTTTTTTGCAAGATAAAAAGTTCTCTGAATGTATTTTTTGTGATTATCTTTCATAAAATATTTTTACATTGGTAGAATCAAAATTAATATACTCTCAATTACTAAAAAAATTAAAAAGTTTTCCAGACAGAGAGGCAAAGAATATCTCTCTTAAGTATATGTTTCTCAAATTTAATATTACTAGTTCAGATTTGCTTTTAAATAAGAAATTTACATGGGGAGAAAATCAAGAAAAATCTTTTATAAATGATATAGATCAGATATTAAAAAAAGTACCGGTTCAATATGTCACTAGTTCAGAGTTTTTTTATGATAGTAAATTCTATATAAATAAAAATACACTAATTCCTAGGCCTGAGACGGAGGAATTAGTTAACAATGTAATTAAACTAGAGAGAAGTAATGTTAAAAAAGAAATACTTGATATAGGAACTGGTTGTGGCTGTATTGCAATCACCATAAGTAATCATATAAAATCTAACGTGGTTGGAATTGATAGTTCCATGGAAGCAATTAAAGTTGCAAAGAAAAATAATTCTTTGACATCAAATAAAGTTAAGTTTATATACTCAAAAGTTGAAGAATACAAGCCACACAAATTTTTTGATGTGATTATTAGCAACCCTCCATATATTCCAAAATCAGATATTGAAAAGGTTGATGATATAGTATTAAAAAATGAACCTCATGATGCTCTTTTTGTAGACTCAGATCCAATTTATTTTTATAAAACTATCCTAAGCTTTGCTCAGGATTATCTCAATGAGAATGGTGTTATTTATTTTGAAATAAATCAAAACTATGTCGGGTTGCTGATTTCAATGCTAAGGGGTTGTAAGTATTCCATTACTAAAGACTTTTACGGTGAGCAGAGGTTTTTAAGGGTAACTTCATTTACAAGTAAAACAATATAAAACAAGTTTTATTTACTTAATTAATTAAAACTTTATTTTTAATCCTATAAGGAAGTTTGTGGTTGCTTGTGGATAATATGCTGCTCCGTCACCGGTAATGATATTTCCATTATTATCAGAGTAATTATATGTATAGTAGTATCCCCTATTTACATACTCTTTATTAAAAATATTATTTATCAACCCGTTAATAATTATAGAGTGAAATATTCTTTTTGGTTTAATGATGTATTCAAAGTTGATATCGCTGATTAAGTATCCTTCTAGAACATCTTGCTCTGTAACTTTACTATTTAAGTTACTCATGTACTGTTCTCCAACGTATTTAGATAAAACGCTTATTTGTAGTTTTTTATAAGGTTGATAGACAAAAATATTTCCAACTATTAGGTTAGGTGAGAAGGAGATTTGAGTATTTCCTAAATTTATTAGTGCTCCATTTATTGTTGACTTGAAATCCCGATTTTTATTTGAGCTTAGAGCTGCATTAGGCCTTAATGAAAACTTTTCATTTATAATGATATCAAAGTCTAACTCAATACCCAGTCTGTAGCTGCTTCCACTAGTCGCCCTTACTGGCGCACCAACATCATCTATGTCTCCTGTTAAAACTAACTGATTGCTATAATTCATATAATATAAGTTAGAGTTTATGCTAAAATCTTTACTGTAATATCGCCATCCTAACTCATAGTCGTCAAGCTTTTCAGATGTAGAAACACCGTTTTCGAAGTCATTCCTATTAGGTTCTTTTTGTGCTCTAGCGTATGAGAGATAGAGTCTATTTTCATCTTTTAATCTATATACAAAGCCTGCCTTTGGATTAAAAAAATTAAAACTTTTATTTACATCTATTGGGTCTCTACTTGAAGTTAATCCGTAGGTTTGGTAGTTGACAAAACGTCCTTGAAGGTCTAGATACGTAGATAACCTGTCATTAACCTTATATGTTCCTTTTGAAAAAACATTAAAGTCTTTTTTCAACGCATCACTAAAGTAATATCTTGCACCAATCATAGCGCCCGGTGACAGATCACTTCCCCAGATCACTTCTCCAAAATGATCACCCGAATAGTTACTATAAGAAACCCCAGATATTAGATTTAGCTTTTTATCAGTATATGTAGAATTAAAATTTATTACATAGAAATCATTATCTAACCATCTCCTAACAACTAAGTCACTACCTTCATTAATTATATTATTGAACTTTACAGAAGACTCTTCTTTTTTATATTGCTCAAAATACCCAGCACCTTTTGTATAGTTCAAACTCAAATTTGTTGACCAGTTTTCACTAAACTTTTCATTCCAGTGTAATTGGTAATGATTTTGATTGTAGTCATCAACCTGATTATCATATGTGTAAGGGTTTTGCCTTCTATTCTCTAACAGTTGTTGGGCGTCTAATCCATAAAACGCATGGTAGGTATTCTCTGCTCCACCAAAGCTCAGTGCTTTAATTAAAGTATTTTCATCAATGTAGGACCCTTGAATAAAATACGATTTTAAATCAGTGAAGGCCCTATCAACATATCCATCTGAATAAATATTTGAAAGTCTTCCTGAAACTTCAAAATGATTATTAAGTTTTCCTGTAGAAAATTTTACTGTATGCTTCCTGGTGTTATATGATCCGTATGAGTTTGAGAACTCACCAAAGGCCTCATCAGATATCGCATCAGTTAATATGTTAAGGCTTGCACCAAACGCACTTGATCCATTAGTTGAAGTTCCAACTCCACGTTGTAGCTGTATGTTTTCTGTAGACGAAGCAAAATCTCCTAAGTTTACCCAGAAGGTACCTTGACTTTCAGCATCATTATATGGTATTCCATTTATTGTGACATTTATTCTTTCGCTGTTAGAACCTCTTACATTTAAGTAAGTGTATCCAACACCAGCACCTGCATCTGATGAGGAAATTACTGATGGTAGGTAATTTAGAAGTAAGGGAATATCTTGGCCTAAATTTCTTTTGGCAATATCCCTTTTATTTATATTTGAGAAAGTTACTGGTATATCATTGTTAGCCCTGACTGAAGTTACTAGTACCTCGTCTAAAATTAAGTTTTCGGGTAGTAGTGTAATATTTATTTTTTTATTTTCATTTAATATAATTTCTTTTCTGACAGTTTGAAATCCAGTGTATGATATTGATAAAGTATATTGACCTTTTATTAAACTTATTTTGAATTCTCCGTTCATATCTGATGACGAACCTAAGTTAGTGCTTTCCACATTAACAGAGGCTCCAGCTAAAACATTGGCATTACTATCAAAAACTTTTCCTGAAATAGTAAATTCTTGTGCATTTGTAAACTTGGTTACAAATAAAAGTATTAGATACAGTAGTCTCATTATTATTTATTTATTTGCGGGGTTCCTAAACATGTATGTAACAAATTACTACGCCAGCATTACCTGGATCAGCTTTAAGAGTATAGTCTCAGCCCTTATATTTAAGGCACCCCTTTATAATATAAATTTACATCATTTTATGAATAATACCAAGGCAGCTTTTTAATCTTTTTGTTAGATTTCCATCTACAACGTAATAGTTCAGATTTCTATTAGACATTTTTTTTTCGAATAATTTAAAAATTAATTTTCGTTTATTTTCTTCAGGGTTTTCTCTTAAAATGTCTTCTTGCCAGGGGATATCAGGAGCACATAAAAAGTAAACATCATAAGCTTCATCCAAAGAAAGTTTTAATATTTTTTTATCTACTTTTTTGAATTTTATTTCACTCCAAACTTCGATATCTAAAAGACATGTGTCAGAAATTATAAAGTTTCCTCTCTCATTAATTTTTTTGTTATACAGCCTATTCTGTTTTTCTGCAATTTTTGTTAGATCAGAAAATCCGTATTTTTTTTTATTTCCTAGATACTCCCTTGAATATTCTAGAATTAGACTACAATCCAGAACTCTGGACAAATAGACACCTAAAGTACTTTTTCCAGAGGACTCAGGTCCTACAATGCTAATCTTTTTCATGCTTAACTTTTTTTCTCCATAGAAAGTAACCAGATATTGCCAGTGCTAGGAAAACAAAATATTGGAGGCTTGTTATGTAAAGCTCTTTATAGATAAATAAGGGTATATATATTAGGTCTGCAAGTATCCAATAAATCCAGTTCTCTAATTTTCTTCTAGCTAACAGTAGCATAGCAGTTAGGCTAAATGCTGTCGTTATACTATCTAAAAAAATAACATCACTATCTGTATTTTTTAGAACTAATAATAGTATTGAAAAAAAAGCAAGAAATGCAATTAAATATATTATATTCTCTTTTTTCGTGCATACTGATATGTTTTTTTTTATTTTTTTATTTTTTGATGTCCATAATATCCATCCATAAACACTCATTATGAAGTAATAAATATTAATTCCAGATTCAGCATATATTTTATTTTCATATGTAATGAAGACATATATTACTACACTGATGATACCAGTCGGAAATACCAAAACATTGTTTTTGCGTGCGTACCATACACTAAGCACTCCCATTGATGCAGCTATTATTTCGATATAAGACATATTAATATTATTTCAAAGAATTTTTTAACTCAATTATAATGTATTAGTTTTGCTTGGCAAATAGATAAAATTCTTATTTGCTATGAAAAAAGATTATAAATTTCATTCCGAAGCGCTCACTTTTGATGACGTTCTTCTAGTCCCATCATACTCTGAGGTTATACCGTCGGAGGCAAATGTTCAAACAAAACTTTCTAAAAACATTGCCCTAAACATACCGCTAGTTTCAGCATCTATGGATACGGTAACGGAATCTAAATTAGCTATTGCAATTGCACTAAAGGGGGGCATTGGTATTGTCCATAAAAATATGACCATAAGTGAACAGTCAGAGGAAATCAGAAGAGTTAAGCGCTCTCAAAGTGGAATGATTAAGGATCCAATAACAATGGGTAAAGATTCTTCTGTTAGTGATGCTTTACATATTATGAAGAAAAATCAGATTGGTGGTATACCAATTGTAAATCCCAGAGAGGAGTTAGTCGGTATTGTAACTAATCGTGATCTACGCTTTCAGAAAGATAATTCGAAAAAACTTTCAGGTATTATGACTAAAAGTGTGATTACTGCAAAGGTTGGGATAAGTCTAGATGATGCAGAGAAGGTTTTAAAGAAACATAAAATTGAAAAATTACCAATTGTTGACGGCAATAAATTTGTAGGTCTAATTACATATAAGGATATACTTAAAAATAAGTCTATGCCTAATGCATGTAAGGATCAATTGGGAAGGTTACGAGTAGGTGCTGCGTTGGGAGTTTCTGATGACTGGGAGGAAAGACTAAATGGGTTAATTAAATCAAATGTTGATGTTATTTCTATCGACACAGCCCACGGACATTCTAAGTCTGTCATTGATCTTATTAAAAATATTAAATCCAATTATGATATAGAGCTAATTGCCGGAAATATTGCTACTGGTGATGCGGCTAAGGCATTAGTAAAATCAGGAGTTGACGCTGTAAAAGTTGGGGTGGGGCCTGGAAGTATATGCACGACAAGAGTTATTGCTGGGGTTGGTGTACCACAGCTTTCAGCTGTATATGAAGTGGCTAAGTCAATAAAAAATTCTGGTGTTCCAATAATTGCCGATGGTGGAATAAGGTTCTCTGGAGATATAGTAAAGGCTTTGGCTGCGGGAGCTAATACCGTCATGGTCGGCTCATTATTTGCTGGAACCGATGAAACACCAGGTGATATAATTATTTATGAGGGTAGAAAATACAAAGCGTATCGAGGTATGGGATCAGTAGAAGCAATGGAGGAAGGCACTAAGGACAGGTATTTTCAGCATAATGAAGATAACCCAAAGAAATTAGTCCCCGAGGGTATTGTAGGACGAGTGCCGTATAAAGGTGATGTTGGAGAAGTCATTTATCAGTTGGTTGGTGGTCTAAGAGCGGGAATGGGTTACGTTGGGGCAAAAAACATCTCCAAACTTCAAGAGGCAAAATTTGTTAGAATTACAAATGCGGGGTCTGTCGAGGGTCACCCTCATGATATCTTTATTACGAGAGAGGCTCCAAATTATTCTAAGAAATAAACTATTCTTTTCTATTTTTGCGTTATGAGCTTAATATTTAATCCAAAAATATATCTGTTTACGGGGATACTATTTTGGATATTATTTTCTTTCTTTCACATCACACTGTTCTTTGAGTCACAGGAGGTAAGTCTTCCTATATACAGAACAATTTACCTTGGCTTTTTAGGTTCTTTTATATTCTCATTTTATAGATATTATGATCTTGTCTTTTCTAAGGTTAGCAGGAAAGAAATATTCAGTAATTTTTTTAAAATTTTAATTTTTAGTATTAAATCTATTTTTCCGATACTACTAATTTTTTTATTATACTTCTTTGAAGTAGGTGAGAATTTAATTCTTTCACCTTTATTTTCTACACTAGTAAATGAGCTAGTTGTTGGTATTTCTTTACTTTTCCTCATAACAAACTTTATTTTTTTTAAGAGATTAATTCTATTTGAGTCAACACCATTAATGAAAAATATTTTCTTAATATTTCAGTATGGTGCAGTCATGATTTTTGCATTTGATATAATTTACAATTTCTACCCATCGGACTTTTATCAACTGTGCTTGGCCGTCTTATTTGTACTCGGGGGAATATTGGTATTTAATCAGAGATGGATAGCCTATATGTTATTTGATGAGAAGTGGAAGACGATTTTGATATCAATATTTTTAATATTTTCTAACATTCTCATATATCAATTCTTCGTTATAAATCAAGCTTTCTTCATACCATACTTTGATATTAAAACTTTGCTATTTTTAATATTATTAATGGGGTTTAATTTCACTTATCTCTCTGTTTCTATCCTAATTAACATCTTTAATTTACCAACATCTCCTGTATTTGACGATTTCCAGAATGAGAGGTATGTGGCACGTAAGGTTCAAGAAAACTTAATTCCAAATGTCCTGCCAAACTCAAAAAAACTAAAGATCACCTCATCTTACATGCCTCATTATGCCTTGGGTGGAGATTACTATGACTACATCCCTCTAAATGACAATAAATTTCTTGTTTGTATCGCTGATGTATCTGGGAAAGGGGTTCCTGCAGCTCTACTTATGTCAAATGTACAGGCTTCCTTAAGAACTATGGCAAGGCAAACGGACAGCCTCCAAAAAATTGTAGAAGAGCTAAATTTTCAAATTAATTTGAGAGGATTAAGCGAGAGGTTTGTTAGCATGTTCCTATGTGTTTACGACTTTTCACTAAAATCATTAGAATACGTTAATTGTGGGCATCCACACCCTATCATATTTTATGACAAAAAAGTTGAGTCATTAGATAAAGGCTCTACAGTATTAGGTATGTTCAGAGAATTACCAAAATTCAAAGTTTCAAAAATTTCAGTTAAAGAAAGCTTTCATCTTTTTTGTTATACTGATGGCCTGATTGAAACACAAAATGATTTTGGGGATTTTTACGGTACAAAAAGAGTTTATAAATTATTTACAGAGAATAGGAAAAAACCAAAAAAATTTATTAAAAATGTGATTACAGACTTGAATGAATTTAAAGGTAATAACCTAATTGATGATGATATTACTTTATTAATGACTAGTGTTAACAATGGTTAAAAAAGCTTTATGTATTGTTGTTGTTTTACTACAGTCCTGTGACTGGAGGAGTTCTTCGAAAGAACAGGAGGAAAGTGTCCTGGCAAGAGTTGGTTCATCAATTCTTTATGTTGATGACATAGTTTATGAACCCTCCCTAGGTGATAGTACTAATGTCTTCAATCAGCAAATTGACATGTGGATAAAGAAACAGTTGGTTTTAAGTTTAGCTTTTCAAAATCAAGCTGTTGTAGATAAAATTGATAGGAAGGTCTCATCTTACAGGGAGAATCTAATACTGTTTGAGTTTGAAAAATATTTGTTTTCAACATCTTACAATTATGAAATATCTGAATCCGAGATAACTAAATATTATGAAGAGAATAGAAATGATTTTATATTACCATTCAATTTAGTTAAGACCCTATATGCAAAGATTCCTGTCGATGCACCTTCAATAAATTCATTTAGATCTAACCTAAGAAAATATCCAAACTCTGATACTACAGAAATTGTTTCTTATTGTTTTCAATTTGCAGAAAAATCATTTCTAGAAGATTCCACATGGATAAAATTTGATGATATACTAATGAATGTTCCTTTCCCTTCAGAAACAGACAAAATTAAATTTCTAAACTCTAGGTCATTTTATGAGATTAAGGATAGTGACTATATCCACTTTATGAGAATTTTAGATAAAAAATTAATTGGAGACTTTTCACCTATTTCATTCGAGGAGGAAATTATTAATACAATTCTTTTAAATAATAGAAAACAATATTTATTTGATAACTTGCGTGATAGTATATTTAATAATTCCGTTAATGGTATTGATTATGAGGTATATTACTAAAATTATTTTTTTCACCTTTATTTTAACTTTCTTTTATCTTCCATCAAGATCCCAAAATAGCGGTGTTGTAGTAGATGAAATTATTGGTAGAGTTGATGATTACATTGTTTTAAGGTCTGAGCTAGAGAGTACTTACCTTGAAATTTTATCTAGGGGTGAGAGAATATCTGGAAACACAAAATGTGCTGTTTTGAAAGATCTCCTTACTAGTAAATTACTAGTTGCAAAAGCTGAGATTGATTCTGTGATTGTAGAAGATGGTCAGGTTGATCAGGAACTAAACTCTAGGATGGCTGTCATAATTAATCAAATAGGTTCTGAGGAAGAGATCGAAAGGTATTATAATAAGACCATTGCTGAATTTAAAAGAGAGTTGTTTGATGATACCAAAGAGCAATTGGTTGTCAGAAAAATGAGACAGGAAATTCTATCAGATGTTTCTGTTAGCCCCGAAGAGGTAAAAGATTTTTATGAGAGTGTACCAACAGACAGTTTACCCTATTTTTCTACTCAAGTGAAGGTTTCTCAAATTGTGAAAATCCCAGAAATAGGTAAAGATCAGAAAGACAAGACTAGAGATGAACTTTTAAAAATTAGAGATAGAATTATTAAAGGAGAAAGCTTCGAAATTTTGGCAACACTATATAGTCAGGACCCAGGTAGTGCCCAGAATGGTGGAAATCTTGGGTTTGTAGGAAGAGGAGTATTCCAGCCAGAGTTTGAAGCAGCGGCTTTTAAGCTAAAAGAAGGTGAGATATCTCTTCCTGTCGAGACGGAATTCGGATTTCATCTTATACAGCTTATCGAGAGGAGGGGTAATTTATTTAATTCCAGACATATTTTATTACAACCCCAATTTTCTGACTTAGATATACAAAACACAAAACACTTTTTAGATAGTATTAAAAATTTAGCGTATTCCGATTCTATCACTTTCGAGGAATTAGCAAGAGAATATTCTGATGATAAATTTACTTCATCTTTTGGAGGATATTTTACTGACGCTATGGGAAGCGAGAATGTTTTAGTTGAGGAGCTAGACCCAGTCATTTTTTTTACTATTGATACTATGGATGTTGGTCAGATTTCTATTCCTTTTGAGAGTAGAACTGATGATGGAAAATTAGCATATAAATTAATTTTTTTTAAGGAGAAAATCCCACCTCACCTTGGTAATTTAGAAGAGGATTATCAACGTTTTAGAAATTTTACTTTAAATAGAAAACAAAGCATTGAATTAGATAAATGGTTTATCAAAGCAAGGGAAGATGTGTTTATTAATATTGACCCTGAGTACAATTCGTGTAACATTGTAAATTGATGAATAAAGTATTTTTACTAATTATTTTTCCAAATTTTATTTTCGCACAGGAGCTTAACTTCCAGGATATCAAGGGTTGGGAGAATTCGGACATATTTGCCCAGAATATTTTTGATAATTTTTGGAGTACAAACGAGAGCAGTAAGTTCTATGTAAAAGCTACCCATTCTGAGTTAGGAGAAATTTATTATTACAAAGAAGACACTCCTGAAAACGTAATAAATACATTTGAGATAAATCTTTTAAGCAAAGATCTGATGATGAGCATAAGGAGGGAGATATTATCTGAGTGTGGGTTCTTAAGAAGGTTCAAGGTTGATGATAATGTTTACTCCTTCTATGATTGCAAAAACAAAAAATATTTTGGTGTCATAGGCATAGGAATTATATCTGATGAGAATGTTGATCAGATTTATTCTATTTTAAATAAAGAATCTTTTATAGATTAAAATCAGTTTTAGCTTAGTATAAAATCCCCTATTTTTTAGAAATACTTTAGAAAGTTTTAACATTACTGGAGTAGTTGGCACTTTAGCATAAATAGATTTTTAAAACTCTAATGTGCACCCCTGAACTGCCTTAGGAATCTTTTGTCATTTTCAGAAAATAATCTAAGGTCATCGATACCATATTTCAGCATCGCAATTCTTTCTATCCCCATACCAAAGGCGAAACCTGAATATTCTTTAGGGTCTATCCCGCAATTTTTTAGAACGTTAGGGTCGACAAGTCCAGACCCCAAAATTTCTAACCAGCCGTTTTTCCAAGAGATATCCATCTCAGCACTTGGTTCTGTAAATGGAAAATAGGAGGGTCTAAATCTAACCTTAGTGTCAGAACCAAACATTTCCTTTGCAAAATAATATAAGGTGTCTTTAAGATCTTTGAAACTCACATTTTTATCAATATATAACCCTTCAACCTGGTGGAAGAAACAGTGGGACTTAGCGGAAACAGTTTCGTTCCTGTACACTCTCCCTGGAATAATTACTCTCATAGGTGGTTTCTGTTTTTCCATGAGCCTAATCTGGACATTAGAAGTATGTGTTCTTAATACAATATCTGGATCTTTAGAAATGAAGAATGTGTCTTGCATCTCCCTTGCCGGATGATTCTTAGGGAAATTTAATGCAGTAAAATTATACCAGTCTTCTTCAATCTCAGGACCATCTTCTATGCTAAATCCAATATCTCTAAAAATTTTAATTATGTTATTTCTTACAATTCTTAGTGGATGAAGAGATCCAATGCTATCATCTTCGGCAGGAAGAGAATAATCAAGTTTGTTATCATCTGAACCTTCTTTTGAAGTTTCTATGGATAGAGATATAAGTTTTTCTTTTGCTAGAGTCTTAAGCTCATTGAGAGGTTTCCCAAGTTCTTTTTTCTCTTTAACAGAAAGTTTTTTGAAGTCTTCGAAAAGATCATTGATCAGACTTTTTTTACTAATATATTTTACTCTAAAAAATTCTACACTCTCTGAGTCAGCACCAGAATAGCTATTTATTTCTTCCTTGATAGAATTTATTTTTTCTTTCATCAAAATCAAAGATATAGGACTGCCCCTTCTATTTCAAGAAAATATTAAAAACATAATTTGACTATGCCTTAATGATAAAGTAAGGATTGAGTAAATTTTCTTTATTGTAAGAGAGTTCTCTCCCAGTATCTAAATTTATTACTTGTATATCTAATGCGTTTAAAATAGAGTGTGCGGCGCCGGTATCCCACTCCATGGTTGGACCAAACCTTGGGTAGATGTCAGCTCTGTTATCAGCTATATACAAAAACTTTAAAGAGCTACCGCATGAAATCAGTTTAGGTTTAATTAGTTTATTTACATAATCTGATGTCTCTTCACTCATGTGTGATCTTGAGACAACTACTCTCAGTCCCTCAGTGCTTTCATTCACTGATTTTCTTTTATTTAGGGTAGTAATATCATCTCCAACCTTTTTAAAAACATTTTTTTCATGATCGTTATAATATAAAGTTTCATGTGTGGGGCAGTATACAATCCCAAGGAGAGGTTTGTTATTTTTTATCAGGGCAATATTAACAGTAAATTCGCCATTTTTTTTTATAAACTCTTTTGTACCATCAAGCGGATCTACTAGCCAATATTCTTCCCAATCTCTTCTATCTTCATACCTAACACTTTTACTCTCTTCACTTATAATGTTAATACCTGTCTTCTCTAGAAAAGATATTATCTTATTGTGGGATCTTTTGTCAGCTATTGTCAAAGGGGAATCATCAGATTTTTTTTCGTAATTAATATCTTCAGTATTATTATAAACATCCATTATTTCATCTCCAGCTTCAATTGCTGCAGATATTGCAATTTCTAGTTCTTCGGAATATTTATACACTATTTTATTTTGTCAGCTATCGCAAGAAATATTTTATCAACAGATTCTTTAACTGTTTCATTTTCAGTATCAACAATTAGGTTTGGTTCGTTTGGTATTTCATAAGGAGAATCTATTCCAGTGAAATTTTTAATTTCACCTGCTCTCGCTTTCTTGTATAGACCCTTTACGTCTCTCTCCTCACACTTTTCAACAGAACAATGGACATGAACCAAGAAGTAGTTTTCTTCCTTTACTAAACTTTTTGCAAGTTCTCTTTCCTCTTCGAATGGGGATATAAATGCTGTAATTACAATTAGACCCGCATCAAGCATTAGCCTTGAAACCTCTGATATTCTTCTTATGTTTTCTTTCCTATCGTCATCAGTAAACCCAAGGTCTTTATTTAAACCTATTCTAATATTATCTCCATCTAGTAAATAGGAGAGGTAACCATTTTCATAAAGTTTTTTTTCTAACTCATTAGCAATTGTAGATTTTCCTGAACCTGAAAGCCCGGACAACCAAATTAAAACAGGCTTCTGATCTATGATCTCTTTTCTTCTTTCTGCATTAACATAATGGTCGTGTGGAAATAAGTTTTCAGATGTATTCATGTGATATCTTCTTATTAATTTTGTGCCACAATGATAAATAAAATATTTTCAATCCTTTATAAAGACCTTAAGATTGAGATTAACCAGAGTCATTTGTTTTTCTCTGTTGGTCTTTATGTTATTTCCTCTATATATATAATTTATATATCATACCAACCTACTGGAATATTAGGTTTGGAACATTGGGTGTCAATTTTTTGGGTAATTATTTTATTTAGTTCGATAACTGCTGTATCTAAAAGTTTTTTTCAGGAATCAGGTAGTAGAAACTATTACTATTATTTTGTACTAAGCCCTGATGAGTTGATTTTTTCAAAACTTATTTATAATTTTCTTTTCATAGTTTTTGTTACCTTTCTTACGTTTCTGGTTTTTTCCTCTTTGCTTGGAAATTTTATTTATTCTTATTCATTTTTTATCACACTCTTATTTATGGGCTCATTAAGTATATCAAACTGTTTAACCTTAATTTCAGCTATAGGTCACCAAGTAAAAAATAATTCCATACTAACTGCTGTTTTAAGCTTTCCAGTAATTATACCCATCCTGTTAATCTTAATAAAATTAAGTAAGATGTCTTCATCAGAATTTTCATGGAATATTATCCAAGATGATTTCTATCTTTTAATTTTGCTTAATATAATTTTGATTGCTATGACCAAGATATTATTTAAATTTTTATGGAGAAATTAAAATATGAAATTAGTTAAAACCCTTTCAGTTCTACTCCTTATCTATACGGCTGCTGCTGGAATTCTTCTCGAAGTTCCAAGGCTACCTATACTTAATGAGACAATCCGCGTATTATACTTCCATGTACCAATGTGGTTTACGATGATTTTTTTACTTCTATTGTCATCATTTAATGCGTATAAATTTATATCTACAAAAAATATTAAATATGACTTAATTTCTTATAATTACGCTCACGTAGGTGTTTATTTTGGTGTTTTAGGAATTGTCACTGGTATGATTTGGGCTAATTATACTTGGGGAACTTTCTGGACAAACGACCCTAAATTAAATGGATCGGCTGTCGGCCTTTTAATTTACTTTGGATATTTTGTATTAAGAAATTCTATAGAAGATGAATCCAAAAAGGCAAAGGTGTCGTCAGTATATAGTGTTTTTGCTTTTTCTATGTTAATACCATTAATATTTATTCTTCCGAGATTAACAGATTCTCTCCATCCAGGAAATGGAGGTAATCCCGGGTTTAATGTTTATGATCTTAATTCTCAACTTAGATTAGTATTCTACCCAGCTGTTATTGGGTTTATATGTCTAGGTCTATGGATTGCTAATATAAAATTTAAACTTTTAAAACTGACTGATAAGAGATGAGCTTTTTTATATTATTTATAATGTTATTACAAGAAGTTGAGATGGCTGATGCATTGAGAACTGATGGTAAGATATATGTAGTTGTCGTAATATTTCTCGTCATATTGATCGCGTTATTTTTGTATTTGCATAGATTAGAAAAAAAAATTGATCGTTTAGAAAAAAGGGGATGAAAAATACAAGTGCAATTTCAATAGTTTTCATAAGCATTGTTATAATAATAATTATATCAACTTTTGGTGATGCCAGTACCTACGTTAGCTTTTCAAAGGCTAGGGATGTCTACGAGTCTGGAAGTATGTCAAAGTTCCATGTTGTTGGGAAACTTACAAAAAATGAAAATAACATAATACAGGGGATTAGTAAAAGTGATGATAAACTAAGTTTTAGCTTTCAAATGATTGATGAAGATGGCAAACTAGAAAGGGTTTTTTTTGGCGAGCCGATGCCACCTGATTTTTTACTATCCGAACAAGTAGTTGTCATTGGGGGCTATGAAAACAATCAATTTGTTGCTGATGATATTTTATTAAAGTGTCCGTCAAAGTATACAGAGGAAAATATAAAAATCTAATTTTATGTTGAGTATTGGGAATATCGGTCACTTACTAGTGATTTCTTCATTTGTTTTCTCTGTGTCCTTTCTAATCGGTTACCTACTCTCAGAGAGAAATAATTATAATCTTGATTGGTTTAGATTTGGAAGATATAGCTATTTTTTTCATACGATCTCAATTTTAGGAGTGATCTCTTCTCTATATTTTATTTTATTGACAGATGATTTTCGATATTATTATGCATTTCAGCACACTTCTATTACGCTACCAACTTATTTTAAAATTTCTTCTTTTTGGGAGGGTCAAGAGGGTTCATTTCTTCTCTGGATGTTCTGGAATGTCCTGATCGGTCTCTACTTCTGTCTAAGGCCACTAACCAAGTGGAATGTATCTATTATGGTGGTTATAGGTTTCACTCAGTTAATATTATCATCTATGATTTTAGGTGTAGTGTTTTTTGATATTAAAATTGGAAGCTCTCCATTTATACTTCTTAGAGATGCAATATCAGCACCTATTTTTCAATTGGACCCTAACTATTTACCTGAGGACGGAACAGGGCTTAACCCACTTCTTCAAAATTATTGGATGGTGATACATCCTCCAACATTATTTCTTGGTTTCGCTATATCTATAGTTCCATTCTCATATGCAATATCTGCACTCAGACTTAATGATTATAAGTCATGGATACTACCTGCAAAAAAATGGTTAGTCTTATCAATCATTGTTCTTGGTGTAGGTATCATGATGGGTGCATACTGGGCATATGAAACCTTAAATTTTGGAGGTTATTGGAACTGGGACCCTGTTGAGAATGCTGTCTATGTGCCCTGGTTATTTTTAGTTGCAAGTTTACATTCTGTCATTTTAACTCAAAAAAATAAACAGTATTACAAGATGTCTCTAATATTATCTATAGTTAGTTTTATCTTAATTTTATATTCAACTTTTTTAACTAGAAGTGGAATTCTAGGTGACAGCTCTGTCCACTCATTTACTGACCTTGGTTTGAGCGGACAGTTATTAATATATCTTTTTACTTTTATTCTAATTAGCCTCTATTTATTTATATATAGATGGAACAATATTCCTTACTCTGAAAAGGAAGCAAAAATATATAATGCTGATTTTTGGCTTTATATTGGTGTATTTACACTAATTCTTATGTCTTTTCAGGTTATTTTTCCTACCTCAATTCCAGTTTATAATGCTATAGTAGAATTTTTTGGTGGTTTTTCCAATCTTGCACCTCCAATTGAGAAAGAAATCTTCTACTCGAATGCACAGATATGGTTTGCTTCATCCCTTGCGGTATTATCTTCTATAGCTCAGGTTCTATGGTGGAGAGGAAATGGAACAAGTGAGAAATTCTCATTATTTTCTAGATCACTAATTTTTACAATGGTAATTTCTGGCATTATTATTTTATTATATCCAATAAATAAACCATCCTACATGGTTTTAATAACTGCTAGTGTTTTTTCAATTTTTTCTAATGGCAGTGTACTACTATATTTTTATAAGAAAAGAGACCTTATATCATCAGGTTCTGTCTCTCATATTGGTCTAGCCATAATGCTTATAGGTATTTTATTTTCTTCAGGATACTCTTCGATTCAATCTACAAACTATACGGGATTAGTTTGGAACAGCGACTTCCCAGATGAGGTTAATAATGAAAACATGCTTTTATTCTTAAATGAGGAGAGGAGAATAGGTAAGTATGAAGCTAAATATTTAGGGACAAGAAAAAAAGTTGAAAATAGTGGGGGATTTATTAATGCTAATCTTTTAGAATATATTCCAATCATAAATAAATATATAGCTAAGAGCGATTTTAATCTAGATGGTAACTTAATTAATGAAAATGATACTATAGAGGTTGATAATAAAGACATAACATATTTTGAGATATCCTTTGTCAATGGATCAGAAGAAATTACATTATTCCCTAAGGTTCAGACAGATTCTAATTCAGATATGATCGTTTTTTCCCCTGATGTAAACAATGAACTTTTAGAAGATTTCTATGTCCATGTAAGGACGTATCCAGATCCAGACCAAGAAGTTATATGGTCTGGCAGGGATTCAGTATATGTGGCCCTTAATGAGATCTTCTACTTAAATGATTATGTCTCCTCAGTTGAAACAGTTAAGACTAAATCAAGCGATTTGGTGTCAAATCAATTTTTAGTTGAGGCAAATATTAAAATTCAGGCCGAAGGTCAGGAGTATATAGCTAGGCCAGCATACATAATTGATGGCAATAAGGTTGGATTAGTTCCAGATATAATTGAAGATTTAGGAGTTAAAGTCTATTTATCTGAGATTCTGCCTAAACAAGACAAATTTAAAATTTCATTTGAGACAACTCAAAAAAATTGGGTAATTATTGAAGCTTCTAAAAAGCCTCTAATTAATCTGATGTGGATTGGATTCTTTATTATGACTTTTGGTTTGTATTTATCATTTAAAAAAATGAAGATAAAAAATGTATAGATTAGCTTTATTTGCTTCAGGAAGTGGAACAAATGTCCAGAATATATGTGAATATTTTAAGAGTCATAATTCTATAATACCTGTTGTTGTTTTTTCAGATAGAGAAGATTCTTTCGTCTTGGAAAGAGCAAAAAATCTTAATATTAAAAGTGAGTGTTTTAATTATGTAACTACTACGCCGGAAAACTTACTTGAAAGATTAAATAAACATAAAATAACTCATATAATCCTGGCAGGATATTTAAGATTAATTCCATCTGAAATTATTAAATCATTCAAGAATAAAATTTTCAATATTCATCCATCTCTTCTACCAAAGTTTGGGGGAAAAGGTTTTTATGGCCATCATGTACATAATAGTGTATTAGACTCAAAAGAGAAAAAGTCCGGAATAACTATACACCTTGTTAATGAAATTTATGACGGTGGGAGGGTTTTATTCCAAGAGTCAACACCTGTATATGATGATGATGATGTTCATTCATTAAGTTCCAGAATACATGATTTAGAGTATAAGTATTATCCCCTAATTATTGAAAAATATTTGTTAAATCAATTATAATATTACTTTTGTGGATGGAAAAAATAAAATCTGCACTAATATCAGTTTTCAATAAAGAAGGCATAGATGACCTCTGCACCAAGCTCCATCAAAATAATGTTCAAATAATTTCAACTGGAGGAACAAAAAAATATATTGAAAAACTTGATATACCAGTAACATCAGTTGAGTCTTTTACAGACTACCCATCTATCCTTGGAGGCAGGGTAAAAACATTACATCCAAAAGTTTTCGGTGCAATATTGTCTAGAAAAAAAAATCCATCAGACATTGAAGATATTAACAAGTTTAATATTCCAAAAATTGATCTAGTTATTGTTGACTTATATCCATTTAAGGAAACGGTAGAGTCTGCTAAAGATGAGGATGATATTATTGAAAAAATAGATATTGGAGGTGTCTCTTTAATTAGGGCAGCGGCGAAAAATTTTGCTGATAAGTTGATAGTATCTTCGCGATCTCAGTACAGTAAAGTTATAGATTACCTCTCGGAGAACAGCTTCTCATCAGATTTAAAATTTAGGAAAAGAATGGCTTTCGAAGCATTTCATGAGGTTTTTAATTATGACTCTGATATCGAAGAATATTTTGGACTAAATACTAACGTATACAAGAAGTTGAGATATGGAGAAAACCCTCATCAAGAAGGAATATTTAAAGGAGATATTGAAGATGTTTTTAGCCAGGTAAATGGTAAAGAACTTTCTTATAATAATTTGTTAGATGTAGATGCTGCGGTAAGATTAATTTCAGAATTTGATGAACCAACATTTGCAATTTTAAAACATAATAATGCATGTGGTATCGCATCTTCTACTGATGCATTAGCATCATATTCAAAAGCTTTTGATGCAGATCCTCTATCCGCATTTGGTGGAGTTCTAATTTACAATGGCCCTTTAGATAAACAAACTGCTAAAAAAATTAATGATTTATTTTTTGAGATAATTATTGCACCAAAATATTCAGATGACTCATTAGATATATTGAAATCTAAGGAGAATAGAATAATCTTAGTTCAAAAGAAAAATATTATAAAATCTTATGTTTCAAGAGATGCTCTAAACGGAAAATTAAAGCAAGACGCTGATAATAAAATTATGGATCATAATTCATGGAAATTAGTTACAGATAACAAATTAGATAAGTCAAGTATTGAAGATTTAGAATTTGCAAATAAAGTCGTAAAACACTCCAAGTCAAATGCTATCGTTCTGGTAAAAGGTAAACAAATGCTCTCAAGTGGTGTTGGTCAAACATCTAGAGTTGATGCTCTAAAATTTGCTATAGAGAAAGCCAAAACTTTTAATTTTAATTTGAAGGGATCCGTTATGGCTTCTGACGCATTCTTTCCATTCCCCGATTGTGTGGAGATAGCTTCTGACGCAGGGGTTGTAGGGATTGTACAACCTGGAGGGTCGATTAAAGATAATCTTTCTATCCAAGCATGTGATGAACGAAATATATCCATGTACCATACGGGTATAAGACATTTTTATCATTAGTAATACTATAAGATATATTTTCTTACTTTTGTATTTATAAACCAATATAAATTATTGATATGAGCTTTTTTGATTACTTTAATAATGATTTAGCCATCGATCTAGGTACAGCAAATACTTTAATTATCAGCAAGGGGTCTGTAGTAGTTGATGAACCTTCAATAATAGCAATTGATAGAATTTCAAATAAGGTCTTAGCTGTTGGCTCTGAGGCGATGCAGATGCACGAGAAGACCCACGAGAATATTAAAACAATTAGACCGCTAAAAGATGGTGTAATCGCTGACTTCCATGCCGCTGAGCATATGATCAGAGGTTTAATTAAAATGATTGACAGTGGTAAGAGGTTTCTACCCGTATCTCATAGGATGGTAATATGTATTCCCTCAGGAATTACTGAAGTTGAAAAAAGAGCAGTTAGAGATTCTGCAGAACACGCAGGAGCAAAAGAAGTATATATGATTCATGAACCTTTAGCTGCAGCAATAGGTATTGGTATCAATATAGAGAGGCCGGTTGGATCAATGATAGTAGATATTGGAGGAGGAACTACAGAGATTGCCATAATTGCACTATCAGGTATTGTTACAGATCAATCGATCAGGGTAGCTGGAGATAGTTTTACAGATGATATTCTTGATTATATGAAAAGGCAGCATAATCTGTTAATTGGTGAGAGGTCTGCAGAGAAAATTAAGATAGAGGTAGGGTCCGCAATGACTGAGCTAAAAGACGCTCCTGAAGATTTTGATATTAGAGGGAGAGATTTAGTTTCTGGAATCCCTAAGGTTGTTAAAATTACTTATTCGGAAATAGCATTTGCAATGGATAAATCAATATCAAAAATTGAGGAAGCTGTTCTTAAAGCTCTTGAGAGCTCACCACCTGAACTTTCTGCAGATATATACGATAATGGAATTTACCTTACTGGTGGAGGTGCTTTACTTAGAGGGCTTGATAAACGATTAAATTTGAAAACAAAATTACCAATTCATGTAGCTGAAGAACCATTAAGGGCTGTAGTAAGAGGTACAGGTATTGCGTTAAAAAACATAGATGGTTTTAGAGCTGTTTTAATGTCCTAATAAATAGATGCGTAACCTTATTAAGTTTATAGGTTTATATAATTACTCGATAACATTTTATTCTCTCTTTTTAATAGGTTTATACTTTCTGGTAAACGAAAATATTATCTTAAAATCAAAATATTTTAACTCATCTAATTATATTTCGGGCTCCATATACAACGTTCAAAGCTCCATAACTGAATATTTCACTTTAAGAGAAAAGAACAAACTCCTTCAATTTGAAAATAAATTACTTATTGACAGAGTTATAAACTTTGAAAAAGATCCCCTATCAAAAAATGATCAGTATGACTTCATTGATGCTTCCGTAATAAATAATTCTATTAGAAAGAAAAAAAATTATTTGACAATCGATAAAGGTTATGATGATGGAATAAGGGAAGGTATGGGAGTAATCTCAAACTCTGGGGTAGTTGGAAAAATAAAATATGTTTCAAAAAATTTCTCAACCGTCATTTCTCTTCTGAATACGTCTTATTACGTTTCATCATTAATTAGTAATTCTAATACCTTATCTTCTGTAAACTGGATTGGTGAAAACCCAGAAGAACTTAATCTTTTATATGTACCTAAACACATAGAGGTCAACAAAGGGGATAGCGTTATAACATCATCTTTTGATAGTATTTTTCCAAAAGGAATATTATTGGGTCAAATTTTATCTATAGATGAAGATGTGAACTCAAATTTTTACGACATCAGTATGACATCATCTCAAAATTTTTTTAATCTATCTTCGGTCTATGTAATTGATAACAAATTAATGGAAGAGAAGAAAAATTTAGAAACATCAACAGATGAGAAATAATTTTTTTCTATTTAGCTTTTTATTCTTTTTACAAATTTTTGTATTAAATAAGGTTCTTTTTTATAAATATATAGTCCTATCTCCAATACTGATAATACTTCTATTATATAATTATCAAAAAGATTCAAAAGAAAGTTTGATAGTATCTTTTGTATCAGGGTTACTACTTGATATTTTTAATGATTCTCTTGGCGTCTACATTGTTACTTGTATTGTTGTAATGTACTTTAGAAATTTTTGGGTTTTAAAAATTATTGGTGAAGAGAAGACAGAAGAAATTAGTATTATGTCTGTTTACGAGTTAGGTGCTTTTCAAAATTTAATTTATTCTTCTCCCTTAATTATTCTTTTCTTTTCAATTCTCTCTCTTTTTGAGTCTGAATTATTTTTTTCGGCAAATAATTTATTATTCATTGTATCTTCAGCTTCTGCTAATTATGTATTTATTTTATTATTTCAGTATCTGTTTTTTGAAAATAAAGTAAGAGATGAGTGGAGATAAATCGTTTATTTTTAAATTAATTCTATTAATTATTTTTTTAGTCATTTCATTTAGGCTATTTAATCTTCAAATTTATGAAGATAAGTACCGTGAGCTCTCACAAAATAATACTGTTCATCTTGAATCTGTTTATCCTTCAAGAGGGATTGTATTTGATAGAAATGACTCGGTTATTGTTGAAAATCAGCCAACATATGATTTTTATATAATTCCTAAACAATTTAAGGTTGAAGATACTTTAGAGTTTTTAACTTCATTTTCATTAACAGAGGAAGAATTGAATATAAAAATTAATAAGGCAAAAAGATATTCAATCCACAGACCATCAATATTTTATAGAGAGATGGATGTTTCTTCATTTTCCTCTATCCAAAGCAAACTTTATAATTTTAAAGGAATTTTTCACAGCCCAAAACCAACTAGATCTTATAAAAAACCAATTCTATCCCATATGCTAGGCTATGTTTCAGAGATTGGTCCTAATCAGTTAAATCTAGATACTTCAAACTATTACATACAAGGAGATCTTATTGGCACATCAGGAATTGAAAAGTCTTACGAAAAAGATTTGCGGGGAGTTAAGGGTTATAAACTTAAATTATATGACGTAAATGGTATTTCTGTAGGAAATTTTAATGATGGCGTAGAAGATAAGCTAGTATCTAACGGGAGAAACATAAAAATTTCAATTGATTCCCAGTTACAATTATATGTTGAGAAACTATTGGATGGAAAGGTTGGCAGCGTTGTGGCTTTAGAGCCTTCTTCTGGAGAAATTTTAGCTATTGCTTCCTCCCCCTCTTACAACCCGAATTTACTATCTGGAAGAAATTTTTCTAAAAATTTTCTTAGTTTACAAAAAGACACCTTAAAACCTATTTATAATCGTGCATTAATGGCTACCTATCCTCCAGGCTCTATGTTTAAGCTCATCCAATCTCTAATTGGTCTTGAAGAAAATTTAGTAAGTTATGACGAGCAAGTATATATTAGAAACAATAGAATTGGGGATTTGGCTCCTGAGGGTATGTATGATCTATCCAAGGCAATAATTAAATCATCTAATAATTATTTTTATAACTTATTTCGATCTATAATTAACCAAGATAAGAATTCTAATACCTATGTGGACTCTCGAATTGGTTTAGATGAGTGGTCTAATTTTGTTAAAATGTTTGGCTTAGGATCAAATTTAAATTTTAATATCTCAGCTACTAATTCTGGATTTGTTCCATCCTCAAATTATTACAATACTTATTATGGTGTTAATAGGTGGAAGTTTTCAAATATTTATTCTCTAAGTATTGGACAGGGGGAATTACTAGTTACACCTATTCAAATGGCTAATCTTGCTGCGATTATAGCAAATCGAGGTTTCTACTATAATCCAAATATTGTCTTAGAGATAGGAAATGAAAAAGTCCCTGAGTCTGATATAAATCAAGTGAACATTTCAAGTGAACATTTCGAGTACGTTGTTAATGCTATGGAAGAGGTTGTTATGTCAGGTTCGGCACGTAGAGGATTTCAAAAAGATTTAGAACTATGTGGAAAGACAAGTACAGTTGAAAATCCATTTGGATATGACCATTCAGGTTTCATAGGTTTTGCACCAAAGGCTAACCCTAAAATTGCAATTGCAGCTTATATTGAGAACTCAGGATGGGGGGGTAGGGCTGCTGCATCAATATCAAGTCTAGTTGCTGAAAAATTCATTAATAAAGAAATAAAAAGGACATGGCTAGAAGACTATGTATTAAAAGGAGACTTTATAGATGAGGAAGATTGAAAATAATTTTTTTTCTAATGACCTTATCCTGACAGGTGGATACATCATGCTTTTATTTTTTGGTTTTATATCTATATACTCATCTCAGAATACCGATGGATATAATTTTTTATCGTATCAGAACGAGTCATTTAAACAATTAATGTGGATTTCAATATGCTTAATAATATTTTTTGCAGTTTCAATTCTTGAGTACAGATTTATATTTGATTTAGCAATTCCTCTTTATTTTATTTCACTTTTACTCTTAATTCTTGTTCTTTTCTTTGGTCAAGAGGTTAACAATCATTCATCCTGGTTTAATTTTTTTGGTTTGAAGTTCCAACCTTCAGAATTTTCTAAGTTTTCAACAGCTCTTTTATTAGCAAAGGTATTTGACTCATCTTCAATTAAATTAAACAACTTAAAGAGTGTTTTTTTGGTATCATTAATATTTATTATACCCTCTATAATTATATTGATACAAGGAGATACTGGAACTGCTCTTGTTTATTTTTCCTTTTTTTTAGTATTTCTTAGGGAGGGTTTATCGGTAAATTATTTAATTCTATTTCTTTCTATGAGTATAATATTTATCCTAGGTCTTTTAGTAGATATTTATATACTATATATAGTTATAACTATTATATTTTTAGTTTATGTTGGGGTATCAATAAGGGATATTAGAAAAATTATTAACTCTTCTATTTTACTTGTTTTAGCTATTTTAGTTATTAACGGACAGGGTTTTATTTTAAATAATGTGTTATCTGAAAGGCAGAAGCAGAGAGTTGAAACCCTTGTTAACCCTAATTTAGACCCTTTAGGTTCTGGTTGGAATATAACTCAGTCAAAAATTGCTATTGGGTCTGGTGGATTTACGGGCAAAGGGTTCTTGAAGGGAACCCAGACCGGATTAAATTTTGTTCCTATTCAAAGTACTGATTTTATTTTCTCTGTCATTGGTGAAGAATTTGGTTTTATAGGATCTTTCTTTTTCATAACAATCTACATCATCTTCCTTTATAGAATTCTATTCTTATCTGAAAATCAGAAAGATAGATTCGCAAGGGTTTTTGGCTACTCTATTTTTTCAATTTATTTATTTCATTTTTCTGTTAATATATCTATGACCCTAGGATTATTTCCTGTTATTGGAATACCCCTCCCCTTTGTAAGTTATGGTGGCTCATCGCTCTTATCCTTTAGTCTTTTGCTATTTGTCTTTTTAAAATTAAATAGTGTTAAGCCATCAATTTTAGCTCGATAGTGACCCTTTTTCCTTTATCTTATGAAAAAACTCTCGGAGATCATTACTGGAAAACTTATTTAAATAACTTTTATTGATATTATTTAGGATATGATTCATTGACTCTTCGAAATTTTTTTTTGAGATAGCCTCAGATAACAAATTATCTACGTCTCCCTTACTCATGGAAAAGAATTTATAGTAGTCTTCAGAGTCATTTTCTTCAACTTCTAGTAGTTGGTTTCTTGAACAATCAAAAAAATTGCAGGCATCATTTATTAGCTCCTCGTTATTATCAACAGTTATAGTATCAACATATCTTACTATCTCTCTTGACTTTACCGAAACCTCATTTTTAGTTTTCATTTCATGAATTAACATATCAAAAAGCTTTTTATGATAATAATAGTATTTAGATCTTTTATTAATTTTTTCTTCGTCATACCACTCTTCAACAATTAAATCTTCTTTAATATATTTTTTTGGATTTCTGACTAACTCTAGTAGGTCATTTGAAGATTCTTGGAAAAGACTACCGAAATCATTTATATCTATTGATATATTATTTGATAATATATTCATTAGTTTTTTTGATGTTTGAATGACATCCTTTGATTCATAGTTAAAGTATTTTATTTTGTTTGAATTAAAATTGTATACCCACTTATCATATAGGTTTTTTAGAATGAAGAGGTTTAATTGCTGGTATGTAGTAATTTCTAATATGTCTTTCCCATTGACATTACGAGATTCAAACTTCTTATTTATTTCCTTAAGATGTCTTTGGGTCGAAGAGTTAAAATCCAATATTTTTTAGTTTTTTCGTTTAACAATAAATATATATGAATTAATTTATCTATGTTAAAATTAATAATAAATCAGTAATGATATTTTATAAGATTTTAATTTTCATATTATTTATTAATATAAAGTTATATTCTCAGCTATATATTTCAGATAGTGATTGGGATCTCCACCTGAATCTAAAAGATGTTTATCATATTGTGAAATATGAAAACAGCATCTATTGTTTTTCTTCTCTTGGTTTATATAGTCTGGACTTATCTGATAACTCAATATCTAGAAATTTAAATGCTTTAGATTTAGACGACCTAAGTGTTAGGTCAACAGCTCAAGATTCAAATTATTTTTTTTTAGGAACCGCATCAGGGACGATAGAAATCATTTCAGGGAATAAAAAAAAGATATTGAATTTAAGTGAAGACAACTCCATAATTAATATTAACTCAATTTCTTTATTTAAAAACAATCTTTTTATTTCTACCTCATCAGGCGTATTTAATGTTTCTTTGGATGGTTTGTTCATTAAAGAAGTATATAGATACTTTGAAAATGATTCTGAAGTTAAAAATATTCATAAGACTATAGTTAATGACAGTACAATTTATGTCTTGTCTGATGATAAGGTTTATCATTTTAATTTTGTAAATCAAAATCCTTTAGATTACAATTTGTGGGAGGAAATATATTTTCTAGATGATCACCCTATTGGAATTTTTGAGTTTAATAATCTAATATATTACTACTCGACAAAGAATATTTATAATTTGGATAAAAAGATATTTTTTGGCTCTATAGATCGCCAAATTAAAAAAGTAAAAGAATATAATGGTAAGATATACGTTCTCACTACCGATCAGCTAAATAATGATCATTTAGGCTTTGTGGAGGATGGTAAAATAATTGGTTATTCAATTCCAGCAGAAATTAATCAAATTACTGATTTTTTAGTATTCAACAATGAGCTCTGGATTTCATCTTTGGGTGATGGTTTATTTAATTTAGATAAAATGATGTCTTTTTCACCAAACAACTCTGTGGCATCAACTTTTCATAATTTAGTTAACTATGAGAATACCATATTTGGTTTATCTGATAGCGATATTATCTCAGAGAGAGAAGGTAATCTTGAGTGGAGAAATAAAAAAGTTAATTTATTTTCTGAGATGACATCAGCCACTATTCATGATGATAAATTATATATTTCCTCAAAAAAAGATGGTATCATAAACTATACAGATAATAAATTGATTAACGATCTTACACCGAACTCTCTACTTGAAAAAATAAATGAAAATGATATTTATATTTCAGACCTTAAGTCTATGAATAATAAATTATGGATTTTAAACTATGGTGTAGAGAATCCTTTACTCTCTTTTGATGGAGATAGCGAATGGATGAGATATAATATCAGCTACCTATCAAATAGTTTCCCTAAAAGTTTTGAGTTTATTAATGAAAATATCTGGATTATATCTGAAAGCACTAACATAGGAATATTAATCTATAATATGTTTTCGGAAGATACGGATATTTTGAGTGTTAATAATGGAAGGCTGAATTCTAATTCAGTTAATGACATAAAGATTGATCTTGATGGAAATATATGGATAGCATCTGATGAAGGCTTAATCTATTATCCTGAGTCTGACTTAATTAACAGTGAATATATTATCCCTAATGATGGTACAAACTTTTTATTTAGAGGAATAAAAATTAATACTTTGGAAGTTGATTATGCAAATAATATTTGGTTGGGGTCTAACAATGGAGTTTTTGTATTTAATAATAAAAAAAATAAAATACTATATCACTTTAACCAAGACAGTTCACCAATTCTTTCAGATTCAGTTTTAAGTATAAAGTCAAATCAGATAGGTGTGATGTATGTATTAACTAATCTTGGACTACAATCAATAAACACCTCTATTACAAGACCTGAAATCAACACTGATAATATAAATTTCTACCCAAATCCGTTAAAATTATTAGAACATGATAGGCTATACTTTGCTGGATTGCCATCACCTACTAAGATAAGAGTTACATCTATTGGAGGAGATTTAATTTATGAAACAAAAAGTATTGGAGGAGGGTTTTCATGGAACCTACTGTCGGAAACAGGAAGTAAAATCCAACCAGGTATATTTCTAATATTTGTAACTCAAGAAGATGGCGAAGAGTATTTGATTGGAAAAATTCTTGTATTATGATTATTAAGACTAGAGGAATAGTATTGGGTTATGTTAAGTATGGAGAAACTTCTATAATCTGTAAAATATATACTGAGGAAAATAGTATACAATCATTTATTATAAATGGGATAAGAAAATCAAAATCAAAAAACACAGCTCTTTATCAGCCCTTGACAATTTTAGATTTAGTAATATACTATAAAGAAAACTCAGGTATTCAGAGAATAAAAGAAGCAAAATTTGATACTATATATAATTCTTTACATACAGATATAAAGAAAATATCTGTTTGTTATTATATGTCTGAATTCTTATCCAAAATATTAAAAAGTAGCGAGACACATGAAAGTCAATTTAATTTTATAGTTAATTCTCTTATCGCTTTTGATAATATTGAAAATCAATTCTCAAATTTTCATATTCAGTTTTTTATAAAACTGACAAAATTTTATGGTATTGATATTTTATCATCAACTCAGCTATCACCCTCAGGCTCAGAGGATGAGCTCTTACGCTTCATAGATCATTGTATAAATAAAAACTACGAAGTAAAATATAACTCGAATAACATATTAAGAAATAAAGTTTTAAATTTATTGACGGAATACTACAGTAGACATATGGATATTAATATTAAGTTAAACTCCACTGTGGTACTAAAGGAAATTTTTAATTAAAATATGATGCGAATATTATACATTTTTATAGGGTTAGTTTTAATAGGGTGTTCATCAAATAAACCTACAGAAGATAAAAATTCAGAGCAGGAATTAGTGACTGAGAAAAAAGTTTTTTTTAAATGGCCTAAAAATGGAGCTACTGTTGCAAGTCCAGTGTTCATAGATATGGGTGTTGAGGGTATGGTTGTAGAACCTGCAGGTATTGTCAAAGAAGGTTTTGGCCACCATCATATTCTTATCAATCAAAAGTTCTGGCCCCAAGGTGAAGTCATTCCAATGAGTGACACTACTTTACATTTTGGTAAGGGAGAAACAGATACTAGCATTGAATTGGATCCTGGTCAGTATATTATATCTCTTCAGTTTGCTGATGGGGTACACGCATCATTTGGTGAAAGTATGTCAAGCTCAATTGAAATAAATGTAGAATAATGAGTGATTATTTAAATAAAGTCCCAACTCTTGATATTTCTAAGTACACATCAGGTAATCAGGGTTTAGTGAAGGAGTTTTCCGAAGACCTTGGGAACTCTTTCAACCAGACAGGTTTTGCAATAATAAAAAATCACGGTCTTACTGAGGAGACAACAAAGAAGCTTTATTCATCAATTCAAACTTTTTTTGAGCTAGATGATGAGAAGAAGGTAAAATATTATTTTCCAGAATTATATGGTCAGAGAGGATATGTAATAAAAGGCCAGGAGCATGCTAAAGGGAGTTCAAAGGGAGATCTAAAAGAGTTCTTTCACATTGGCAATCCAGCCATATCTAACCCTAAGAATATATGGCCAATAGAAGTTGATCAATTTGAAGAAATAGGTACAGATGCTTTTTTAACTTTAGAGAATATTGGCCTTACAATTTTAGAGGCTATTGCATTATTTTTAAATCAAGATAAGAATTATTTTGAAAATAAGGTCAAGGGAGGAGAGAGTATAATGAGATCTATACATTACTATCCACTCAGGGAAGAAGATATACAGGATGGCGCTGTAAGAGCAGGAGCACACGGAGATATAAATTTAATAACTCTTCTTATGGGTGCAAGTGCTGATGGTCTGGAGATCTTAACAAAAGAAGACAAATGGATTCCAATAATATCAGAGTCAGATCAGTTAGTTATAAATGTTGGGGATATGTTAGAAAGATTAACTAATAAGAAACTAATGTCTACAGTACACAGGGTTGTAAATCCATCAAAAGATCAGCTGAATACATCAAGATATTCAATACCTTTCTTTATGCATCCAAAACCGAAAATGGATTTGACTTGTCTTGAAAATTGTATAGATGATCAGAATCCAAAGTCATTTGATGATATGACTGCTGGAGAATTTCTTGAGCAGAGGCTTAGAGAAATCGGATTAAAAAAATAACTTTTAATTGTTATTTACAGGTGGGTCAATGCCTAATTCTACTAATACTAAACTTGAAACGTCATCGGTTGGTCTTGCATAAAGTAGAACTTCAACACCAGGGACCCCAGCACTGAAAATGTGTGAATAGTTTTCTCTTTCAGCAACGACATTAATAGCGTTGCTTATCTTTTCGAAAAGTGGTTTAAATAAATCTTGTTCCTTCTGAGCTATAGATGTCTGAGCCTCAGTTTGAAACTTTTGAATTGAAGCCTGTAAATTTTGGAGTTCCTCTTGTTTGTCAGCTCTAATTAAGTCAGTCATTGTAGCGGCTGCTTGTTGAAAAGTTTCTGCCTTGCTTTGAAAGTCAGTTATCTTAGATTGAAGTTGATTTTGCAATTGAGTACCGTAGGCTGTAACCTCACTCTGTACTTGTTTTGTTTCTGGTAAGAAACTTAGAATATATTCAACATTTGTGTAGCCTATTTTTATTTCTTGTGAAAGAATATTTTGAGATATAAGTAAAAGGCTTATTAATATTAGTTTAATGTTTTTCATGTTTATAAAATTTACCCAAAATTATATATTTTTTTCAGTTAGTCCTAAATCTTCCAAAACATAATCAGTGTAGTCATGAATCGGATTTGTATATAATAAAACTGGTTCAGATGATTTATCAAAAATTATTTGTAATCTGTTTTTCTTTGCTACTCTCTCGATTGATTCAAATAAAATGTCTTGTATAGGCTGAATAAGTTCTTTTTTTTTCAAAAAGTATAAACCTTCAAAGCCAAATACTTTCTGTTGGTAGCTCCTAACTTCATTCCATTCCTCGTCTAGTTCGATTCTTTTTTCTTCATACATTTCTTTTGTCAATAATATTTCCTCATTTTTTAAAATCACCTCCTTTTTTTCAACATCAATGTACATTTCACTTACCTCCTTCTCCCACGCTTTAGAAAGGTTTTCAATTTCAGAAAATGCCTCTTTATATTCAGGCATAGAATTTAATATAAACTCTGAATTAACGTATCCAAATTTTTGTGAATAGGAATTTAATGAAATAATTGTAAAAAATAATAATATTATTAATCTGATCATCTGAGTTGCTGTCCAATTGAAAAATGGAATTGTGGCCCAGACCTATTTGGCTGACCAGGTAATTTATCAAAACCATAGCCCCAATCAATACCAAGAAGCCCAAAAGCTGGCATGAAAATTCTAACACCTAGTCCAGCAGATCTGTAAAGATCAAATGGATTAAAATCTTTTTGTGAATTCCAATTGTTTCCTGCCTCAACAAAAGTTAATCCAAAAATTGTTGCGTTGGGATTAAGCGAGATGGGATGCCTCAACTCGAAAACAAATTTATTGTAAATTGTTCCCCCTCTAATATTTCTCTCGATGTCATATGGGACTAGTGAATTATTTTCATAACCTCTTAATGCAATTCTCTCTGTTCCGAGTAAGAAATTGCTATATGATCCGGAGAGGCCATCTCCCCCTAGATAAAACCTTTCAAACGGACCAATTTTTTTTTCATCACCGTAAGATCCTATATAACCAAAGTGTGCACGAGATTCAAGGATTAAATCACCAATTATTCTTGTATAAAACTTTGTGTCGATCATCCATTTATGATACTCTGCCCACTTATATTTTTCTTGTGGTTCAGCAGTTTCATAGTTTATATTATTCCATTTAGAGTAGGGTGGAGTTATTGCTAAGTCAAGTGAGAACATTGACCCACTTCTTGGGAACATTGGGTTATCAACACTGTTCCTGGATATATTAGTTTTGAATGCTACCGTATTTGTTATACCTGTATCAAAACCTAGGGATTGGCCAAAGTTAAAGAGGTCATAATTATAGTAGAGTAGAGAGTTGGAAATTATAAAAAAGTCATCGGGCCAAACAACTCTTCTTCCTAGACCTATAGTCACAGCGTGAACTTTCATTGATCCAATTATTTTACTGTCCTTTGAGGATTGTCCCCCATAACCATATCCACCGTACCCTCCATATCCACCATATCCACCATATCCACCATATCCACCATATCCTCCATATCCACCGTACCCTCCATATCCACCGTACCCTCCATATCCACCATATGGATTATAGCTTCCACTTCCGAAGAAGTCTAACATCCTATTCACAGAATAGCTATAATTGATACTGAAGTTATTTGGCTTTCTACCACCTAGCCATGGCTCTGAGAAGGTAAATGAATAGGATTGGTATTGCCTGCCATTTGCTTGTACTCTTATTGATAGTTTTTGACCATCACCCACAGGTAACGGTCTCCATTTACTAAAATCTTTAATATTTTTTACTGAAAAATTACTAAAACTTAGTCCTACAGTACCAACAAAACCAAAGTAACCTCCCCACCCTCCAGACAATTCAACTTGATCGCTAGGTTTTTCAGCAAGTTCCCAGGTTATATCAACTGTCTCATTTTGTGGATTAGGAACCGGGATTGGGTTTATACTCTCGGGATCAAAATAGCCTAATTGTGACAGCTCTCTCTGAGTCCTAATTAGCTCTGATCGATTATACTTCTGACCGGGTATAGTTCTTAACTCCCTTCTTATAACATGATCACTTGTTCTGTCATTTCCCTTAATAAAAATTTTGTTAATTGTAGCTTGAGCTCCTTCGTATACTCTCATCTCAATATCGACTGAATCTCCTACTATGCCAATTTCAATTGGTTGTATATTTGAGAAGAGATAACCATTATCTTGATATAGAGATGACACGTCAGAACCCTTAGGGTTATATGTTATTTTTTTATCAAGAGTCTCTGTGTCATAAACGTCTCCTTTAGAGATTGCTAGGACTTCATTGAGTAAGTCCTCATTGTAGATATAATTTCCTGTCCAATTTATATTCCTAAAAAAATATTGATTTCCAGGTTTTAAAGTTAACTCGAGGTCGACATAATCACCATCTCTTGAAATTTTCTCTTCTATTATTTTAATATCCCTGTAACCTTTGGATTGGTAGAATGAGATTAAGTTGTCCTTGTCATTTTCAAGTTCTGAGGTTATATATTTACTTGATTTTAGGAGATTAATTTTAGCATTATCTGTTATAAATTTTGTTAGATCTTTAAACGAAACTCCATTTTTACTTCCAAATAAATTTTTTGGTTTAAATAGTTCAGTTGATTTATTGAATATTTCTTTGAATATTGGTATCCTAACTCTCTCTCCTGATTTTTTGAGTTTACCTTTTAATTTTGCATCAGAGAATTCGCTATTTCCAATAAAGTTTATATTATTGAATTTAACTTTTTTGCTTTTGCTAACATTGATTTTGAGCTTTATACTGTTGGATACTATTGTATCTATTTCTTGTTTTACGTCAACTATAGTATTGAAGAAGCCTTTCTTTTTAAAATAGTTTTCAATTGTGTTTTGTGTATTCTTAATTACTGCGTCTGTTACAATTCTTCCCCTTATAAGATTTATTTTCTCAGTTAACTCTGACTTTTGAGTCCTCCCTATCCCATTGATTTCAAATGTACTTAGTCTGGGTCTTTCCTTTAAAACTATTGAGATATAAACTTTTTCATCTTCAATTTTATTCACAATTATTTTTATGTCCCCAATTATTCCTTGTTTCCATAATTTTTTAATTGCTCCTGAAATTGCTTCTCCAGGTATAGAAATTTTGTCACCAACTTTTATCCCAGCTAGAGATTTTAATGCTATCTCATCCAAATATTTCTCACCCTCAACTTTTATTTCAGCTACCTCATATGTTTTAGGGTTTGTATAACTTATAGCAATTTGTTGATCATTATTGAGATTATACCTTATTTGTGAGAAAGATTTATAGCTAAAACCCAATAAAACAACTGATATTATTATATAAAATCTCATGATATTAAATCTTTCCAAATCTTCTGTTTCTTTTTTCAAACTCGAAAATAGCATTATTTAATTCTTTTTTGTTAAAATCTGGCCATAAAATATCTGTAAAGTATAGCTCTGAATATGCAGCTTGCCAAAGATAAAAATTACTAATTCGTTCCTCACCACTTGTTCTAATTATAAGTTCTGGATCTGGAATATTATACGTAGAAAGATATTTTTCAAAAGTTTTTTCGTTAAAATTATTTAAATCTTTTCTTTTTTTTGATTTATAAAGGGTTTTGATTGCATTTATTATATCCCATTTTCCAGAGTAGTTTATTGCCAAAATTAAGTTAAGGCCGTCATTACCTTTTGTTTTCTCTTTTGCAATTTCAATACTATTTCTTGTGATTTGAGGTAGCTCTGATATATTGCCAATTGTTAAAAATTTAATGTTTTGGTCAATTAGGTTATTTAACTCTTCTTCGATAACACTATTTAATAAATTCATTAGAGCTTTAACTTCGATTTTTGGTCGGCTCCAATTTTCAGTTGAGAAAGCAAAAAGTGATAGATATTTAATTTTTTTTTCTACACAAAACTCAATACTTTCCCTCACACTTTTTCTGGCTTTTATGTGTCCTTTTATTCTGTTTTTATTTCTATTTTTTGCCCACCTCCCGTTACCATCCATTATTATAGCTATATGTTCTGGTTTATTTGACTGATCATTCATACTATAAAGTTAATATATACTATTATTAGGTGCAGAGTTTTTAGGGCATGGGATTCTATAGAATATATAACTTAAACTAATTCCAGTGAAATAATAAAAATCATTATTGTTTCCACTTCCATACTGGTAGTTTTTTTGACTACTATTAAAGTCTAGTCCAGTTATATTATCAATGTTTTTTGTATTTGCTCCTGTCAAGTAGTCAATTTTATCATAAAATGTTTTTTTAACCTCTAGTTCTACTGCAAGTGAAAATTGTTTATTTATTAAATATTTGAACCCAACACCAAATGGTATATTTATAAAAAGTTTTTTATTGTTACTTATTGGGTTATTCCTATTTTTTTTGTTTTCAAGCAAAGATCCACCCAGACCAAAAAATAAGTAGGGTGTAAAGTTTTCCCTCTCAATCTCATCAAAATAGTCTAAAAAGTTATATTCATTTTTTATTGATATTTCTGAAAATTGACTTTCAAATGACATGTCACGATTGATGGAGAGGGCATCGTCAATTTTTTCTCTACCTCTTATAGTTCCTCTCTTGTAAGATATCTTAACAGATTGGTGTGAACTGATATTAAATCTATTAAATACCTCAAACCCTATTGAGCTATTGGTTAGAGAATAGCCTCTTTTAATGTCTCCAGAGTATGAATTAAATCCAGAACTTATTCCTGGCTCGATAAATTGTGAGAAGCCTTTTACTGAGAAAAATAAAATAATAAGTGTTTTAAAAAGTTTCATCCACTCCATAACGTAAAAAAAGATTTAATCTTATTAATTTCTTAAGTCAAGTCCCCAGTTAAGTTTTTTTCTAAGTGTCTTAAAAAAATCAAAATTATTTGGATGGATTAAATTTATATTGAAATTTGATTTCTCTATGATAAATTTTTGATCACCTTTGAAGGTATATGATCTGGAATCCATTGAAACTAGAAAGTTATACTTTTGTTTTTCTATCTCTAATTTTATTTTAGATTTTTCTGAGATTATAATGCTTCTTAAGCTCAGGTTATGAGGGCTTATCGGGGTAATTAAAAGGTTTTTTGAGTCAGGCGTCAGTATCGGTCCTCCACAAGATAATGAGTACCCAGTTGAACCTGTTGGTGTTGAAATTATTAAACCATCTGACCAATATGTACAAATAAATTTGTTGTCAATGAAGCAATGTATCTTGATCATTGATGAGGAGTCTTTCTTTATTACTGATATTTCGTTTAAAGCGAAATTATTTTGAATATTATTATTTTTATTTTTTATAGATACAAGCGTTCTTTTCTCAAGGGTGTAGTTATCTTCCTGTATATCATGAATAAGTTTTTCAAAAACGTCATAAACATCAAATGATAAAAATCCTAGTTTACCTACATTTACACCCAGTATTTTTATACCCTTTCTTCCTACATTTGTGACAGTGTTAAGTAAAGTGCCATCTCCTCCAAAGCTGATAATAAAATCCATATTTAAAATGGTTCTATCATTATACACCTTATGCTTAGAGTTAGAGAAAGACTTAGAAAGTTCTTTGGAGATAAAAATTTTGAACCCCTTTTGTATTAATAGGTCTATCAAAGAATTTAAAATTTTCTTCCTTTCTGATCTAATATTTATTCCATTTATTCCAACTATCATTATTTCTCTTCTATGAAAGGTTTAATTAATTGATTGAATTTAGATGGGCTTTCCATCATAGGAGCGTGACAACACTTATCAATAAACTTTAATCTTGATTTTGGAATTAATTTATGAAATTGATGTGCTACCGAAGGTGGTGTAATCGTATCATTTAGACCCCATACTAATAGTGTTGGACAAGTTATTTTATATAGCTTTTTAGCAAGATTATTCCTTTGTGCTGACCTTGCTACCGTAATTATGTTAAGACATTTAGCATTATCGTTAAGTGTGTCAAAGACATCATCAATATATTTTTTACTTAAAATGTTTGGGTTATAAAATGTGTGGTTTACTCTGTCATTTATATAATTATAGTCTCCTCTTTTGGGGAATGAACCTCCAAATGAATTCTCATATAACCCTGAACTCCCAGTTAATATTAGTTTTTTAACTTTTTTTGGATAGAGAATTGTATAAATTAATCCAATGTGTCCTCCAAGAGAGTTTCCAATAAGTATGAAATTTTTTAAGTTCATTTTATTTATAAATCTCTTTACAAAATTTGTTAATGATTCGAGGTTAGCTTCTTTTACATTGATTTCTGTTAGCGGTATCATTGGTATGATAACCCTGTGATTCTTTGAAAATTCATTTACTACTGTCTTCCAGTTACTTAGCGCTCCAAATAAACCATGAAGTAGTATTATTGGGTTCCCCTTTCCTTTCTCAATATAATTTTTATTATTAATCATTTATGTATTTAGTTTTTTACTTTCATTATTTTCAACAATAAACTCTAGGGATGGGAAAAAATCAATAAAGTATGCAAAAGTATTGGGGGCAAAGTCTAAAAGGTAGAAGCTAATAACTGAGCCTTTGATTTCCTTTTCGAATACAGCTATATCAAAATATTGAAAAATATTAATGCAAAAGCTTATGATTAGAGCTGTTGTTATAAACCCAAAAAAAGCTCCAGATAAATCATCAATAATTCCTATTGGAGTCATATCAAGAATATATTTTACAGCTTTAGTCATCCTGTTTATTATGAAGCTAGATAAGAAAAAGGTAAGAATTATAGATCCAAAACTTAGAAGGAGTTCTTCGCTATTTGGGAAAATCATAAATAAAAAATTCGATGTTATGTGGGAATAGTTAAGTGATATTATAACACTTAAAAAGATAGATAAAAATCCAATTAGACTTATCACAAAACCTTTCCTGAATCCTTTATACGAAAAATATAAAAGTACAAATGCAAATAAAATATCAATAAAGTTCAATCTAATTTTTCTTTAATCATTGCGGCAATTCTGGAGTTGTCAACCTTTCCTAAAAGTTCTTTAGTGGCCATGCCCATTACCTTACCCATATCTTTGATACTTTCTGCGCCTACGGTTTTAATTATATTTTCTATCCTAATCTCTAACTCACTATCTTCCATTTGTTCGGGTAAAAACTCTTGAATAATATTTATCTCTTTCTGCTCTATCTCTGCTAGATCAAGTCTATTCTGTTCCTTATAAACAGATAATGAGTCTTTTCTCTGTTTTATTAATTTCATCAAAATCTGCATTTCATTTATTGAGTTACCATTACCATCTTTTTCTTCAAGTAAAATTGCAGACTTTACCGCTCTCAGTGCAAGTAATCTACCCTTATCTTTGTTAAGCATAGATTCTTTTATTTGTTTATCTATTGTATTTTTGAGTTCCATTTTTTGCAAAGTTATTAAATACTAATATAATGAATACTCGATTAAGTGTAAATGTGAATAAGCTTGCTACTTTAAGAAATGCGAGGGGTTCTAATAATCCAGACATAATTGATTTAGTAACAAAAATTGAGTCATATGGTGCAAATGGGATCACTATTCATCCCCGTCCTGATGAGAGACACATAACCCTTAAAGATGTATATGATATTTCAGCAATAGTGAAAACGGATTTTAATGTAGAGGGATACCCTGACCAGAGATTTATGGAGATTATTAATGACATTAGACCAGAGCAAGTGACTCTTGTCCCAGATTCTCCTGATGTTATTACTTCTAATAGGGGGTGGTTAGAATCGGACCTGAATATTGACTTGAAATCAATTGTAAGTACTATTAAAGACTTAGGGCCAAAGGTATCTTTATTTATTGATCCAACAACTTCAATGGTAGATCTTGCCTTAAATTGTGGAGTCGACAGAATTGAACTTTATACTGGCGTCTACGCAAAAAAATTTAAGAAAAATAAGTTATCGGCAGTCGATGATTGTGTTACAGCATCCAAATATGCAAAAAATAAAGGTTTAGATGTTAACGCGGGTCACGATTTAGATCTCAATAATTTAAACTATTTAAAAGAAAATATTCCTTTTCTTTATGAGGTTTCAATCGGACATGCCCTAATCTGTGACTCCTTAATATATGGATTAGAAGACACTATCAGTAAATATTTATCACAAATTTCATAGAGTGGATTTAAATTTTAAAGTATTAGGAAGTGGTAAACCTGTTGTTATTTTTCATGGACTTTTAGGGTCACTGGACAATTGGATTACTATATCCAGAACGCTTTCAAGTAAATACAAAGTTATTTTAGTTGATCTTCCTAATCATGGTAAATCTTATCATACCAAGAAGTTCTCATATCAACAAATGTCTGAAAAAGTTCATAAACTTTTCTTATCATTAAATTTATCTTCGGTTTCAATAATTGGCCATTCAATGGGTGGAAAATTAGCTATAAAATATGTTGATAATTACTCTTCATTTGTTGACAAGGCGGTTATAGTAGATATTGCTAATAAAAATTATTCTTCAAATAGATTTAATTATATATTTAATGGGATAAGTGAAATTAATTTAAGTTCTTTTAAGTCAAGAAGTGAAATTAATGAGGCTATTTCTGATTTTATTTCAGACATTGGAGAAAGAAATTTTGTTCTTAAAAACCTTAAGAGAATAGATAGTGGTTTTGAGTGGTCTCCAAATATAATATTATTAAAAAAATCACTGAATGAGATATCATCTAAGGTAAAATTGAGAAGTAAAATTTTTAATGAAACATTGTTTTTATTTGGGCAGAATTCTCAATATTATAATAGTGATGATATTAAAAATTTATCTATTGATTTTGAGAATTTTAAAATTAAAATAGTAAGTAATTCAGGTCACTGGATTCATGCTGAAAACCCGAGCGATTTTTTAAGTAGTGTTGATAATTTTTTAAGCTCTGGGGTGTGAGGAATTGAAAGCCTCTTTAAGTTTTTCGATGGAGTTGTGAGTGTATACTTGTGTTGCAGCGAGGCTTGAGTGCCCAAGTAGATCTTTGATAGAATTTAAATCTCCTCCTTTATTTAATATGTGAGTTGCAAATGTGTGTCTTAGTAGATGGGGATTATATTTTTTACTTTTAATTAACGTTGAAAGATGTTTCTTTACAATTCTATTAATCAACATTGAATATATTTTCTCCCCTTTTTTTGTAAATAATAGATATTGATTTTTATACCCTTCTTTTTCTGCTAATTGTAAATACTTTTTAGTTTGATATATCGCATTATTATGCAGGGGTATTATTCTTTCTTTGTTTCTTTTACCAATCACTTTTATCTCTTTTTTCGCGAAATTAATATCACTGATTTTAATATTTATCAGCTCTGAAATTCTAATTCCAGTTCCATACAAAAGCTCTAAAATTAACAAGTCTCTTTGTCCAGTACAATCTTCTTTTACATCTATATTTTTGAATAAAAAATTAATATCCTTTTCTTTAATGAAGGTTGGTATCTTCTGATCTGTTTTGAGTGAGGTAACATGTGAGCTTGGATTCTTTTTAATTAGATCTCTCTTAACTAAAAACTTAAAAAATGACTTTAGGCTAGCAATTTTTCTGTTAATAGATTTTGCTGAAAGGTTACTTAACGATAGTTTGACAATCCAAGACCTTATAGTCCTTTTATCAACCTTTTCAATTTTTTGACTTGTAGAATATTCTTTATAAAATGAAAGAAATTGGTTAAGGTCAGTCTCGTAACTAATTACAGTATTTTCACTTAACCTCTTCTCAAATCTTAGATATTTAATGAATCTACCTTTCATGGGAATGAAAGATAATGAATTTATAACTCTTTTGACTTTAGCCTTTGGACGTAACTTGCTCTTAGTTTCTCCTCTCTAAGTTGTACGGATTTTTTTGTGTAGAATGCATTATTTCTATAATCCTTAATGACTTGTGCTTTTTCAAACTTCTTTTTGAAGCGCTTTAGGGCCCTGTTAATGTCTTCGTTTTCTTTAATAGATACTTTTATCATATTTTGTTTTTGCGTGGCAAAGATAAGAAAACAATTAAACTATCAAAATTTATTTATAGAGCTATATTTAATGACAACAATCTTACTTTTTATTAATTAAATCTACTTTTTTTTATTTCCAATTCTTTTTTTTACTTGTTTTCCCTATTCCAGGGTTAAAAGTATTTGTCGGATCTAAATCTTTATAAAATTTTGATAGGTTTGGTTTCGCTTTATATTCGTGGCCAACATTATGTTCTGCAGGATATTCTGCCCCTCTTCTATCATATAATTTTAATATTTTTTCTAATAAAAAATCAGGGTCAACACCTTTTTTAACTAAATAATTTTGATGTAAAACATGGCAAAATAAGTGGCCATAGTATAGTTTCAGTTCTATCAAGTCATCAATTTCTTTTGGGAGCTTCTCAAACCATTCTTTTTCATTTCTTGGGAAAGCTACATCTAACGACATTGCGCCACCAAGATTTTTGTCATGGATTGCATGATATCTTCCGAAGGCACTCGCAGAAACAAATCTATGTAGTGAGGCTTTTTCCCCTTCTTTTTTTGTACATTCAAAATAGTCACCTTCATTCTCCTTAAAAAAGATATCTAAATAATTTTTTGCTTCCTCAATACCATCATCTGACATCTCTATAATCCAATGGTGTTCATACATGTCCCTGAATTTATCCATCCTAGCAGGTAGATGGTTTGGCCACAAATAACTTAAAAATTGCATTATTCTATCAGATAGCTTATCAGGTAAAAATTTAAATTTTTTTGACAGTAAATCAACTTTTCTCTTCAACTCAAAAAGTGTGGGCAAAAAATTTGTGCCTAATTTATCTATAACAATAAAAGTATCTTTGCTATATTTTTTTGCTGCATCATAGCAGTCTCTGTGCATGTAATCACCAAGAACTGGCAAATTTTTAAATTTTGAGAGGATATCTCTTCGCATTTTCCAAAAAACATTAGGGTTGTTTGTTCCTACATAAAACACCTGATTTCTTTTTGGCTTCTGGTAGGTGTCTAATCTAACAGCAAAAACTGCTACTTTTCCAGAACTACCAGATACTCCACCCAACAATCTACTGTCAGAGTTGAACCTTGCAGGTATCTTTGATTCAATTTGTCTAACGATATCGGAATATTTATTGTCTGAAGCTAACTTGTCAGAATGGACTATGTTTTTTTCATTATAATTTCTATCCTCTAAGTTTTTTAAAATTTCCTCTGGATTAGATCCGAGATCTACACCTAACTCATTGATTAGCTCAAGCTTTCCGTCCTTATTTACTCTGGCATATAATGCTAATTCAGTAAATGATGGGCCCCTTTGGACTAATGAACCCCCTGAATTATTACATACTCCTCCTATAATTGACGCTCCAATAGAGGTAGACCCAATAACTGAGTGTGGTTCTCTATCATATTTTTCAAGTTTTCTTTCCAAGCTGTATAGGGTGCTTCCAGCTAGTCCAATAATTTGTTTTCCATTATCTATAAGATGAATATCATCTATCCTCATTGTATTAATTATTACTACTGGTCTATCATAGTCATTGCCGTGTGGTGTTGATCCACCAGTTAGTCCAGTGTTCGCTGCTTGCATAATTATTATAACTCCATCCTTATTACATGCTTTTAATATTTCCCATAGCTCCAATAGATTTCCTGGTCTGGTTACTGCAAAAGCATTGCCACTACCATATCTCCATCCTTTCTCATATGCCTCCTTATCCCATGATTTAGTAACTACGTTAGCTTTTCCAGATATTTTAACTAGTTTTTTTATAAGAGATGCTATTTTTCTTGTTGACATAATTGCCTAAGCGGTTATACGTTTAATATTCAATAATACCTTCTTCTGATTCAATTATCAAAGATTTTTTTACTGATTTTTCTACCTTGCCGATGATCTTTGCATCAACGTTAAAGCTTTTTGATATTGAAATTATGTCACCAGCAACTCTTGGTTTACAATAAATTTCCATTCTATGTCCCATATTGAACACTTCATACATCTCCTTGAGTGTAGTGTCAGTATCATTATGAATAATTTGAAAAATTTCAGGTATTTCAAATAAGTTATCTTTTACAATTCTTATTTTATCTATAAAATGCAAAACTTTTGTTTGTCCACCTCCAGTGCAATGAATAATTCCACTTATATCGTTAAGATTAGATGAAATAATTTTTTTTATAATTGGGGCGTATGTCCTTGTTGGTGATAAAAGTAATTTACCTATATTAATTGCTGTATTGCATGGATCAGTTACCATTCTCTTTCCAGAATAAATAAATTCAGGGTTTGTTTCATCTGAAAAAGTTTCAGGATATTTTCTTTTGTAAATTTCTGATAAAATATCATGTCTAGCTGAAGTCAAACCATTACTGCCAATCCCACTATTTAACTCTTTCTCGTATGAAGCTTTACCAGTAGAAGAAAGTCCAACTATTACATCACCATCTTTTATATCACAATTAATAATATTTTTTCTATTTTCTCTGGCTATGACAGTACTGTCAACTATCATTGTTTTTGTTATGTCACCGACATCTGCTGTCTCACCTCCAGCTGAGGTAATATTAATATCAAATTTTTTTAACATATTAATAACATCTAGGTTTCCCTTAATTATTTCTGATATTACTTCTCCAGGAATTAGATGCTTATTTCTACCTATAGTTGATGACATGATTATGTTATTGGTAACTCCAACACATATAAGATCATCTATATTCATTACCAAAGCATCCTGAGCAATTCCTCTCCAGATGCTTAAATCATCAGTTTCTTTCCAATATAAATAGGCTAGCGCAGATTTTGTTCCGGCCCCATCTGCATGCATTATATTACAGTATTCTGGGTCATTAGATAATATATCAGGAACAATTTTGCAGAATGAATTTTTAAATAAACCTTTATCATGATTTTTGATTGCGTTATGAATATCCTCTTTCTTTGAGGAAACACCTCTCTCTAAATATCTTTTTGACATTTAATTTTAATTGTTATTAAAAAATTTATCCTCTTCGTCCTCGCTATTTGAAGTGTCAATAAATTCATAGCTAGTAACTTTAAATTCAGTCCTTCTATTTATTTGATGTTCATCTTCTGTTTCAGCATTAAGAATAATTAGTTGTGATTCACCGTATCCCCTGGCCGTAATTCTATTATCATCAATACCTTTACTTAAGATATATGAAACAGCAGACTCAGCTCTTCTTTGTGATAAGTTCTGGTTATAGTCAACTGATGCGCGATCGTCAGTATGTGAACTTAACTCTATACTAATATTTGGATTATCTCTTAATATTACTATCAGCTTGTCAAGTTCAATTGCAGCATCTTCTCTTATATCGGATTTATCTAAGTCATAATAGATATTATCAAGAACAATTGATTTGTTAACAATAATTCTATCTAAGATTAAATTTTTTTCATACTCGACGTTTGTTATAAACTCCTTTAATTTACTTTTATCTAGTTCTTTTCCAATTGTTGAAAATTCTCCACGCGTACTGAAATAATTTTCTTTTTCTCCTATCAGTATATATTCTTCGTCAGAATATACAATGAACTTAAAGTTTCCGTCGCTATCAGTAAAGGTTTCCTCAATAACTTGACCATCCCGGTCTAAAAGTTTTACAGTGCTGTTCCCTAATATATTAAGTTCTTTTGTATCACTTTTAGGGGTCAATGTTATTCCCTTAAGTGTGTAATTTACAATCTTCAAATTAGGGTCATCATTAACGAATGTGTATATGTCATCATCCCCAGCGCCTCCTTCTCTGTTTGATGTAAAAAATCCTCTAGTCGGATTATATGGGTTTACTCCAAAGTCATCACCCCTTGAGTTTAAAGGTTTGCCAGGATTTACAATTGTAATTTTTCCTCCTCTTCTTGATGCAACAAAAATATCAAGACCTCCAAAGCCTTCATGACTATCAGATGAAAAATATAATCTACCATCTTCGGTAACTGAAGGAAATAGCTCGTTCCCTGAAGTATTTATTTCTGGGCCCATATTTTGAATATTAATCCATCTCCCTCTTCGGTTTACATTAGCCTTATAGATATCCGTACCACCATATCCTTTTGACCTATTTGAAGCAAAGTATAATGTCTTCCCGTCTTTAGATAGAAATGGTGTTGAATCCCAACTCCTAGACGTATTAACATTTAAAAGTCTTGGGTTTGTCCAGCCCCCTCTTCTAAATCTGGACCAGTATAAATCTACATTGTTTCTTCCTGAGCTCTTTCCGTCATTTCCTTTTGCAAAAATCATATATGTTCCATCCTCAGAAAATGTAATGGAACCCTCATTAACCTTTTCTTGATTAATATTATCTTCTAACTTCTTTAGTGAATTAATATCAACATTAGCTCCTCTGCTTTTGATTTCATACAAATCAGTAAAAGGAGTTCCTGTTCCGCTATAAATCTTTTCTGATTGTCTGTTAGAAACAAAATATAATTTTTCGTTAGAAAATGAAGGTGAATATTCTGCAAATTTTGTATTAATAGCTTTTAAGTTTTTGACCCTATAGTAACTGGTATCCGGGTAATTTTTTAGATTATTAATATATATGGCTTCCTTCCTTAATAAGGATATTACTGACTCATCCTCACCCCTTTTTAAATAATTATTAATTAATGAGTCTGCTTGCTCATAATTATTGTTAGCCTTAAGAGATAGAACTAGATAATAGTATGCCATCTCATTATCAATCCCATTTTTAATTGCATTTCTATAAAACTTTTCTGCTTGCCATAATCTATTTGATTTCCTTAGTGACTCTGCAAGTAAAAAATTGTTTTTAGCATCACCTGATTTTAGTGTTTTTTCAAATTTATTTGCAGCATTAAAATATTCTGCATTATTAAAGTCTTTTATTGCATTTTTTGTTGTTACACACGATAAAAAATTATATGAAAAAATTAATAGGTAGAAGAGATTATGTACTTTCATTTTATAAAATTAGCTAGCCAAGATTTATTTATTTCCAAAACCCAACTTTTGTTATACTCATCTTTATTTTGAATTGTTGTATTAATCATTTTATTATCAGGCTTAACTTCTCCTTTTTTTATCTTTTCAATTATTGAAGGTTTGTCTTCAAATTGAATTTTACTCTCATTAAATATACCAATTTTGGAGTTAGGCATTATGTTAATATTACATTCATTTAATTTATTTCTTAGAATACGATTCGATCCGTCAATTGAACATCCACTTATGCTGTCTTCAGCAAATAATATTATATATCTATTTTTATAAATTTTATATGATGATCTAATATTTAGATTGTGTGACTTCCAGTTGTCACATATTTCTATCAGTAGGCTATTGATATTATTAGAAAAATTTTCAATGCTATTATCTAATATATAAACCCAGCATTTTGAATTATCACTTATCTTTTCAAAAGGAACATACATATAATTTTATTAATTACTTAAAGATACATCTGAATTATGCTATATGAATAATATCTAATTTCAAAATTAATAATTTTGTGAGGAATGTTAATTTATTTAGGTTTGCAAAACATTCACCAGGTGCTGTAGCTCAGGTGGTAGAGCATCGGACTGAAAATCCGTGAGTCGGTGGTTCGAGTCCGCCCAGCACCACAACTTTATGAAATGGATTTATTTAGCAGTTGCAATAATATTCGAAGTTATTGCGACATCTGCTCTTAGGGAATCTCTTGGTTTTACAAAACTCTTACCATCGATAATTGTACTAGTTGGGTATTCTCTGGCATTTTATTTTTTGTCTCTCACATTAAAAGACTTATCTGTTGGAGTGACATATGCAATATGGAGTGGTATGGGAATTTTATTAATTTCATTAATTGGATACTTTAGGTATAACCAGTCGCTAGATGTGCCTGCAGTT
>CAJXDN010000006.1 GCA_913052485.1 uncultured Flammeovirgaceae bacterium | reverse complement strand
CGCCCATTAAAGTGGCACGCGAGCTGGGTTCAGAACGTCGTGAGACAGTTCGGTCCCTATCTGTTGTGATCGTTAGAAGCTTGAGAGAACCTGACTCTAGTACGAGAGGACCGAGTTGGACAAACCTCTAGTGTACCGGTTGTAGTGCCAACTGCACCGCCGGGTAGCTACGTTTGGAAGAGATAAGCGCTGAAAGCATCTAAGCGCGAAGCTCACCTCAAGATGAGGCTTCTTTTAAGGGACGTTCAAGACTAGGACGTTGATAGGCTGCAGGTGTAAAGACAGAAATGTCAAAGCTGAGCAGTACTAATTACCCGTAACTTCCTCACTAAACTGTTTTAATGTTATTTCTACATTATTCACTTTATGTTACGATATTAAGATTTTATGGTGACTATAGCATTGGGGTCCACCTCTTCCCATTTCGAACAGAGAAGTTAAGCCCAATAGCGCCGATGGTACTACTATAACAGGTGGGAGAGTAGGTCGTTGCCAGACTTTTATTTTTAGAAAGCCTCTTTATTAGAGGCTTTTTTTTATATTCATATTTCCAAATGTTAAGTATTCAGAAACAAAACTTATTAATTGCAGAAAAAAACGCTCAAAATCTTTTTAAAGAAATTGATAAAAGAGGATTATTAGTACCAGGTAAATATGAGAAGGATCTAAACTCAGAAATTTTTGATTTAGCTTTTGAAATGTATGGTATAAAAAAATATTGGCATAAAAGAATAGTACGATCAGGGGTAAATACTTTAAAACCTTATAATGAGAATCCTAATAACTTATTGATAGATAAAGATGATATTTTATTCATTGATTTTGGTCCAATTTTTGATGAATGGGAAGCAGATTTTGGTAGAACTTATGTCCTGGGCAATGACAGAAATAAAAATAAGCTAAAGGATGATATTGAATCAGGGTGGAATGACTGTAAAAAATTTTTTAAATCTAAGGGTAAAATTACTGGTGCTGAGTTATATGATTATGCATTTCAATCCGCTAAAAAATATGGGTGGGAATTTGGTGGAGAGATTGCCGGCCATTTAATTGGTCATTTTCCTCATGAGAAGTTACATAAAGAAGACAAAAGGAATTATGTTCACCCTCAAAATAATATCGATATGTTTGAACCTGATAAAGGTGGCAACCCAAGAGATTGGATTTTAGAAATTCACTACATTGATAGAGATAAGAAAATTGGCGGCTTCTTCGAGCAATTATTAACTGTATAATAGCTCTAGTAAAAACGTTTAATAATTTTAATTTCCTTTGTTAGACTTACCTGTACTTTTAGGTTTATTATCAGCTATACTTTCCCTCATTTCGGTATCTGCCTGAATATTTTGGAATTTATAATAGTCTAGTATTCCTAAATTACCATCTTTAAATGCACCTGCCATAGCTTTAGGTACTTCTGCTTCAGCAAGAATAACTTTCGCCCTAGCTTCTTGTGCTTTTGCAATCATTTCCTGTTCAGCAGCTACGGCCATAGCCCTTCTTTCTTCTGCCTTTGCTTCAGCAACTTTTAAATCTGCCTCAGCCTGATCTGTTTGAAGAATTGCTCCAATATTTTTTCCTATGTCTATATCAGCTATATCAATGGATAGAATTTCGTAAGCGGTTCCAGCATCAAGACCTCTTCCTAAAACGAGTTTAGATATTTTATCCGGATTCTCGAGTACTTCTTTATGGGTTCTAGATGAACCAATTGATGAAACTATTCCCTCACCAACTCTCGCTAATATAGTTTCTTCTCCAGCTCCACCAACAAGCTGAGATATGTTTGCTCTTACAGTCACTCTAGCTTTGGCTATAAGTTGAATGCCATCAGCCGCTACAGCAGCAACATTTGGCGTATTGATAACTTTTGGTGTAACAGACATAGTTACAGCTTCAAAAACATCCCTTCCAGCTAAGTCTATAGCTGTAGCTTGTTTAAAAGTTAATTCAATATTTGCCTTTTCTGCAGATATTAGAGCTGTTATTACCTGAGGTACATTACCTCCAGCAAGGAAATGAGTTTCTAAATCTGGCCCTTTTAATACTCGCCCTGATGACTCAATATCATCCTTAATAACTAGTCCAGCTTTAGTTGCAGTAATCAAGGAGTTTACAACCACTGATGGGGGAACTCTTCTTACTCTCATAAACACTAACTCAAGTAGACCAATTACAACACCTGAAAATCTAGCTGTTATCCATAAGTTAACTGGGACAAAGTAAAGGAAGATAAAAACTAGAACGGTTATCCCGACAATTAGTAGTGCTGTTAAGACCATTTGTTTAATTTTTTTTTACTAAAATTTTGTCTTGTAAGATATTAATTATTTTTATTTTTTTATTCTCTTCTATAAAATTTTCTAACGATTTTATCTCATACGATTTGTCCTTAAAAACTCCTTTACCATATGGTTTAAGAGATGAAGAACTTATACCTATATCTCCTATGCTTAATTCTGAGTACTGGTTTTTAGATACTTTATGAGTATGAATATTTTTTAAAGAAACTTTGTTCCAAGTATCTGACTTTAGTGCATATATAATTATTAGTAGACAAAGAATTCCAGATGTAATAGAATAGATTATTCCAATCTCAACACCAAAGTAGCTTATAGATAAGTAGTCTGATACAAATACTGAGATAAGTCCTAAAATACCAAACACAGTGGTACCCGGAATAAATAAAATTTCTATTAGAATAAGTATAATTCCTAGGAAGAGGAGCAAACAAAGTATTAGTATTTCCATAATTCAATAAGCCTTTCCAAAAATAACCATTCCTTTCGATTTCTTTCCTGTTAGTATACATTTACCAGTCTCCTTGCCATAGTCAAGAGGAATACATCTGATTGTTGCTTTTGTTTCTTTTTTAATTTGATTCTCTGTCTCACTTGAACCATCCCAGTGAGCGTATACAAAACCATTTTGATTTTTAAAAATTTTCTTAAACTCCTCGTAATTATCAGCTTTATGAGTGTTAGCTTCTCTAAACTTTTTTGCTTTATTAAATAAGTTTTTTTGGATTTCAGGTAATAATTTATCTACGTAATTTTCAATATTTTCTTCATTGACTACTTCCTTTGTCAAATTATCTCTCCTAGCGACTTCAATTGTGTTATTATCTATATCTTTTGGTCCAATCACAAGCCTTACGGGGATCCCTTTAAGCTCATATTCTGAAAATTTCCATCCAGGCTTATGATTTTTTCTGTCATCTATTTTAAAACTTATATTAAGTTTATTGAGTCTTTTTCCTATTTCTTCAAGCTTTTTAACAACTTTATCATACTCATCTGTTGAATTAAATATTGGTATCATTACTACTTGTATTGGAGCTAAATTTGGAGGAAGTACTAGACCTTTATCATCAGAATGCGTCATTATTAGTGCTCCAACTAGCCTTGTTGAAACTCCCCAAGATGTTCCCCAAACATATTCTTTTTTACCTTTAGGGTTTACAAATTGAACATCAAAGGCTTTAGCGAAGTTCTGACCAAGAAAATGTGATGTTCCCGCTTGGAGTGCTTTTGCATCCTGCATTAATGCCTCCACACAATATGTTTCCTCAGCTCCAGCAAATTTTTCATTATCTGACTTTATTCCTTTTAACACAGGAACTGCCATAGTTTCCTCTAAGAATGAAGAATATATTTCAAGTATTTTAATTGTCTCATCCTCAGCTTCTAATTTCGTCTCGTGAGCGGTATGTCCCTCCTGCCACAAGAACTCAGATGTTCTTAAAAATAGTCTTGTTCTCATTTCCCATCTGACGACGTTTGCCCACTGGTTAACTAGTATTGGTAAGTCTCTATATGATTGGACCCAATTCTTGTATGTATTCCAAATTACAGTCTCAGATGTTGGCCTAACTATTAACTCCTCCTCTAGCTTAGCATCAGGATCAACGATAACTCCGTTACCTTCTTTATCAGATTTTAATCTGTAATGAGTGACTACTGCACATTCTTTCGCAAAACCTTCTACATGGTCTGCCTCTCTACTTAGATATGATTTAGGTATGAAAAGAGGAAAATATGCATTTTGATGACCAGATTCTTTAAACATTGAATCAAGTTTTGACTGCATTTTTTCCCAAACTGAAAAACCATAAGGCTTTATAACCATGCAACCTCTAACTGACGAGTTCTCAGCCAGATCAGCTTTTTTGACAAGCTCATTATACCATGCAGAAAAATCTTCACTTCTGCTAGGAAGTCCTTTACCCATGTTTATAAATTTAGCACAATCTTAACTCTTATAGTTAATTATATAAACAATAAAATTATTTTTTTTCGTTATAATTTCGTATTTTAAATAAGAAGTTTTGAAATATGATTAACAAAATAGCAGTACTGTTCGTGACATTAATATTTATATCATCAATGTCCTTTTCACAGGAGATTGACGATATGTATTTTAATAGCAAAGACAGAGTAACTAAAAAGGTAAAAAAAATAACACCTGCTGAAGTCATTTTGTCTAAGTACAGGACTGGGATAACTGCTACTAATTCAGATGATAAAATTGATACTAATATACTTGATAGGTATAAGTCAGAAACAACTTCAGAATATCAATCATCAAACCAGACTGTTAGTAAAATTAAGTCATTGAAATTCAATAGAGATAATCTTTACAAGAGTAAATCTATCACTAAAAAATTTTTAGATGTAAATCTAAATTTAATGATTGGGAATATCAGACCAAACTATTACCATATTTTTGATAATAACATGTACTTTAACAGTGGATATGACTCTTATTTTAGTAATATGTGGATGCCAAGAAATCTTTACGGAATTAGGGCATTAGCCTCTTACGATCCCATGATGTTTTTCTCAAATCCATACTACTCATTTTTATCATCCATGACGATGGGTCCATCTTACTACAACCTTCATTATCCTGGTTTATCAACATATGGCCTGGGTGCATGTTCAAGGTTTTATCCCTCATGGATATTTAATGGTTACAACAGTGGTGGTCTTCAATATACCCTAAGTAATCAACATCGTTATGTTAAAAGTAAACCTGAAACCCCAACTATCAGTGGTCCTAGATCTGGAAGATTTTCGGTTATGAGTGGTGGAGATTCTAGATCTGACAGGAAAGTTGACAGATATTTTGGGAGAAGAGAATCAGGGATAACTAATACTATGATTAAAAAAGAATCAGGTAATAATGTACTGGATGATACACAAAATAATTATATGAGACAGCATTCATCTCGAGTACAAAGTTTTGCAACTAGGTCCTCAAGAAGTAATAGTTACCAAAATTCTGTAAGAAAGTCTGAGAGTCAGAGTAGACTAAGGTCTTCAAGGATACAATCTATAAATAATTCTTTCTCTAGTAACTTATCAAGGTCAACAAGAAATCCATCTTCTAAGTCCTCCGTAGATGATATGAGTGGTAGAAGATCGGCATATTCGGCATCTTCGAATTTTAGTTCTTCTAGGTCTTACGGTAGTAGTAGAAGTTCAATATTTGGTTCAGGATCAAGTAGTAGATCAACTAATGGACCTGTCTTTTCTACATCTAGTTCAGGAAGAGGTAGTAACTCTGGTGGGTATAGTGGTGGTAGCAGAAGCTCTGGCAGAAGCTCTGGTGGAGGTGCAGTTGTAAGCAGAGGTGGAAGTAGCGGTGGATCATCCAGGGGAAGAAATTAAAAATAATTTTCTCATTTAGATAATGATTAGGCTAATCAGGTTAGTTATAATATTCGTGTCCTTTAATTCATTTGGACAGTATGGGTACTATAAAGATGTTATCAAATTTGGTCAGTATTTTAACGGTGGTACTGGGAGGGTTCAAGCTATAGGAGGTGCATCAAGTTCTTTAGGTGGAGATGTCAGCTCAATTTCTATAAATCCTGCAGGTATAGGATTTTTTAATAAAAAAGTATTTTCAATAACATATAAATCACAGTCAAATAAAAATACTTCCAATTTCATAAGTGAAACATCATACTATAAAAAAACATTTGATAATCTTAATAATATATCGCTTCTTTTACCCTTAAGATCTCAGAGGAGTTCATATAATCAAGGTCTTTTTGAATGTAAAACTTGTCCAAAATTAAATTTTGGATTTTCTTATAATAGTCTTAAAGATTTTACTAATGAAAGGTATTACAGAGGATATAATGATAATAACTCAATAATTGACTATTTTCTTACAGATGCTCAGGGTGTACCATTTTCGTTAATGTCAAATTCCGAACAAATAAGCGGTATCAGTGTATTACAAGAAGCCTACGATCATTATTTAATTAATCCAGATAATGATTTGCCTGGATCTTACTTTTCCTTTGTTGGAGGTTATCCATTACAGGAGGAAAGAGTAATTAATTCTGGGAATATATCAAAGTTTTCTATATCCTCTGCTCTCAATTTTAATGATGTCTTCTTTTTTGGATTAGGAGCTAATATTTATAGAATCTATTATGAACAGAACAGGATATATAAAGAAAGTAGTTTTGAGATTTTGAATGAGAACGATGACTGGGAGATTGAGGGAATATTGGACTATCTTATTCTTGATGATTTATTAAAAATTACTGGTACCGGTACATCATTATCACTTGGAATGATAATAAAACCTACTGACAATTTAAATGTTGGAATAAATTATGAGTCAAAGACTAAATACTTTATGAGAGAGGAAATTGATAGTGAATTAGAAACCAGTTACTTTGATTACTATTTTCAACCCGAGGATACCGTTCTTGGAACTTCAATATCAGGAACTCTTACAAATGTCACAAACTATGATTTTTATTTACCCTCAAAACTGACATTCGGATCATCGTATTTTATAAATAAGTATGGTTTTATAACCGCTGATATAGACTTAATAAATTACTCATCTTCAAATTTTATCTTTGAAGATTTTAGTAGCTACGATGATAATCAAGAGATAAATAATCTCTATAAGACCATGGCAGTTAACTACAGGTTTGGTGTCGAAGGTAGATATGACAAATTTTATTTGAGATTAGGTTATAGTTATCTGACTGACCCTAACAAAAATTTAGTTGATGTTGATAATAAAAAAGTAAGAAAAAGTATAGGTTTAGGGTTTCTATCCAATACAATCTCATTAGACTTTACCTATCTCTCAACTAAAGATTATAGTAGATTAATTCCTTATCCTATTTATTCAAATCAACCTGTAGCTGATATATCTTCTATGAAGAATACTTTTTTAATTTCTCTAGGTATAAGAATTAATAATAGATAATACTTTATTTCTATTATTTTTTGTTACGTGGAATCTTGATTTGGAATAGAATTCAATTCTTTCATTAAACATTTTTTTTACAGTTTCTTCAACATCTTTATTATTAAAGAGAGGTCTTTTATTTTTCCTGGAGATCCTCTCTACAATTACATCTAACGAGGTATTTAAAAAAATTGATAACCCACTTTTATTTATTATATCAATGTTTTTATTAAAACAAGGTGTGCCTCCACCCGTTGCAATTATCAAATTTTTATCTTTTGCAATTATCTTTTTCAAAATTTCTGTTTCTTTATTTCTAAAATAAGCTTCACTATTATTTTTAAATATTTCTTTTATAGATTTTCCTTCTATTCTCTCAATTTCATCATCTAAATCTTTATAAATAAGATCTGTTACTGAGCTAATAAATTTTGCCATTCTAGATTTTCCGGACCCAGGCATTCCAACTAAAAAAACTTTCCGCATTAAATTGTAATATTTACCCCCCTTAAAATTTCTTTTGGTTCAGGAAAACTGTTGAAGTGCCACTTACCTTTGACTGTACCATTTCTCATCAGAAAAAAACCTGGATTAGATCTTATTATTGTCTTCAGAACTGTAGCATCACCATAAACAATTTTATTATCTATACCATATTTTTCTTTAAAGCTATTTACTGTATTTTCATCAGAGGATGTAACAATTATTGTCTCAACCCAGAAATTAATACCATTTTCTAGATTTTTGATTTTAGAGATAAACTGATCTATTTTATTTTCTTCAACATCTAAATTCTGAAAATCGTGGACAATGAGAAATAGTTTGTTACCTAAAAAGCTTTCTTTTGTATAATCACCCTCATCATTCCAGAGGTTATAGTCAGTAATTTTAGGCTCTGCTTCTGGATTTAATAATTTAAGTTCAACAAAGTTGTATGAGTTATCTTGTGGATAGGTATCGAACTCATATATTTTATCATTTTTTTCCATGACATAACTGTATCTTAACTCATCGCTTGGCTCCATAAGTTCCGGTATGTAGTTTCCAATTTTATAGGATCTAAAATCAATAAATGGCAGGAAGTTTATGGCAGTATAACTAACCAGTAAGCAAATTATTGTTACTGAGATAATAACTCCATTTCTAATAACTTTATCATCAAAAAATTTAATATATAGAAATCCTCTCTTATTTTCTAGTTTTGGGTGGATATAAAAAATAGCACCTGATAATATTAATAATATAATATCCTTTATAAAAGATTCCCATGGTGTTAATTTTATTGCATCACCAAAACATCCGCAGTCAGTTACCTTATTAAAGTAGGCAGAATAGAAAGTTAGAAATGTAAAGAATATTATTAGACCTAATGTTATTTTAGAAACAATTTGAATTTTATAATTCAGTAGAAGAGCAAATCCTATTACAATTTCTAATGTACATAAGAGAACAGATAGTATTAATGCGTAGGGAATAAAAATTTCAAATATTGGTGTGAAGTCAGAACTAAATACCTCAAAGTATTCTTGAAGTTTTATTTGTGTACCTATAGGATCATTAATTTTGATACCACCAGAAAAAATAAATAGAATCCCAACAAAATATCTACAAGTTGAATATATAAATCTCATTTTTTTATTAATAATAATTTAATCAAACAAAATACTGAATAGTTAACGATATCTTGATAATTAGCTTTTATACCTTCGGATATTAAGGTCTTTCCTTGATTATCCTCTATCTGTTTTGTCCTGTAGAGTTTCATTAATATTATGTCTGTCATTGAACTTACTCTCATTTCTTTCCATGCCTCGTCGTAGTCATGATTCTTATCTGATAATAGATTCATTATTTCATTTGAATGAGTATCGTATAACCTTTCAAGCTTTTCATAAGGAATCTCTATTTCATCATTATCATACTCTATCTGGATTATTGCCATTATACAATAGTTAATTATTCCAATAAATTCATTGTCAATTTTTTCATTAACTCTCATTTTTTTCTTTTCCTGGGTAGACCTAATCCTTTGTGCCTTTATAAATATTTGATCTGTAAGCGAAGGAATCCTTAAAATTCTCCAGGCAGACCCATAGTCTTTAGATTTTTTTAAATAAATATCTTTGCAGATATCCATAATTTTTTTGTAGTCATTTATAGTAGAACTTCTCAAATTATTATTAATTTTTTCAAAAATATGAAATAGCAACTAAAATGAGTAAGATATCAATCAAAAGATCATTAAATATTAAAGGAAAATTATTTCATTTTGATAAGCCTCTTATCATGGGTATATTAAATATGACTCCGGATTCCTTTTATGATGGGGGTAAATTTAACTCTACAGATTCAGCTATTAAAAGAGTTGAAAATATGATAAGAGAAGGAGTTTCAATCATTGATATTGGGGGTTGCTCTACAAGACCTGGCTCTGACTTTATACCTGTTGACGAGGAATGGGAAAGAATTAAATATATTATAAAGGAATCAGTAAAGAGGTTTCCTAATACCTTATTTTCAGTTGATACTTTTAGATCCGAAATAGCTAGAAGGTCTATAAATGAAGGGGTACATTTAATAAATGATATATCTGGAGGAAGCTATGATATTAACATGTTCAATGTTGTTGCAGATTATAATATTCCATATGTATTGATGCATATAAGAGGTACGCCAAAAGATATGATGTTAAAGACTGATTATCACAATATAATAGTTGATATATTGAGCTATTTTAGAAAAAAAATTGAAAGACTGAATTCTCTTGGTGTAAACGATATTATATTAGACCCAGGTTTTGGGTTTGCAAAAGAATTTGAACAGAATTTAGATCTATTAAATAATCTGAATGTTTTTAAAATATTTGAATTACCCATACTTGTGGGGTTATCTAGAAAATCATTTATTAAAAAAAAATATGGAGAGAGTAAAGCTCTTCATGGAACTCTTGAAATGAATAAGTTAGCAATTCAGAATGGAGCTGAAATAATTAGAGTACATGATGTGAAGGAGCACGTAAAATTAGTTTCATGATATATAATTTTAATATAGGATTTCTAGAAATAAGATTTATTGATTTTATTGATATTTTTTTGGTAAGTCTTCTCTTATATACTATTTATAGGTTACTAAGAGGAAGTGTTGCAATTAGAATATTCATTGGATTCTTAATTCTATATTTTTTCTACCTAATCGTTAGGGCTTCTGAGATGGAATTATTAACTAATATTTTAGGGCAGTTTATGGGAGTTGGTGTATTAGCTGTACTTATCTTATTCCAAAAAGAAATCAGAAGATTTCTGCTTTTTTTAGGAAAAACAAATTATATAAAAGATCAAAAATTATTTGATGTATTCTCTCTTTTCTTTGCAAATAATACAAGTAAAAAGTGGAATAATTTCGTTTCAAATTTAGTTGATTCCTGTCAACTAATTATTGAAAATAATTCTGGTGCATTAATTGTAATATCTAAAAATTCAGAACTTAAATTTTATTCTGAGTCAGGTGAGATTCTAAATGCAATTTTATCAAAGAGATTGCTTCTTTCAATTTTTAATAGAAAAAGTCCTCTCCATGACGGTGCAGTAATAATTCATGATGAAAAAATAATTGCAGCAAGATGTATTTTGCCAGTGTCAGAGAATCAAGATCTACCAATGAACTTTGGATTAAGACATAGAGCAGCTTACGGTATTTCTCAAGATACTGATGCCATGGCAGTTGTTATTTCAGAAGAACAGAAGACAATTTCTGTCTTTGAGGACGGTAATATGAAGACCAAAATCTCAATTGTTCAGTTGAGATCAGTGTTGCTAAATTATTTAGAGGTTGATTATAAACCTAAATAATATTTAAACTTTTTCCTACTTTCTCAAATGCTCCTATTGCAAGATCAAGTTCACTCCTTGAATGCCCAGCAGACAATTGAACCCTAATTCTTGCCTTCTCTTTTGGTACTACAGGAAAGTAGAAACCAACTACATATATACCCATATCTAGTAATTTTTCTGACATTTTTTTTGCGAGAACAGCATCGTAGAGCATGATAGGTACAATAGGATGATCACCTTCAGCTATATCAAAACCTAAAGCCGTCATTTTTTTCCTAAAATACGTTGTGTTTTCGTGTAATTTCTTAATCAAACTATTATCATTTTCGATAATTTCAAAGACTTTTAAAGACGCACCCACAATTGATGGGGCTAAAGTATTAGAGAAAAGATACGGTCTTGATTTCTGTCTTAAAATTTCAATAATTTCTTTTCTTCCTGAGGTGAAGCCACCAGAAGCACCACCTAGAGCTTTACCAAGTGTTCCTGTAATTATATCTATTTCACCAATCACGTTCTTTTGTTCATGAACGCCTCTACCTTTCTCTCCCATGAATCCAGTTGAGTGACATTCATCAATCATCACTAGTGCATTATATTTTTTTGCCAAATCAACTATCTTATCTAGCTGTGCAATTGTGCCATCCATTGAGAAGACACCGTCGGTTACAATTATTCTAGCTCTTGAATTTTGTGTCTCCTTTAATTTACCTTCAAGGTCAGACATATTATTGTGTTTATACCTATGCCTAGACGCTTTACATAATCTTATCCCATCAATTATTGATGCATGATTTAGTTCATCTGATATAATAGCATCTTCTGGCCCAAATAATGGTTCAAAAAGACCACCATTCGCATCAAATGCTGCAGCGTAAAGAATTGTATCTTCTGTCCCTAAAAATTTACTAATATTTTCTTCAAGTTTTTTATGAATATTTTGTGTCCCACATATAAACCTAACTGAAGACATTCCAAATCCATGACTATCAATAGATTCTTTTGCGGCTCTTAATACATCCGGATGTGATGACAAACCAAGATAGTTATTTGAGCATAGGTTAATAATTTTATCTTGTATATCTGTATTGATTACAGAACTCTGAGGTGAAGTTATAATTCTCTCTTTTTTGAATAATCCAGAGCTTTTGGTTTTTTCTATCTCATTGTCAAGGTGAACTTTAAATTCTTTATACATACTTAAAATTTTTATTAGATTACATATTTTAGTGCAAATTAAAAATTAATAATCATAACCCATAATGTGTAGAAGACTTATTATTGGATCTGAGGGCCAACTAGGAACCGAACTATCTAGGTTTTTGTCAAATAAATATGATTCTGATAGTATAATATTAACCGATATAAGAGAAGAGTCTAAGTCTGAATTAATTTATCATAAATTAGATGCTATCAATTATAAAGAACTAGAACTAATAGTTAAAAGATATGATATTGAAGAAATTTATCATTTAGCAGCTATTCTTTCTGCTAAAGGTGAGGAGAACCCTAAAATGACCTGGGACCTTAATATGACCTCATTATTCAATGTATTAGAGCTTGCAAAAAATAAAATAGTTAAAAAAGTTTTCTGGCCTAGTTCTATATCAGTATTCGGGAATACCTCTCCAAAAAATAATACTAATCAGTTCTGTGTTATGGAGCCTGATACCATTTATGGGATAAGTAAGCTGTCTGGAGAAAGGTGGTGTGAATACTATAATATTAAATATGGAACTGATATTAGAAGTTTAAGGTTTCCTGGTATTATAAGTTATAATACTTTACCTGGTGGTGGGACAACAGACTATGCAGTAGAAATTTTCTATTCATATATAAGAAAAGAAAATTATAAATGTTTTTTAAAAAAAGACACATTACTTCCTATGCTTTTTATAGATGATGCTATTGAGTCTATTGATAAAATAATGACTGTAAATAGAAATAAATTATCAATAAAATCAAGTTATAATTTATCTGGATTCAGTGTGTCTCCTGATATGATTTCAAATATTTTAATTGAGAAAGACCCATCATTTATTGTATCTTTTAAACCAGATTTTAGACAAGATATAGCTGACTCGTGGCCAAATTCAATAAATGATGATCATGCAAAAAAAGATTGGGGTTGGGTAGCAAAATTTGATCTAGATAAAACTGTTAATTCAATGGTAAAAAATCTTAAAATAAAAATTTGATGAGGAATTTAAAAAATTTACATTTTGAGAATCGTAAAGATTATTTCCTGATAAAAATAAATCGTCCCAAAAATCTTAATGCATTAAATCAAAAGACTATTGAGGAGTTAATTTTATTATTCGACTTTATAACTAAGAACTCTGTTGGAAAATATGGAATTGTTATAACGGGTGAGGGTGATAAGTCATTTGTTGCAGGAGCAGATATTAAAGAGTTTGTAGAGCTTGATGGCAAATCATCTTTAAAATTTTGTAGAAATGGCCATGACTTATTTAATAAGATTGAGAAAATGCATATCCCAGTGATTGCACTTGTTAATGGTTATGCTCTCGGTGGTGGGTGTGAATTGTCTTTGGCATGTCACATTAGAGTTGCTACTTTAAATGCTAAGTTTTCCCAACCAGAAATTAATTTAGGTTTAATTCCAGGCTATGGGGGAACACAACGATTGACACAAATAGTTGGCAAATCAAAAGCTCTTGAAATGATGTTGACAGCAGAAATGATATCAGCTGAAGATGCATTGGATTATAAACTTATTAATAATGTTGTTGATGACATTGATTCGGGAATAAAGAAAGTAGAGGAGTATATTTCAACATTTAAAAGAAAAGGGCCAAATGCTATCAAAAACGTTATAAAATCAGTTAATAATTATTTTGATAAAGATGTTGATGGATTCGAGGAGGAAATTAAATTATTTATAGAATGTGTAAAAACCTCAGATTTTAAAGAAGGTATTCAAGCATTTATAGAAAAAAGATGTCCTGATTTTAAGGGTGAATAGGCTTGATATTAAATTTCCTGTATTAAATTTAACATACTTTTACAAAAGATGGCTTTTAATAAATTTCGGCTAGTTATATTTTTTCTTCTCTTAAGCTCTTGTAAGAAAGATTTTATTGCATTTGAATCTTCCAAAGTTGAATTTGATGATTTCAGTGTTGAGGAAATAGATTACAAGTACCTGTCAACAAAATCTAAATTTCAATATAAAAATGATAATCAGTTAATTAATGCTACTCTTAATATGAGGATTCAAAAAAATGAAAGAATTTGGTTTTCAGTGAGAGTAGCTTTAGGAGTTGAGGCAGCTAGGGGTATGATTACTAAAGATCAATTTATCATAATCGATAGAGTGAATAAACAAGTTATCCAGGCATCACCTGACCTTATTGAGAGGGAATTCAAAATAAAACTAAATTTTGATCAGCTTGAATCAATATTAACAGGAAATTTATTATATGATATTTCCCAAACTGATAATTTAAATCGTGAGGGAAATTATTTTAAGATAATACAACAAAAAGAGTCAATCCAGTCTCAAAACCTTGTAAATATTAAAACATCAAAGATCGAAAAATTAATTCTATTTGATGAAATTACTAATTACCTTTTAACAGTAGACTACGAAAACTTTAAGCCATTAGGTAAAATTTTATTTCCTGGCAGACATCTTTTTACTTCAGTAAGCTATTTAGATGATAGTAGTGTTCCAGTCATCACAAATATTAACTTTAATTTTAAAGAGGTTGAAAGAACAAATAAACCACTAAAGTTTCCTTTCAATATACCATCAAAGTATGTCCTTAAGAAAATTTAATTTCTTACCTATACTATTAATCACATTTAGTGTCAACTTATTTGCTCAAGACCAATCTAGGTCTAGTTTAGAAAAAGAAAGGAATATTAATATTGATAAAATTGAAGAAGCTGAAAAAATTCTGGAAGAGACTGAGAAATCAAAGGATATTACTGTCGGGAGGTTAAATGTTATCAATAAACAAATTAATAATAGGCAGGGTTTAATAAATAACCTTAGAAGGGATTTAAAAATAAAATCTGAGGAGATAAGTACTTTAAGAATGTTAATATCATCTTTAAAGAATGACCTAAAAATTTTAAATGAGGAATATTCAGAAATGATATATTATTCATATAAATCAAAATCCTCACTAGATAAATTAACTTTTGTCTTTGCATCTGAGAATTATAATCAAATGTTTAGAAGATTTAATTATATTTTTCAATATTCTAAATTTAGAAAGAATCAAATTCAAGAAATAAGTGAAGTATCTCTTGAGTTAAAGGATCAAGAGAAAAATTTAATAGAGCTAAACCAAAAGCAAAAAAATCTTCTAAATAATGAAGTTAAGGAAAGTAATAAACTTATTAACCTTAAAGGTAAACAGAGAAAAATTATATCAAACCTCCGTCAAAAAGAAAAAGATCTAAGAAGGGAAATTAACGATAGGAAAAAATCACTAGAAAAATTAGATAAATTGATTAGAGATATTATTAGAAGAGAAAAAGAGTTTTTAAGCTCTGCAGATGAATTAGATTTGTTAGAGATTACAGAAGGATTCGAAAAGAATGTTGGTAAATTTGATTGGCCAGTACGATCAGGGTTTATATCAAACAGATTTGGTGAACACCCACACCCAGTGATTAAAAGTATTAAAGTCAAGAATGATGGTATAGATATTCAGACAAGTAGCTCCACACAGGTAAGGGCTATATATACCGGTAAAGTATCTACAATTGCATTTATTCCTGGCATGAATAATGTTATAATTATTAATCATGGCGAATATTTCACTTTATATGCAAAGCTTAAAAATTTAAAAGTTGAAAAAGGGGATAGTGTTTCAGAGGGTCAGGTCATTGCTGATCTAGTAACAAATAAAGATGGTGTGACTCAGTTACAGTTTCAAGTATGGAAAAATAATATAAAGTTGGATCCTGAAAAGTGGATTATCAAAAAATGATTTTATTATATTTACAATAATAAATTTTATAATATGGATATAATTTTCGCAATAGGTATGCCTGGAGGATGGGAGTGGATAATTATTGGACTAATCGTCGTGATCTTTTTTGGTGCAAATAAAATACCAGAAATTTTTAGAGGCTTTGGTAAAGGTATCAGAGAATTTAAAGATGCCTCTCGCGAGATTAAAAAGGAAATTGAAAAAGAATCAGGTTCAGAAGAAGATAAAAAATAGATTCTTATTTAACTTATCTCTAACCAAATAACCATGAAAACCAACCTGAGGATTTACCAGATAAACCTCTGGTCTTTATAATCTCAGAAACTCTCTCAGGACTGAAACCAATACTGTTTGCCACATGTCCTAACAGAAAAAATTCGTGGTCGTGTACCTTATCATCTGCTTTAATAAGACTCACTAAATCACTTATCAGAATTTCTTTCTCTTCATGCTGTAAATTATTTTTTATTACTTCACCAAATTGATTCTGAATATTATTAAAGAAATCTTTGGTGTCAATTCCTTCAATACTACCTCCATATTTTTTGAGAATCTCACTCGAATTAATTACATCTAATTCTTCTTTACCAATACTTCCATCAACTCTTGCTATTTTTGCAAAGCATGAAGCAATAGCCTTATTTAATAATTCTTTACTCATAATGATTTATTTTTAATTAAAATTAATATTAATATTTATAAATAGTGGTAGTTAGATTAAAACTTTTAGTAGCCTTAATTTTGTTTTTAGTAACAAGTATTTCATGTGATAAACAAATAAAAACAAGTGTAAATAATTCTTCATTTCTTCCAACAGCTTCAGGTGAGAATAATGAAATGCTTTTAATTATGGATTCAACGAAATTCCAGGGAAAAATCGGGAGGTTATTAGTTGATACATATGGTTCTTACCTGCCTGGCTTACCCCAGCCAGAGCCAAGATTCGATTTAAGGTATATCAAACCAAGAAAATTTAATAATATATTGAAGCATGCAAAGAATATTGTTGTGGCATTTACTTTAGAAGGTAATAGTTTTGATTCTCAGATTCTCAGAAAAAATTTCAATCAAGAGTCTTTAGACTCTATTGAAGAGGACTCAACTCTTTTTTACTTTACTAAGAGAGATCAGTACGCAAAAGGTCAAATTATATTATATCTATTCAGTAAATCAGATGAAGATTTATACAATAAACTAGCTAAAAATAAAAAGGCAATACTCATGTATTTTGAAAAAGAGTTACAGAAAAGAATAAGTGATAAAGTTTTTACTAAGGAAGAGAAAAATATTTCTCAAAAAATATTATCAGATCATGATGTTAAATTAAGAATACCTATTGGTTATGATTTAGCAAAAAATATTAAAGGAGATATTTCAAACTTTTTTTGGTTAAGGCAACTTGATCCAGAATTTGAAAAAAATATTTTTTTATACTATGAGGACTACTCAGATGGTAACCCTTCAAATTTTTATGATGTTTTTAGTTCTGAGAAACCAGAAATTTATAATATAAGAAATTATATATCAAGAAAGTTTATAAAGGATTCCGAGAACTCTAAAATATTTATGGATATTCAAGACATCTTCCCTATAGAGTCAAGTCGAGTTAACTATAATAATAACCTAGCTATAGAGTCAATAGGTTTATGGAAGTTGAGCGATATTTCAGCTGGGGGACCCTTCAAAAGTATTATCATATATGATAAAAATAAAAATAGAATATACTATCTGGAAGGATATGTATATGCTCCAGGTCTAAAAAAAAGGGAGTTAATGCAAGAAATATCTTCTATATTAATGACATTTGAGTCATGATTTCGTTCCTAAAGGGTAAAAAAGATTCTATCGACCCAACTAAATTAGTTCTTGATGTAAATGGTGTAGGTTATGATATTAATATATCTCTTAGAACATTTTCTAGCTTAAAAGATAAGGATGATATATTCATACATACTCACCTTAATGTTAAAGAAGACTCACATACACTATATGGTTTTAATTCTATTAATGAAAAGGAGACATTTTTAAGTTTACTCTCTATTAATGGAGTTGGACCAAGTACTGCTATCATGATATTATCATCTCTCTCAGCTCTAGAATTAAAAAAAGCAATTATTAATTCAGATACTAATAAAATAAAATCAGTTAAGGGTATCGGCTTAAAAACTGCTCAAAGAATTATTCTAGAATTAAAAGATAAAATTTCTGTGGAGGGTATTGATAGTGACAAAATTTCATCTGTTTATGACAATACTACAAGAGATGAGGCGTTATCAGCTTTATCATCTTTAGGTATTTCTAAAAAAATTGTTGAGAGACATATAAATGATATCTTACAAAGAGAGAGCGATATATCTCTTGAGAGTCTAATAAAGGAAGTACTAAAAAGATCATAATTTCTAAAAAAATTGCTTTGAATTCAATTTTTAAGTTCTTATTGATATTATTATTATTACAAATAAAATTTGTTGATTTAATATCTCAAGATAATAAGTCAGATGAGGACAGTACTAAAATTTACTCTCCAAATTTATTTTCTACCTACTCAATTAAAGATAGGTATTCTGATCCTTTTTCAAGTTTATTTTCAAATAACCCATTAAATTTTAATACTTCACTATTAAAAATTGAGGCAAAATATGATACATCTAGAATTTTTTATGTGACTGAGAAAATTGGAAATTTAGATTATCGACCATCTATAACATTACCATTTGACAGCTATGATAAATTAAATACTGATAGGGAGATTAAGGAATACTTTAAAAAAAAATCAATAAGCCTTGATGGAGAAAATACACTTGAAAGTGGAAGGTTAATACCTAAAATTTATATATCTGAGTCTTTAGATAGAATATTTGGAGGGAACTTTATTGATCTACAAGTAAATGGATTTGTTAATTTAGATTTTGGGGCAAAATTTCAAAAAATAGAAAACCCTTCTATACCAATAAGGCAACAGAGAAATGGTGGGTTTAATTATGATCAGCAGATTAACCTTAATATTAATGGGAAGGTTGGAGAAAAATTAAAAATTTCAGCAAATTTTGATAATAATAATACGTTTGATTTTCAGAATAATTTAAAGCTTGACTATACTGGTTTTGATGAGGAGATAGTAAGAAAAATTGAGGTAGGAAATGTTAGTATGCCAGTGAAAAATAGTCTTCTAAGAGGAGCTCAGAGTTTATTTGGCGTAAAAACCCAATTACAATTTGGTAATTTAAGTATTACCGGAATTTTATCAAGACAACAAGGTAAAAGTGAATCAATTAAAATTGATAATGGTTTTCAAGGTAGGGAATTTGAGGTCTTAGCCTCTAAATATGATAGAAATAGACATTTCTTTTTAGGCCATTTTTTTAGGGAAAACTATGAACGTTGGTTGAAATCAATCCCACTTGTAAGTTCTGGAATTAATATTAATAGGGTAGAGGTGTACATATTAAATAGAACTAATAACTCAGAGTCTATAAGAAATTTTGTTGCTTTAACTGATCTTGCTGAAGGGAAGAATATCCTTAGCCAGAATAATATATTTGTTGGGTCAGGTAATAATGGTCCAGCAGATAACGGAGCAAATGATTTATTTCAAAATATATCTACTAATAATGATCTTAGAAATGTTGATTTAGTTGACGATATTTTACTTAGTCAATTTAATTTATCAAAGACAATTGATTTCGAAAAAGTTACCTCTGCAAGAAAACTAGATGTTGATGAATATGAAATTAATAAATCATTAGGTTATATCTCTTTATTAAGGAGACTTCAAAATGATGAGGTTCTAGCTGTCTCATATGAGTATACATATAATGGAAATAGATTTAAAGTTGGAGAATTAACTGAGGATTACCAGAATAGAGAAGATAATGAAATTATATTTTTAAAGCTGTTAAGGCCTTCAAATATTAATACAGATATACCGACTTGGGATCTTATGATGAAAAATATTTATAATTTAAATGCTACTCAAATAGAAAAAGAAAACTTTGAGTTAAGGATAAATTATAGGGATGATGCTGTTGGTTTTAATAACCCAAGTTTAAATGAGGGGATATTAACGAGAGATAAACCCTTAATTAGATTATTAGGATTAGATAAATTAAATTCATTTAATGATCCACAGTATGATGGAAATTTTGATTTTGTTGATGGGATAACTATTAACAGAAACAAAGGAAATATAATTTTTCCTGTTCTCGAGCCATTTGGTGAAACTTTAAATTCTTATTTTATTCAAAATAATGAGATTGAGTTGTCAGATAAATACGTCTTTAATGAACTCTATACCCAGACTCAGGATGAAGCTCAACAGATTTTATTAAAGAATAAATTTTTTTTAGTGGGGTCAGTATCTTCTGGTTCAGGAAGTGAGATAAATTTACCTGGTCTTGACATATCCGAAAATTCTGTTGTTGTAATGGCAGGAAATTTGAAATTAATTGAAGGAACTGATTATACAATTAACTACAATTTAGGTAGTGTAAGGATTTTAAATCCATCGATACTGACTTCCGGTCAGGAAATAACTATCTCTTTCGAAAAGGCTGATTTATTTAATTTTCAGACAAAGTGGTTATCTGGTGCAAGAGCAGAGTATAAGTTTGATGATAATGTTAACATGGGTTTTACTGTCTTTCACTTGAATGAGAGACCAGGTGGTATTACCAGGTTCAGTGTTGGCAATGAACCAGTGAAAAATACTAAATATGGATTTGATTTTAATGTTGAAAAACAAAGCGAATTTTTGACAAAAATTATTAATACTATTCCTTTCTTAGCAACCAAGGAAAAATCAAATATTAGTTTTAGTAGTGAATTTGCTCAAATTATACCTGGAACCTCAAATGTTATCAACGGTGAAGGAATAACTTATATTGATGATTTTGAGAGCGCTGTTATACCAGTTACTCTAGGTGGCTCGCCAATATCTTGGAAACTAGGTTCAACCCCTTCTACCAGAAACAACTTATTCGATAAAAGTAATCTAACAACTAATAATCTGGGGTATTCTTTTAAAAGAGCAAAGATAGCATGGTATACAATAGATAATATTTTTTATCTAAATGGAGGTTCCGTTAAACCTCAAAATATAACTTTAGAGGATTTAGAAAATAATTACACCAAGGCAGTCTCACCTCAGGATATCTTTAGAAAACAAGATAGACAACTTATAAATACAAATCTTCCAATTTTTGATATTGCCTATTTTCCAAATGAAAGAGGTCAATATAATTATTCTACGGATTTACTACCATCTGGACTTCTCAGAGATCCTAAATCAAATTATGGTGCGATTACCAAAAGCATAAAAAATGATACAGATTTCGACAGAACTAATATCCAATATATTGAGTTTTGGTTGATGGATCCTTTTATTGGTGGTGAGAATGGAAAGGTTTTAGACGGAATTTTTAATAAAAATAATTCAACGGGAGGAAAGCTTATTTTTAATCTTGGAAATATATCTGAAGATATCATGAAAGATAATGTCCACTCCTTTGAAAATGGGCTTTCTCAAGACTATTCAATTGAGGGAATAAAATTTAATGAGTGGGGGCGAGTTACCACGAAACAATATCTTACAAATTTTTTTGAGAATGACGAAAACGTAAGAATAAATCAAGACGTTGGTTTAGATGGATTAAAAAGTTCTGATGAGGTAGACTACTTCAAAGAAAATTTCTTAGATAAAATTAATTTAACAAGTGAAGTTAAGAATATTATAGAGCAAGATGTTTCTGCAGATAATTTTAAATATTATCTAAGTAGCAATTTGGATAATTTAAATTTAAAAATTTTAGAGCGATATAAAAATATAAATGGTATGGAGGGAAATACACCTCTTAGCTCTAATTCCAGCTTTTCATCACAGGGATCTCCATACCCAGAAAATGAAGATTTAAATGAAGATAACACCCTCTCGGACACAGAGAGTTTTTATGAATATGAAATTGACCTTAGACCTGGTAGTCTAGAGATTGGTAGAAATAATATTGTTGATAAAATTATAGATAAGTCAGGGACAGCTACGTGGTATCAGTTTAGAATTCCAATTAGAAATCCAGACAGAGTTTACGGATCTATTTCGGATTTTAAAACAATTAGATTTATAAGAACCTACCTAACTGATTGGGAGGAACCTACTGTATTAAGATTTGCAAAGCTTCAAATGGTCGGTAGTCAATGGAGAAAATATGAGGAGTCCTTATTCCAGTCAGGTCTAAATGAAGTTTCAGAAGGGAGTGAATCTAATATTGAAATTTCAGTAGTAGGCATTGAGGAAAATAGTATCGGTTCAGACAACAAGTCGCCTTATGTTGTTCCACCTGGTATTCCTAGAGATATCGATAATACCACAATAGTCCAAAGGAGAACAAATGAGCAATCTCTCCAATTATGTTTTGATAATTTGTCAGATGGTGATGGTAGGGCTATTTACAAAGAGTCTAATTTTGACTTAATTAATTATGGACGTATTAAAATGTTCATTCACGCAGAACCAAATAAAGGTGATTTTCTTAGAGATGATGAGATAAACGCATTTCTGAGGTTTGGTAGTGATTATGAAAATAATTACTATGAAATTGAACTTCCATTAAAGATAACACAGCCCTCTTTAATTGATCAAAATAGTACTGGCCTTTCTAGAGTTATATGGCCTGAAGAGAATGAAATTAATCTTTCCATTGAAGAACTTCTATCTCTAAAATCTCAGAGAAATAGAGAAAATATAGATGTAAGTTTACCATTCTCAAAACTCTCTGCAAATGGGAAATATATAATAAGAATTAAGGGTAGACCTTCAATGGGTTCAATACTAAACTTTATGATTGGTGTTAAAAATCCTCTCTCAACAGATAGGGCATCAAAGTCAGCATGTTTATGGTTTAATGAATTAAGGCTAACAGATTTCGATAGAACTAAGGGCTGGGCTGCCAATGCAAATTTAAATTTAAAATTGTCAGATATCGGAACTGTATCATCATCTCTACGATATACATCAGTCGGTTTTGGATCTATACAACAAAGAATATCAGAGAGATCTAGAGAAGAAAAGCTTCAATACGATGCATCAGCAAATTTAAATATTGATAAACTTTTACCTTCAAAATGGGGAATTAAACTTCCTCTTTACGTAACATCATCAACATCAATAATCACACCAAAATATGATCCCCTGGATAAGGATATACCTCTATCTGCATCTATTAAGTCCTTTGATACAAAGAAGCAACAAGATGATTACAGAAAACTAACTGAGCAGAGGGTAGAATCAAAATCAATAAGTTTAAATAATGTAAGAAAGGTAAGAAATAATCCTGAATCAAGGGTAGACTTTTGGGACTTTGAAAACCTTTCAACTGGGTTTTCATACAGTGAAAGAAAAAGTTCTAATGTCACAACTCAAGGTATTGAGTCGAGAGAGCATAGAGGTAATATTACCTATAATTTCTCTCCCAAAAATATTTCGCTGCAACCATTCAAAAATTTTAAAATTTTTGATGCAAAAGTTTTTAAGCTTATTAAAGATTTTAATTTTAATATTTTACCCTCAAACATTAACATAAGAGGAGATCTTAACAGGAGGTTTAATAAAACACAATACAGAAATTCAGACTTAACAACGGAGGGAGTTGACCCTATTTTTGAAAAATATTTTTCTTTCAATAAATCTTACGGATTAAAGTGGAATATTTTTAATAGTATAAATGTAGATTTTAATGTTGTTAATAATTCAATTATTGACGAACCTGAGGGAGAATTAGATACTCGTGAAAAGTTAGATAGTATGTATTATAACCTAAAGAATTTTGGTAGAGCTAGTAACTTCAACCAAAACCTTCAGGTTAACTATAATTTGCCAATTAATAAGTTTCCTCTTCTTGATTGGATAAGTTCAAATTTAAGGTATTCATCAAAATATATTTGGTCTGCTGGTTCCTTTCAACAAGCTGATTCCCTTGGAAACATCATCGAAAATAATAGGGAGTATACTCTTGGTTCAAAATTAGATATATCTAAGTTTTATGATAAAATACCGATATTGAAGTCTTACAATAAAAAATATAATAAAGAAGACACAATAAAATCTATTTTTAGATCAAGAGCCTTTGATGGAATAATGAAAGCAATAATGTCACTTAGATCTATTAATTTGACTTATAATGTAACTGAGAGAACTGGTTTAGCTGGTGTAATTGGTGAGCCTGGAGTTTTTGGTATGAATAATTTTTATAATTCACCGGGTTGGAATTTTATATTTGGTTCACAGGATTCTGAGATTAGAAGAATTGCTGCACAAAATGGATGGCTCGTGAAAAATGATTTTTTAAATAACCCATTTATTCAATCTAGAAGTAATAATTTTCAATTTAGGAGCACTTTACAACCCCTAAATTTTCTTAGAATTCAGTTAGATGCTAAACGAATTATAACCGAAAACTTTCAAGAGACCTTCAGGTACGACACTCAGTCTGATTCATACGTATCCTTAACACCTTCAAGGGGAGGTAATTTCTCTCTTTCATTCCTAGCAATTAGAACAGCCTTTATAAAAGATGATGAATTTAATAATTCTCCCACTTTCTTAAATTTTGCACAAAATCGGGAAATATTTAGGGATAGGCTCAATACATTAAATTCTCAGGGTGAGTATGGTCTAAACTCTCAAGATGTATTGATCCCGGCCTTTATATCAGCCTATTCAAAGTCAGATCCAAATAATTTTTCCTTGAAGCCTTTTCCTAAGATTCCTATACCGAATTGGAGAATTGACTTTTCTGGCTTGAGTAAGATAAAATCTTTAAGTGAAGTTTTTAGTAATATTACTATATCACATTCTTACCAGAGTATTTATTCTGTCGGTGAGTTTTCAAACTCCTTATTATATATAGACAATTTAGATTTTAATAATTCTATTATGAATTATCCTCTTGCATCACAACTAACTGAAAACGGATTGGTTCCTTTTTACATAATAAATCAAGTTAGAATTACTGAGAGATTTTCTCCACTGATTGGTATAAATGTGAGAACTAAAAATAATTTAAATGCAAGAATTGACTATAAGAAAGATAGAAATATCATGTTAAACTTATCAAATGCTCAAGTTTCCGAAATTATAAATTCCGATTTTTCTATTGATTTTGGATATTCTAAGGATAAGTTAAAGCTACCATTTAAATATATGGGAAACACAATAGTTCTAGATAATGAAATTGAATTTAGATTAAATTTCATCATCAGAAATACTAAGGCAATACAGAGAAAAATTGACAAGGAGAGTACTATTACAAATGGAAATTATAATTTTCAGTTGAGGCCTAATATAAATTATACTATTAATGATAGAATTAATCTTATAATGTATTACGATAGAGTTGTTAATAAACCAATTGTATCAAATTCTTTCCCTAGATATTCGTCATCTTTTGGTGCGAGGTTAAGACTAAGTTTAAATCAATAATAAATTATTTTTTGTGATATAAAATCATTTACTATATTCGTCAGATGAATTTAAATAATTTAAAATATACTCAAGATCATGAGTGGATTAGGATTGATGGTGATATCGCATATGTTGGAATCACAGATTTTGCTCAGGGGGAATTAGGAGATATAGTTTACGTTGAAATAGAATCACAAAATGAAAACATTGATATGGGCGGAGTCTTCGGGACAGTTGAGGCAGTGAAAACTGTTTCTGATCTTTTCATGCCCTTAAAGGGAGAAATTATAGAGGTTAATGACAAGTTAGAGTCTGAACCTGAGCTAGTTAATAATGACCCATATGGAGAGGGCTGGATGGTTAAAATAAAATTTGATGATTTAACTCAACTAGAAGAATTGTTAGATCTAGAAGCTTATGAAGCAATCACAAAATAGATGGTTTAGTTATTATTTATTCTGCTCAATTTCTTGGTTTTTACTTGTTGTCTATCTATTAATATTTTATAGATCTAATGATATAAATTCATTGGTAGCCAATTTAGATAAGGTTATTCATTTTATACTTTTCTTTATACAATGTTATTTTATATCAAGAGCCTATTTTTCATTATATAATTCAAAAAAAGTTCCCTTAAAGATTATAATTTTTCTTCTTATCTTTTGTTGTACTATTGAGTTACTTCAGATTGGTATACCATACAGAAGCTTCGATGTAAATGATTTATTTGCGAATATTTTTGGGTCAGTTGGAGGATCTATTTTTGGATATATATTAGTAAGTAAATAAGATTTTTTTTAAATTACTTTAATGGAGATTAAAAAGAACCCTAAAGCAGATCTAGAGAAAAAAAGTGGACTATTTCTTAACATTGGACTATGCGTGAGTCTTTTACTAGTTATAACAGCTTTCGAATGGAAGTTTTATGATAGAGGTGCTGGCATGGACTTAGGTACCATAGAAGATGATTTTGAAGATTTAATGGAGATTCCTCCAACTGAGCAGCCACCACCACCACCTCCAGTTATTCAGCAACCAGAAATAATTGAAGTTCCTGACGAAGAGGAAATAGAGGAGGAGATTGAAATCGAAATTGATGTAGAGATAACTGAAGAAACCGTTATCGAAGAAATTGTTTTTGAGGAGGCACCAGAGGAGGAGGAAGTTGACGAGATTTTTACTATTGTTGAGGATCAGCCTACACCTCCAGGTGGAATGGCAGCATTCTATAAGTATGTCGGTACAACTTTAAGATATCCTGCTCAGGCAAGGAGAATGGGTATTGAAGGCAAAGTTTTTGTGCAGTTTGTTGTTGACAAAGATGGTACTTTGACGGATGTCCAAGCAATTAAGGGTATAGGTGCAGGTTGTGATGAGGAGGCAGTGAGAGTGATATCCAAAGCTAAGAAATGGTCTCCTGGAAAGCAGAGGGGTAGACCTGTAAAAGTCAGAATGATTTTACCAATAACTTTTAAGTTGGGTTAATAACATCTCTCTACAGAATATTATAGTTTTCTTCTTTTATCATTTCTAACTTTTCTTTCATATCTATAACTAATTTTTGAATTTTGAAGTTCGAACATTTAGATCCAATAGTGTTAATTTCTCTCCCTATTTCCTGAGAGATAAAATTTAATTTTTTCCCATTTGGAGATTTAGTTTTTAGAGTGTTTGTAAATAAATTTACATGTTTTTTTAGCCTTGTGATTTCTTCATTGATATCTAATTTTTCAATATAAAATAATATTTCTTGCTCTATCCTAAATTTATCAAATGATTTTTCTTGTATTTTGGAAAGTTTACTCTTTATTTTTTTTTCTATACTATTTTTTTTTGAACTATCAATTTTTTCAATTTTATGGAGGTCGGATAATATTGAGTTAATATTTTTATTTAAATCGATGTTGATTGCCTTACCTTCTTCTTCTCTAAATACAATGCATTTTTTTATACATTTTTTTAATCCTTTTATAACTACATTACTTTCAACTTTAAACTTATTCTCAGAGTTAAATAGTGATAAATTATTAAGTATGTTTTTGAGAATGATTTTATCCTTCACCTTGGATGTATCACTTAGAATAGACTTTATCTCATTAAAATATGATTTAATTTTATCTCTATTTAACTGATTTGAATTATTTGTATTCAAATTATTAATATCAATTTTAATATCGATTTTACCCCTATTTAAATGTAATTTGCAATAGTTTCTAATCTGATTCTCAAGAGATTTATCATTATAATTACTCCTATAATTAAAATCAAAAAACTTTGAGTTTACGGATTTAATTTCTATTTCGATAAAGACGTCACCCTTACTTAAATTATAACTACCATAACCTGTCATTGATGTAACCATAATACAAGTTAGAAACTATATCCAAATGAAATATGAAATTTTGTGTCTTTAACTTGATAGTCTTCTACCGGTTTTGCTATATCAATTTTCACATAATAATCGGTGATAAATGATCTCAAACTTATCCCATAACTTGCAAGCCAGGGGTTTTTAGAATTTTCAATTTCGGCTTGAAATACAGAACCTGGTTCTTTAATTATCCACGTATTTACATCACTTTTATTACTGAAGGGAGAGTTAATATTCCATGATGATCCTAGATCAAAGAATCCAGCAACTTGTAAGCTATTTAAAAAACTACTACTTACGTTAAGGCCAGTTAAAGCTTTTACCAGTGGGATTCTAAATTCAGAATTTAATACTAGTACCTTATAACCATCAAACTTATTGAAGTCATAACCTCTCATATTGATGTATTCACCAAAAATGAAATTATAGTTGTTAGACCCATTTGAAACTAAAAGAGGATCATTTACACCTTTATCCTCAAATTTCCTTATTAAAGAGTTTTTAACTCCACCAAGCATATACTTATAAGGATTCTCTCCAAAAGAATTTCCATAGTATAATCTTGACGAGAAAATAATATTTTCTGATATTGGTTGGTGATGTGAGAGGTCAATACTAAAATTTTTAAAAGTGTTAGCATCGTTTTCGGTTTGATAATTTCTGAAACTTACTTTTAATTTTGTCCCTTTCTCCAAATTATATGAGATCTTATTTGTATTATCAAACATAAAATTTAAAAAATATCCATAGAAATTATTTTTTTCATAAAATAGGAAGGAAGGTGGTGTATTATTAAATATTCTATAATCTAAATCGTTGAATTTGTAGGTAGAATAAAATGGAGCGATTTCAAATCTAGAAAATTCAGAAATAGGGTATGATATATTAAAATTAATTTGGTTGTAAAGGTATTTATGATAAATGAAGTTCTCAGAATCCTCAGTAAACAAAATCTTTCTATCAAAGGATATTCTAAAGTCAAATCTTTTTTTAAGGAAACTATACTCTGTAAAAATATCTGAGCTTTTTAAGCTGGAGAAAGGTAAAAAAGCTGATGCATAAAATTTATGGTCTTCAAATAATTCAATAAAATCAGATTCGACCTGCGTACCAAGACCTTCTTGTGGATCTATTCTCAGAAAGCTATTAAAATTATTTTTTATGACTGAGTATTTGTACTTATTTCCAGTCCTTCTACTAATATTTCTATTAATTTCAATATTTTTTAGTATTGATGATTTAAGTTTATTTTCACCCTCAAATAAGAAATTTTCAGTGGTCTCAAAATTTATATTATCCTCTATATTTTCTCTTTTTATTTTCTCTCTTTTCTTAATTTTTGATCTCTGTGATTGTATATAATCAACTCTGGAGGTCTGGGTTCCAAATCTTGACTCACTGACATCAAAATCATTTATATTTCTAACAATTATATTTCCCTCGTAGAGATTATTAAAATATAAATTTTTATCAATTTCATCGTAATAATAATTGATAATGTTAGTATTAAAGTCAGTTACCTGCTTGGAATTTCCACTAAGACTTAAGCTGAAGATATTAGATATTCCTCTAATATCACTTAGGTATAACACTTTATTATCTTTAAGTGGTTTTGCCTTAATATTGTTTGCAAGCGTATTGGTCATCTTATATAATTTAGTTGATGTAGTGTCTAGGTTATACAAATACAGATTGTAATATTCAGATATATTTTCAGAGATATGAATATTTTCTAAATCAATTGAATTCCTATTTGAGCTAAATATAATTGAAGTTGAGTTATTTAGAAATGATGGGTATATGTCATGATATTTATCATCTGTTAATTTTTTAAAGTTATCGTTGTTAGCACTTAAGAGATAGATATCACTTTGATTATTAACAGTTGCACTGAGAGCTATCAAGTTTTGTTTTGTATTAAATGAAAATCCATTAATTTTCTCAAATCTATACAAGGACTTATATGCTTTACTATTCGAGTAAATATTTCTAGTTATAAGATTATTTTCGCCTTTTAAATTTTTTATGTATGTAATATTCTCATCATCTTTCCAATTAAAGAAGTATGAGTTATTTTTTTCACTAGATTTAATTCTATCTAAAACTTTAAACTTATTTAATTCTTTATGGTATAGTACTAATCTCTTATAATTTCCTTTAATTGCTGAAAATAAAACATATTCACCCGATTGATTTTTCTTAAGGTCAATGACCTTACCAAAATTATTTACTTGATTAAGTTCAGGGTTTTCAAGTTTACCTCTACTATATCTGTTGCTGATATTTGAATAATAATAATTTGACCAGTTTTGAATAAAATTGTTATAATTTATACCTAATGAACTTGAAATAGCCTTCTCTGGATTTCTAATAATTTTAGTTAAGTTGATAATATTAGATATTGTATTTTTTCCGTATGTGACAGAAATATAATTCCAGATACTTTGTCCAATATATTTTGAATGTTCATCTGATATCTTGTTTAAAGATTTTTTTTGTTTTGTTAAAAAATAGTCTCTTATGACATTATCCATCTCTATGTCCCAACCATAGGCAAGATATCTTGCAGCTCCATCAGAAAACCATTCAGGGATATTTATGAAGGAAACCTTACCAAATCTTTTGGCAAAACTGAGGTTTCCATGCATGAGATCTCTTATCAGGACCTTATTAAATTCATAACTTAGATTATTCTTAAAAACATTTAAATTGTTATTGTATGCAACTTTGAATATAATTCTATTATTTAAACTTAAGTTACTGAACAGGAACTCATCAGCCTCATTTATTCCTATATTACTTTGTTCTTTTTCTCTCTCAGAGTTATAAATGAAAACTTTAGTTTTTTTAAATGGTTGATGACCAATATTATTTGTTAATTCTGAGAATTTATCCTCTAGAAATGATGAAGCTATTTCAGCGATATTTAATGCATTCGCGTTATAGTAAAACTCGAAGTTATTTGAGTACATAACCTCCCAATCAAATGATTTATATTGAATTCTATTTTTACCAATATTATAAATCTCATTCTGTGAGAGTGCAGAAAGACTAAATGTAAACAAATAAATAAAAATTAAGAATCGCATATTAAAGACCTACGTTTTGAATCTTTTTAAGTTTATTTCTTTATCAAGTTCTTTATTATTTTCGATATAGTCAAATAGCTGGTTTGCAGAGTATGGTGATTGACTCACCCCTTTAGAACCTAGACCATTTATTAAAAAAAGATTTGAGATGTTATGATGTCTTCCTACAATTGGTCTTCTGTCTTTGCTTGCAGATCTTATCCCAAATAATACTTCTTTAAGTTTTAATTTTTTATTAAGAATGTTCTCAGCCTGATCAAGTATTTTATTATAGCCCGTATTTTCTGATCCGTTATGGTATGTTGATCCGATATGGAATGTATTTTTAGATGAGTTTATAATTGATATTTTTTTATTTAAAATATGATTCATTGAAATATTTGATTCGGTCAAAATGCTACTTCCAGAAACTTCTTTTATTTCAAGATCATCAAAGCATTTTATTTTTTTTTGATTTATCCCTAAACACATAATCACATTTTTTGAGTCAAACTCTTTAAGTTTTATTTTATTTTTAACTATGGATATGTCTTTATTATTTAGTTTATATTTTCTATAACGATCTCTAGTCTTGAAATATTTTCTAGTTTCATTTATATATTTTCTTACATCTACATAACCACTTTTATCTGTAATAACCATATCATTACTTAGCTCTTTGATGAAACTGTGAAACTTCTTATTAGACAATCTCACACTCCAATCATTGAAGTCACCATGGTCTTTTAATAGCCTGTAAATTTTTTTTTTAAATAGAATTTTTGTCCCGATATAATCTTCAATCCTCTTATAAAAATCCTCAAGATTTTTAAATAATTTGACTACATTCCAAGTCAGGGCTTTCCTTCTCCCTGTTATAGGGTTATAGATACCAAGTGCAGCATTAGATGCAGAATTTTTAATCTCTGAGTCAAGTATAATAAATGATTTTTTTTTGAAATATAGCTTCCAAGCCATTGCTGAACCAGCGACTCCTTGACCTATAATCAAATAATCATATTTTTTTACCATTTACTATTTATATACCTATTTAAATATCAAATTTGTATTTAATACTAATTATTATGGAAGTTAAATGTTTTACTTTTAATGATTACCAAGAAAACACATATCTACTTACTGAAGGTAAAAACTGTATAATAATTGACCCTGGTAATTACTATGAAGAAGAAAACAACATAATTAAAAATTATATAGAGGAAAAATCATTGATACCTAAATTTATTTTAATCACGCATACTCATATTGACCACATACTTGGAATTAATTTTCTTTCTACGCTTTATCCTATAAAGACATATATTCCCCTCTCAGAGAAAAATATTTACGATGAAATGGAGTCATATGCCTCGATGTTTAGTATGCAACATTACACTCATAAAAAAGATGTAAGTACTATTGACGAGTCAACAAATTTTTCCTTTATGGGTAACGAAATTACCATTTTGTCTCTACCTGGTCACTCACCTGGCCACATTGCATTTTATTTCAAAGACCATAAATTTTGTTTTTCTGGTGATGTGATTTTTAAAAATTCTATTGGGAGAACAGACCTACCTGGAGGAGATTTTAATACTTTGATTAATAGTATTAAAAAAAGATTATTTTTAATCGATGATAGTACAACAGTTTTTCCTGGACATGGCCCTGTGACATCGATTGGAGATGAGAAATCTAATAATCCCTTCCTAAATTGAAATTTGTAATACCAAACTTTTTTACTTTATCAAACCTTATCTTAGGTTTCATATGTATCATAAATATTTTCAATAATCCGGCTAATAGTACAGTTTTATATCTATTCTACATATGTCTAACACTAGATTTTTTAGATGGTTTTTTCGCAAGAAAATTTGATGCAGTATCCGAATTTGGGAAACAACTTGACTCCTTTGCTGACTTTGTTTCCTTCTGTATTTTACCATCTATAGTTCTTTATTTTTATTTAGAAAATACTGCAGAAAATGTAATGGTAAAATATCTACCTGTATTAATTATTATTTTCTCAGCTTTGAGACTAGCTAAATTTAATATCACAGAAAACAATAATAATTATTTTAATGGGTTTCCAACACCTGCTAATGGACTTTTTTTTATGTCCTTGGTTAATTACCAAGGCACTTTTAATTTTTTTAAAGATGATCTGACAATTGCAATACTGGTTATTCTTTTATCAACACTTTTGGTATCAAAAATTAAATTTATATCTCTTAAGTTCTCAGGATTTAATTTTAAAAGTAACATTGAAAGGTATCTACTTATTGTATTATCAACCTTGATATTGATTATGTTTGGGCATTCAATAATATTTATCATAATACTTCTCTACATATTGTTATCTGTAATAAAATCAATTTTTTTTGATCAATTTTTCAAATAAATCATTTCTTTTTCAGTTAGTATTATATTTTAATATCTAAAATGAGATTATTTCTTACACTTTTATTTATTATACCTCCCACCTTTTTAATGATGGCTCAAAATTCAATATTAAGGGATGGTGATTGGATTAAAATTGGAGTAGTCGAGTCTGGTATATATAAAATTGATAAAAATTTTTTTAAGGAAATTAATTTTTCTGATAAAGATATTGATCCATTAAAAATTCAAATTTTTGGAAGTGGATACAATGGTGCTCTTCCTCAGCTTAATTCATTATCGGAATTTACTAATCCTCAGGAAGTACCAGTAAGTTTTAATGGAAATAATGATAGTAATTTTGATGACGGAGAATTTATTTTCTTTTATTTACAATCCTCAGATAAAATATTTTACGACTCTATACAGCAGAAAGTAAGAACCAAGAAAAATATTTATACAGATACCGCCTACTATTTTTTAACAATAAATAATAATATTTCGAAGGATGTAGGTGTTGGAGATAGTTATGATTCATATGAAATTACTAGAGATAGTTTCCTGATCAACTATAGATATGAGAGGGATTTATATACTATTATTCAGTCTGGAAGAGAGTGGTTTGGAGAACTTTTTTCTCCTGGGAATTCTTTAGATATCGATATCAGTCAGTTTAATAAAAGTACTTTCCTAGATGTCGAGATAAATTTGGCTTCAAGGTCAATCGAGGAGTCTTCCTTCGAAATTTCATTAGACAACGAGACATATAACGTTCCAATGGGACAAGTAAATGAGGGAATATATGGTTATAAATTATCAGAGACTGTTAAGTCATTTAATTTTTTCTCTGGAAATGCAAATACATTAGAATTGTTTTATTACGGAGGAAAATCTTCAATTTCATACCTTAACTACATAGATTTTACTGGTGATATAAATTTAAATTATGCTGATGAAGACATTATCTTCTATAATAAACCACTTCAGACAGATTTAATTTCTAAGCAAATTGTCTACAGTGTAAATGATTATAATTATGATAGCCAAAGTAAATTAGGATTAAGAGTATGGGATATTACTGACCCATATGATATAACTGAATTGAATTTAAGGAAGGAAAATTCATTTTATTATTTTTTACAAAATGAAAAGAATTATAGTAGAAATATAATTTTTGATGTTAATAATTTAAGTACTCCTAAATTTTTTGGGAACGTAGTAAATTCAAATATATTGAATCACGAAAATCCAGAATTATTAATAATTACTCATAAAGACTTCTTCCAAGATGCAGTCAGGGTAAAGAGTCTCCGTAGTAAAGAAGGTCTAGGTGTGAAAATTGTAGACATAGAAGATATTTATAACCAATTCTCATCTGGTAATCAGGATATTTCATCTATTAGGAACTATATAAAGTTTCTCTATAATACAAGTAATGAGAATCTAAGTTATGTTTTACTTTTTGGCGATTGTTCATATGATTACAAGGATAGAATTCCAAATAATACTAATTTCATTCCAATATACCAATCCTATAACTCATCAAATAATATATATAGTTACTCCTCTGACGACTACTTTGGATTTCTTGACTCAAATGAAGGTATCTGGGACGAGACTGTTGATGGAGATCACGATTTAGAGGTTGGAATTGGTAGAATTCCAAGTAAAAATAAAGAGGAATCTAAATCCTATGTTGACAAGCTTTATGTATACTCTGAGAAAAAGTTGATTAGAGGAGATTGGAAAAAAAATATTTATCTGGTTGCTGATGATGGAGATAAGAGTGTCCACCAGAACGATGCTGAAAATCATTTTAACCTAGTAAATACAATTAATCCCGAGTACAAAATAAATAAAATTTACCTTGATAATTACGAGCAGGATATTGTAGCTGGTTTTAAGACTTCAACACAAACTAAATACTTACTGAGTGAGGCTGTTGAAAGTGGGGCTATGATAGTGAATTATATTGGACATGGAAATGAATTTTTTTGGACTGAAGAAAAAGTATTAGATGATAATTTTATATTTAATTTAAATAATAGATCTAAACTTCCCCTTTTTCTAACTGCAACCTGTGAGTTTGGAAAGTTTGATGACCCACTTATAACCTCAGGAGGTGAGATGTTATTAAATAAGGATAAAGGTGGTGCAATTGCGTTACTTACTACAACCAGACCGGTATTCTCTCAGACTAATTACAGACTTAACAATCAATTTTATAAGAATGTATTTACAAATGAAAGTGGTGATTATCTAAGATTAGGCGAAATTTTTAAAAAAACTAAAAATGGGAGCCTTAGTGGTCCAATTAATAGAAATTTTGCATTATTAGGTGACCCCTCATTAAAATTAAGTTATCCATCTTTTGATGTTATAGTGAGTAAGATAGACACAATAAAATCTGGAGCAAAAATATTAGTATCGGGAGAGATTGTAGATCAAAATAATGATAAGATTGAAAATTTTAATGGTAATATTTACTCTGATGTTTATGATAAAATTTCAAGAAATTTAACACTAGGAGATGAAAATGATCCCTTTGAATTTTTAGAGTGGGATGCCGTTATTTTTAAAGGGTTATCATCGGTAATTAATGGTTCTTTCTCATTTGAATTTAAAATACCAGTAAATATTGATTACAAATTCGGTCAAGGAAAAATAAATTTTTTTGCTGTTGATACCATAAATTTTGATGAGGCAATTGGATTTTCATATTTTACCATAGGTGGAACATCAGATGAATACCAAAATGATAATAATGGACCTGAGGTGGATGTTTTTTTAGACTCTTATAACTTTATTACTGGTGATAGAGTGTCTGAGTCTCCATTATTAATTGTTGATTTATATGACAAAAATGGAATAAATATTACAAAGAAAAACACTCTGAATACCATGAAGGCAATAGTTGATGATTCTATTGAAATTAAATTAAATAGATATTTTTCCTATAAAAAAGATGATTATGAGAGAGGGTCTGTTAGGATTCCTCTAGAAAATTTAAAAAATGGAAAGCATAAAGTAGAAATAAAAGTTGCAGATAATTATAATAATTTAACATCAGAGTCAGTTGTATTTGTTACTGGTAATGATAATAAGCTAAATATATCAGGTGTAATGAATTATCCGAATCCTTTTACTGACAAGACAAATTTTAAATTTGAGATGCAGGAGCGCGGTCAGCCAACTTTTATCTCGGTTGAGGTATTTGATTTGAGAGGCAATAAGGTGTTTACCTATCAACATCAATATGAGTTTTCTCCAGATATTATTGATAATATTTCTTGGGATGGTAAAGATTTAAATTATAATCCTTTGCCCCAAGGAATCTATATATATAAATTGCATGTCAGAAATTTGATGAATGGGAAGATGATAACTCTCCACAATAAAATTTTAAAAATATTATGATACGTTATCTGGCTTTTTTAATTTTTTTGAATGTGCCTGTGTTTTCACAGTCAACAATTCTAAGTGGTCAAGATACATCTCGAAGGCCAATAATTACCGCTGTTCCTTTTCTTTTGATTTCACCTGATTCTAGAGGATCATCAATGGGAGAGACGGGGGTTGCTACCTCTCCAGACGTTAACTCTGTGTATTGGAATAATGCTAAGCTTGCCTTTATTGATAAAAAATATGGTTTTGGTATGTCTTATGTCCCGTGGCTTGGTAAAATTGTTGATGACATGTCAGTATCTTACCTTTCAGGTTTTTATAAACTTGATCAGGTTCAGACAGTGGGTTTATCAATGAAATATTTTGATTTAGGTGAGATACAACTTACTGACAATCAGGGTTTATCATTAGGTGTGGAAAACCCAAAGGAGTTAAGTACAGCATTTACGTATTCTAGGAAACTTACAAATGACTTATCTATCGGAGGTTCTGCTAGATATATCTGGTCAAATCTCACAGGAAGTATCTCTAATTATTCTGATGCCAAGGCTGGAAATAGTTTCTCTGTGGATCTTGGTGTGTATTACAATAAGGAAATTTCACTTGTGAATAGAACATCTGAGTTGTCATTTGGTTCTCATATTTCTAATATAGGTGGAAAGATAACGTACGGAAGTTCTAAAAGTCTTGATTTTATTCCCGTTAATTTAAGAGTTGGAACTTCTCTAAAGACATTTCTTGATCAATATAACTCAATTACACTTGCTGTTGATTTAAATAAACTTATGGTACCATCACCACCTATCTACGAGGTAGATATTAACGGAAATTATGTAATTGACCCAACAACAAATCAGGCTAAAATTTTAAAAGGAAAAAATCCAAATAGATCTGTTTTAAGTGGTATATTTTCATCATTTTCTGATGCGCCTGATGGGTTTTCAGAAGAGATCAAGGAGATAACAATATCAACCGGATTAGAATATTGGTACAGAGAAATTTTTTCTTTTAGGGGAGGTTACTTTCTAGAAAATATGGATAAAGGCGGCAGAAAGTTTCTAACCCTTGGACTTGGTATAAAATACAACAATTTAGGTGTAGATTTTTCTTATCTTTCTACACCCCAGAATGATCATCCATTAGCTGAGACTATGAGATTTTCCCTATCATTTCTATTTGATAAAGTAGATGATATTGATGGAAACTAATTTACTTTTCAACAACTAAAGCTATTCTACTTACTCCAGGTAGTCTATCATCTCTCATGGAATGCTTAACTAGCAAAGTATATTCTGCATTTTTTTTAATTTCTAGAGACTTTATTATTAAAGTATCGACAGTAAAATTTTTGAAGATACCATCACCGAGTGGATAGCCATATTTTTTATCAAATAACTGTAACTCTATCATATTTGATTTTACAATATTTTTTTCTGAGTCAAGGAGGGAGTAAGAGGAATATATATTTTGAAAGGGGTACTCGTTAGAGTAGGAAAGGATAAGATTAAAATTTAATAATTCCTCATTTTTGCTATTAAAATCAAATACAATTGATGAATCAGAGTGCCATATATTATCTTCAAAATTGTAATAGTTAGAATAGATATTTGATTGGTTACAGGAAAGTAGTAAAATAAATATTAAGTATAAATAATAAATTTTAATCATTTTAAATCTTTACCTATGTCTCTTCTATAATATTTATTTCTCCAGGTTATTTTATCTGCCAGGTAGTAGGAGTTTTCTAGGGCCTCATCTATTGTTTCTCCTTCTCCTGTACAGGCAATAACTCTTCCCCCATTACTCTTAACTTTTTCGTCTTCATTTATTGTCCCAGCATGAAATATTTGATTTTTCTTTTTTTCTTCTAGATTGCTAATGGTATCACCTTTTTCATAAGATTCTGGATATCCTTCAGATGCTAAAATAACAGTTGTTGTATAACCATCCTTTATATCTAATTTTACCTCACTTAATTTATTATCAAAGCATTTTATTATTATATCTAATAAGTCATTATTAATTCTAGGTATTACTACTTGGGTTTCTGGGTCGCCCATTCTTACATTGTATTCTATAACATATGGATCTCCGTCCACATTCATTAAGCCAGCGAAGATAAAACCTGTATAATCTAATTTCTCTTTCCTTATACCATCTATTGTCCTCTTAATCACCCTTGTTTCAACTTTTTCCATAAATTTATTATCTGCAAAAATTACTGGTGACACTGCACCCATACCACCTGTGTTGGGTCCTGTATCACCTTCTCCTATTCTTTTATAATCTTTCGCCTCTGGTAAGATTAAATAATCTCTTCCATCAGTTACAGCAAAAACAGAAACTTCGATTCCGTCAAGATATTCTTCAACTAAAACGTTTTTACTTGCTTCACCGAACTTCTCGTCTACTACCATATTTTTTAGCTCAGATTTTGCCTCTTCTAAGTTATCTAGTATTAGTACGCCTTTACCTGCCGCAAGTCCGTCAGCTTTTAAAACATATGGGGGTTTAATATCATCTAAAAATTTAAAGCCTTCTGTCAAATTATTTTTACTGAATGTTTTTGATTTACCACAAGGTATTTTATTTCTAAACATAAACTCTTTAGAAAAATCTTTACTTCCCTCTAACATTGCTCCAGTTTTAGCTGGACCAAAAATATTTATGTTTTTAAGCTCCTCTTCTGACTTAAAAAAATCTACAATTCCTTTAACTAGGGGTTCTTCCGGACCAACAATTACAAGGTTTATAGATTTATCAAGAACAAATTCTTTGATCCGCTTGAAGTTATTGATATCTAAATTTATATTATTACCAACTAAGTTAGTCCCAGCATTTCCAGGGGCAATGAAAAGATTTTTACATAAATCACTCTGAGAGATTTTCCATGATATAGCGTGTTCCCTACCTCCTGAACCGAGTACTAATATATTCATATTCAAAAGTATTATATAAATTACGTTAAAAGTAAAACTAAATGAAAAAAGTAGCAATAAGTGGTTATTTCGATCCTATCCATGTTGGTCATTTGGAGTACATCGAGTTATCAAAGAAGATGGGAGACTATTTAATTGTCATCGTCAACAATAACCATCAGTGTAAACTCAAAAAAGGTAAACCTTTTATGGACGAGATAGATAGAATGAAGATAGTCTCAGCAATACAGTGGGTTGATGAAGTTTTTTTATCAATAGATACTGACAAAACTGTTTGTAAAAGTTTAGAAGAAATTAAACCAGATATTTTTACGAATGGGGGAGATAGGCATAATCAAGAAATTCCAGAATCTGTAGTATGCAGGAAATATGGAATTGAGTTACTAGATGGAATGGGTAAAAAAATTAGGAGTAGTTCTGATCTAACAGGCTTGAAATCAATCTAGTTATTTTGCCTGACTAACTCATACAAAATCACTGCAGAACTTGTCGATACATTTAATGAATCAATTCTGCCAAGCATTGGTATCTTGACACTGACGTCACTTATATCTAATAAATTCTGAGATATTCCGTCCTTCTCAGAACCAAGAATAATACATACAGGACCTTTATATTCTATTGCATAAATATCTTTTTCGCCCTTCTCTGTACATGATATGATTTTTAGACCACTATCTTTTAACTCTTGGGCAATATTTTTAAGGCTTTTTACTTTACAAATTGGCATATAATTTAAAGCTCCAGCTGAAGACTTTACAGATTCACTTGTTATAAGTGCCGATTCTTTTTCGGGTATGATAATTGCATCAACACCAGCTGCTTCTGCAACCCTTGTAATTGCCCCAAAGTTTCTTGTGTCAGTAATTCTATCTAAAATTAAAATTACTGGATCTTTTCCAGACTCATAACATCTCTGTACTATTTCGTTTACAGGCTGGTAAGTAATTGGAGAGATATAACAGATAATTCCTTGATGATTTTTTTTTGTTATTCTATTAAGTTTCTCTTTTGGCACAAATGAGATATTAACATTTTTTTTTTGAAGACTATTTTTAATCTCGTTTAATATTTCTTTTGATAAATTTTTTTGTACGAATAACTTTTCTATTGTCTTACCAGATTTAATAGCCTCTAAAACTGGTCTAGTCCCAAATATAATATCCTGATTATTCATATTATAAGAATCTTTGTATGGTCAAAATTATAATAAATATTTAGATATCAGGCCTTTATTCATTTTATAAGATTTATAATTCACTAGAGAAAATTCATATTAAATTTACATAATGTCAATTTATACAACTGAGATAACTTCTGATAAAATAGTTTCAGATAATCCATTACATAATAGACTTTTAAGTGCATACGTATTTGCAGATAAATATATTAAAGGAGATGTATTAGAATTAGGTTGTGGTGAGGGAAGGGGAATTGATATAATTATGAAAAAATCTAAATCTTATACAGCTATTGATAAAATTTCTGTCATGACTGAAAAACTTTCTCAAAAGTACCCAAATGGAAAGTTTATTTCATCATCATTTCCTCCTGTTAGTGATATAAAAGATAATTCATTTGATACTATACTGTCATTTCAAGTCATTGAACATATCAAAAATGACAAGCTATTTATGAAAGAAATATATAGAATTCTGAAACCCGGCGGAATTGCTCTTTTATCTACCCCAAATATTAATATGACACTAACTCGAAATCCATGGCATATTAGAGAGTACACATCTAATCAGCTCAAAAAATTAGCATCAATTAATTTTAAAGAGATTATGATGAAAGGAATTTCTGGCAATGAAAAGGTTATGGAATATTATTATGATAATAAAAAATCAGTATCAAAATTTAAAAGAATTGATATACTTAATCTAGAAAAACATTTGCCAAATTTTCTATATAAAGTTCCATATGAGATCTTAAATAGAATGAACCGAAAAAAATTAGAGTCAAATAATTCCTCTCTTGTATCCTCAATCTCAACTGATGATTATATTCTTTGTAAAGACTCGCCTGGGAATCTTGACTTATTTCTAATATTGGAAAAATGAGAAAATTTTTATCTTTTTTTTTAATGACTTTATTATTTGCTAGTTGTATATCTAGTAAAAAAATTTTAAAAGAAAATAATATAAACTCAGTTATTGGTGAAGCAAGAACATATATTGGAACCCCATATAAGTGGGGTGGTAATGACAAAGGAGGAATTGATTGTTCAGGTTTACTAGTAAGAGCTTTTGAGTCGATAGATAAGAAAATACCTAGGACAACTTCTCAGCAGATAGATCTAGGTAAAAAAGTATCACTCAAAAAATCTAGGGAGGGAGACCTTGTATTTTTTGCATTTGGGAAAAGTAAGAGGAAAGTGACTCATGTCGGATTAATTTCAAATTGTAGAACATCATCTGACATAGATTTCATTCATGCATCTTCTTCGAGGGGTGTGGTAGAAACTCAGTTAGTAAAAGACTACTACCTTAAAAGAATTAGAAAAATCAAAAGAGTATTTTAATTAAAAAAAAATTAAATTTGAATAAATAAAAAAATATGAAAAACATACTGATAATTATATTCTTGAGCATTTCACAAATACTATTCGCTCAAGACAAAAAAGACAAAAAAGAAAAAACTATTGAAGAATTAACAAAATCTAGTAGTACAATTGATGGTTTATTTACAATATTTCAAGACTCAGCATCTGGAGAGATTAAGATGCTAATTAGAGAAGATCAATTAAATAAAGATTACATTTATTTCTCTCAAATTGCTGATGGTGTTACAGAGGCAGGAAGTTTCAGGGGTGCTTATGGTGCTGATGTGATTTTTCAAATTCATAAATATTATAACAAGATAGAATTTGTAGCCCCAAATACAAATTTTTATTTTGATCAGGATAACCCACTGTCTAGATCCAAAGAAGCTAATACAAGTCATGCTATAATCTCATCTCACAAAATTTTAGTAGATGAAGGCGATTCATATCTAATTAATGTAAATGATTTATTTATATCTGAGACGTTAAGTAGGGTTAAGCCACCTAGTAGAACTGGGTCTTCTGGTAGATTTAATCTAGGTAGTTTTGATAAGTCAAAGTCCAAAGTTAAAGAAATAAACAACTACCCAGAAAATACTAATCTTAAGACAGAATATGTATACAAGAATCCTAATTTCACAAACGGTGGGTCTGAGGCTGTGACTGATGCACGTTATGTTTCTATTCAAGTATTCCATTCTATGATGAACATGCCTGAGGAGGGTTATGAAATAAGATATGATGACCCACGTGTTGGATATTTCCTCACCTATGTTAACGATATGACTGAGACTGGAACCACGAATTACAGGGATATGGTTAATAGGTGGAGACTCGTTAAAAAGGATCCAGATAAAGATATATCAGAACCTGTTAAGCCAATAACTTGGTGGATTGAGAATTCTACTCCCCACGAGTGGAGGGAGACAATTAAAGATGGTGTATTAGCATGGAATGAGGCCTTTGAAAAGGCTGGCTTTAAGAATGCCCTAGAGGTGAAGGTTCAGCCACATGATGCAGATTGGGATGCTGGAGATATTAGATATAACGTGTTAAGGTGGACATCTTCCCCAAATCCTCCATTTGGCGGATATGGTCCGAGTATGACAAATCCTAGGACAGGTGAAATTATTGGCGCAGATATTATGTTAGAATTTGTCCATTTTACTAATAGAGTATTCTACAATAAACTTGTAGGAGATGCTGCAAAGAATATGGATCTAGATAATGAAATTGAATATCATAATCATGATGATAATTTTTATTGTTCTATGGGCCACTTGATGCATGAAAATCAGTTATTTGGAAAAACATTTTTAGAAATTAATGAAGCCTCTGATTATGATCTGGATAGAATTGAAAAAGAGGGTTTAAAGTCATTAATTATGCACGAGGTAGGTCATACTTTAGGTTTGAATCATAATATGAAAGCAAGTCAATTATTTTCTCCAGATGAGTTATATGACGCTGACTTTATTGAGGGTAAAGCCCTTACTGGATCTGTGATGGATTATGCTGGAATTAATTTGACTATGGATAAAGCTTCTCAAGGTCAATACTATGATATGGCTGTCGGTCCTTACGACATCTGGGCAGTACAGTTTGGTTATACTTCTTTCAAAGATGAGAGTGAGATGGAGTCACTGCTATCTAGATCCACTGAACCAGAATTAATATTTGGTAATGATGCAGATGATATGAGATCTCCTGGAAAGGCTATTGATCCTAGGGTTATGACTGGTGACTTATCTAACGACCAGATTTCTTACTCTGTTGATAGATTCAATCTTGTCAACAACATGATGGATAAAATTGTGTCTAAATTTAGTATTGAAGGAAATACTTATGAGGACCTTAGAAGAGCATACTACACATTAAACTCTCAGGCAGCAAGAGCTGGAGACGTAATATCTAGATTTATAGGTGGTGTTTATGTCGATAGATCTACTATAGGTCAAGCTGGTGGTGAGAAGCCTTACACCCCAGTAAGTTTAGCTGACCAGAAGAGGGCTTTCAATGCTTTAAATACATATGTTTTCTCACCTAATGCTTTTAAAGCTCCTTCTAATGTATATAACTTACTAGCACGTCAAAGAAGAGGCTTTGATTTCTTCTCTGGGCCTGAAGACCCTAAAATACATGATCAAGTACTGTCTTACCAGACTAGAGTACTTGCTCATATAATGCACCCAAATACGCTTCAGAGAATAATTGATTCAGAGCTTTACGGAAATAAATACTCTCTCTCAGAATTTATGGGTGATTTAAATGAGTCAATATTTAAGGCAGACTTAAGTTCAGATATAAATACTTTCAGACAAAATCTACAAGCTGTTTACGTCACAAGGCTAATTGAAATGATTAACGGTAAATCAGCATCTAGATTTAAAATTCCTGCAAAGTCTATGGCTATTTATAATTTAGAGGAAATTTCAAAGTGGTTAAAAAAACCAGCTGGAAATACTTCCTCAGTAGCACACAGGAACCATATCAAACTTTTAATATCGGATGTAATTGACTAAAAATAATAACTTAAATTAAATAAAAATTAAATTATGAAAAACATCATATATATTTTATCAATCTTATTCATTACATCATGTGCATCTTCTTCTCAGGAATGTGAAACCAAAGCAAATGGTTTTATTGATGGTGTTGAAGGCCAAGTTACAATGGGAGAACAGTCGTCTGTTGAAGTTTTTAATCAAATTGATAAGGCTTGGGCTGAACTTGACTATGAAACTCTTAAAACATTTGTTGCTGAGGGAGCAGAGATGAGATTTTCAGATGGTAGATCAGCTGTTGGTCCAGATGAATTTATTGAAATAATAAAAGCTTGGGTTTCAGAGGTTGAGGATGAAGACGGTAATGAGTATACATGGAATACTGACTATGCATTCTCATTAGCAGTAACTTCTGTAGAAGGGGACTGGGTTAATGCTCAGTTTACATCGACACATACAAACCCTGAATCTAAGTTAGAAGCTGAAGTATTCTATGAGTTCTATCATATAGTTGATGGTAAAATTCAGGAGTGGTCTCAGTTTAAAAGAGACGTACTTAGATAAAAAAGCGCTTAGGGGCCATAGCTCAGCTGGCTAGAGTGCTTGACTGGCAGTCAAGAGGTCGAGGGTTCGACTCCCTCTGGCTCCACTATATATCAACATTAACACAAGATTAATTTATGCAATTTGCATTGATTTTCTTGTGCAATTGACATTACAAAAACTAAAAATTTACCTTTACATCAATCATTTGAAGTCTATCACCACCAACATCATTATAGAAAGTTCCTACGAAATATAGGTTTCCATCATATAGATAAGGATGAAAACTGTCGACTAAAATACCTTCAATTAATAATTCTTCTTCATTATAATAATTGAAATTTCCTGATCCATCATTTAACCAAATTAAATTATTTAATTTTACTCCATTACAATCATACACATTCCACCAACAATTTTCAGAATTTCTATAAAGTGTGCCATAGTGAAATGGCCTTAAAAGAATATCGATATTTCCGTCTTGATTTGCATCAAAGACTGAGAATTCTCTAAATTGCATTTCATTACTTGTCCAAGTTGGAGAAGAGAAAATAAGTTCAAATTGAGCATTGCCAGTACCTCTCCAAACTTCAAAGCCATGATATTCTAAGTCTTCTCTTGCAACTGCAATATCCATTATACCATCATTTGTAAAATCATTCACTTTAATAGATGTTGCACCTAATCCCCAATCATATGCATTTGGTTCATTAATTTGAAAATGTAATTCAAATTTTTCTGTTGAATTATCAAATTTATATATTCTTATTTCATGATCATCTTCATCAGGAATATTTCCGCCTCCGTAGTCAGCAGTTATAATTTCATCGATTCCATCTCCATCTAAATCCGAAAAATCTAGGGTAAATGGAGTTGATCCTTCATAATTCAATATTTCGTCATTTCTTGTAAAATTACCATTAGAATTTTGTAAAAAAATATTAATTCCTGAATGCCCAATCCCTGGGGTAACACCAACATCTGTGAGGCCATCGTTATTTAAATCTCCTGCGCAGGTACCATGAAAAAATCCCATTTCGTCAATCTCATTTACGAGTTTCCAACTTATATCACCGTTACCCATAATCTGTCCGATGTACACATCACCAATCCATCCAGACGCATCAGATCCAATTTCATTTCCATCTTCGATAATAACTTCCGAACCTAAAATTTCAAAATTTCTCATTCCCCAAGCTTGCAAATTATGGTCAGTTTTGTGAAAGTTCCAAAGAGAATCTTCTTTAATTAGGACTTGTGAGGAGACAGGAGTCACATTCAAAGCACTTCCACTTTGACCTGGGTCCCACTCTGCGACGCCAGGGAAATATGCAAAAACTGCATCATTATTGCTATAAATAAATGTTCCACTTATATCGTAAAATGTTCTGGAAATATCATCTGTAGTCATTCCCCCAAATGGTAAGTTTATTTTATTAATGGAAACTTCAAGAGCTGGCAAATCAATTGGTTTAACAGGGTCAGTGTTATCAACATCCGTTAAAATTTCTTCAGAACAAGAAATTATCATTACTAATATTAAAAGGCGAAATAATTTCTTATAAACTTTTTATTAAGTAAAAAAAGACTCTTATCTATTTTTTTAGCCATAAAATACAAATTATTCTATTTTCTAGAATTCATTTTAGCAAGTAGCTTGAGAATTTCTAGATAAAGCCATATTAGTGTGACCATTAGTCCAAATGCACCAAACCATTCCATATACTTTGGGGCACCTTTCTCTGATCCCTCTTCGATGAAATCAAAATCAACTACAAGGTTCATTGATGCAATAAAAATAACAAAGACGCTAAAGCCTATACTGTACATTGAGGAATTATTTAAATCCATCAATGGAATTCCTGAACCAAAAAAACCCATTATTATATTAATTCCATATAATAATGCAATACCACCTGTGGCAGCTCCAACTCCTAATTTAAAGTTTTCCGTTGGCTTGATAAGACCCAACCTATAAATAGACAAAAGTGCAAACAGGATACATAATGTATAAGATATTGCAGTAAATACAATTCCATCATATAAGGTATTAAATAAGTTGGAGATAATACCAAGGAAAATACCTTGAAGAACTGCGTATATTGGCACAGTTATTGGTGACCATTCTTTCTTTCTTATAGTTACAAATCCAATTATTAGGGCAATAATTAGACTTGGGAGTAACATCATATTAATTACTGAAACATATGTCCAGGAATAGTATGCTGACCCAACTAAGATCATTAATGACAAAAAAGTTTTATTAACTGTCCCACCTATGGTCATCTTATCAACGTAATCTGACGGGATATCGAATGCCTTTGATGTTAGGACTGGGTTTCCTGATCGGTAAGATAAATGCTGATTCTTCATATTTTTTTTCTTAAAGATAATAATCAGAATTAATAATTATATTCTTAACTAAATTAAATTTGATTATGGAGTCATTTGCTGAATGGGGATATATTGGTTTATTTTTAGCTTCTTTTCTTGCTGCTACAATAATTCCTTTAAGCTCAGAAATTGTTCTGAGTATACTGATTGCAAATAATTATGATTTATCTCTATCACTTATTGTAGCATCTTTAGGGAACTGGTTTGGTGGACTGAGTAGCTATGCCATTGGAAGACTTGGAAATTGGAATTTTATTGAGAAATATTTTAGAATTAAAAAAAATAAAATTTTAGAATTAAAAAATAGGGTTGATAGTTACGGTGGAGTTCTTGCTCTTTTGTCATGGACTCCAGTTTTCGGTGATCCGATTGCAGTAGCATTAGGTTTTTTTAGGACAAATTTTTATTTGGTAAGTATCTACATGTTAATTGGTAAGGTTTTTAGATATGTCGTGTGGGCATTATTAACTTTCTGGGGGATTTCTCTGTTTTAGGAGAAATAGTCTTATATTCACTAGAGTATGAAAAAAATTAAAATTTTTTCTCCGGCAACAGTATCGAATGTTACATGTGGATTCGATATTTTAGGTTTTCCTATTGAATCATTTGGTGATGAGATGACTATCTCAAAGTCAGATAATATTGGGGTAAGAATAGCAAAAGTTAATGGATATCCTGTACCAAGTGATCCTAAAAAAAATGTCGCTAGTGTATCTGCAGAAAAATTAATAAGGCACTTAAAACCGGACTGTGGTTTTGATATTGAAATTAAAAAAAACATCATACCTGGTAGTGGAATCGGAAGCAGTGGTTCAAATGCCGCAGGTAGTGTCTTCGGTATAAATAAACTTCTTGGTGAACCATTGACAACAAAGCAACTTATCAAATATGCAATGACGGGCGAAGGAGTTTCTAGTTTAACTGAACATCCAGATAATGTTGCTCCAGCATTGTTAGGAGGGTTAGTTATGGTTAAATCAACGGAGGAAGAAAATATAATTTCTCTCCCTATACCCAAAGATTTATTTTGTTTTGTAATCAACCCTAAAATTGAGGTAAAGACATCATATTCAAGAGAGATTTTACCTAGTAAAGTAGAGCTAAGTCTAATGACCAAACAAGTTGCAAATTTTGGTAGTTTAGTACATGCTCTTCATACCTCAAATTATAATCTACTTAGGTCATCTCTAGTTGATAATGTTATAGAAAAGCATAGAAAGAAATTAATACCTTCTTTCGATAAAGTTAAAACTAAGTGTCTAGAGCTTGGCGCTTTAGGTTGTTCTATATCAGGTTCAGGTCCTTCAATTTTTGCTCTCACAAAGGGAGAGGGTGATGCAAATAAAATCAATTCTGAAGTTAGTAAAATATATAAAGAAACAAATATTGACTTCTCGACCTATGTATCCAAAGTTAGTTCGGAGGGAATAAAAATTATTGATAGTGACTAATGATATACTTTAGTCTTAATAATAAAAATCATAGGGTAAACTTTAGAGAAGCATTATTCAATGGATTGGCTCCCGACAGAGGATTATACTTTCCTAAATCTATAATCCCACTCAGGAAATCATTTATCTCTAATTTGAGTAACTATGATAAAATAGAAATTTCTTTAGAAGTTATCTCTCAATTTATTGGGAATCAAATTGATGAAGAATCTTTAAAAAAAATAATTGAACATTCTATTGATTTTGAATTTCCCTTAAAAAAAATTGAAGAAAATATTTCAGTCCTTGAGTTATTTCATGGTCCTTCGATGGCCTTTAAAGATGTTGGGGCACGATTCACTTCTAGATGCTTAAGTCATTTTATTAGAAGAGGATATGATAGGAAAGTTACAGTTTTAGTTGCTACCTCTGGTGATACCGGAGCAGCTGTTGCAAGTGGTTTTCATAGGGTAGAGGGAGTAGATGTTTTTATCTTATATCCAAAAAATAAAATATCAAATATTCAGGAGAGGCAGATATCAACTTTCTCTGATAATATTTTTCCAGTTGAGGTTGATGGTACATTTGATGACTGTCAGAAAATGGTCAAGGACGCCTTGATCGATAAAGATTTAACTTCTAATTTCAATTTTACAACTGCAAATTCAATTAACATATCAAGATGGATACCACAGACATTATATTACTTTTTTGCTTATTGTCAGTTGCCACCCGATATAAAAAAATCTTCATTTTCTATTCCTTCGGGTAATTACGGAAACTTATTCTCAGCAATAGTCTCTAAAGAATTAGGCCTTCCCGTTGAAAATATTATCTCATCAAATAATATTAATAATCCAGTTGAGAGATATTTTAAATCTGGAATTTATACTCCTATGCATTCAAAAGAAACTTTATCAAATGCAATGGATGTAGGTGATCCAAGTAATTTTAAAAGAGTAAATAAAATTTTTGATCTTGATTTAGATAAAATGAGGGAAACAATACATGCTTTCAGTTTCACAGATTACCAGACAAGAGATGCCATAAAAGATGTATTAAAGAATTTTAAATATATCTGTGATCCTCATGGCGCAATCGGTTATTTAGGTGCAAAGAAATATGTAGGTAATAATTTGGGATCACATTGTATTTTTTTAGAGACAGCACATTATTATAAGTTCTTTGATGAAATTAAAAACGTAATTGGTAATGAGTTTAATGTACCTTCCCAACTAGCAAGTATTCTAAATAAAGAAAAAAATTCAGTTACTGTAAAAGACTACATCGATTTCAAGGATTATATTAATTCTAACCTCTAATATCGTTTTTAAAATTCATTATTTTTTTTTAATTAATTTTGTCCACTAAACAAATTATTAAGAATATGAAAAATTTAATTTTTGTTATTTCTGTAATGTTTATTTATGGATGTAACACAAATCCTAATTATGAAAGGAATTTAGCAACAGCTAAAAAGTTATTTGAATTACATGGTAAAGAAGACATAGATGGTCAACTGGCTCTTGTCAGTGATAAAATTCAATCTAACTCTTCTATGTATGGTGCTGAGACTGCTGGGTATGACCAGTATGTAAATATGTTAAAAGGCTACCATGCTGCTTTTGATAATATAAAATACACTGCTAATAACTGGTTGCCAGGGACTGATAGTCTTGGAAATTTAGATGGAAGTGTTAGGACTTATGGAAACTGGACTGGTGTTAATGTAGCTACTGGGAAAGAGCTTAACCTTCATGGGTACTGGTATATGAATTTTGATGATGATGGAAAAATTATAGCTCAAGGAGATTACTTTGATTTTGGGGGTATGATTAATTCAGTTTATCCTAAAAATTTAGTTTTTATACAAATTGATGTTAAGAAAGGTAAGAAAGATGAAATCATTGAGTTATTAAAATCAGAGAGAGGAATTCCTACAACTGTTGCATATGATGGTGCAATCAGATATGAGATGGCTTTTAATGATGACACAAATACACTTCATCTTGTTGGGGAGTGGGAAAATTATGAGAAGTATGGTGAATATTTAAATTGGAGAATGACCGAGGATGATTTTGTTCAACAAATGGTTCCTTTAATGGTTGGCGGTGCTGACGGTTTGAAAGTTTTACAACCTAATTCAAGTTATACTTCATTCTAATTTTTAACAGAAAATTAAGAGAATAGGGGCATTCATGCCCCTTTTTTTATTCAATGTAAAAGTTTCTGTTGATATCTAATGTATTGACTTTTGTTTTGAACGACTTCCATTCATATCTAGGGTATAATCTTGTACTTTCACCGTTAATTTCTACATCTAATGGCATATCGAAATTATCTATCACATTAGACCATCTATAGTAAAAACTTTTATCATCTATTTTATATTCAAATTTTGGGATTCTTACATCCCTTAGGTACTGATCAAAAACAAATTTTAAATCAAATCCTATGGATGCTGATATAAAATTTTCTATCTGATTAGATGATACTGTTTTATGATAAAAAGTCTTATTTAAATTCCTTAAAGTCTTTCTCCACACCTCGTCATTATTTGTAATTTGTCTAATTGTATGTAGTAGATTAGCTCCTTTTGAGTACATATCTTTTGAGCCATTTTTATTTACATCATAGGGGCCAATTATAGGTTTGTCATTTTGTATTCCTTTCCTGGTACCAATAGTGTAGTCTGCACCAGCTTTTTTTCCATAATGATAATCTAGAAAAAGATTTTCTGAATATGCTGTAAATCCTTCGTGAACCCACATGTCAGCTATATCTATGTATGTAATATTATTAGCAAACCACTCGTGGCCTGATTCGTGAATTATAATAAAATCAAATTTCAATCCCCATCCGGTATCTGAGGGGTCTCTACCTAGGTATCCTTTCAGATATTTATTGCCATATGTAATTGAACTCTGATGTTCCATGCCTAGGTATGGTACCTCTACCAGTTTATAACTGTCCTCGTAGAATGGGTAAGGGCCAAACCAGTACTCAAATGCATCAAACATTTTAGGTACGTCTTTGAAATGTTCTTTCGCTTTCTCTTTATTATATCTCAAGACATAATAATCAATATCTAGGTCACCTTTCTCTCCTCTATATATCTCAGAAAATTTAACATAATCACCAATATTTACATTTACTCCGTAATTATTTATAGGATTACTAACAAACCAATGATATGTTGATGTTTTTTTATCAGGGTAAGTAACTTCTCTCAACCTCCCATTTGATACATTTACTAGGTTTTTAGGTACGTTTACGCTCATCAGCATACTATCAACTTCATCGTACATGTGGTCCTTATTTGGCCACCAGACACTAGCTCCAAGTCCTTGACAAGAAGTAGCAATGAAGTGATTACCATTTTCATCTCTATCCCAAGAAAATCCTCCGTCCCATGGAGCTCTTACAGCAACTTTAGGATTTCCTCTGTAATTAATTTTAATTTTATTTACTTCACCTTCAAGTTGCTCCTTATCTAAGTATATGAGATATATATTTCCATCTCTTTCAAATTTAATTTTTTTTCCGTCCTCAAAAATTTGAGTAATGTAGAGTGGTTCTTGCAAGTCAATTTGCATAACCTGATAACTCTTAAGAACCCTGTAATAAATTGTATTTGATCCCTGTATAAATTTTTTTTCTGGATCTATTTTGATATCAAGATGATAAAAATTTAAATCCCACCATATCCTCTCATCGGTAATACTCCCCCTTAAAGTATCTTGTCTTGTAAACTTTTCTTTCTCTGCGAAGATATTCTGACTAATTGATTCTGAAAAAGAAAATATAAATAACAAACATATGACAACTCTCAATATTTTCATATGAGGTAAATATAAGATAAATAGGAATTTAATTCCTTGATGAATTAGCTATTTCCTTAAAGTCTACATCAACATACTCGAAAGAAACCTCATCAAATAAATTTTTTGAGTATGACTCAGCCCAGTCTTTATGGAAATATAGTGTTGTCATTTCTGGTGGTCTGACAACAAATTTTACACTATATCTTTCGTCAATATCTCCGGGAAGGGATATGTTTTTAGCATAATGAAAGTTATCAATTAAATTTATGTGCGGTATCAAGTCAACAAGTATCTTATCGTTTGTTTTCTGGTTTGTAATAATTGCGCTCATTTTAAGGTATGGTATAAACCCCCCAGGTGGCGTCCCAACAGGTAAATTATTTGAATCCCAATTCACCCTCGCTTCTATATGTACATCGGTATGCTTTTCTTCTAAATTGAGTGATGTTGGGAATACTTTATCTTTGATAGCACCTTCGAAAATAAATACAATCCCTGGCTCTATTCTTTCCTCACCTAAAACTAATTCCTGGGAAAAGACGTTAGATGTTGATATAATTATTAAATAAATAAGTAATCTCATAATGATGAAAAATGTTAATTTAATATTTGATACGATATTTTCTAAATATAGTCGAGGAAAGTTTGAAAAATTCATCCTTGTTCTTGCGGCTGTAGGTTTCATTACCCACTTAGTCCTAATTTTTTTGAATTCTAATGGATATATTCAGATGGATGTAGGTGAGAACTTGCTCAAAAATCCAATCTCTGCTTTGTATACTCCTTTTTCTTTTATACTAGTTTATGAGGCATTTTTGCTTATTTACTATCTCCCTAGCTCCTTTACAGTTTCAGTAGTCAAGGGATATGAAATTATCTCACTGGTATTGATAAGAAAGATATTTAAAGACGTCCCACTAGTAGATTTATCAAAAGATTTCTTTACAAGTCCATACAATGTCCAGTTTCTATATGACATTACAGGTTTTATTCTGGTATTCTTTTTAATATACCTCTTTAAAACCACGGCAGGAAGACCAAAGAAACCAAAAATTGATAAAAAACTTCAAAATTTTATTAGTCAAAAAAAGGCTATATCTATCCTTTTGGTACCTGTTCTTTTGGCATTGGCGAGCTATAGTTTCTATAATTGGCTTGGCAGTCTATTTATAGAGTCTTCAAATGATGTTGATGTCAATTTTCTATTTTTTGTTGACTTCTTTACAATTCTAATTCTTGTTGACGTACTACTTTTACTAATATCCTTCAGGTACACAGAGAGGTATTCTCAGCTAATAAGAAACACTGGTTTTATTATATCGACGATCATGTTAAGGTTATCTTTTACAGCGACAGGCCTTGCTAGCGTCTCATTTCTTGTATTAGGTATCCTTTTTGGAGTTATAATTTTAGCTATTTACAAAAAAATGGAGAAGGTAAATTACCTAGGTTAAATTATTATTTTGGTTTTTCCATCTTACTAATAACAATAGTTTAGTTTTGTGTATATGAAGAACTTATCACTGCTCTTATTATTACTATTTCTAGGTTTTGATTTGGTATCTCAGCGGGTATATAAGAAACCAAAGTTTGTAAAGAACTGGAGTAAGCCTAGTAAACATCCGGACCATATTGTATTAAACTTTTCAGATGACCCGTCTACTTCAATAAGTGTGACCTGGAGAACAAGTAAAGAAATTAAAATAGGGTACGGTGAAATTGCCTTAGCTGCTCCTAATCCAGCTTTCATCAGTACTGCCAACACAGTAAGGGCCAATACTACTAACTTAAAATTTGATAATGTTGTTGGAGTTATAGACAGAAAAAACCCTAAGAAAACAACTTTTAATTCATTAGATCACAACTATCATTCAGTAACTTTTAAGAATCTTAAGCCAAACACTATGTATGGTTACAGAGTTGGTGATGGAGAGATATGGAGTGAGTGGATTCAGTTTAAGACTGCTAAGAAAGTAGGTGAACCATTCTCTTTTCTTTATGTAGGTGACGCTCAAAATTATATTCTTGAGCTATGGTCAAGATTAATCAGAGAAGGATATAAAAAAGCACCAACTGCAAGTTTCATCATTCATGCAGGTGATTTAATTAATGATGCTCACGAAGAACATCAGTGGCACGAGTGGTTTATGGCCGGTGGTTGGATACATAGATCACTTCCATCTATACCGGTACCAGGAAATCACGAATACAATCCTCAAATTCAGAATGATATAGATGAGGGTATAAAGAGACTATCATTACAGTGGAATAATCAATTTACTCTTCCTGATAATGGTGTAGAAGGTATCAAAGAAACAAATTACTATCTTGACTATCAAGGTGTTAGGTTTATTGCTTTAAATAGTAATATTTTAATTGAGGAGCAGGCTAAGTGGTTAGAGAAAGTCTTGAGTGATAATCCCAACAAATGGACGATTGCCACATATCACCATCCTATCTTTTCCGCTTCAAGGGGGAGGGATAATGAAATTTTGAGAGGTCTATGGAAGCCTTTATTTGATAAGTATAACGTAGATTTAGCATTACAGGGACATGATCATACTTACACTAGAGGTAGGGTAGAGCCTTACGAAGTAAATCTTGTTGATGGTGAGAACCTTCAAGACATCACAGGTACTGTCTATGTAGTTTCAGTAAGTGGTGGTAAGATGTATAAAGTCAAACCTGGTTGGGAGGATTATGAAGCTTTAAGAGATAGAGTTGGTAATAATAAACAACTATTTCAAGTGATATCTGTAGATGGAGATAAACTTACTTATAAATCATATACTGCAACAGGAGAGTTATTTGATGCTTTTGATCTTATTAAAAATGAAAATGGAGTTAATTCTTTTGTAGAAAGAAAAAACGAAGCTCTCTAATTTATCTTAGGTATTGACTCAGCTCCACCTATTTTTGTTGTAGCTATAGCTGCTGCTTCACTTGCCCTATTTAGGTTTTCTTTTTTATTCATTCCAGAAATAAGTCCTGCAACATAATAACCAATGAAGGTATCTCCAGCTCCAGTCGTATCGACAGTATCGGCTCTATGTGCTTCTATTTTTAATAGTTGATCTTTAAATGAATAAATCGAACCTTTTTCTCCAAGGGTTAAAATTATTTCTGTGTTTTTGAATTTACTATTTAATACCTTTAAAATATTATCAGGTTTTTTTTCTTTAGATAATGCTTCTCCCTCAGTTTGATTAAGAATTAGTGTTGAAATTCTATTTAAATCATAGCTCAAAATTTCTTTATTGAATGGAGCAGGATTAAAAACTATTTTCATTTTTTTATGGTGTGCTCTTTTGATTATTTCCTTAATATTATTGATTTCATTTTGTAGAACTAATATGTCTCCAGAATTGAATTTTGATAAAACCGATTCTATAAATTTTATATCAATATCGTCATTAGCACCCCCGTGTATAATTATTGAATTTTCTCCTTTTTTATCTACTTGAATTATTGCATGTCCAGTTGGATTATCTCCAAGTAAAATATTTTCACAGTTTATATTCCATTTTTTCAACTTATCTAAAATAAATGTGTCGTCGATATTAATTATACCTGCATGGTAAATTTTCTGACCCGCTTTTGAAATAGCAACACTCTGATTTAAGCCTTTTCCACCAATTTTAATATTATATTTTATTGATGATATTGTTTCTCCGGGATTAACAAAATCATTTACTGAATAAATGAAGTCTTTGTTTATGGATCCAAAATTTAGAACTTTCATCATTCTAAGCTAGACTTTTTTTTAGAGTATTTAAAAAATTGGTTCGAGATACGTGAGTTGCTAATTTGATATTCCCATTTTTGTTGAAACTTATTATATCTTTTCCTCTCTCTTCTCCATCAAGTATAATTTTAATATTGCACCTCCTATAATTAGTATCATCATCATCTATCATAACAGCCATTGCTAGTGGATCTGCTAAGTCTATTTTATGTTCGTTATATTTTATCTTATAATATTCTAACCCTTTTTTTTGGATGTTGATAGCAAATCTTGACAAGGTTGTATTTATTTTTTCTAGATCTTCGAAATTTTTTTTGTTGAGGTAGCCATAGATCTGAGTAGTATCCCAAGCAATCATTTTAATATTAATTTCTGAATTTAGTACAATATCTGCTGCATCTGGATCTACCCAAAAATTAAATTCTGCATGCTCCGTGATATTTCCTTTTCCCACACCAATTCCACCCATTATATATAAGCTTTTAATTTTTTTAATAACCGAAGGTTCGTATTTGAAGACTTTGGCAATATTTGTTAATGGACCGATTGCAATTATTTCTATTTCATTTGGATATTTATTAATTAATGAGATGATTTGATTTGTTGCATTTTCGGCTTCAGCTTTTTTAGATGGTTCATATGGGCCAGTATCTCCGAGACCATCTTTACCATGAAAAAATTTTGATGTTTCAAGTTTCCGTTTAAGAGGGTGACTTTCTCCTTTATAAACTGGAACAAATTTGTCACATATTTCACATGTGTAGAGTGCATTTGAGGTGGCTTGATTTAAATCGACGTTTCCTGCAACTGTTGTTATCGCCATTATATTAAAACTCTTGTTTTTAAGGGCCATTATTATTGCAACTGCATCATCTGTAGCTGTATCTGTATCTATTATTATTTTTCTCAAAGAATTTACCTTAAGCTAAATAATTAAATTAATTAATTTTTGGGAGTAATCTTAATTAATCAACACAACATTCGTCGTCAACACACTGACAATATTTTTTATTGTAGATGTGTAATCCTGCAAGTGTTAATCCTGTCAAGTATGTTATAAATTCTGGTAAGTGAAAAAGTTCAAATTCTTCACTAATTAAAAGTGAAGCAAGAATTCCCCAGAATACAAATAAAAGAGTTTTAACAATTTGGTTAGATGAATTCTGACTTGTTTTGTAAACAGCAAATAAAGAAAGTGCAAGAAATACATAATTTAGTGCTTGCCACCAACCCGGAACAACTATCATGTAACTCTGAGTTATAAATAAAAACGGTGTAGCAAAACAGTGAATAACACACAGAGTACTGATTGTCGCACCAATATTATCGGGATGTATAGTTGAAATCTTCATTTTTTTTAGAACATCAAAATTAATTTTTTTGATTTAAAAAGTTTAGAATTTATTTATTTATTTCTTTCAATTATTACCTTAACCTTATCTACATCTTTATTAGAAACTATCTCTAGGATATATATTCCTTCAATTAAGTTAGATACATTAATATCTAAATTATCTCTATTTCTATCTATTGATTTTGGTTTAATTGTCTTACCACTAAAATCTATAAAGTAAAGATCTCTAATCTCTAATCCAGGTTTTAGACTTACTATTAGTTTATCATCTGTAGGGTTAGGATAGATATTTTCAACGAATGCTACCCTTTCAGTAAATAGTGGCTTAGGATCTCCACAAACATCTCCTACACCGTTATTATTCCAATCAGCTTGATCTGGGTTAGCAGTAAGTGGACAGTTGTCCAAATTATCACTAACACCATCACCATCAGAATCAAAAAAGTATTGATAGATATATAATCCGCTTTCTGAATGATGTTCATTGAATATTATCCATTCTAATGAATTATCATTATTCAAATCTGCAAAATCGAAGTTATTATAATGATGTAACTCATTAAATTGACCTAAATCAATTATATCATATTTCTTAGATGAATTATTAAATTTAAAGTATTGAAATCCTTTAGAATTATTCCAATTTCCTCTGAAAGCATTTGAAGGATAATCCCAACCAAGTTCTGGATCTTCTAAAGTAAATTTTGGGATTAGATCTTTATAACCATCTCCATCAAGATCTAGATATTGTAAAAAGCTTGTTTGAGCATAAAAGTTCATATAATTTTCAGATTCATTAAAGAATTGATCAGAAATATCTTTAATATAACCCTCAGATTCATCAACTAACTCATATATTTTAATAATATTAGGAATATCACTTTCATCTAAACCACAACCATTACAACCAAATCCAACAGTAAAGTAAGCTATAAGTTCTTTTATGTCATCTCCATTTATATCATCATAAAAAATACTTCTTAATCCAAGACTTGGATTCATTTGGTCTAGGATTATTGGGTTTTCAAAATTAAAGCTAGATCCATTTCCTTCAAAAAATCCAAAAATTGAAAATTGATCTTTAGTATTTTCCATTTGACCACCAAAAACAACATCATTATTCCCATCATTATCAATATCCATAATTATCATATGACCTTCAGATGTATTGTGAGAGGAAGTAAAAAATTGACTTTCTAAATTAAAATTACCATTTCCATCATTTTTTAATATATCATATGAAAAACCTTTATTCCAATATGTTCCAGATGAAATTAAATCAATATCTCCATCACTATCTATATCTCCAGCAGTAGAAGCATACATATTTCTTAAATAGTTTGGATTTGAGTCTTCAGTATTGGATATATTAATTTTTTTAACCTCATCTATTAGTTCACTATTTTCACTAATACTATAATATCTTGTTTTTTTACCATGTTCACTAAAATCAATCCCGTACTCAAGATCTTTTGTCTTAAACCATTCATGAATATAATTGATATGAGGATGGTGAGGTGGATAAGCTATATGATATTCCTCTCCAAAATTTATAATCTCATTTGTTCCATTATTATTTAAATCAGCTAAAACTTTTATTTGAGGTGAATGGATAACTGATTTATTAATTGAATTATTTTTTTCATCATTATATCTAGAAGTAAAGTTAAAATCACCATCATGAGTCAGATAAACAGGAACAGATACATGATGAATATTAAAAAATCTACCAAATACATCTACTCTGTAATCGCCAAATATTAAATCTAAATATCCATCATTATTAAGATCATAAAAATATGCATTTGTTTCAAAATCAGGCGCTCTCCATTTTGATGGAATATCTCCATACTTATCAGAAAAATCTTGAGAATTAGATTCTTGTTCAAACGAATTTATAAGTTTATATTCAATTATATTACCTGAAACAGAAGTTTTTTGACTATAAACTTCCCTCTCTTCAATGAATTTATCAACATAGAGTCTTAAGTCTATAGTGTCAATCATTATTTCATTATTATTTAAAGCTTTATTATAAACATCAATTTGGAAATCGTATAGATGTTTAGTGAAAAATTCAAGTTTGTGACCTTCAGTAACGTATAAAATATACTTTTCTTTATCAATAGTTATTTGATTACCATTATCACTAATATTTCTAATTTCTATTTTTTCAATTAGTCTATTTGCATTATATTTTTTTTTAATTGATAAATTTAAATCCTCAAAAAAACTAATTGTATCTGATTGAAATTTTTCAGATATTGATATTAAAACTGTAGAGTTATCTGACCAATCGCCTATTCCATCATTGTCAATATCCTCTTGTTTAGGATTAAAATGATAAGGTGAATTATCATTTTTATTATTTATACCATCACCATCAGAATCTATTTCTGAATCACAAATATCGCCTATACCATTATTATTTTCATCTTTCTGATCCGGGTTATATATGTTTGGACAATTATCTTTAGTATCTGTTATTCCATCGCTATCTGTATCTATTGTAAAACTCCACGGATAGAAATCAGGAACCCAACCTTCAATTCCAGCTACCCATTTCTCAGCTCCGTATTCATATGCTCCAATATCAGGTGCAGAGCCGACTATTTCTTGAGGTATTGATTCAATGGATATTCCAGCGTCAATTAGAGGCGAAC
>CAJXDN010000005.1 GCA_913052485.1 uncultured Flammeovirgaceae bacterium | reverse complement strand
TTTATCTGCAAGCTCAGAGGGGTGGAGGTTTTTAACTCCGACATTAGCTATTCCATATGACTGTCCTTCACCTAATGGTGTATTTAATATTATATTTTTATTCCTTTTGAGTTCACTCGCCCAGCGCATTTGAAGGAACTTTAGTCTTTGAGACTTCTCTGTTTTTCCAATTTCTAAATTAAAATCTACCGCAGGGATGACACCATTCTGGTCTGAGCAGGGCCTTGTTCCAAGGTGTTCGAGTTTCATAATATTGTCTTCATCATAATCTGTATCTCCATAGAGTGGCCATAACCTCTCAGCTTTCCCCTCCCTGACATATAGTAGGCCATTTCCTAGCGGTGCGCCAAGCCACTTGTGAAGACTTGAGGCGTAGTAGTCACAGCCAATCTCAGAGATATCCATATCTACATGTGAAAATGAATGAGCTCCGTCAACTATTGTCTCCAGACCCATTTCTCTTGCCTTAGCACATACTTCTTTAACCGGAAATACTTGACCGTTCAGAAAGACCATATGCGATATGAGTATAACTTTTGTTTTTTTGTTTACAGCTGCAATTACCTTATCTACAATTTCTTGTTGGCTTGTAGGATGAATTGGTACATCAACGACTCTTACCTTAGTCCCATATCTTCTCTCACGCATATCAAGGGCCTGTATGATATTTGGATACTCTAGGTTGGTTCTTAATATCTCGTCTCCTTTTTTTAATCTTATTCCCTGAATAATAATATTCATTGACTCAGTCGTATTCCTTGTAAGTACTAACTCACTTGTTTTTATACCAGAATAGTTTGCAAGTTTTTCTCTAACTTTCTCTCGCATATCTACCTGACTATTTCTCATGTAGTAGGATGGAGATTCATTTATTTCATTGACGTAATTAATCCAGTAGTCCTTCACACTTTCAGGAGATGGACTAAAATACCCAGACTCAAGGTTTATAAACTTTACATTCTGGTGGTACATTCCTGCGATGTTATTCCAGTAATCTTCACCTCTATAATTATTTTTAATATTTATTACATCTCTATCATAGCTCATTGAAAATAGTGGGAATAAACTTCCAGCTGCTATTGACTTGTGGATAAAATCTCTTCTTGAAACTGACATGTATACAATTTATTAAAAAAAAAAGGCTAACAAAATGTTAGCCTTTAATTTTAACTATAAAATTTGAATAATCTACTCAACTGTTACCGGGAAACCAGGTCCAGGGAAACTGGCAGGGTTACCATGTGGTACAGTCGCTCCAAATTTTTCATTGATTGCATCAATAAACTTATTTGCGATGAGACTATATCCTCTAGCATTTGGATGAATACCATCTGTTGAAAACATACCGGTTGGTGGAGCAAAGTCATAAGTAATAACTGAGTTATTTACTACGAACGGGCTTGCACCTCCATATGTTTGAAAGAATCCATCAAAGTTAGCAAGTGCTACTCTGTCGCTTCCTAAAGTAGCAACAGCACTTGCAATAGCTCCATTTACTGTTGCTCTTGCAACTTCAAATTCATAAAGTTCTGAGGCAGTAAGTACATACTCATCAGTTAAAGGTGCAGTTACTCCCCAAACAACAGTAGGAGAGACGGCTACGCCAAGAACCTGCTGAGCAGCCAAAGGTAAGATGTCATTATCTGTTGCCATTCTTGCCATTCTGTAAGGTTCTAGCTGTGCTCTAGTTGTAGCATCAATTTGTGAGGCGGCAACTAATCCATCCCACAATGGACCTAGATCAGTCAGAGATTCATCGTTAATTAGAACTGCGTTAGCTCCGGCAGACCACGAAAGTTGTCTTGCGGCAGCTTCATCAGCAGTTATAAAACCTTGTGCGGAAAGTCCGGCAAGTGTTTGATTAAATCCAATTTCTAAAGCCTGAAGCTGACCAATTGTTGCAGCATCATCTGTCGGATGTAACGGAATAATACCAGTAGGTTTAGCTACAGTACTTGAAATAAATTGAAAGTAAGGTAAAGCTAAGATATCAGGAACATTACCAATAACACCTTTCCAAACAGGGTTATTAGTTAGCATTGCTCCAAGAGCTTGCTGATAGTAAGTAGCTAACTCTGTAGCATTTGGTTTTGGTGCCTGAGTCTCATCACCTCCTCTAGCTGAGTAGGCAACAAAGTCAGAAAATCCAAGCCATGACATAAAGAATGAACCTCCAGATCCAATAAATTGACCTAGTGGTGAAACTGTCGCACCAGAAGCATCAAATCTAGCAAAAAACGAGTTAAATGCAGGATTTTGAGCTACGTTTGGTCCACCAGCAGCAGCAGTTAAATACATAGCCATAACTGAATTAGGGAATGCAAAATTATTTAATGCACTTTTATCTCCACTGTAAGGGGTAGCAACAGAGGCTGCGTCACCTTGAGAGAAACCGACTCCAATTGCACCAGTTGATGCACTAATAGTTAAATATGTTTTACCTTGATCATCTGAGGTACCAGCAACACCATCAGGGCCTGGACCTAAATATCCGTTTTCAGAATTTATGTCAGGTTGATTAAATGTACTAGATCCACCAGCTAGTTGTAACTGGTTATTGATCATTTTACCTAAAGAATGCATCTGACCGCTAGTATTTAATGTACCGTCCATAAGACCAGCAGTAAAACTACCACCTATTGTAACAAACTTACTAAAGTCTGCGCTTCCACTATCACCACTCGGTGTTCCAGCAGGGTTATACACATTAGGTTTGAGTTCAGTCATCTCCTGCTCACATGCAAAAAACACGAGAGAAAAGGCTACTGTTAAAATAATTGATTTAAACTTTTTCATAATTATTAATTTATCAGTTTAAAAATTCGTCAAATGTTAGAGATACATAGAAAAGTTTTCCAACAAATGGACCACCTGGTCTAGATCTGTAATCATTGTTATCAATTCCAATATGGTTAGCACCAACTTTAACAATTGTCTTCAGACTTTCAAGTTTATAGTTTACTTGAGCGTCAAAAGTTCCGTAAGCTGGGATATGCATATTAGCGAAAGTACTTTCGTATAAGAAGTCATCCTGGAATCTTAGACTTGCTGAGAATCCAAAGTTTTTGAATACTTCTCTATTTGAAAAAGTAAAAGAGTACATATTCTCTGGTGTGTTAAAATAAGAGATAAAATCACTTTCTGAAGGATCAGAACCGTCAATCTCTAAATTTTTGTAGTTATAATTACCAGTTAATTTGTAACCTAACCCTAGATCAACTGTCATTCCAAGACCAAATCCCCAAGATCTAACGTCTGCATCTGTGTTACTATTTAGTGCCCACGTATATCCAGCTGGAATTGGCTGTCCTTTGTGTGTTGAAGCAAACTTGGCGTTCACATTTTGACCACCTTCGAAATCAGTATAATTTGTATTATAGTAGTTCATATCAACAAGTAATACATTTCCTATTATACCCTTATAACCAATCTCGATTGAAGATAACTTCTCCGGCGTAATGTAATCGACATAAGCTTCTTCTAACAAAGCTGAATTACCACCTATCGGATCTCCAGTAGCTGGATCTAATGTTCCACCAGATAGTAAGAATGCTCGATAAGAATCATTTGTCCAGGCTCCACCTTCCATTACACCATATCTCTCAGCGTTAGACTTTGCGGTTCCGAGAAGAGTTGATGTCCCAGCCGGGAAGAAAATAAATTGAGATTGGGTATCTGGGCTTCTAAAACCAGTCTGATAACTAAATCTGATATTATGTTTTTCAGAAAAAGTATAAACTGCTGCAACCCTTGGTGTAACCTGTCCCTCGTAGTTTTGGTTCTTATCATATCTCAATGATCCGATAAATCTAAAACCATCAAACACTTCAGTATTAACTTGAGCAAAAGCACCAAATTCACCGATATTAATTCTCGAATTAACACCTGTTCCCTCTGGGTCCTCGTTAAAGATTGTTCCGTCTGTGAAAATACCGTAGTTTCTGTAGTTAGCCCCAACTAGTAACCAGTCAGCAGCTTCGTAAGTAATATCAGCATGTGTTAGCTTAGAGTTATCATAGAAATTTGCTCCTGGAGCATTAGGATCCTGGAATCTGTTAGAAATTACTTGATCTCTAACACCCATCCACTCTGCAGATCCAACAGCTGGAATTCCAGCATCAGCTTGTTGCCTTGCTGTTGCATGAGCATAATATGTATCTCCTGCTGGCACTCCAGGTACGTATCCTTGCATAGCAGTAATATATGTCTGGAGATATGTTGGTCCCCACTGTGCTTGAGTAGGACTGAATGCCTCGTTCATGATAGCGCCAAGGGCACCTACATTATATGAATTTCCTGCGTCAGTTATTGACTGATAAACTTTGAATTTGAGCTTATCACTCTCAAGTCCAACTTTAAAGAATTGCTGACCAAAGTCTCTTAAAGCATATTTTTGAGCTCCAGTGTAGATGGTATTACCACCACCTTTTCTATATACTAGTGATGCTTCAAGGTTATCATTGATTCTGTAATTGACACCGATGTCATACTTCATATTCTTCGCGTCATTATTATCAAGTAAGAACTCTTCTGGTAGTCCAGTTCTTCTTAAGTCTAAGACCTGCTCTGGTAATTGTGACACCCAACCTCCAACTAGAGAAGCAGCTGCCATCACTGGAACTGCAACTTGAGTCTCGTCACCGTGTAGATTGAGACCGTTGAAGTTAGGCATTCCCCTCATATCAATATCTCCGAAGGCATTACCTGCAGCATCGACATTTGTCATATAATCATTTGCAATCCAGTCAGTCGCCATGTCATATGAGAAGTTAACTTTGAATGCAAGCTTATCATTAATAGCTTTTGCGTATCTCAAGTTGTACTTAGAATAACCATTGTTTTCGTTACCACCTCTGTGTGATGTGGTATAACCTTGCATTACTTGTGCAGATAGCCCCTGGTATTCAAAAGGACTCTTACTAGCCATTGACATAACACCGTTGAAAGCATTTGGTCCATACAGTGCAGATGACGCACCAGGTATAATCTCTACGCTTTCAAGATCGAGAGGATTTATTCCAACTAAGTTACCAGTTGGGAAGTTAAGTAACGGAGCAGAAGTGTCCATTCCGTCGACTAACTGAACGAATCTTGTATTCGCATCAGTTGCAAAACCTCTAGTATTAACTGCCGCAAAGTTTAGACTTCCTCTACTAACTTTTACACCTTTAATGTGTTCAAGCTGATCCATAAAGTCAGCAGTCGCTGAATTCTGGATTTCAAGTAGATCCATCTTTTCAATTGTAACGGGTGCTTCTAAGATACTTTGCTCAACTCTTGAAGCAGATACAACTACTTCGCTACCAAGAAGAATACTTTCCGTCATGGTAACGTTTAGATCAGAAACATTAGAGGAGACACTCACCTCTTCTGTCTGGTATCCAACAATTGAAAAAACTAATGTTGCAGATGATTCAGCAACATTCAAACTAAAATTACCATCTCTATCCGAGACGGTTCCTAGTATCTTGCCTTTCACTAAAATATTTACGCCAACTAAACCACCGTTTTCATCTGAAACATTTCCAGATACAGAGATACTCTGAGAAAAAGATTGAATAGATACTGTTGAAAATAATAAGAAAAGGCAGACTAATTTCTTAACAAAATTATTCATACACTTTATAGTTTTATGTTAAAATTCAAGTTAGCTATTAGCATAACAACGACGTAAATTAATCAAAATTTAGCTATTACTAGAATTAATCAGACTTATTTTTAATGTGTTCTATGAGCCTATCACATAGCTTATTTGTCTCTTTTGACATGAACTCATCCCCTGTCGAGTTGAGGATACTCTGACTTAGTCCACCAATGCAGTCAACATAAAACCTCTTCATCTCATCAGTTTTCATTTCTTTTGTCCATAGATCTATCCTCAATGTATTATTCTTTTTCTCATCCCAGAGTGATATACTAATAGTTTTCGTCTCGGATAAACCACTATTTATATTATCTTCAGCCATCCACTCAATCTTTTCAGGTATATTCTCTTCATCAAGTGTTACAAAAAATTTAATTTCTGACTTTTTCATTATTTAAAACTTTATTTGATTCAATTTTATCTTTTCTTAACTGGTCTTTAAGTTCATCAAGAGAGTTAAACTTAATCTCATCCCTGATTTTTTTTATTATTATAATTTTGAGATTTTTTCCGTAAAAATTATAATTTATCCCAAAAATATGAATTTCAATTCTCCTCTCTTTCCCATCAACAGTAGGCCTGTAGCCAATATTTAACATTCCAGAATTGATTTTATCTTCAAATTGTGCTTTACAGGCGTAAACTCCATTTCCTGGTAAAATTTTTTCATCTTCTTCAATTGAAATATTTGCTGTAGGAAATCCAATTTTTTTTCCGATTCCATCTCCTCGAATAACTGTACCCGATATAAAAAAACTATATCCGAGCATTAGATTAGCCTGTTCAATGTTTCCTGAGAGAATTTCTCTCCTGATATCTGAAGAACTTATGTTTAGGTTTTGATCAATTTCTTTCTTTTTAATTTCCTGAATATCAAACTCAAATTTTTCTCTATTTCTTTCTAAAAAATTATAATTTCCTTCTCTCCTATAACCAAAGTTGTGATTGTAACCAATAACAAGCTTATCTATGTCTAATTTCTCAACTAAATAGTTTTGAACAAATTCTTTTGCTTTTATTTTGGAGAAATCCCTAGTAAACTCAATCAGATAAATTAGATCAAGACCCTCTTCCTCTAAAAATTTAATTTTTTCAGAATTACTTAATAGAAAGTCAATTTCTGAATTAGCCTCAAGAACTGTTCTTGGGTGTGGCCAGAATGTAATTAATATACTGGTTCCATCTTTTTGTTTTGCCTGCTTAACAATCTCATTGATTATTTTTTTGTGACCGAGATGGATACCATCGAAGTAACCTATTGTCGCAATCGTATACCCACTTGATTTTACTGTGGATTTATCCTTGATTATTTTCAATCTTTTCTCTTTTTAATTTACTAACCAAATAATCTATCTTATTTGCATTTTTAACATCAAAGTCTCCAATCTTCGTTCTTTTAAGTTTGGTAAGAACTGCTCCACATCCTAATTTTTTACCAAAGTCTCGAGCAATTGATCTTATGTATGTACCCTTGGTACACGTTATATTGAAGTTTATGTTTGGCAAGTTGATAGAAGTTATATTAAAGCTAAATATTGTGATTTTTTTTTCTTTAATGATTACTTTTTTATTATCTCTAGCGTACTCATATGCCCTTCTCCCACTAACCTTAACCGCTGAAAACTTAGGTGGTCTTTGAAACTGTTCTCCCACAAAAGATTCGCTTACACTTAGGATGACTTTATCAGAGATATCTGAAATATCATTTTCGTTTATGAATTCCGTCTCTAGATCATGAGATGGTGTCGTCTTTCCTATCGTAAATTGGCCTGAGTACTCTTTATTTTGATTTTGAATTTCATTAATTTTTTTTGTGTTTTTTCCTGTACAAATAATAAGTAAACCTGTAGCTAATGGATCAAGAGTACCTGCGTGACCTACTTTCCTACATTTGATTATATTTTTTATTTTTTTTACAACATCGAAAGATGTCCAATCAAGCTCCTTATCAACAAGTAATGTTTGTCCACTATTGTATTTTTCAAGAAAGCTCATAAGATGTTTAAATCACTTTTATGGGCAAAGTAAAAGATTTATTTTAGTAAAGAAATTCTATGAAAAAATATTTATTCTTTTTTATTATTATTATTTCTTATGAGACTTTATCTCAAAAGATAAGTAACACTAAAAATATATCAATAAATATCGTAAGTAAAATAGATATGAGCTCTGGTTTTGACGCCACTGACAACAGGGTTGGAAATCAGATAATTAGATCACTAGCAAGCAGAGGATACGAATCACCTGAAGACCCAAGGTATTTTATTACGGTTTCATTTGGTTGGAGGTATGTCAGGACTTCAGAACTCATGATTAATAACTTTAAGGGTTTTATAATTGATAAAAATAATTCTGATAAAGTTGTTGCTGAGTTTTCTTTGGATAAGATAAAGGATCTAGAAAAATCTATTGAGGTTTTAACTGAAAATATTATTTCTAAGAATTATTTAGTATCCGACAATAATAAATTTATTGATGTTCAGGACCATTTCATGAAGATGAATATGGAAATGTGGGATTCATCGAGACCTGACTCTCATGCACCCTCAGGAGTTGATGCTGATCATGTACACAGCAAAGGGGGAATCATGATAGGATATAAGTATAATTTATCTAATGGCGTGGGAACATATAATCATAATAATAGGTTTACCAGTGAAGAAATATATTCTTACTATCAAAGAGATATTATCTCACAGTCATTTAACACTCACTCTCTTGAGATGATGTACGGAGTTCATAAAAATTTGACATTATACACTAAGGTCTCTCTCCTTAACAAAAAAACAATTTATAATGTGCTATTAAATGGAGATAATAATTTAATCTCTCAGGGGTTTGGAGATATAGATTTTCAAGCGCTCTACAGTTTATTCAGTAAAAAAAATATGAAGCTCCACTCGAATGTTGGATTAGTTATTCCTTCAGGAAACATTAATAAAAAAAATAAAATTAACATCATGCCTTATTCCATGCAGACAGGTTCTGGTTATTTCTCTGTAAGAATGGGATTCACGTATTTGTTCCAACTTAAAAAAATTTCAGGTGGATTACAGCCACTATATTTAGTTGGATTAGCTGACAATTCTGTAGGATACTCTTACGGTAATGAGTTGAATATAAATTACTGGTTGGCAGTAAAAATTACGAATTTTTTAAGTCTTAGTATAAGACAAAATTACATAAATAAAAAGTCTATTTCAGGTGAGGATAGTAGATTGAATAGGACACTAATGATATTAAATAACTCAAATAATAGTGGAGAAATTTTATTAAATACTTCTTTTGGGTTAAACCTTTCTATGAACAAGGGCTTACTAAGAAATTCAAGGGTTTCTTTTGAGTATTCCTTCCCATCTCATATGAGTTATAATGGTCTTCAGGTTGGTAGTTATAATCATTTTATCCTAAATTTACAATACAGTCCAGGTGGACATAAAAACCATTAATTATGAGGTATATATTTATATTATTTCTATTAATCTCTTGTTCTAATAATAACAGTCTTCATCAATCTAATGTAGAGCTTTTGGATGATATAATGAAAGAACATGATGATCTAATGCTTGAAATGAAAACCATTAAAGATATCAAAAACGGTCTATTAGAAATAGATGGAATAGAGGAAGATAATGAGGCTATTAAGAACCTTGATTTTGCAAGAATGTCAATGATGAATTTTATGAAAGATTTCAGTAATGAGTTCTCTTTTGATAAATATCCTATGGACAGAAAAACACATGACAATCTTGAGGGAATTGACCTATTGCATGTTAACACTAAACTTAATGAATTTATGAAAAGTATCAATGATGTGTCAGAAAAATTTAAAACAAGTATGTCCTCAGGCCAAAAAATTCTAGACGGAATTGAGTGAGTCTAACTCAGAAAACGAATAATCCATAATTCCTGAATTACATTTATTATAATTAAAATGCCACCACTCGTATTCGTATACAGTGAAATCATTTTTTTTCATAACTCGAATAAGCATATCTCGTATATCCCTTTGTTTTTTTGACCCCCCCACATAGTTCGGATATGCTCTTTCTGTAAATTCATCATATCCTGAGATCATAACAATACTTTCTCCTGTTGTGATGTCATAAAGTCCTATATCAATTGCACATCCTTTGTTGTGTGAAGATCCATTTTCTGGATTGGCAACAAAATGTTTAAGATTCTCAGGAGTGCCCTCCCAAAACATCTTTGTTACAAACCAAGGTCGGTAGGCGTCATATATTATTATTCCATATCCTAATATTTTTAACTCATTTTTGGCATCAATCAATTTTTCTGCTGCACTTGAATTAAAAAAAGCTCTCTCATTCTCATAGAATTTTGATCTCATAAAATTATTTGTAGATGCATATCTTATATCTAATTGAAACTCATCATCTAGTTTTTTAAGATCTATTAACTTTTTGTGGGAGTCTAAACTGTCAAGAGTCGGAGGATTTGAATTTTTTGAAATTTCTCTTAGCTCACCTAACTCTTTTATGGGAGTTATGTAAAATGTTTCATTTGAGTTTTTTGATCCGAAAAAAATCCCAATTGATCCAACTAATAAACAGTAGGCCGCAAAATAAATTAACTTACTTTCTTTAACTATTTTAAGCATTACCTTACATGCAAATACTCCACTGAATAATGCTGAGATAAATCCAACTATATATGAGGAATCAAATAAAATTAAATTAGATGATCCTGAAATTTCTGTAAATCCTTTAATAGATTTTAAAATCAAAATTCCAAAAATAGGAACAAGTACCATTAGGAAAGAAAACTTTGTCGCTTTCTCCCTATTTACATTTAATAGTAAAGCCATGGAAATTGTTGATCCAGACCTAGATATACCTGGAAGTATAGCTAGGGCCTGAGCCAAGCCTATAATTATAGCGTCAGTGTAAGAAATATTTTTTTTGGAATCATCCTTTTTGAAGTATGTAAAAAATAATAATGCAGCGGTTACCAATAACATGGAGCCAACTAAGACAATATTACCTGTAAAAAAAGATTCAACCTCTTTCTCAAATAATACTCCAATCACTCCTACTGGTATGCTAGATATCAATATTTTAAGTGTGAAATCAATATCCTCTTTTTTAAATTGTATGAGACCTTTTATGATTTCACTAATATCTTTTCTGAAAACATAAATTATACTAATTGCTGTTGCTATGTGAACAACTACTGTAAACACCAAGTTTTCCGAGGGGTTTGTTTTTAAAAGATATGATGCTATTTCAAGATGACCGCTACTACTAATTGGAAGAAACTCAGTTAATCCTTGAACTATCCCGAGTATTAGAGCTTCGTACCATTCCATAGCCTATTTACTTTTATAAAAAATGGCAAAAAATTGAAAAATAAATCCTAAAAGAACAATTATTGGTCCAAGTGTTAACCCTAGAAAACCGTACCCATAATCTTCACTATCAAGAGTCATTATAAAGAATCCAACAGATATAACAATTATGCCTATTACCATAAGCCTATAATTATTTTTATCAAAAGGTAGATTAGTTTTATTTTTCATTATTTATATAAATCGTCTAAGGAGGAGTTTAAATATTTATTCACAGAAGTATATGTGCTAAACATAACAATAAGCATACCAGTAACTATCAATGAAATAAATATAATACTTAATTTTTCAATGCCTATTATCATATTTGATTCATTTATCCTCTCATTTATTAGTAAGACAAGAGAATATAATATAGCAGAGGATAAAATACCCGATATAAAACCATAGATGATTCCTCTAAAAATAAATGGCTTCAATATATAGTTAGCAGTTGCTCCCACAAGTTGCATGCTTCTAATCAGGAATCTTTGTGAGAATAAAGCAATTCTGAGTGTATTATTAATTAAAATAATAGAAATAAGAAATAAAGTAATGAAAATGCCACCAAATACAAGACTAATATTTCTAACATTAGAGTTAATATTTTCAATCATTTCTTTTGAATAATCAACTTCATAAACGCCAGGAACTTTTAGTATATCACTTTCAATATTTTCTAAACTTTCTTTTTCAAAAAAGTCTGAGCTTATCTTTAAAATTATAAGATCTCGTAAAGGATTACTACCTAAAAAATTAACAAAATCTTCTCCAATTTCTTTACTGAATTCCTCTGCCGCATCAGAACTAGATATATATTTTAGAGTGGATTCATCCTTAGAAAGGATATAGTCCTTTGTGAATAAAGTTCTTTTAATTTTATCAACTTGATTTGATGATATATTCTTATTTAAAAAGATATTAACCTCTGTATTTTCTTGAATTACTTTTCTTACTTCGATTGAAGATATAAGGAATAGACTAAATATTCCAAGTAGGAGGAGAGAAAGTGATACACTAAATATAACACTTAGAAAAGGGAAGTTTCCAAATGTTTTTTTTGCTTGTTTCTTTCTCTCCTTATACATAGTTAAATTATACCAATAATGGAGCAATTACTAGTGCTACAACTGATATTAATTTCAGTAATATGTTTAATGATGGTCCTGATGTATCTTTGAAGGGGTCACCCACAGTGTCTCCTACAACTGCAGCTTTATGAGCCTCAGTGCCTTTTTGACCCGCTTCTTCAATCATTTTTTTGGCATTATCCCACGCGCCTCCTGCGTTCGATTGGAAAATGGCCATGAGGACACCAGAAGAAGTAACTCCAGCTAGAAGACCTCCAAGCATTTCAGCTCCCCCTAAAAATCCAACCACAACAGGAACAGAGATAGCAAGTATACCTGGAAGTACCATTTCCCTTAGTGCAGCTTGAGTAGAGATCTCGACACATTTACTATACTCTGCAACACCGTCAGCTTCATTGAAAATTTTCATATCAGCTTTTGATGCCTTTGATAAGTCAGAATCATATTTTCTCATTACTTCAAGTGCAGCCTTTAATTTTGGAAGTTCTTTAAATTGTCTTCTTACCTCCTCAATCATACTCATTGCTGCTTTACCAACTGCATTCATTGACAATGCAGAAAATACAAATGGAAGCATAGCACCTAGTAATAATCCAGTCATTACTATTGGGTTAGAAATATCTATAGATGTTATCTTAGCTGTCTGCATGAATGCGGCAAATAAAGCTAATGCAGTCAATGCAGCAGAGGCAATTGCAAAGCCTTTCCCAATGGCAGCAGTTGTATTTCCAACAGCATCTAACTTATCTGTTCTCTCCCTTACCTGTGGAGGTAATTCAGCCATTTCTGCAATACCACCTGCATTATCAGAAATAGGTCCGTATGCATCCACAGCTAATTGAATACCAGTATTAGCTAACATACCAACCGCTGCGATAGCAATACCATATAGTCCAGCAAATTCATATGAAAGTAAGATAGCAATACATATTAAGATTATAGGTATCGCTGTTGACATCATACCTACGCCAAGACCTGATATTATTGTGGTTGCAGCTCCTGTTTCAGACTGCTTAACTATGGATTTGACAGGAGCTTTTCCTGTAGCTGTGTAATATTCAGTGATTTTTCCAACACCTAAACCTGCAATTAGTCCTGCGATCGTAGCATAAAACACACCGATAGAAGAATATTCTTTCCCATTAAATACCCATGCTTCTGGAAGAAATTCATCAATTAAAAAGTATGTAGCAATTATCATTAAACCTGCAGATCCAAACTCACCAAGATTTAAAGCTGCGTGAGGACTGCCACCTTCTTTAACTCTTACAAAAAATGTACCAATTATTGACATAATTATTCCAGTAGATGCGATAAATAATGGTAATAGAATTGCATTTGTTTCCATTCCAGAAAATTCTTGAACACCAATGAAAGCAGCTCCAAGTACCATAGCGCCAATTATTGAGCCTACAAATGATTCGAATAGATCTGCTCCCATACCCGCAACATCTCCAACGTTATCTCCAACATTATCAGCGATTGTCGCTGGATTTAATGGATGATCTTCAGGAATTCCTGCCTCAACTTTACCCACTAAATCTGCTCCAACATCAGCTGCTTTAGTATAAATGCCACCTCCGACTCTAGCAAATAATGCTATTGAAGACGCTCCAAATGAAAACCCAGAAATTACTTTTATTACTGTGTCAATATCTTGAAAAATTCCATTATAGATGATAAAAAGTGAACCTAGTCCAAGTACTCCAAGTCCGACAACACCTAGACCCATAACTGCGCCACCAGAAAATGCTATTTCTAAAGCCTTTCCTAATGACTCTTGAGCAGCGTTAGTAGTTCTTACATTTGCTTTGGTTGCAACTTTCATTCCGATAAATCCAGCTAAGCCAGAACATAAAGCACCTACAACAAAAGATAATGCAACTAAATAACTAGATCCTTCGCTTTCTCCTTTGAATCCAAGTAAGACAGCTGTTATTAATACGAAAACTGATAGTATTTTATATTCTGCTCTAAGAAAAGCCATTGCTCCATCAGCAATATTTTTGGCAATTCTTTCCATTTTTTCTGAACCAACATCTTTTGAAGCAACCCAATTATTTTTTAGATACACAAATAATAGAGCAATTACTCCAGATCCTGGTATTAAGTATAACAATTCGTTCATAATAGTTTATTTTATTTACCCGCAAATATAGTATCTAATAATTAGCTACAATATTCTTCGTAAACGTTTTTAAGATGGTCAGATATCATCGAGGCATCTCTTCCCTCGATATGGTGTCTTTCTACAAAATGAATTAGCTCTCCATTATCAAATAAGGCTATTGCAGGTGAGCTCGGAGGGTAAGGCAAACACATTTCTCTTACTTTATTAACTGCCTCAAAATCTACACCAGCAAAAACTGTATATAATTTATCAGGTTTTTTATCAGATATTGTTAGTGAGTGTTTCACTCCTGGTCTTGCAGCACCTGCCGCACAACCACAAACAGAGTTGACTAATACTAAGCATTTTCCTGATTCTTTATTTAATTCTGAAACAACGGCTTCAGCATCTTTAAGTTCTGTAAAACCAACAGAAGTTAGTTCTTCAATCATTGGCTTGGTTAATTCATCTGGATACATATTATAAAAAATTTATTTAAACAATTACATAAAACCTAATTCTAACTTTGCCTCTTCAGACATTAGGTCACTAGAATAAGGGGGGTCAAAAGTGATTTCTACTTCAACCTCATTAATTTCTTTTATCATCTCAACTCTATTTTTTACATCAGCTGGAATAGTCTCGGCAGCTGGGCAGTTCGGAGAAGTTAGAGTCATTAGTATATGAATATTTTTTTTTGGTAAAATTTGGATATCGTAAATTAGTCCAAGTTCATAAACATCAACGGGTATCTCTGGGTCATAGACTGTTTTGATTGCCCTGACTATTTTTTCTTTTAATTGTTCTTGCTGCTTCTCTGTCATAATTTATTTACTTGAAAGTGCTATGACTTTAAACTTATTTTCCATTGCCTCGAGACCATTGGACCTTTGTGTGCCGATAAACCTACACAGACCTGTTTTATTGATAAAGAAAAGTTTTGTGTCTAAAATATCTTTTGGGGTTTGTCCTGAAAAAACCTTTATAAGTAAGCTAAGTAACCCTTTAGTAATTGAGGTATTACTATCCCCACTAAAAAATAATTTTCCATCTTTAGACTCATAAGATAGCCATACCTTAGACTGACAGCCCTTGACAATATTTTCATCGGTTTTATTTTTTTCTTCATATTCTTCGAGTTTTTCACCAAGCTCCATAAGGTAATTTAATGTCATCTCGAAGTCATCTTCCAATATTTCAAAGTCTTCAATAATATTTTGCTGAATTGTAGTAGTATTCATCTTTTGATAATTTTTTTTATAGACTCTATAAAAAAGTCTACTTCCTCTTTTGTATTGTAGAGTGCTAATGAGAGTCTTGCGGTACCGTCAAGATTAAATTTACTCATAAGCGGTTGTGTGCAATGATGTCCTGTCCTAACAGCTATGCCTTTTGCATCTAAAAGTAATCCTAAGTCATAAAAATGGGAGTTTTCACAGGTGAAAGAAAAAATGCCAATTTTCTTTTTAGAGGTACCAAAAATATTAATACCGTCAATATCTGAAAGACATGAGTTAGTATATTTCATAAGATTCTCCTCATAGTCTCTAATTTTCTTCTTTCCAATTTTTTCAATGTAATGTATTGCTTCTTTAAACCCTACAACATCTCCGATATTAGGAGTTCCGGCTTCAAACTTATATGGCAGGTCATTATATGTAGTCTCTGTAAAACTTACGTCTTTTATCATCTCTCCTCCACCCATGTAAGGAGGCATTTTCTCTAAAATATTTTCTCTGCCATAAACAATACCTACGCCAGTTGGGCCATACATCTTATGAGCTGAGAAAACAAAAAAATCTGCTCCTAGATCTTTTACGTCGATTTCGTTGTGAGCAGATGCCTGAGCTCCGTCAATGAGGTTAAGGATATTATTCTCTCTACAAATATCAATAATCTTCTTCACAGGGTTTATAGTTCCTAAAGTATTAGAGATATAAACCACTGAAACTAGTTTAGTTTTTTCATTAATAATACTTTCAAAATGATCAAGATCTAACTCACCATTATCAGAAACATTTATTGTCTTCAGCTTTAATTTTTTTTCTTTTGCAACCATCTGCCACGGAACAATATTTGAATGATGTTCCATCTCGCTTATGATAATTTCATCTCCTTCATTAAAGAAACTTTTGCTAAGTGAAGAGGCGATAAGATTGATTCCTTCAGTTGTTCCTTTTGTGAAAATTATTTCTTTTTCCGATGAAGCGTTTATAAAGTTTTTAACTACTGATCTAGTCATCTCAAATTCCTCGGTAGCTTTTTCTGCTAATGTGTGAATCCCTCTATGAATGTTAGCATTATTGTTTTGATAAAAATTTGTTAATGAATCAATTACGACTCTTGGTTTTTGTGTGGTTGCGGCATTATCAAAATATATAAGGTTGTGATTATTAATTTTACTTTTAAGAATTGGAAAATCATCTCTGATTGAATCTATAGGGTAACTATTCATGATTTAATTCTTCAAGTTCTCTTAAAATCATTAATTCGTAATTTTCTCTAATATCTTCATCTTCTATCTTATCAGTTATATCTGTACTAAAAGCAGAGAGCAAGAGAGATGTTGCATCTTTTCTGGAAATACCTCTGGACATTAAATAAAATAATGCGTCCTCATCAAGTTGACCCACAGTACATCCGTGAGAGCATTTTACATCATCTGCCCAAATTTCTAGTTGTGGCTTTGTATTAACTTTAGCACTATCTGATAGCAGGATATTATTATTTGCCTGAAATGCATTTGTCTTTTGAGCCTTTTGTCTCACATAAATTTTTCCATTAAATACTCCATTAGAATCTTTATCAACTATTCCTTTATAATGTTCATTGCTTATTGAGCTTTCATCGATATGATCAACTGAAGTGTGATTATCGATATGCGAACTATTTTTAATAGCATAAAAACCGTACATATTAGCATAGCAGTTTTTTTCTGTAAGTTTAATATTTAAATTATTTCTGATGATTGCTCCTGAAAAACTGTAAGTATGAAAATTAGAAATGCTATCTTTTTTTTGGAAAACATTAATGCTGTTATAGTGGTAATTTTTGTTGATATTCTGATCAGTGAAGTAGTTAAGGTTTGAGTTCTCATCCATAAATATTTCGGTCACTGAATTAGAAAAATAAGATTCATGAGATGTATAAATAAATTTTTCGCTGAAGCTGACTTTTGAGTTTTTTCCAATATGAAAGCATTTTCTAAAATAAACCGGGTTTTTAGAATCAACGATATTATAAATTGATATTTTTCCATCTAAAACTGTAGATTTATTTATCCGAAATGTGAGACAATTCTGATGCTGGATTGAGTTTATTGTACTGAAAATATCAAAATTTGAGTCGTCAGTTTTAGAGTATGTGCTATTAAAAATTTCTCTATTTTCTTTAGTAAGTCCTTTATAATTATTAATCTCTATCTCTACAGGCAAGCTAGAAATTTGTTTTAAAAAAGATCCATTTACTATCACAATGTAATACTTCTCAGAGTCTGGTATTAATTCTCTGTATTCCTCATGATTTTTAATATCACTGGAGGGGTTAAAACTGCTAAATTTTTTTTCAATTCTTCTTATGAAAGGAGTGTACTTATACTCCTCTCTATAATTTTTAAAGGATGGGGCAATATTTTTGAGGGATTTGGTCTTGATCTCCTTAGTTACCAAATCATTCTCATTCTCTACTGAGTCCTTTAATTCTGAAGCGTCTATCATAAGTTAATTTTTGACTTTAATCCAGTCGTATCCTTTCTCCTCAAGCTCGAGAGCTAGGTTTTTATCTCCTGATTTTACAATTTTGCCATCCATCAATACATGTACAAAATCAGGTACGATATAATCTAGAAGTCTCTGGTAGTGAGTTACAACAACAGTTGCGTTTTCATTACTTTTAAGAGCATTAACACCATTTGAAACAATTTTTAAAGCATCAATATCTAAGCCTGAGTCAGTTTCATCAAGTATGGCAAGTTTAGGTTCAAGCATCGCCATCTGAAATATTTCATTCCTTTTCTTCTCTCCTCCAGAAAAACCTTCATTAATAGATCTACTAAGTAATTCTTGTTTTATATTGACAAGCTTCATTTTTTCCTTCATAAGCTTTAGGAATTGGACGGCATCTAGTGGCTTCTCTCCGTTTGCTTCTCGAACTTGATTTACAGCAGTTTTCATGAAATTAGTGGTTGAGACTCCTGGGATTTCAACAGGGTATTGAAATGCAAGGAATATACCTTCCCTAGCTCTTTCATCAGGACCTAGATCAGATAGCTCGCTTCCTCCGAAATTTATCTCGCCATCAGTCACATCATAATCCTCTCTTCCTGCAATAACTGAAGCAAGAGTACTTTTTCCAGATCCATTAGGACCCATTATAGCGTGAACTTCACCAGCACTTACTGACAGGTTTAATCCCTTTAAAATTTTTGTGTCATCGATAGACGCGTGAAGATTTTTTATTTCTAACATACAAATTATTTACATTAACCTACACTTCCCTCTAGTGTAAGAGATAAAAGTTTTTGGGCCTCGACAGAAAACTCCATAGGTAACTGCTTTAGTACCTCTTTTGCATAACCATTAACTATCAGAGCAATTGCATTTTCTTCATCAATACCTCTTTGAAGACAGTAGAAAATTTGATCTTCTCCAATTTTGGATGTAGTAGCCTCATGCTCAACCATTGATGATTTATTTTCAATGTCAATATATGGGAAAGTATGTGCTCCACACTTATTACCAAGAAGTAATGAGTCACACTGAGAGAAATTTCTAGAGTTTTTAGCTCTTTTAAGTACATTGACATGACCTCTGTAGCTGTTGTGGGAGTGTCCAGCAGATATACCTTTGGAGATTATTTTTGATTTTGTATTTTTACCAATGTGAATCATTTTTGTTCCAGTATCTGCCTGTTGATAATTATTTGTAACTGCTACCGAGTAAAATTCACCCACTGAGTTATCACCTCTTAGAATACATGATGGGTATTTCCATGTTATAGCAGAGCCTGTTTCAACCTGTGTCCAGCTGATTTTTGAATTACTTCCGTTGCATATACCTCTCTTAGTAACAAAATTATAGATACCACCTTTACCATTTTTATCTCCTGGATACCAATTCTGCACAGTTGAATACTTTACCTCAGCATCTTTCTCAGCATGTATTTCAACAACCGCCGCATGTAACTGATTCTCATCCCTCATTGGTGCAGTACAACCTTCTAAGTAACTGACATATGAGCCTTCATCTGCCACTATTAATGTCCTCTCAAACTGACCGGTATTAGATGCATTTATTCGAAAGTATGTTGATAGTTCCATTGGGCATCTGACACCCTTAGGTATATAGCAAAAAGATCCATCTGAAAAAACAGCAGAATTTAGACATGCGAAATAATTATCTTTTGCAGGAATAACTTTACCGAGATGCTTTTTAACAAGTTCAGGGTACTCTTTGACAGCTTCGGAAAATGAACAAAAAATTATTCCGAGTTCGCTCAACTTATCCTTGAATGTAGTTCCAATTGATACTGAGTCAATTACTGCGTCAACAGCTACTCCACTAAGTCTCTTTTGTTCTAGAAGAGATATGCCAAGTTTTTCGAAGGTTTCAATGAGCTCGGGATCAACTTCATCCATAGATTTTAACATCTTCTTTTTCTTCGGAGCAGAGTAGTAAGATATATCTTGGTAATCAATTTTAGGTATGTTTAAGTTTGACCACTCAGGTTCAGACATTTTTTTGAAATGTTCAAAAGCTTTAAGTCTCCAGTCAAGTAACCACTTTGGCTCTTCTTTCTTACTAGAAATTAATTTGATAATATCCTCATTAAGTCCCTTAGGTGCTTGGTCAACATCAAAATCAACTGACCAGCCGTGCTCATATTCTTTTGATGTAAATTCCTTAAGTATTTTATCGTCTTTGCTCATGGTGATTTATACATACAAATTTAGCATAGTTTTTCCTTTTAATGAAAAGAAAAGCCTAAAACGCTCAATGTAACGATAAACCATCTTTTAATGTTTCCTCTATTGATAGGAAAGATTCAGTTCTCGTGATACCCTTGACTTTATGAATTTTAGAATCTAAAATTTCTCTGAAATGTGGGGTGTCTCTACATAATATTTTGATGAAAATTGTATACTGGCCTGTAATTGCATGTATCTCAACTACTTCAGGTACATTTTTTAATGCCTGTACTGCTTCCTTATATAAAAAGCTTTTCTCTAAATATATTCCCATATAACAGGATATTGTATAACCTAGTTTACTGTAGTCGATGTCGAGTTTGGTTCCTCTTACTATCCCCATTTTCTCTAATTTTCTCATTCTGACGTGGACTGTTCCACCTGATACATATACTTTTTTTGCGACCTCAGTATATGGCATTTTAGCATTTTTTGATAAAATATTTAGTATTTTAAGGTCTGTGTTATCAATTTGGTAATTTGTTTTCATTTTTGGTTTCTTAAATTGTAAATAATACAATTAAATATAATTTAATTGAAATTTTTTTAAAAATTCTTAATATCACTGAAAATAATTTTATCTAGTTAGTCTTTTCTTTAATAAATATTTAAATTAAAATATCATTTTTGGGTTAATGTTGTTTACTGGGGATATCTTTTGATGTCCCCTTTCTTTTTTTTTTTAATATATTTAAAAAATTAACTAATAATCTAATTCTAAAATGAAAAAATTCTGGACTAAAAAATATCCCGCTGGTGTTGATGACAAATTAAGTTTAAATAATTACAGTTCTTTTGTTGACCTATTCAATGAGGGTTTTAATAAGTACTCAGATCAAATTGCATTTGAAAATATGGGTAAATCTATATCATATAAAGAGTTAGACACACTCACTCAACATTTCTCCAACTTCTTAATTCATGAACTTAACTTAAAGAAAGGTGATAGGATAGCAATTCAATCACCTAACGTTTTGCAATATCCAGTAGCATTATTTGGAGCTATTAGGTCTGGTATTATTGTTGTAAACACAAACCCGCTATATACACCCGATGAGATGAAACATCAGTTTAAAGATTCAGGGTGTAAGGCAATTCTAATACTTTCTAACTTTGCACATAACCTTGAAAAGATAATTGATGAGACAGAGATAGAGCATGTCATTGTATCAGATATGGGAGATATGCTCGGACCAGTTAAAGGAACCATTGTAAACTTTGTTGTAAAGTATATTAAGAAGATGGTCCCAAGCTATTCATTAAAATCACACCACACGTTCAAAAGCGCCTTAGCTAAAGGAAAAAAATATGAATATAATCAGGTTGAAATTCAACCAAATGACATAGCATTTCTTCAATATACTGGTGGTACCACTGGTGTATCAAAGGGGGCTATGTTATCTCACAAAAACGTTATTTCAAATGTAATTCAAGTATCAGCATGGATGGATATTTTACTTGAGGAGAGAAAAGAAATAGTAATTACAGCACTTCCCTTGTATCATATATTTGCCCTAGTCTGTAATGCCCTAGTAATGTTTAAATACGGGGCAAGAAATATTTTGATAACAAACCCAAGAGATATGGATGGATTTGTTAAGGAGTTATCAAAATATAAATTTTCAATAATTACAGGTGTTAACACTTTGTTTAATGGACTTCTAAATAATACTAATTTTCATAAACTAGATTTCTCAAAACTTAAAGTTGCATTTGGAGGAGGGATGGCAGTTCAAGATATTGTAGCAAACAAGTGGAAATCTGTAACGGGTTGCCCGTTAGTTGAGGGTTATGGGTTAACTGAAACATCTCCAGTTGTAACAATAAATCCTCTCGATGGAACAAATAAAATTGGTACTATTGGTTTGCCATTACCGAACACTGACATAAAATTTGTTGATGATAAAAATAAAGAGGTACCAAAGGGCGATAGAGGAGAAATTTGTGTCCATGGTCCTCAGGTAATGGAAGGGTACTGGAAAAGAAAAAGCGACACTGATGAAATCATTAAAGATGGGTGGTTATACACTGGTGATATTGGAGTTATTGATAATGATGGATTTATAAAAATTGTAGATAGAAAAAAAGAGATGGTTTTAGTCTCCGGATTTAATGTATTTCCGAACGAGGTTGAACATGTAATTTCGTCGCATCCAAAAGTTTTGGAAGTTGGTGTTATCGGAGTTCCAGATAAAAAAACCACAGAGGCTGTAAAAGCCGTAATAGTCAAAAAAGATAACTCCTTGACAGAAGATGAAATAAAATCTTTTTGTAAAGAAAAACTCACGAACTACAAGTGTCCCAAACATATAAGTTTTACTGATGAATTGCCTAAATCTAATGTTGGTAAAATTCTTAGAAGGATAATAAAAGAGAAAGATTTAGAGGTAAATTCTTATTAGTTTTTATTTAGAACAATTCTAAATTAAAACATATTAAAATAATTTTTTGAACTTAATTTTTCGGTTGTTACATTTGTTTTAGTTTTAAAAACTAGTGCTTAAATGCAAACAAAACCGACTAAACTATTAGTGCATTTTGGAGTTCCTTTTTCCCAATTTTTTGGACTTATTCTCCTGTCCATTTTACTTTCAATTCCGTATCAAATTATCGCCCAAGATGAGGAGTCACAGGAGTACGATCCATCAGTCGTAAAGAATGGTGAAAATTTATTTAAAGGTAACTGCACAGTATGTCATGCTATCAATGAAGTAGTAATCGGCCCAGCCCTGAAGGATGTCCATGAGAGGCAAACTGAGGAATGGATTTATGCATTCATAAAGAACTCTCAAAAAGTTATAAAAAGTGGAGATGAATATGCAGTAAATTTATATAACGAGTACAATAAAACTCTGATGACATCATTTGATTTTTCAGATGAAGAACTTAATGCAATTCTAACATACATTAAAGATGAGTCTTCAAGAGAGATCCAGGTTGTTGTCGCCGATGCTAATCAAGGACTAGAGGGTGGAGAAGTTTCATCGGTTTCATCTGATAATCTTTACATTTCTCTGGGGTTGAATTTGATCCTGCTACTGATAATAATATTTGTCTTATTTAGATTCACAAACTTATCAAAGAAGTATGTTCTTCTTAAAGACAACCAATCTAAAGGTAAGTTACTAGATGAAGAAGACCTTGAGGTGGTCAAGAGCCAATTTAATATTAAGAAATTTATAAAGAGTAACAAATTTGTTGGTATTACATCTTTTATATTTATTGCAGTTTTTGTTAAGTCGTGTATTGATGGTTTGTACACAATAGGGATTCAGCAAAACTACCAGCCAACTCAGCCAATAGCTTTCTCACATAAAATACATGCTGGTCAGTATGAAATTGATTGTAATTACTGCCATACAGGAGTTAACATTTCTAAATCAGCAAATATTCCTTCAGTTAATATTTGTATGAATTGTCACGGAGTCATAAATACAGACAAACCTGAGATACAGAAGATATTAACTGCATACGAAGAAAATAGGCCAATAGAGTGGGTTAGAGTTCACAACTTACCTGATCTGGCCTACTTTAACCACAAGCAACATGTAGCTGTTGGAGGAATTGAATGTGCAACCTGCCATGGCCCAATTGAGGAGATGGATGTTGTGTATCAATACTCAGAGTTGACAATGGGATGGTGTATAAACTGTCACAGAGAAACAGAAGTTAACGCTAAGGGAAATGATTATTATAAAAAACTTGTAGAATTACATAACAGTTCTTCTAAGAAACCAATGAAAGTTGAAGACATTGGAGGGCTCGAATGTTCAAAATGTCATTATTAATTATGAGTAAGGGTAACAAGACTTATTGGAAGGGGATAGAGCAGTTGAAGAATGATCCTTCATTCGTAAAGAATGCCCAAAACGAATTCCCTGAATTTTTACCAATAAAAGGATCTTCTAATAACTCCAGAAGAGACTTTTTGAAGATGATGGGGTTTGGAATTGCTGCTGTTTCAACTGTCGCCTGTGAGGCGCCGGTAAAATATGCCATCCCTCATGTAGATAAACCTGTAGACTTAGATCCTTCACTTGCAAACTACTATGCATCTACCTACACAATGGGAAGTGATTATTGTAGTGTTGTTGTAAAAACAAGAGAGGGGCGTCCAATCAAAATTGATGGGAACAAGTTTTCTAAAGTAAGTGTAGGTTGTACATCATCTCAGGTTGAATCCTCTGTATTATCGTTGTATGACAAGCAAAGATTAGTTTCTCCAATGTTAGATAACAAAGAAACAACTTGGTCTGAGCTTGATAAGTACGTTAAGAGAAAATTATCATCTGAAACAAGTAGAAAAAAATATATAGTAAGCCACTCTATTAATAGTCCGTCAACTCATGATGTAATTAAATTGTTTTGTGAGAAGCATAATGCAGTACATATCCAATATGATAACATATCATATAATGGAATGTTAGATGCAAATTTTGAGCATTACGGAAAAAGAAAATTACCTTCTTATGATTTTTCTAAGGCTGATGTTGTAGTGAGTTTTGGTTATGACTTTTTAGGCGGTTCTTTTAATCATAATCTATTTAATAAACAGTTTACAGAGAGAAGAGTTGTACATAGAGATAATAGGGAAATGTCTAGACTATATACCTTCGAGCCAAATCTGTCGTTAACGGGAGCAAATTCCGATAATAGAATTCCAACTAAGTCATCTCTCTATCCAATTTATCTTAGTGAGTTGTGGAATATATTATCATCAAAAATTGGAAAAAATGTTTTCGCTAAATACAAGCCACCAATAATAAAATATGATAGTTCTAAAAAGAGTTTAATCAATCTAGATATACTTGAAAAAGTTGCTGATGATTTAGTAGAAAATATTGGGAGATCATTAATAGTTTCTGACTCAAATAATAAGTCTGTTCAACTCCTTGTTAATTTAATAAACGAACAACTTGGTAATTATGGAAAGACAATAAATGTTAATAACTCCTACAATATAAGAAATGGTGATGATAAAATATTTAATCAATTTGAGTCTGACATATTACAAGGAGATATCTCAACCTTAATATTTCTAAATTGTAATCCAGTCTATGATAATTTTAAAATTTCAAAACTAAAGGATCAGTTGGATAGTGTATCTTTAAAAATATCTACATCAGATAGGATCGATGAGACTTCAATATTATGTGATGTCATTGCCCCCGACTCTCATTTTCTGGAATCTTGGAATGATCACGAGCCTGTAGAAAATTCTTTTAGTTTCGCTCAGCCAACAATTAACAGAATTTTTGATACACGTCAGCATCAAGATAATTTTCTCATTTGGTCAGATCAAAAAATTAGTTATTTTAATTTCATCAAAAATAATTGGAGGAATAAACAAAAATTATCTAATTCGGATGAACCTTTTCAAATTTTTTGGGATAAATTATTATACGATGGTGTTGCTGAATTTATACCCGAAAAAAATAAAAATGAAAATCCATTACCAAATCCGAATAAGTTTCTAAAAAATATTAATACAGATATAAATTCTCTGATTGATAGTATTGAGACTTCTAGTAATGAATTCGAGTTAAATATTTATCAAAATCTTACCGTTTCTGATGGTATTCAAGCAAATAATCCATGGCTACAGGAAATGCCAGACCCTATCTCTAAAGTTTGCTGGGATAATTATATATCAGTAAACCCAAAAGATGCAAACAAGCTTAATATCCAAACTGATGCTGGCACCATGTCTACCAATATTTTGACGCTCACATTAGACGGATCAAGTCATGATATTCCTGCTATAATACAGCCTGGCCAAGCAGAGGGAACTGTAGGATTAGCTCTTGGTTATGGGAGAATCTTAGCGGGCCCAGTTGGTGATAATGTAGGATTTGATGCCTACAGTTTATTAAGCTCCAAAAGTTCAACCCAAAATCTTACTATCAGTAAAGTAAAACTTTCTAATTCTGGAAAGACTTACAGAATCGCTCAAACTCAAACTCATGAGACTATAATGGCTAGAGAAAGTGTTATCCAGGAGACAACTCTTGAAGAATATAAGAAAAATCCTAGTGCTGGTAAATATCAATTTAAAGTTGCCACTAGTAAAGGTAAGAAAAAGCCAGAGGAGGTCACTTTATGGAATGGACATGAATATAAAAATCATCATTGGGTTATGTCTATTGATTTGAATGCATGCACTGGATGTGGGAGTTGTGTCATAGCTTGTCAAGTTGAAAATAATATACCTGTTGTAGGGAAAGAGGAGGTATTAAATAGGAGGGAGATGGCCTGGCTTAGAATAGATAGATATTACTCAAGTGATGCGGATGTTGATGATTTGCAGGGTTTAGAGATAGCTGCAGAAAATCCAGAGGTTACGTTTCAACCTATGATGTGCCAGCATTGTAATAATGCCCCATGTGAGACAGTTTGTCCTGTTGCTGCCACTACTCACAGCTCTGAGGGTTTAAATCAGATGACATATAATCGTTGTATAGGAACAAGATATTGTGCTAACAACTGTCCTTATAAGGTAAGAAGGTTTAACTGGTTTAAGTATCACGATAATGCACAGTTCGATAAAAATATTGCAATGAATAATGATCTAGGAAAGATGGTTTTAAATCCAGATGTAACTGTGAGATCAAGAGGAGTCATGGAAAAATGTTCTTTCTGCGTTCAGAAAATTCAAGAAGGAAAATTACTAGCTAAATCCGAGAAAAGAAGACTAAGAGACGGTGACGTAAAGATGGCATGTGGAACTGCTTGCTCTACCAATGCAATTACCTTTGGAGATGTAAATGATGTAAATAGTAAAATAAGGAAAAAGTTACAAGTTGAGAAAATTGATAAGGCAACTTTAAAGCTGAAAGAAGAGAGAGCTTATGCAGTTCTTGATGAAATTAGAGTCAGCCCTAATGTATGGTACTTAAGAAAAGTAAGAAATAAAAATAATGTTTAGAAAATGCATGTAGAATCAAAGTTAAGAAAGCCGTTAATTACTGGGGGAAAGACACTTAAAGATGTTTCTGAAGACATATGTAAAAGAGTCGAAGGAAAACCGTCACTAATGTGGTATGCAGCCATGATTATTTCTAATATAACTCTCGTTGTAGGAGCATATGCAGTATATAGAACTCTTTGGGACGGAATCGGAATGTGGGGTCTCAACAAAACAGTAATGTGGGCTTGGGATATAACAAACTTTGTTTGGTGGGTAGGAATTGGACATGCCGGAACACTGATTTCTGCAATTCTCTTATTATTTAGACAGAGGTGGAGGATGGCTATTAATAGATCAGCAGAAGCTATGACAATTTTTGCTGTTATATGTGCAGCGATGTTCCCTTTATTACATATGGGTAGATTGTGGATTGGGTTAATCTGGGTTCTACCTCTACCTAATACTTATGGTTCATTGTGGGTAAATTTTGCAAGTCCTTTACTTTGGGATGTTTTTGCGATAACTACATACTTTTCTGTTTCCCTTGTCTTTTGGTACATTGGATTAATTCCAGATTTTGCTACAATTAGAGATAGGGCAAAAAGGGCAGGAAGAAAAATTTCAGCATTTATTTATGGTGTTTTAAGTTTTGGGTGGGATGGTGCAGCTAAAACGTGGTCAAGGTATGAAACGGTATCTTTAGTTCTTGCTGGACTTGCTACACCTTTGGTACTGTCTGTCCACACCATTGTTTCAATGGATTTTGCAACTTCTGTTATACCAGGTTGGCATACAACAATTTTTCCACCTTATTTTGTAGCCGGTGCAATTTTTTCTGGTTTTGCAATGGTTTTGACCTTACTAATTATAACTAGGAGAGTTTATAATCTAGAAGATTATATTACCATTAAGCATTTAGAGTTGATGAATATAGTGATAATTGTAACCGGTTCAATTGTAGGTATTGCATATCTAACCGAGCTCTTCATGGCATGGTACTCTGGTGTTGAATACGAACAGTATGCGTTTTATAATAGAGTTACTGGACCATACTGGTGGGCGTACTGGTCAATGATGACTTGTAATGTCATATCACCACAACTATTCTGGTTTAAAAAGATTAGAACAAATATTGCAGCAACTTTTATTATATCAATAATTGTCAATATTGGTATGTGGTTTGAGAGATTTGTTATAATTGTAACTTCCTTACATAGAGATTTTCTCCCATCGAGTTGGGCTATGTTTTACCCTACAATATATGATGTCGGAATGTATCTTTTTACTTTTGGATTATTCTTTACTGCATTTTTAGCATTCTCAAAATATTTTCCAGTTATTAATATGGCGGAAGTTAAAAGTATTTTAAAACATACAGGAGAAAAAAAATAAAATATGAGTGATAGTGGAACAAAGTTTGTGATTGGAATATATGAGGACGAGGATGTTCTCTTAAATGCTATATCATCAGTTAGAGAAAAAGGTGTTAGCATTTATGAGGTATACTCCCCATTTCCTGTTCACGGTATAGAGGATAAACTAGGTTACAAGAGATCTAGGTTATCTATTGCCGCTTTTTGTTTTGGATTTCTTGGTTTATCTCTGGCATTAACGATGATGATCGGAATGATGACAATCGACTGGCCAATGATAATTGGTGGTAAAGATTTTCTACCTCTACCAGTCTTCATTCCAGTGACATTTGAGATGACTGTTTTACTCTCAGCCTTTGGTATGGTTGGAACATTTTTTGTTATTAGTGATTTGAAGCCATGGGGAATACCAAAAACATTTGATTTAAGATCAACAGATAATAAGCATGTTATGGCAATAGAAATTGAAAAGAATCAGATGAACGAGGTTGAATTAAAGAAATTGCTAGTATCAAACGGAGCCTCTGAAACTAGTATTAAAGTAATGGATGTATGAGAAAAATAATATTTAATATTTTTATTATTATAACTCTGATATCATGTTCAGCAAAAAATGATGATCCAGGAGTAGAATATGCACCAAATATGTATCATTCTGTACCTTATGAGCCTTTATCACAAGTGAAGGATGAGGAAATTGGAAGCTGGCTAGACTCTAATCCTGATGATGGTCATGGTGAGTTTTATAATTCAAATCCTTACAATCCATATAGTATGACTATGAGAGAACCTGTTGAAAATACAGTAAGAAGAGGTTCATCATTACCTTATAGGTTACCAAAGGATAGTTTAGAACTTTCTGCATCTGTTAAAAGTCCTATCGAAGATTCTGAAGATGTATTAAAAGAAGCCAAAGTACTTTATGATAGATATTGTGTTCATTGTCATGGCGAAAAGGGAATGGGTGACGGATCTGTTGGTAAGGTATATAAAGGTGTAACAGCCTATAACTCTAGAGCAGTGAAGGATAAGCCTGAAGGTCACATTTTCCATGTTATTACTCATGGAAAGGGTAGAATGTGGGGTCATGGATCTCAAATTTCAATCGAGGATAGATGGAAAATAGTTAAGTATGTTCAAACATTACAGAGACAGTAGTATGAAAGAAAGATTTGAATTTATGAGTAGTACTAAGAAATCTTTAATGTTTCTTCTGATAGCAGGTATTCTTCTTTCTATTTTAGGAACATATCAGATAATAAGTGCTGATCATGCCCACAGTTATGATGATCCAACACACTCTATTGAAAGTTCATCTTATGAAGATAATTACCCTATAGATGAGAATTATCATCCACCTTTTAAATGGTACCAAAGATTATATTCAAATTTATGGATAAATATTGTTTATTTTTTAGGAATATCAATTTCAGCAATTTTCTTTGTGGCAATCCAATATGTATCTCAAGCAGGATGGTCAGCAGGTATATTAAGAGTCCCTCTTGCAATTGGAAGATGGCTCCCAATTGGAAGTTTATTGATGTTGATTGTTTTTGCGATTACAAATCATGATATATTTCACTGGACTCATGAATATTTGTATGATAAATCGGATCCAAGATATGACTACGTTATCGATGGAAAAAAAGCTTACTTAAATCTTCCTTTCTTTTTAGGAAGAATGGTTTTCTTTCTTGGAATATGGTATTTATTTTACTCATTAATCTTAAAGCATGTAGCCAAAGAAGACGAAAAAGGTGGTTCAGAGTCCTGGAAAAAGTTATTTACTATTTCAACAATATTCGTCGTATTTTACGCATTCTCTCAGTCTGTAGCAGCCTGGGATTGGGTATTATCAATTGATACACATTGGTTCAGTACAATGTTTGGTTGGTATGTTTTTGCTAGTTGGTGGGTATCGGCTCTTGCTCTAATTACCTACATGATAATTATATTAAAAGATAATGGATACCTATCATTTGTTAATCATAGTGTCATTCATGATCTTGGTAAACACGTTTTTGCATTTAGTGTCTTCTGGACTTATATATGGTTTTCACAATTCTTATTAATTTATTATGCAAACATACCTGAGGAGACAATTTATTTTGTAGAGAGGCTCGATAGTGATACCTACTATCCTTTCTTTATGGTGAATTTAATTCTTAACTTCTTTTTCCCATTCTTATTTTTAATGACAAGAGCAAGTAAAAGATTTACAAGATTCTTGAAGATTGCATGTCCAATAGTACTTTTTGGTCACTTTATTGATTTTTATTTAATGATTACACCAGGAGTTTTAAAGGCCAACGGAGGTTTTGGATTTTTAGAAATTGGACTATTATTTATTTTTCTTTCTGCATTTTTATATGTTATCTTACAGGGCCTTACAAAACTTCCTTTGGTAGCTAAAAATCATCCAATGCTAGAAGAAAGTTTACATCACGATATTTAATTTTTATTTTGAAATTTTTAATTAAACAAAACATTTTTTGGTATTAAATTTCATCAAGCTTAGAGAGGAAATTTAATTGTTGGTATATAAATTTGTCGCATGAATATTTTATTAGGAATTATTCTTTTTTTATCACTTGTAGCAATATTTCTCTTCTTTAGATCAACAGAGATATTAAGTGTTGCAAAGAAAAAAGTTTCTGCCTCATTTGAGGACGATACAAACAGCACTAATGCCATCTTTGGTGTTGTATTCTTAATTATATCATTCGTTGCTATTATATGGTACTCATACGACCAGTTTGATAATTACTTTCTACCTATGGCATCTGAGCATGCTCCTGAGATTGAAGTTCTTTTCTGGACTACAACAGCAATTACATTTACAGTCTTTTTATTAACGCAAATTGTAATGTTTTATTTCGCTTACAGATATAGGTTTAATAAAACTAGAAAAGCTCATTTTTATCCAGAAAATCACAAACTCGAGATAGTTTGGACAGTCATACCTGCTATTGTGTTAGTTAGTTTAATTGGATGGGGGCTGGTCAAGTGGAATAAAATAATGGGTCCACCACCTGAAGATGCAGAGGTTATTGAAGTTGTTGGTTACCAATTTGCGTGGGCATCAAGATATCCTGGGCCTGATAATGAGTTAGGAAACGCAAATTATAAATTAATTGATGTTGAGAATATTGTTGGAATTGATTTTTCAGACTCTTCATCACTGGACGATTTTATGCCAAGAGAAATTCACATTCCAAAAGGAAGACCTGTCCTCTTTAAGATTAAAGCGCGAGATGTTATTCATAGTGTATATCTACCGTATATGAGATCTCAGATGAATGCTGTTCCAGGCATGCCTACCCAGATGTGGTTTGTGCCATCTAAAACTACCGCTGAAATGAGAGAAGAGACAGGAAATGAAAATTTTAATTTTGAAATAGTTTGTAATAAGATATGTGGTAGAGCTCACTTTTCTATGAAGCACACGGTTGTAGTTCTAGAAGAATGGGAATATATTAAATGGAAAAAATCACAAAAGTCATGGGTTGAAAAAAATCCTGATTATTATGCGAACTTTGTTAAAAATAATTCTTCGGAATTTGCTATATTAAATGATTAATTATGGGTGTTACCAAAACAATAAAAGCTAAACCAAATGTTAAGATAGATGAGCATCATCATGATGAGCATCATGACCAGAGTTTTATAACTAAATATATATTTAGTGAAGACCATAAGGTTATCGCAAAACAATTCCTTATCTCCGGTATCTTTTGGGCTATAATAGGTGGTGCATTGTCATCTCTCTTTAGAATTCAGCTTGGATTTCCAGATATGGATTTAACAGCTTTGAGCCCAATAATTGGTAATTGGTTAACCCCTCAAGGTAAAATTGATCCTGAGGTTTATTTAGCATTAATCACAATGCATGGAACAATTATGGTATTTTTTGTCCTTACCGCTGGCTTAAGTGGTACATTTAGCAACTTCTTAATACCACTACAGATTGGTGCAAGGGATATGGCTAGTGGCTTTTTAAATATGCTCTCATATTGGTTCTTCTTTCTCTCTAGTATTGTTATGTTTATATCAATATTTGTTGAAGGTGGGCCTGCTAGTGGGGGTTGGACTATCTATCCTCCTCTAAGTGCTTTACCACAGGCAGTTTCTGGATCTGGTATGGGTATGACATTATGGTTATTTTCAATGTCTTTATTTATTGTCTCTGCCTTGTTAGGTTCTTTAAATTATATTACAACTATCATAAACTTAAGAACTGAGGGCATGACATTTTTTAGGATGCCTTTAACTATATGGGCATTTTTTGTGACAGCTATTCTTGGTGTTCTATCATTTCCAGTTCTATTATCAGCTGCGTTACTTTTGATAATGGATCGTTCTTTTGGAACTAGTTTTTATCTTTCAGATATATATATAGCTGGTGAAGCGCTATCAAATCAAGGAGGAAGTGCGATTTTATTCCAACATCTTTTCTGGTTTTTAGGTCACCCTGAGGTTTATATTGTAATATTACCGTCCTTGGGTATAACATCAGAGATTATTGCAACTTGTTCTAGGAAACCAATTTTCGGTTACAGAGCAATGGTTTACTCAATTTTTGGTATTGGGGCTCTTTCATTTGTTGTCTGGGCACACCATATGTTTATATCAGGAATGAATCCATTTCTTGGATCAGTTTTTACAATACTAACATTAATAATTGCTGTTCCATCAGCTATCAAGGCATTCAATTATATAGCTACATTATGGAGGGGAAATATAATATTTACACCGGCTATGTTATTTTCAATTGGACTAGTTTCATTTTTCATTTCTGGCGGTCTTACAGGATTATTTTTAGGTAATTCAGTTGTTGATATTAATCTACATGATACATATTTTGTTGTTGCACATTTTCATATTGTAATGGGTAGCGCATCATTCTTTGGTTTATTTGCTGGAGTCTATCATTGGTTCCCAAAGATGTTTGGGAGAATGATGAATAGTACCCTGGGTTATATTCATTTCTGGGTTACTTTCATTGGTGCTTACTTGGTGTTTTTTCCTCTACATTATATTGGAATAGCTGGTTATCCTAGGAGATATTATTCATTTACTAATTTTGAAACTGGTAGAATAGAATCTTTTATTGACCTAAACACATTTGTTAGTTTTGCTGCAATCTTAACATTTGTTGCCCAGTTTATATTTTTGTTTAACTTCTTTTATTCAATTTATAGGGGAAGGAGAGCATCAGAAAACCCTTGGAAATCAAATACTTTAGAATGGACAACACCTGTTGAACCTGGACATGGTAACTGGCCAGGAAAAATTCCTAAAGTTACTAGATGGCCGTACGACTACAGTAAACCTGGTTCAAAGGATGATTATATTCCTCAGCATATTCCGTTTTCCTCAACAAAGGATTCAAATATGCCTGAAGATGAACACAGGTAATAAAGAATGTTCAATTTTTTAGGATCTAACTATAATAACCTAACTAAATTAGGCTTAGTACTCTTATACTTACTTATCCTAGCTGGTGGTATAGTGAGATGTACTGGTTCTGGTATGGGTTGTCCAGATTGGCCAAAGTGTTTTGGTAAATATATACCACCAACCTCAGTAACTCAATTACCTGAAGATTATAAAGACTCTTTCGTCAAGGGAAGAATAGAAAAAAATAAGAGACTTTCAAAAGTCCTAAGACTTATTGGTTTAAATGAAACAGCTGATAAAATTATAAATGACCCTGAAATTAATCAAGCTGAGGAATTTAATTCCTTTAAAACATGGACTGAGTATATAAATAGACTTATTGGTGCTATTGTGGGCATATCTCTTCTATTCATATTTATTTCATCTATAAATATTAAACCATTTAATTCAAAATTAATTTTTTTGTCTTTTCTATCAATCATTCTCGTATTTTTCCAGGCTTGGGTTGGTTCAATAGTTGTCTCAACAAATTTGTTACCTGGATTAATTACATTCCACGTTATAGTTGCTCTCATAATAATTTGTAATGTGATATTATGTTTTTATATATCATCTGACAATAAAGAAGACTATAGAAGTTCTTCTATTCTATCTTATGCAATCATTCTAAGTCTTATATTCTTTACTGCACAGATGATTTTAGGAACTGAAGTAAGAGAAAGTGTAGATAGTTTTCTTAAAGTATTTGGTTTTGAAAATAGATCCAAAATAATTGAGAATTTAGGAAGCAATTTTATTATTCACAGATCATTTTCATTGATTATTTTATTATTACAAATTTTTATTACCTATTTAGTATTTATCAAATCAAAGCGTAATAAAGAGTTTAAATTCATTACATTTTTTATGTTAATTTTAATTGCTCTTGAAATAGCCGTTGGTGCAGGTATGGCATATTTTGAAATCCCAAGGTTTCTCCAACCAGTTCATTTACTTTTAGCTTTTATGATAGTTGGGTTACAATTCTATGTTTATTTAATAAATTCTAACGTTAAAAAAATGAATTCCTTATGATACTTACTACCTCTAAAACTATATTTGCTTTGGAAAATCTTATGAGCACATTAAAGGTAGTATTTCAACTCACAAAGTTTAGGCTTTCATTTCTTGTCTCTTTTTCTGCAATTTTTGGTTTTGTTCTCGCATCTGATTCTTTTAGAATTTTGGATTTATTAATTCTTGGATTATCTGGCTACCTAGTTACTGCATCTTCTGTTATAAATAATCAAATTCTTGAAAAGGACTTAGATAAAAAAATGGATAGGACAAAAAAGAGACCATTACCAACAAATAAAATCACAAAAAATAATTCTTTAATTATATCACTGATATTTATGTTTTTTGGATTATTTCTGATGTTATTTTTCTTTAATATGATTGCTTGTCTCTTAAGCTTGGTTTCCTTAATACTCTACACATTTGTATACACCCCACTGAAAAGAGTAGGACCGATAGCAGTTTTTGTAGGTGCTATCCCAGGTGCCTTACCTCCCTTGATAGGTTGGGTTGCTTTCTCAGGAGAGATTACAATTGAGGCAATAATAATTTTCAGTATTCAGTTCATTTGGCAGTTTCCACATTTTTGGGCTATAGCCTGGATATATCACGACGATTATAAGAAAGTTGGTTTTAAATTGCTACCGAGTAAAGGAGAAAAAAATTTTAATACCGCTTTAAATATTATGACTTACACGCTATTTCTAATTCCATTAGGTTTATTACCAACTATTTTTGGGATAACTGGTATAGTATCTGGTGCTATTGCTGTTCTTTGTGCTATTCTTTTTTTAGCTCAGACGTTCAAGCTATTCAAAGATTATTCTAGATCTTCTGCGTTAAAAATTATGTTTGGATCTTTTATTTATTTACCAATTGTACAAATTAGTTTTATTTTAGATAAAATTTAATCATATGAGTAATTCAGAGTCACCAAAAATTTTAAGAATGAATCCAAGAATTTTCATTGTGTGGATATTCATGATATCTATCTCAATGATATTTGTTTCATTAATAAGTGCGTATATCGTTAAAAAAGGAGAGCCTGGCGGTTTTAATGTTGATCTCCCAACTATGTTCTATTATTCAACTGCTGTGGTTATACTCAGTAGTATATTTAAACAGTTATCTTATTTTGCATCTAAAAAGGATAATTTTAAAAGTCAAAAAATTTACTTGTTATTAAGTTTAATTACTGGTGTATTATTTTTAGTAACTCAATACCTAGGATGGGTTCAGTTAGTTGGGGGTGGGGTTTATTTTGTTGGTCACCCTGACGGATCTTTTATTTATGTTTTAAGTGGAGTACATGCGTTTCATTTAATTTCAGGATTGTTTTTTATCATTTATGTTTTTAGAAAAGCAGTTAATTTAGATATACATTCTAAAAGTATGATATTCATAGAAATGTCAACTACTTACTGGCATTTTCTCGGAGGATTATGGCTTTATTTATTTATTACTTTGTATTTTTATAACATATAAAAATGGCTAATTCAGTATCATTAAACACTACTAACAAAGATCTTTGGGCCGGAGGAGCGGAGCCATACAAGGCAAGCTACGGAAAGCTTATGATGTGGTTCTTTCTGATATCAGATGCCTTTACATTTTCTGCATTTCTAATTGCATATGGAGTTATAAGGTTTAGACATCCGGGTTATGAAGGTACTCTCTCTGATTTTTCTTTCTCTCAAAATTACTGGCCTGTTCCTGAAAAAGTCTTTGAGGCTTTTCCCTTCTTCCACGGAGTAGAATTACCTCTTGTTTTTGTTGGTTTGATGACATTTATTTTAATATTAAGTAGTGTTACCATGGTTTTGGCAGTTGAGGCGGGTCACAGGATGGATAGACAAGGTGTTGAGAAGTGGATGGTATGGACAATATTTGGTGGATTGACATTTCTTGGGTGTCAAGCATGGGAATGGTCTCATTTCATACATGGAACAGATGCGGGTGCAAGACTTCTTGATGGGTCTATAATGTACGGTGCTAACTTAGAATTAAATCAGTACGGGCCACCTGACTTTGCTGCATTCTTCTTTTTTATAACCGGCTTTCATGGTTTTCACGTTTTTAGTGGTGTTGCATTAAATTTTTTAATTTTTTATCAAGCGACCGTTGGTATACTAGAGCGGAGAGGACACTATGAAATGGTTGAAAAAGTTGGTCTTTATTGGCATTTTGTTGATTTAGTATGGGTTTTTGTTTTTACTTTTTTTTATTTAGTTTAACTGTATGATCGAACCTGAAATATCATCCATTACACCTGAACCAGCTGATAAGAAAAAAATCTGGAAAATCTGGTGGGTTGCAATTGTATTAGCTCTCGTTACTGCAGCAGAATTTTTTGTTGCTCTACAATTTCCTGAAACCTGGAAAGATTTTAAAATATTTTTATTTATAGGAATGACATTTGTCAAGGCAGGGTATATTGTCATGGAATTTATGCATCTTGGTCACGAGCAGAAGTCGTTAATGTGGACTATTTTGATTCCGTGTGCGTTTGTTGTCTGGTTATTAGGTGCACTTTTTATACAAGCTGACGCAATATATCAAGCTATCTACGGATAATGAATCTTTTTAAGAAAGGATTTATTCTCTTATTTTCTCTTCTTTTTCCGATAATAGTTTTTTTGTTTCTAAAATTTTATGGGCAAAATGAATATGAGCTATCAGTTTATAATTCGTCATGTTCTGAAATTATAGATGAGTATATAATTAAAGATTTTAATAGAAAAAATAATATTAGAATAGTTGATGTTAGAATGACTGACAATGATATTTTAGTTGATAATTATATTAATAAATTAGAAATCAATGATGAAATTGAAGTTATAACTTTATCTAATAAGCTACGTACTCTTAATTGGTTGAATATAGTGGTTGAAAGAGGGTTAATTGAAAGATTATCAGGATGTATTGAAAACGAATATCTTGATAAATCCTTCGTTCTGTTATTAGACAAACAGAATAGGGTACGAGGTCACTTTTATTCGGCGGATAGAAAAGATATTGAAAGGTTGGATGTTGAAATAGATATATTATTGTTACAATATGAAAAATAATCTTGTAAAAATTATAGCTGTAGTTTCTGTAATTATTCCTATTGCTGTTGCATTCTTACTTTTTATGCCTAGTAAGATTGATATTTTTGGTGATTGGACCTATAAGCTACCTCACTTTAATGCTATTATAAACTCCCTTACTTCTATTTTTCTAGTCTTATCTTTCTACATGATAAAATATAAGAGAAATATAAGGGCTCACCAGAACCTTAATACAGCATCTTTTACCCTAGGAGCTATTTTTTTAGTATCATACATCATATACCATTCATCAGTTGATAGTACACCTTATCAGGGTGATCAGAGAGTTTTATACTTCTTTTTTCTAATATCTCATATACTTCTATCAATTGTTGTAGTGCCTTTTGTCTTATTTGCTTTCTATTACTCACTTTCAAACCAGATTGAAAAACACAAAAAAGTAGTTAAATATACATTTCCAATTTGGCTTTACGTATCAGTATCTGGAGTAATTGTATATTTTATGATTAGTCCTTTTTATATAAAATGAAAAAATCAATATATCTAAGTTTATTTTTTTTATTTGTTTACTTTGATTCAATATCCCAGGGCTGCTCCATGTGTAGAGGAATTGTTGAGAGTGATGCAAATTCAGGAGGAACAGGAATTTCATCAAGTATCAACTCAGGAATCATATATTTATTCACTTCAACATATATTTTAATTTTGATAGGGGCTACATTTTGGTATTATAGAAGTAAGAAAAATATAAGTGAGATTGAAAAGAAAAATAAAATTAAGAAGAGAGTAGCTTCTCTAGTTGACTAGTGTCATCTTATTTTCTTCATAAGCTTATTAGAAAATACAAAATCATTTAATTCTTTGATTTTAGTTTTTAATATTTCCTTATTGTTACCTTCCCAAATCTTTTTTCCATTATGTAAAAACATAATATATTCTCCAATTTCAATTACTGAATTCATATCATGAGTAACGACTATTGTTGTCGTATCTAGTTTTTGAGTTAATTCAAGAATAAGATCATCTATCTTAATTGCCGTTAATGGATCTAATCCTGAGTTAGGTTCATCACAAAATAAATATTTTGAGTCATTAACAATAGCCCTGGCTATTCCAACTCTTTTCTTCATACCACCACTAAGTTCTGACGGCATTTTAAAATTTATTTTATCAAGTCCAACCAGATTAAGACAATGATTAACTTTTTCAATTTTTTCATTTTCAGTTAATTCAGTGAGCATATCTAGTGGAAACTTTATATTCTCTTCTACATTTTTAGAGTCAAATAATGCACTTCCTTGAAATAGCATTCCTATTTCTCTTCTTATTTGTGTTGTTGTACTTTTGTCGGACTCTGTAAAAGGTCTACCATCAAAAAGAACGCTTCCTTTATCTGGATTTAATAATCCAACCAGGCATTTTAGTAATACGCTTTTGCCAGTACCGCTTGCACCAATTATTAGATTTGTTTTTCCCTTCTCAAATTTTCCGCTAATGCTATGGAGAACTTTTTTATCTTGGAATGATTTACTAATATTTTCTATTTCTATCATAATAAAATCTGCGCTAAGACATAATCAGCAACTAAAATTGCTATACAACTATTTGTAACTGCATTTGTACTTGATTTACCAACTTCTAATGCACCCCCTGAGGTATAGTAGCCCTGAAATGATGATATTGATGCTACTATAAAAGCAAAAACATATGACTTTACCATAGCAAAAGGAATATTGAAAGGATTAAATTCATATCTTAATCCATATATATATTCCTGCCCTGTAATGACATCAGTTAAAACTCCGGCGGTATAACCTCCAAAAATTGCAAGTGTTGCAGATATAATCACAAGTATTGGAAACATTAGCAATGCAGCAATAATTTTTGGAAGAACTAGGTAAGAACTTGAATTAATTCCCATTACTTCGAGTGCATCAATTTGTTCAGTGATTCTCATTGTTCCAAGTTCCCCAGCAATATTGGATCCTACTTTACCAGCAAATACTATTGCAATTATAGTGGGAGATAATTCAAGTAGTGTCATATCTCTTACAACCAGCGATATCACATAATTAGGAATAAGTGGTCCAACAAGGTTAAAAGCTGTCTGGATTGTTGTAACAGCACCCATAAAAATTGAAACTATTGAAACTATAAATAAGCTGTCATATCCTATTTTTATAGATTCATTAATTGTAAGATTGATATATGTTTTTAATTTTTCTCTTCTCTCTAAAAGAGAAACTAGAAATAAAATGTATTTGCCAAAATTTTTCAATTAATAATTTATTTATTCATTAATATACATACAAATTTGTAAATTAAATATCATTTTAGTCATATGAATAAGACAATAGTAATAACTGGTGGATCAAAAGGAATTGGTAAATCTATAGCATTGAAATTTGCTCAAGAAAATTTTGATATTTATACATGTTCAAGAAATCAGGATGACTTACTAAAACTTAAAAATGAATTAAATTCTTTGAATCCAAATATAACACTGTATACACTTAAGTGTGATTTATCAAAAAAAGTTGGGTGCAATGACTTTATAAATTTTATAAATGATAATGTTAAAAAAATTGATATTTTGGTAAACAATGTAGGAACTTTTATCCCTGGAAAATTGATTGAGGAAGATGATTCAGCATTAGAGAAAATGATTGATATAAACTTATATTCTAATTACTGGATAACCAAGGGTCTTATTAACTTGATGACAAAATATAGAGAGGGGCATATTTTTAATATATGTTCAATTGCAAGTAAAGTCGCTTACGCTAATGGTGGTTCATATTGTATTTCAAAGTTTGCACTTTATGGTATGAGTCAATGCTTGAGAGAGGAATTAAAAGATTTTGATGTGAAGGTAACAGCTGTACTACCTGGTGCTGTGAGGACAGGTAGTTGGGATGGAACAACATTACCAGATGAGCGTTTTATTATACCAGAGGATGTATCTAATTCAATATTTTCAGCATATAATACTTCAAAAGGAGCTACTATTGAAGAAATTATTATTAGACCTCAACTTGGTGATATTTAAAGTTTAGATTTGAAAGATTATTTCAATAAGAATTTATTTTCCTACAAGAGAAGAGAAACAATTCCTGTAAGTATTGGTGATTTCGGTATAGGTGGTGAAAATCCGATAAGGATCCAATCCATGACAACTACAGATACTATGGATACAAAGGGAACAGTTGATCAAGCAATTAGAATGGTAAATGCTGGTTGCGAGTTAGTAAGGGTTACAGCCCCATCAACTAATGATGCTAAAAACTTAGAAAATATAAGGAATCAGTTAAGAAATAAAGGATATAGTATACCATTGGTTGCTGATATTCATTTTACTCCTAAAGCAGCAGAAATAGCAGCAGAAATAGTTGAAAAAGTAAGAATAAATCCTGGTAATTACGCTGATAAAAAAAAGTTTCAACAAATTGAATATGATGACAATTCTTATAACGACGAGATAGAAAGAATATATGATAGGGTGTCCCCTTTAATTAAAATCTGTAAAAAAAATGGGACCGCAATGCGAATTGGCACAAATCATGGTTCATTATCTGATAGAATAATGAGCAGGTTTGGAGATACTCCTAAGGGTATGGTTGAGTCAGCTCTTGAATATCTTAGAATATGTGAAGATCATAATTTTTATAATATTGTTCTTTCAATGAAGGCCAGTAATCCACTAGTCATGGTTCATGCTTACAGATTGCTTGTAGAAAGTCTAAATAATTCAACTTTAAAAAATTATCCTTTACATTTAGGAGTAACAGAAGCGGGAGAGGGTGACGATGGAAGAATAAAGTCATCAATCGGTATAGGGACTCTTCTAGATGATGGGTTGGGAGATACAATTAGAGTTTCATTAACCGAGGAGCCAGAATTTGAATCTCCAGTTGCCAAGGTAATGGTTGATAGGTATAAAGAAAGAAAAGATCATTATAAAATAGATCCTCCAAATAAGATAAAATTTTCACCATTTAAGTATGTGAAAAGAATTACAAGTGAAATTTGTGAAATTGGTGAAGATAATTTTCCTGTTGTGGTAACAGATTTATCACAACTAAATAAAATAACTTCTGAAAGTTTAGGTGAGCTTGGAATTACATATGATAATAAGTCAAAAAAATGGGAGAGACTTGATATTTCTCCAGACTACTTATATGTGGGAGATAAGAATATTAAAATTGATGATTTAAAATATAATTTTATCTTGGACTACGATTACTGGTTAAGTCAAAAGAAAAATGACAGTTATTATCCTCTTCTAAATATAAATGAATTTAAAAATTTAAATTCAGGTAGACTTTCAGAGAAATTAAATTTCCTGTTAATTGATACATCTGATATCAAAGATATTTCTACGATAGCTATTCCAAAAAATTTTGTATTAATTCTAAGATCACAGAATGATCATTTTATGCCTGATTTGCGGTCCTTTTTTATGTCGTTGAACATAAATAATCCTGTAATTTTATCACAGAGTTATGAGCTTGATTACTCAGATAAATTAATTATTCATTCATCTACGGATATTGGCGGTTTATTTATTCAGGGATATGGAGATGGGATATTTTTAACAAATAAATCACAAGGGTTAGAAGAAATAAAAAAAATTAACAATTTATCATTTAGGATTTTGCAGGCAGCCAGAGTAAGAGTTACGTCTACTGATTTTATATCTTGTCCCTCATGTGGTCGGACATTATTTGATCTACAGAAAACAACGGCTATGATTAGAGAGAGAACAGACCATCTTAAAGGCTTAAAGATTGGGATTATGGGTTGTATAGTTAATGGTCCAGGGGAGATGGCAGATGCTGATTATGGATATGTTGGATCTGGAAAAGATAAGATAACTTTGTATAGAGGTCAGGAAGTAGTGAAGAGAAGTATAAATTTTAAATATGGAGTAGATGAGCTCGTAAACTTAATCAAGGAAGATGGAAATTGGATTGAACCATAAATTATTAAAATGAAAAAAAAACAAAAAAAAATATCATACTATTTTGACTTTTCTGAGGTTTTAACATATTTCTTTAGAAAAAAAGATCCTAATTCTAAAGGAAATTTTAGCCTAAAAGCTATGCATACTGTCAATAAGATTTCGATTGTAATGTTTCTAATTGGTGTTCTAGTCGTAATCTTTAGAAGATTATTTTGAACTGTTTTAGGATAATTTTTCTCTTTTCTATCATAATTTCTTCATGTAAAAATGAAGAAAAAAAATACGATTCTGGTTTTACATACTTAGCTCTTGGAGATTCTTACACCATTGGAGAGGGCATTGATATAGAAGGTAGTTTTCCATTTTTAATAGCTCAGGAAATTAGTTTAATTGACTCAGTAAAAATTATTGCAAAGAGAGGTTGGACTACAGATGAATTAATTGATACTCTCAATAATTTAAATATTGGTAAGTATGATATTGTCTCATTATTAATTGGAGTAAATAACCAGTATGACGGATATAATTTTGATAACTACGTGATGGAGTTTGATTATCTTTTAAGTAAGGCAATTGGTTACTCCAAAAATAAAAGAAATGTTTTTGTTCTTTCAATTCCTGACTACGGAGTTACACCTGTTGGTAAATCAATAGGTAGTGATATAATTTCTAGAGAGATAGATTCTTATAATGATTTAAATAGGTTAATGTCAGAAAAATATAATGTAATGTATTTTGATATTACTGATATATCTAGGATGGTCTTAAATGATACAACTTTACTTGCTAATGATGTGTTACATCCATCAAAAAAGATGTATGGGTTGTGGGTTGAAGAGATTAAGTATCAGTTATTAGATAGTATTAATAAGAACTAAGAGACGATATTTATTATTTTATTGGGGACTATTATTATTTTTTTTATTTTGTCTTTTGTAATCCATTTCTTAACATTTTCAATCTCAACAACACTTCTTTCAATTTCTTTATTATCTAAATCTAAACTGTAAATTTGCTTTGCTCTCAGTTTTCCGTCAATCATTATAGGGTATTCGTATTCATTTTCGGTTAAGTAATCTTGATTAAAGTTTGGGTATGTAGAAAATGAGATACTTTCTTTGTGACCTATATTTTCCCATAATTCTTCGCAAATATGAGGAGCAAAAGGTGATATGATAACTGTTAATGGTTCAAGAATTTTTCTTTTATTACATTTTATTTTAACTAAGCTATTCACAGTAATCATTAATTGACTTATGCATGTATTTAATGATAGTCTCTCTATATCATCTCTTATTTTTTTTATGGATGTGTGAAGAATTTTAAATTCCTCTTTTGATGGTATATCATCTGTAATATTTAATTTATCATCTTTGTAGAATAATGACCAAAATTTATTTAAAAATTTAAACACTCCTTCAATCCCATTTGTATTCCATGGTTTAGACTGTTCGATTGGACCTAAAAACATTTCGTACATTCTTAATGTATCAGCACCATATTTTGAGATAATACTGTCAGGATTCACAACATTACTTTTAGATTTTGACATTTTTTCGGTTTCAAATCCACAAATGTATTCACCATCCTCTAAAATAAATTTAGCGTTTTTATATTCTCTTGATGAGTTTTTAAATTCGCTAATATTTAATTTATCATTTTCTACAAGATTAACATCAACATGAATTTTTGTGTTTTCATAATTATTTTTAAGATTGTGGGATACATATGTGTTTGATTCTTTAATCCTATAAATAAAGTTCGATCTACCTAGAATCATTCCCTGATTAACTAGCTTTTTGAATGGTTCCGATGTATTTACATAGCCAAGATCAAATAATACTTTATGCCAAAACCTAGAATATAATAAATGTAGGACAGCATGCTCAGCTCCTCCGATATATAAGTCTACTGGCATCCAATATTTTATTTTTTTATTATCTGCAAATACTTCATCATTTTCTGGGTCAAGGTATCTTAGATAGTACCAGCAAGATCCTGCCCATTGTGGCATCGTGTTAGTCTCTCTAGTGTAATTAATTCCATTAATTTTAATTTTTGTCCAGTCCTTATTTCTTGCAAGTGGGGATGAACCGTCGTCTGTTGGTAAATAACTTTTAACCTCGGGCAGTAAAACTGGTAGATCTGATTCACTCACAGAAACCCTCTCATCATTATTATGTAAGATTGGAATTGGTTCGCCCCAGTATCTTTGCCTGGTAAATATCCAATCTCTAAGTTTATAATTTATTGTTTTTTTTCCTCTATTATTTTTCTCAAGTAAATCAATAACTATTTCCTTAAATTCTTTATTTGAGATTCCATCATTATCTCCTGAATTTATCATTTTGCCATTCCCAGTGAAGCATTTTTCATTAGAGTCGTGGTCAATAACCTGAGTAATTTGTAATTTAAATTTTGTTGCAAACTCATAATCCCTCTCATCATGTCCCGGTACAGCCATAATAGCTCCTGTTCCATAACTTGAAAGTACGTAATCTGATATCCATATTGGAATTTTTTCCTCTGAAATTGGATTGATCGCATAAGAACCAGAAAAAACACCAGTTTTATTTTTTTCATCTTCTTGTCTTTCTAACTCACTTTTAGTTGAGGCTTCATAAACGTATTTATTTACTGCCTCTTTATTTTCATCTGTAGTTATTTTATTAACTAATTTGTGTTCTGGAGCTAAAACTAGATAGGTGGCACCATAAATTGTATCAGGCCTTGTTGTAAATACTTTTATTTTACTGTTCTCATCAACTTCAAAATTAATTTCAGCTCCCTCTGATTTTCCAATCCAATTTTTCTGAGAGGTCTTAATAGAATCAGGCCATTCTAAAGAGTCTAAATCCTCCAATAATCTTTCAGAGTAATCAGTTATTCTCATCACCCATTGTTTCATTGGTTTCCTTATTACAGGAAAGCCACCTCTCTCACTAACTCCTCCAATTACTTCTTCATTAGAAAGTACTGTTCCTAATTCCTCACACCAATTGACATCAACCTCATCAATATATGCTAATCTTCTGGAATCAATAAATTTATTTTTTTCATTTTCATCCATATCTGTGGGTATAATTAGATCGCTAATATCACATGCTTTGTTTTTTTTAAAGCAAAAGAAGCTATTATATAATTTTAAAAATATCCATTGAGTCCATTTGTAGTATTTACTATCACTTGTCTTTACTTCTCTATCCCAATCAAAAGATAATCCTAACGTATCTAACTGTTTTTTAAACCTTTTAATATTTTCTTCAGTAGTTTTTTTTGGATGTTGTCCAGTTTTTATAGCGTATTGTTCTGCAGGAAGGCCAAAAGAATCAAAACCCATTGGATGAAGCACATTGTACCCATTTAGTCTTTTATATCTTGAGATTATATCTGAGGCAATATAACCTAAAGGATGTCCGACATGAAGGCCAGACCCAGACGGATAGGGAAACATATCCATGACATAGTACTTAGGCTTTTCATTTATCTCTGCCTTATATGTTTTTTCTGACTTCCAATTATCTTGCCATTTTCTCTCTAAATCTAAAAAATTGTATTTAGCCTTTGACATTCTACAAAATTAGTATTAAATGTTTTAATTTATTGAAATAAGAGGTATTTCATTTTTTTCTAAATACCAAAGTTACTGGTACTCCTTCTAACTGAAATTTTGTTCTAAGTTTATTTAAAAGAAATCTCTTGTAAGGTTCTCTTATATATTGTGGTAAATTACAGAAGAAGGCAATAGTTGGTGTCTTTGTTGGTAACTGAGTGATATATTTAATTTTTATATATTTTCCTTTCGTAGAGGGTGGGGGATAATTCTCAATTTCAGGTAGCATTGTATTATTAAGTTGAGATGTAGTGATTTTTTGTGATCTGTTTTCATAAACTTTTACTGCCGATTCCAGAACCTTATGAATTCTTTGTTTGTTAATCACTGATGTAAATACTACAGGAGCAAAATTTAAGGGGCTAATTTTTTTATTTAGTTTTTCTTCAAATTCCTTAGTACTATTAGTATTTTTTTTAACTAAATCCCATTTATTTATCATCAGAACTATTCCTTTCTTGTATTTAACTGCCAGAGATAAAATATTCATATCTTGACTTTCAAAACCTTGTACTGCATCTATCATTATTATACAAATATCACTGTTTTCCATCGCTTGAATAGACCTCATTACAGAGTAAAACTCAATGTTTTCTTTAACCTTTGCCTTCTTTCTTATCCCTGCTGTATCAGTTATAATAAATTCTTTTTTAAATAAATTATATTTAGTGTCGATAGAGTCTCTTGTTGTTCCGGAAATATCGGTTACAATATTTCTTTCCTCACCTAAAATTGCATTTACGAAAGATGATTTGCCAACATTTGGTCTGCCAAGAATAGATATTCTAGGTAAACTGATATCTTTCGCACTTGTATTAACTTCAAGCTTATTAACAACTAAATCAAGTAGTTCCCCAGTACCAGATCCACTAACTGAAGATATGGGTACAATTGGTACTTCTTTAAGACCTAATTGATAAAACTCATTTGAATTTAATTCTAACTCGTAGTTGTCAGCTTTATTGGCTACTAAAATTATATCTTTTTTTATTTGCCTTAGAACCTTCGAGAAGTCATCATCTAATGTTGATAATCCATTTTTACAGTCTACCATAAAAAGAATAACATTTGCTTCATTCAAAGCTAATATCACTTGGTCTTTTATTTTTTTTTCGAAAATATCTTCAGAGTTCTCTACGTAACCTCCTGTGTCTATTACTGTAAATTTTTTACCGTTCCATTCGGATATACCATAATGTCTATCTCGAGTTACCCCACTCTCGTCATGAATAATAGCTTGTCTTCTTTCGACTAATCTATTAAATAATGTTGATTTGCCAACATTTGGCCTTCCTACGATTGCAACAATATTACTCATTAGAATTTAGTATTAAAGTAAAATGGCGAATTTACTTAATACTTATCAATTGAATATTATTTTCTAGAATCATTGTATTTATCTTATCCAATTCAGATTCTTTGATTTTATTCCACTTTTCAAGTTCTAGATCAATTAATTCAACTAATTCATCTCTTACTCCATACATTTGATCTGTAGGTCTGAAGTTTCCTCTACCAGAAACGCTTGATAAATGAGCAAGTTTATTATTTAATCTAATTGGAAAATTTAATGGGTCTTGACCACTTCTATTTTTTGTTTGATATAAATTTTCCTCAATTTCTGTAATTCTATTCACTACATCTTTTATTGAATTACTTATCTCCTCATGACTATCGTCAAGCTTACCATTAAGGCTGTTTAATTGATCTCTTGTCGATCTAATTTGTTTAATAGCTCTATGAATATCTGTTACCTTATCCCTGATACCTATTAAAAATTCAAATTGCTCTTTCAGATCATCTTTTGATGAAATACTTCTTTTATCTTTTAAAATTTCAAATGATTCAGTTTGACTTGATTCACCAACACTAAGTCTGACATAGTATTTCCCTGGATATGCTTTTGGTCCAGTTAATCCCGCTGCCCACATAATCAAACCATCAAAACCTTCAGCGTCATCATATCTCATATTCCAAACAAATGAATTCTTTTCACCATCTAATGTAAGTGGTGATTTTTTATCATTTACAGAATATTTTTTAATTGTATTTTGATTTTCATCTATAAATTCAAGAGAAACATTTTCCTCATTTTCAGTTAAACTCTGATCAACATTAAAGAAAACCTTAACCCCATTATGATGATTTTTACCCTGTGTAGCTGAAGTTCCTCCCCAACTAGGGAATCCCATTCTGTAGCTATCAATAGGTTTAAATAAATGGAAATCTTTTTTATGATTTGATTCATCTAATTGATGTAATGGTGTTAAATCATCTATAATCCAAACTGATCTACCCTGAGTGGCTGCAATTAAATTATTATTTTTAATCGTCATATCAGTAATAGGTACCAATGGTAAATTTATTTGAAATGATTTCCATGATAATCCGTCATCAAATGAAACAAAGACACCTGATTCTGTTCCACTGTAAAGGAGTCCTTTTCTTTCTGGATCAGCTCTTAGTACTCTTGTAAAAAAATTATTTGGTATTCCATTTACTATTTTAGTCCAGGTTTCACCATAATCTTTAGTTTTAAACATATATGGTTTGAAGTCACCATTTTTGTAAAGTGTACCTGCAACATACAACCCTCCTTTTACGAAAGGATCTGGCTCAACACTATTCCACATAAGATATTTTGGAGCATTAGGAGGTGTTACATCTTTCCAATTTTCTCCTGCGTCTTTTGAAACATGAATCATTCCATCATCAGAAGCAGCCCAAAGTAAGCCTTCCTCATATGGTGATTCACATGCTGCAAATATGGTTGCATAATATTCTACAGCAGTGTTATCTTTTGTTATAGGCCCACCAGATGGTCCTTGTTTTTCTGGTTCATTTCTAGTTAGGTCAGGACTTATAACCTCCCATGTTTGTCCCTCATTTTTTGTTACATGAAAATAATTTGATGTGGTATAAAGTTTGTCATTGTCATGAGGTGAGAAAAAAATAGGAAAATTCCACTGGAAACGATATTTCATATCTTCAACTCCGTGACCCATTGGGTTATTTGGCCAAACATTTATCGTTCTTTCTTCACCAGTGCTATGGTCCAATCTTGTGAGATAACCCCCATAGCTACCCCCGAACACAATATTAGGGTTATCTGGTTTTGCAGCCATGTGAGCACTTTCACCACCTGCAGATGGCTCCCAATCTCTTTCTCCGATTCCACCAGAGTTTACTCTGTGAGGAACTCTTTGAGTACTATTATCTTGCTGTGCTACTAAAATATTATATGGAAAGCTATTGTCAGTAGCAACTCGATAGTATTGAGCTGTGGGTTGATTCATGTAAGTAGACCAGCTTAATGCTGCGTTATTACTAACTTGTGCCCCTCCATCATCACCAACTATTAATCTAGCATTATCCTTGGGATCAATCCATAAATCATGATGATCTCCATGAGGAGTTCTATATCTCTCAAATGATTTACCTCCATCTTCAGATCTCCAGAAAGATACATTCATGACATAAACTCTATTCTCATTTTGAGTGTCAGCATAAACTCTAGTATAGTACCATGCTCTTTGTCTAAGATTTCTATCATCATTTATTCTGTTCCATGAATCTCCTCCGTCATCTGACCTGAATAAGCCACCATCTTTATTCTCGATCAGTGCAAATATTTTTTTTGAATTAACAGGGGAGACAGATACTCCACTAATCCCCCAAATCCCGCTAGGAAGACCTTCATTATCAGAAATATTTTTCCATGTTTCACCTCCGTCAGTAGATTTCCATAATCCGGAACCGTCTCCTCCACTTTCTAAACTATAAGGTGTTCTTCTTATATTCCATGTTGAAGCGTAAATGATCCTGGGGTTATTTTTATCAATAGAAATATCAACGGCACCTGATCTTTCATTGGCAAAAAGAACTTTTTTCCATGAATTTCCACCATCTGTAGATTTAAAAACACCCCTTTCTTTACTATCCTTAAATAAATCTCCCATTATTGCAATAAAAACAATATTTGAGTTATTTGGGTGGATAGCTATTCTACCAACTTGAACTTGGTCAATATCTAAATTCATTTTTTTCCAAGTCTCTCCGGCATCATTGGATTTCCAAAATCCTCCATATCCTGGGGAAACATTACCTCTAACTGTTTTTTCTCCAGTTCCAACATAGATAATGTTAGGGTCTGATTCACTGACGGAAACTGCACCAATTGAACCTCCGAAATATCCATCAGAAATATTTTTCCAAGTAACTCCTGAGTTAGTAGTCTTCCACACTCCACCACCAGTGGCACCAAAATAATATGTACTGTTAGAGTTTATTGTGCCAGATACTGTTGCTGACCTGCCACCTCTATATGGGCCTATCGATCTCCATTTTATATCAGGTATATTATAGGATATAAAATTTGAGCTATTATTTTTTTTCTTTTGTTTCCTCTGGGAGAAAGCATTAAAAAAAATCGTTAAAATTAGTAGGGTAGTTAGTATTCTTTTCATCTTAATAATATTTAGTCACCTAAAAATATTTATTTTTTTAATTCAATCATAGATATTCTATTATTTAATGTTTTATATAATATTAATGAATTGCTGTACTTTAAAAGTGAAACCTCATTCTGATTAGAAACAGGTTCAAAATAATATTTTAAATTTTCATCAAGAAAGTATGTTTTATTTTTTCTTTCATCAGTAATGATCAAAAAATTTTCACTTTTACTTAGGTTGTAATATTGAAGTTTTACATTTTTTATATTGTTGAAACCTATTTTACTCTCACCATAGATCAAATTATAGTCATCATAAGATATGATTATAGGGTTTTTTCCACTTTGTTCTTTAACTAAGAAAAATTTTGAATCTTTCTGGTCTCTATACTGATCTTTTGATGATAAGATTTTGCCTTTTAAATTTAACTCATAGACTGTTCCCTCGTCACTTAGCAGTTTGAGGAGAGTTTTATCTAGATTGATAGATTTTTTCAGATGAGCTTTGTTGGATATTTCAGAATTTAATTTTACTGGAAATCCTTTATAATTTAGTCCTCTTCTATTTTTAACATGTATAGTGCCATTTTTTAAAATAATTATAATATAATCTTTACCACTTACCCTCACATGAAAGGGACTCTGAACTAGGTCATCCTCCATTTTTAATGGATTCCACCCCTCTAATATTCTACCACTTTTATTCAAAAAATAAATCTCACCATTATCGTGTGATGTAATTATTCTATATCTTTTTGACTTATCGTAGTCTATGACATTTAGAAATTTTATTGCTGACATAGATGGATTTTTAAATGGGAATCCAATCAAAGAATTACCTTTCCTATCGTAGCTGTATATCTTGTTTGAGCTTGAAAATAAAATTTGTTTTTTATTGTTTTTATAATAGTCAATTTCAAAAATTTTAGAATTGATTTTTTCTATCGAGTCTGACCAAATTGGATTTAGTTTGTCTGAGAGTTGATATATAAAGTTTTTATCATCTTGTATAATTACCTCGGGCTTATTGTCAATATGACTAAAAATAATGTGTGGTTTAGATGATAAATTATTTTTAAATGAAAAATCATTAATAATATCTTTTTGTAAGAAAGAATTATTTGTTTTTTCTTCTATAATATTTAGGCTCATATAATATTTATTTTCGATATCACTAAGTTGGACTGATAAATAACCAATTTTAGAATTATTTGATGGTAGAAGTTTATCTATATCATAAATTATTAGAATATTATGAGTGCTATTCAACTCCTTCTGGAATTTATTAAATTCCATATTTTTTATTAAAAAATCTTTACCGTCTATCAAAGCTTTTGCCTCATTTAGTAAATTAAAACTCTCAGATAAAATCATATAGCTATTGTACATAAAGAAATAGTGATCTTTATTGAAATCATTAATTTGTAATCTTTTAAAGATATTAATGTCATTTAATGAGAAGATCTCCTCTTCAACATTTTTTTTATTTTGAATGATCTGATTTTTTTCAGGTTTAAAAATTATAATGTGACCAGAGGTATTTGAACTTAAACTCTGTACTAATATTTTACTGACAGAATTTTTATTAGAATATAGTATTGTATTTGATGGCATAAAATTAATTATTGAATCATAATTTGATTTTCCAATTATATTTTTATATTCTATCTCAGAAGAGAACCCGTTCATTCTTATGAACCCGTCACTGATATTGATATCATAAAATGATTTTTTTGGCAGAAATTTTAAAGTTTCAGTAAATACACTTCTTGGATATATAGAAGATAATATTTTTTCGATTTCCTCGTGATTAATATAGATATTTCCTAGATCCTTTTTTATTTTAACTTGTCTGAATAAACTTGAATTATTTTTTTTAAAAGTTAATTTTGAGTTGCCTAAACTTCTAATTACGTCTTCTATTATTAGTGAGTTTTTAGAGTAAACTACTAGGCCGTTAATGAATGAAAATGTATGGTTTATTTCATTTTTCATAGCCTCGTAGATTATTTCACCATTTAGAGTTCTCTTGTTAATATTGTAGTTTCTATCGTTCAGGTATTTGATGATAAAGTCTTCATCCAAATTTTTCTTGTAGCTGTAATAAACAGGATCAAGGGTTTTGTTTGAAATATTGAAGTATGATATGATTACTTTATTTTTTAATAAAAATTTTTCTATTTTCCCGTCAATGACATTGTCAAAGCTTGTATAGTTTTTTGTTATGTCTTGTAATACAAACTTGAGTTTAGAATTATTTAATTCATTTAAAAATAAACTGTATTGGTTTAGAGGGTCATCGAGTTCAATAATCAATGCAGATTTAGAGGAAACAACATCCCATAGATCTCTAGATAATTTGTTTTCTTTATAGAAATAATAAAATGAAAATAAACAAATGAGTAAAATTATTAATACAGATAATCTTCTTTTCATTTTAAATTTAAATTAGTATATCATTATAAAAATTTACTTTTTAAATTTACTTAAATAAATGGAGCAATATCATAATCTACTACGAACTATTCTCGAGAAAGGAGAAAAAAAATCGGACAGGACGGGAACAGGTACCGTGAGTATTTTTGGTCATCAGATGAGATTTGATTTAAGTAACGGATTCCCTTGTATTACTACTAAAAAGTTACATTTGAGATCAATTATTCATGAGCTCTTGTGGTTTTTAAAGGGTGACGATAATATAAAATATTTAAATGAAAATGGCGTAAGGATTTGGGATGAGTGGGCAGATGAAAAAGGCAACTTAGGTCCAGTTTACGGAGTTCAATGGAGAAAGTGGGAAGGTAAAGATGGTAATACTCATGACCAAATTAAAAAATTGATAAATGACATTAAAACAAACCCGTACTCTAGAAGGCATATTATTAGCGCTTGGAATGTTCCATTTATTGATAATATGGCTTTACCTCCTTGTCACACTATATTTCAGTTTTATGTAATTAATGGAAAGTTGTCATGTCAATTATATCAAAGAAGTGCAGATGTCTTCCTTGGCGTACCTTTCAATATTGCATCTTATGCATTACTAACAATGATGGTAGCACAAGTTTGCGACCTAGAGTTAGGTGATTTTGTTCATACATTTGGTGATGCACATATATATTTAAATCATATTGAACAAGTTAAAATTCAGTTAAAAAGAGATTTTTTCCCTTTACCAAAAATGAAGATAAATAAAGAGGTCAGTGATATTTTTTCTTTTAGTTACGAAGACTTTGAATTAGTTGACTATCAAGCGCATCCGCATATAAAAGGAGAGGTTTCAGTATAAAAATTTTTTACTTTCGATTGAAATTTTATCTTTGCACCAAGTTGATGCAAGGAATTTTCTTTAAAAACATCTAAATTAATATGCTCAGGTTACTACTTTTTGTTTTCATTTCCTTCAATTTATTTTCACAGTCAAATAAGTATTTAGAATTAGATCTAGAACAGTGTATTGAGATTGCTCTTGAAAACAATCTCCAATTGAAAAGAAGTATTATTAATGAACAATTGCAGGGTGTAGGCTATACCCAGGCTCTACTTCAGCAAACACCTACACTTAATGTCTTTTCAAATTATGGAAATAATTATGGTAGATCAATCGACCCGACAACAAATACATTTATCTCAAATAACTCAAATTTTTCAGGTATAAGTGCGTCGTCAAGCATGAATATATTTTCTGGTTTTTCGATTAGGAATAGTATTAAAAGGTCAAGAACATTGCTTGAGAAGAGTGTCTTTGACCTAGAGAATACAAAAAATAATGTGATGTTAAGTGTAGTTAGAGCGTATCTGAATGTATTACTTAATACAGATAGACTCGAAAACGCAAAGTTCCAGGTTCAATCGACTCAAGAACAGTTAAACAGAACCAACAAACTTGTTGAAGCTGGATCTATTCCTGTTACAAACAAGCTTAATCTAGAGGCTCAATTGGCTGGAGATGAGTTGGGATTTATACAGCAGGAAAATAATTATAGGTTAACAATTCTACAGTTAAAACAGTTACTATTATTGGAGACTTCAAAAGAAATCAAAATTATAAAACCTAACGTTGAGTTATCACCCTCTACTGTAATTGAAGCTGATCCAGATGAGATATTTAATTTAGCTGTCAGTTTACTACCTGAAATTAAAAGTGCAGAAAAAAATGCTCAGTCAAGCTTATATGATCTAAGAATTTCAAAGGGTAGTAGGTACCCATCAATTAATATTTCATCAAGTTTTTCCTCGAATTATTCAAGTTTTGCAAATAGAGAGAGAGAATTTTATGATGGATTTTCGATGCAACCTACAACGATTGGATATTTAACTAATAACCCTCTTGAAACTGTTTCCTCATTATCATTAGTCCCTAATGTTGTTGGATCTGACCAAGATTTTACTGTTCTAGAACAATGGAAAGATTATCTCAGTAAATCATTAACGATATCAATTTCTGTCCCTATTTTCAATAGGTATCAGACATCAGCAAATATTAAAAGAGCTAAACTTAACAAAGAGATAGCTGACATTGGTGTGATTGAAGCAAGAAATCAGGTACGACAGACTATTGAGACATCATTTAACGATGCACTTGCAGCATCAAAATCATATTCTGCTTCTGTAAAACAAGTTAGGGCTCTCGAGGAGTCATTCAGGATAATAAAGAGTCAATATAACCTTGGTTCTGTAAATTTTACTGAGTATCAAATATCAAATAATAACCTAGTAAGGGCAACAAATGATTTACTTTCTTCAAAATATGATTATATTTTTAAATTGAAGGTATTAGACTTTTATCAAGGAAAAAAATTAACTTTTTAACATGAAAAATAAAAAAACACTATTGATTATTGGTTCTCTTGTAGTTGGAGGAATTATTATGTTAAGTATAGGGAATAGATTGGGGTGGTTTGGTGGAATAAAACCTATTAATGTAGAAGTAAAGGACGTTTCTACAGGAAAAATTACTGAACTTGTAACTGCCTCAGGAGAGATTCAGCCTGAGGTAGAGGTTCGAGTCAGTCCTGAAGTTCCTGGTGAAATTATTGATTTAACAATAATGGAGGGTGATTTTGTTGATGAGGGAAAACTCCTTGTTGTGATAAGACCAGATAATTTTATTAATGCTCTTGAACGTGCAAAAGCAAATTACAACCAAGTAAGGGCAAATTTATCTAGTTCAAGATCAAATCTTTCAAGGTCAGAGGCCCAATACCTGAGATCTAAACTTGAATTTAATAGGCAAAAGTCGTTATTTGATCAAAATGTCATATCTGATTCCGAATATGAAATTGCAGAAACTAATTTCAAGGTATCAACCCAAGACCTAGAGTCAAGTAAGCAAAGTGTCAAGGCAAGTGAGTATGTTGTGAGGAGTGCAAAGGCAACCGTAGATGAGGCTGAGGAAAATCTTAGGAAAACAAGTATCGTAGCTCCCATGACTGGGACAGTATCACTTTTGAGTGTCGAGCTAGGTGAGAGGGTTGTTGGTACATCCCAAATGGCGGGAACAGAGTTACTAAGAATTGCAGACCTATCAATAATGGAGGTGAGAGTGGATGTAAATGAAAATGATATAGTAAGAGTTGAGATTGGTGACACAACAAATATTGATGTTGATGCATATAACACATATGATAAAGTTTTTAAGGGTGTAGTTACCGAGATAGCGAGTACTGCAAACCCAAAACCCTCTCCAGACGCCGTGACAGAATTCAAAGTTAAAATAAGGGTAATAAATGAATCTTTCAGAGATCTAACAATAGAAGAGGGTATCGAAAATCCATTTAAACCAGGAATGACAGCAAGTGTTGAAATTATTACTCAAGAGAAAAATGATATAATTTTAGTTCCCATTTCATCTGTTACTACAAAAAATGAAAAGGATAGTCTCGGAAATGAAATTATTAAACAAGTTGTCTTTATTGAAGATAATGGTAAAACAAAAATGATTCAGGTTAAGACTGGGATTAGTGATTTTGAAAATATAGAAATTTTATCTGGTCTAAGTACAGAAGATAGGGTAATAAGTGGACCATATATTGCCATTTCTCAAAAATTAAAGGACGATTCAGTAGTCGAACTAACAAAAGTTAATGATAAGAAAGTTGGTGAATCTGATAATGAGAAAAAAGAATCTGAAAATTCAAATTAGTTATAATTAAAAACAATTTATTGTTTTTTTAATTATTATATCTATACTTATTACTTTTGCGAAAACTTATTAAATTATATGGATTTATTTGAAAAAATACTAAAAGATAAAGGGCCTCTCGGCGCTTATTCTCATATTGACGACAACTACTATATGTTTCCAATGTTGGAAGGTGAAATTGGTCCGAGGATGAAGTTTAAAGGTGGAAATGTTTTAAATTGGAGTCTAAATAATTATTTAGGCTTAGCCAACCATCCTGAAGTGAGAAATGCAGATGCTCAAGCTGCTAAAGACTGGGGCTTATCTTACCCAATGGGTGCCAGAATGATGTCAGGAAATTCAGTCCATCACGAAAAGCTTGAAAAAGAACTTTCTGAATTTGTCCAAAAAGAGGATTCAATTCTTCTTAATTATGGTTATCAAGGTGTTTTATCGATAGTTGACTCTCTCCTAGATAGAAAAGACGTTGTAGTTTATGATTCTGAATGTCATGCATGTATAATTGATGGTCTTAGGATGCATATTGGAAAAAGGTTTGTTTTTCCACACAATGATATAGAGAATTTAAAGAGTCAATTAGAGAGAGCAACGAAGATTGTTGGAGAAACTGGTGGAGGTATTCTAGTCATAACTGAGGGTGTTTTTGGGATGTCTGGAAATATGGGAGATCTATCATCAATAGTTTCCTTGAAAAAAGATTATAATTTTAGATTACTTGTAGATGATGCTCACGGATTTGGGACAATGGGTAAAACTGGCGCTGGTTCCGGTGAGGAGCAAGGTGTTCAGGACGGTATCGATTTATTCTTTTCTACTTTTGCAAAGTCAATGGCGAGTATCGGTGCTTTTGTTTCGGGTGATGCAGACATTATAGACAATTTAAGGTATAAATTAAGATCGCAAATATTTGCAAAATCTCTACCTATGCCGTTGGTAATTGGTAATTTAAAAAGACTTGAACTACTGAGATCAAACCCTGAGTATAAAAATAAATTATGGGAAATTGTTAACGCAATACAGGGTGGATTAAAAGATAATGGTTTTAATATTGGTACTACACAGTCTCCAGTAACTCCAGTTATCTTGAAGGGTGATGTTTATGAATGTACAAATATTATCAAGGATTTGCGTTCAGAATATAATATCTTTTGTTCAGGAGTAATCTATCCAGTTGTACCAAAAGGGGTGATTATGTTGAGAGTTATTCCGACAGCTGCCCATACTTTAGAAGACGTAGAAGAGACTATAAATGCATTTAAAGAGGTAAAAAAGAAGTTAGATGACGGGATTTACCAGAAAATGGGCGAAAAAGGTGCTGTTTTAACTTAAAATATCTAAAAAACGGCCTTAACTAGTAGATTTATTGGTTTTTTTTCTTTAAATTAGAAAAAGTACTATTTTTTAATTTAAATATAATATAATGGGTAGATACGACGAATTAACTGGCTTAGTGAATGACTTAGGTCCTGACTTTGCTAAATTTTATGATAAAGGAAACAAAGCAGCTGGAACTAGAGTTAGAAAGGGCATGCAAGCTTTAAAGGTTTGGGCTCAAGACGTAAGAAAAGAAGTTCAAGCACAGAAAAACGCTTCTTAATTAACAAAAGAAAATGTTTTTATTTAAAAGGTGGTTTTTAACCACCTTTTTTTATTTAAGTTTTTTAAGATACCTAAGAAGTTTATTTAGTCTGTGTGAGATATCATACTCCAGATCGGACCTTAGTACAAGCTCAAATAAATCTGTTTTCGAATTAATAAAACCAATTCTACACTTAGAGTACGAGTTAATAATTATATTTTCTAACTCAGGATTCAGTTTTAAGTCAGGATATATCATAAAATCATATTGTTGATAGATAAACAAATTGACATTATTGTTTGACCATGTTCCAAATGAATTAACCTCATCAATTTTAAAAGTCTTAAAATACCTATTATCAGCATTCTGTTTTGTTATTGCAGGAAGTAGATCAACTCTTTTACCGTCTTTCCTTAAATTATCTGCAAAATCATTTATAGCTTTTTGTTTATTTTCATCTATATAGGTATACAATATTCCAAAGTGATTAGCTCTGTTGTAACTTAAAGATGCTCTATTGATTTTAAGTCTCTTTCTTTTCCTTTTATTAATTGCGTTTAATATAAATTTCATATCATTGAAATAAAGTCATCTTCAGAAATTATTTTAGTTCCAAGATCTTCAGCTTTTATCTTCTTTTTTGGCCCCATATTTTCACCGGAAATTAAAAAATCTGTCTTGGAGGATAAGGATTTGGATATTTTACCTCCATTAAGTTTGATTTTATCTTGTATTTCATCTCTTGAAAAATTAAGAAACTTACCCGAAATTACAAAAATTAAATCTCTAAGTTTATTTGACAAATTTGAGATTCTATCTTCCTCTAATTTCAACCCAGCATATTTTAAATTTTGGATATGAGTAATATTTGTCTCATCTGAGAAGAACATCGTGACACTTTCAGCTATTTTTTCACCAATTTCATCAACTCCTATAATTTCCTCGTAAGACGCATTTATTATATTATCAATACTTTTAAAATGATTTGATAATTTTTCGGCAGTTGTTTTTCCTACAAATCTAATTCCTAATCCAAAAAGTAGGTTTGAAAACGGCTTGGATTTTGATTTTTCAATACTTGTTAAAATATTATTACATGACTTTTCTTTTAATGATCTTACTTTCCCCTTTTCCTCTAATTTAAATTCTAGATTGATTATATCATTATATTCTATATTATAAAGGTCAGCTGGTACTTTAATAATCTTATTATCTATAAAGCCTTTAATTGTCTCTGGACCTAATTTATCAATATCCATTGCATTTTTACTAATAAAATGTTCAACTCTACCTGATACTTGTGGCTTACAGTCATTATAATTTTTACAATATGATACAGCTTGATTATCTGTAATTTCTAGTTTTGATCCACATGAAGGACAGCTAGTTGTAAATAAAAATTTCTTTGAATTTTTATTTCTCTTTTCTCTGATGACAGATGTGATCTTGGGAATAATTTCTCCTCCCTTTTCGATATTCACGTAATCGTTTAACCTCACATCAAGTCTCATAATCTCATTATGATTATGTAGTGAAGCCCTTTTCACAATGGATCCTCCAATTGATATAGGATCAAGCATTGCAACAGGTGTAACTGCTCCTGTTCTACCAACTTGAAAGATAATATCTCTAACCCTTGTTACCTTACTTTCAGCCTTATACTTATAAGCTATTGCCCATCTTGGACTTTTACTTGTGTTACCTAATACTTTCTGGTAGTTTAGCTTATTGACTTTAATTACAATCCCATCAGTTTCTACATCTAAATCATATCTTCTTGACTCCCAATATCTAATATAATTTTTTACCTCTTTAATGTTTTTACATTTTTTATAAGTTTCAGGGACATTAAATCCTATCGATTTAAGATAGTCTAAACATTTTTCATGGGTGCTGATTATACCAGAATTGGTTTTAAGAGAATATATATAACAATTTATCTTTCGTTTTGAGACTTCTGACGAGTCTTGTAATTTGAGAGAACCAGATGCGGTATTTCTAGGGTTTGAAAATAATTGTTCTCCTTTTAATTTTTTTTCTTCATTTAATAATTTGAAATTGCTTTTAGATATGAACGCCTCACCTCTAACTTCTAAGTTTAATATCTCATTATTTTTTAATTTAATTGGTAGGGTCTTGATAGTTAACACATTGTTAGAGATATCGTCACCATAATTTCCATCTCCTCTAGTTAAAGCTCTTCTAAAAATATTATTTTCGTATTGAATACTTAGTGCAATTCCATCGTATTTTAATTCACATACGTACTCGACATCATTTTTATCAATTATTTTTTTAACTCTCTTATCAAAATCATTTAAATCTTCATCTGAGTATGTGTTAGACAAGGATAACATTTTCTCTTCATGCTTAAAGGAATTAAATTCTTTTGTAATTTTTCCTCCAACCTTTACACTAGGAGATGTTTTATTTTTGAACTCTGGATAGGTTTCCTCCAAAGTAATTAATTCTTTCATTTTTAGGTCATACTCATAGTCAGAAATAATATTCTTGTTTTCATCATAGTATAATTTATTATGGAAATCTAACTCATCTCTGAGGACTTTTATTTTATTTTTGATTAGATCCCTATCCATTTATTTTAATAATTTGAAATATTTGATAATGAATTTAAAGATAATTTAATCTCTGTTTTTTTCTTGGATATATCTAACAAGATTAACAGACGTTGATCTAGGTAGTAACCTATTTAATAGGACTATTATCTTATTCATAAAACCAGGTACAGATACTGTGATATTATTTTTTAATGCATTATATCCATATTTTGCAACCTCAATTGGACAGCCTGTGTTAAAACTTATTTTATTTTTTTTAGTTGACAAATAGTCTTGGAAGTTTGTTTTAGTTTGTCCTGGACACAGAACGGATATAGTAATATTTTTATCTTTTACCTCGTTAGATATTGCTTCAGTAAAATGTAAAATAAATGCTTTTGTAGCATAGTAAAGTGACATCATAGGTCCTGGCTGGAATGCGGCAACTGAGGATATATTTAATATTTTCCCCTCATTTCTTTTAATCATATCTTTAAGAAAGAGTTTTGTTAAATGTGCTGTGTTGAGTACATGAAGATTAATCATCTCCGCATCTCTTTCCCATTTAGTTTTATAAAATTTTCCAAAAGTTCCAAAGCCAGCATTATTAATCAAGACATCAATATTTTCTTTTTTAAGTTTTTCATGAATTATTTTAGGTGATGTTACTTTTGATAAATCTAACTTGATTGGCTGAAATTTATCTGAACAAATTATGTTATGTAAACCATCTAAGTTCTCTTCGTTATTATCAACAATGAAGACTTTGTAATTGTCATCTATCAGAAGTTTGACAAATTCAAGGCCGATTCCACTTGCTCCGCCTGTTACAACTGCATTTTTCATTTTATAAGGGTTAGTTCATCACAAAGAAGTTCAAAAACTTCTTTGGAGTGTGTGGGAAAGTTAGCTATTCTAATTTGATTTTTTCCTGATCCGTATCCTTTTCCTAAAATAAAACCCCTCTCTTTCATGGCATTTATATACATATCGCTTTCATTTTTACAATTTGCGACAATTACAGTTTTTGATTGAATTTCCTTATTTTTTATAAAACTATCAAGATCACTATGATTATTAATTGTATTATATAGCAGAGATGATTTATAGTTGGTATCTCTTACTATATTATCAATTCCTATATTCATCATATCTTTTAAAACTTTGCTAAATACATAAATTCCGAGTACGTTTGGAGTTTCAGGTGTCTGATATTTTAATGACATTTCATGAATTCTTTGAAGAGAATGATAAGTTCCTGTAATTTTTTTTTCTTTTATTTTAAGATGCTTTTCAAGACATTTTTCGTTGTATACCCATACACCAAGTCCAGAGGGTAATCCAAAGCATTTTTGAACAGAAAAATAAAAAGTATCTACATCATTGATGTTAAATGGAATAGATGGAATTCCACTAACACAGTCTAGGGCAATGATTGAATTTTTAATTTTAGACCTAATTTCAGAAATCTTTTCTCTTGAACACATAATTCCGGTACTTGTCTCATTGAGAGTAAGTGCAAGTAATTCATGTGTGTTAGGAATATCATCAACAATATATTCTTTCATATCAAAAGAATATGATTTAGCATTAATTTTATTGAGTAAAGCAAAGTCATGAAACTTTTTAGAGAAAGAACCATTAACACAGTGTCCAGAATCTTCTAATATAAGATTTTGGATAATTCTCTCCCAGATTTCGTTAGTAGAAGATAAAAACCCAACATTGTAGTTGTTAGGTATACTTAGTAAGTCTTTTAACCTCGAAACGCATTCCTCATATATTATCTTAAATTCATTACTCCTGTGAGAAATAGAATATATATTATTTCTTATACCTTCTTTAATGTGTTCTTCAACAGTAAAGAACAGTTCCGAGGGGCCAGGAGTAAAAAAAATTTTTTTCATCTTAGTATAGTACCCTAAGTTTTATTGTGTGATTTACTTCTTTTAATTTTTTGATAACTGATTTATCATATTCTCTATCAATATCTGTAATTACATATCCAATATCTTCTTTGGTTTTTAGGTATTGCCCTTTGATATTAATATCAAAACTCGATATTATTTTATTTATATTGAGAAGTACACCCGGCTCATTTTTATGAATATGTATAAACCTATGTGATTCTCTTTGTTCGGGTAGTGATAATGTAGGGAAGTTTACACAGTTTGAGGTGTTACCAGTATTAATGAAATCAATTATTTTATTTGGTACGTAATTGCCAATATTTTTTTGAGCTTCTTTTGTGCTTCCACCGATATGAGGTGATAAAATTAAATTTTTAATTCCCATAAGCTCTGATTGAAATTTTTCTGAATTATTTAATGGCTCCTTTGGGAACACATCAATAGCTGCACCTAATAGTTTATTATTTACTAGATATTTTTTTAATGCATTAATATCAACGATGTTGCCTCTACTGTAATTTATTAATATTGAATTCTTTTTCATCATTTCAAATTCTTTACCACTAATAAAATTTGAATTTTCTTCACTTCCATCAACATGAAGTGAAACTATATCTGATTCTTTTAGTAACTCATGAAGTGAAGACACTTTCTTAGCATTTCCGATTGAAAGTTTGTCTAATTTATCGAAATACAATACGTTCATGCCTAATGACTCACATAACACTGATAATTGGGAACCTATATTTCCATACCCAATAATTCCAATCGTTTTATTACGTATTTCGTGAGAATTTATTGAGTCTTTACTCCACTTTCCTTCATGCATTTCATTTGATTTTTTTACTATTGATCTTAATAAATTTATTATTTGAGCAATTACTATTTCGACAACAGATCGAGTATTACTGTATGGTGCATTAAATACAGCTATACCGTTGTTGGAACAATGCTTGAGGTCTATTTGATTTGTTCCAATACAGAATGCACCAACACTTAACAGTCTCTCAGCAGAATCAATAACTTTTTTTGAGATAACTGTTTTTGATCTTATGCCGAGTATAGAAATATTTTTAATTTTTTTTATTAGTTCACCTTCGTCCAAACTGCCCTCAAAAATTTCAACATTATATCCTTCTTTTTTGAATTTTTCTTCGGCGGATTTATCTAGTTTTTCAAGAAGTAAAACATTAATTTTTGACTTTGGGAAAGATAAAGATTTCATTAAATGATTTTAAAAAGTTCATCAAGCGATTTTAGTAAATAATCAGCACTTTTGACAATAGAATCTCTTTTTATATTTTCAGTAAAAAGGAAAAAAGAATCTGCATAGCCGTCTTTCTTAATTTCATAGTCAGTATAACCATCTCCTATAACTAAAACTTTACCTTTTAAATTTAAACGTTTAATAATTTCAACTTTACCTTTTGACCTACTGAGTGGGTTATTTCTATCAAATCCTACAATATTTTTATCTTTAAATAAAAAGTTATTTGCGAATATGTGTTCTTTTTTGATACCAAACTTTAAAACAATTGGATCTATTAGTTCGTGAAAACCACTTGAAACTATAAAGATCTTATCTGAATTTGTTTTAAAAAAATTTTTGTTTTTTAGAAATGAAATTGTAATTCTATTCTCCAAAACTTCAAGAGTACTTCTGATATCTTCTATACTTGAATTGATTAGTTTTATTCTTCTTTCTAACGATTCAGAAAATGAAATTTTTCCATCCATTCCCATGTTTGTAATTTTCTCAATTTCTTTTTGATTTTTTAGGTTATAACTTTTAGAGGTCTTTGATAATTCATCTAGTGACTCAACTTGAATAAATGTTGAGTCATAATCTATAACGTAATTCATGATTATTGATATTTGTCGAGTATTTTTTTTACTAAGCTATGTCTAAGTACATCGGAACTATCTAAGTGAGTGAATCCTATTCCCTCTATATTATTTAACTTATTTTTAGCATCAACTAAACCAGATGACTGATTTTTTCTTAAATCAATTTGAGATATGTCACCAGTAACTATCATCTTAGAGTTTTGACCTAACCTTGTAAGAAACATCTTAAGTTGAGACTCAGTTGTATTTTGAGCTTCATCCAATAATATGAAAGCATTCTTTAATGTTCTCCCTCTCATATAAGCTAGTGGTGCGATTTCAATGGTTTTGTTTTCTATAAATTTTTTCATTTTTTGAATTGGAATCATATCCTCTAAAGCATCGTAAATTGGTTTAAGATAAGGGTCAATTTTATCTTGTAAATCACCAGGAAGAAAACCTAAATTCTCACCAGCCTCTACTACTGGTCTTGTAATAATAATTTTTTTTATTTTTTTTTCTTTCAATGCTTTCACACCTAAAGCAACGCTGACATATGTTTTACCTGTTCCGGCAGGACCAATTACAAAAAGTAAATCATTTTTATTGTGAAGGTCTATTATTCTCTTTTGATTTGATGTTTTAGCAATAATCTTTTTACCAGAGGATCCATAAATAATTACTTCTTTTTCTTCATTACTGAAACCATTTCGGATATGACTCAAAACAATTTTTCTATCAATTTTTCCAAATTTTTCGTAATGAATAACGAGAGATCTTATTATTTTTTCTACCTCATGGAGTTGATCCTTGTTACCTTTGATAGAGATTTTATTTCCTCTTGAAATAATTTTTGTTTTAGGAAATGCTGTCTCAATTTCTTGGATATTCTTGTTTTTTACTCCCAGGAATCCAACTAATTCGATGTCATCCAGATTAATTACTTTTTCTACCAAAATTTATTATATCTTTTTTTGATGCAAATTTAAAAATTATTCAATTTGCTTATGTCAATAATTACCTT